>CAZPWT010000051.1:0-61399 GCA_964590435.1 uncultured Planctomycetia bacterium
GCTGAACGGGTAATTCGCCTGGTGGACACCTCCCAGTCCACGTGATGGAACGGACTTTCCTCGGCACACCGGATACTCAAGGATACGGAAGGATGTGCACGGGCCTGCTTACCGGCGGCACCTACAAGTACGGCGAAAACAGCTTCGCCACCCCGTCGCGAATCCGCACGGCCATCGACCGGCCGTCCACGTCCGCCAGCGTGATCCGCTTCCCCTTCGCGGCGAGCCCTTCGAAATGCGCGGCGAGCGTCGCGCACAGCGCCGCGTCGTACGCCTCCACGTTGAACTCGAAATTCAGCCGCAGGCTCCGCGGGTCGATGTTCGCGCTCCCGAAAAGCACCCACCGGCCGTCGACGAGCGCGACCTTGGAGTGGTCGAAGGGCGGGGGCGTGAACGTGACCTGGACGCCGGCGAGGAGGAGTTCCCAGAGGTAGGCGCGCGTGGCCCAGGCGATGACGCGGTGGTCGGTTTCGGCGGGGAGGAAAAGGCGGACGTCGACGCCCTGGAGCGCGGCGGCGATGAGGGCGTGGCGGAGCCCCTGCTCGGGGATGAAGTACGGGGTGACGATGAGGATGGACCGGCGGGCGGCGGTGACGGCGCCGGTCAGCGTCCAGTAGACGCGCTCGAGGTCCTGGTCGGGGCCGGAGGAAATCCCGCGGGCGAGCGTCGGTCCCTCGTGCGCGACCGGCGGAAACCAGTCCTCGCCCGTGAGCGACTCCCCCGCCGCGAACTGCCAGTCCTCCGCGAAGGCGCGCATCGTCTGGGCGACGACGGGGCCGCGCATCCTGAAGTGCACGTCGCGGCAGCGGCAGCGGCGCGCAGGGTCGGCCATGAGGTGGCGCGAGGAAATGTTGATGCCGCCGCTGAATGCGACCCGCCCGTCCGCGACGAGGATCTTCCGGTGGTTGCGCAGGTTGAAGTTCACGAGGCGCGACGGCGCGAACCCGATCGGGTCGAACGATGCCACCTTGAGATGCCGCCGCTTGAGGACCCGCCCGAGCTTCGAGATTCCCCCGCTCGCCCCCAGCGCGTCCACCAGCAGCTTCACCTGCACGCCGCGGGAAGCGGCGGCGGCGAGGGCGTCGGCGAAGCGCACGCCGGTGTCGTCGCAGTCGAAGATGTAGGAGCAGAGCGCGACGGATTTCTTCGCCCCCGCGATCGCTTCCAGCATCGCGGGGAACGCTTCTTCCCCGTTCCACAGCGGCTCGATCCGGTTGCCGTCGACGAGCGGCTCTGCGGCGACGCGGTCGGTGAGGCGGGCGAGCGGGTCGAGGTCGCCGACGGCGGCGGCGCGCGCTTCGGGGTGGCAGGCGGAGTGCGGGTCGACGGGCTCGCCGCGGCCGCGGAGCTTGCGGCGCGCCCGCCGGCGGCTGCGATTGATGCCGAACACGAAGTACGCGAGCGGCCCGACGAGCGGCGCGAGGATGGAGATGGCGATCCACAGCGCCGCGGCGCGCGGCTCGCGGCGCCACATGACGGCGTGCGCGGACGCCGCGACCAGGAGCACGAGCTCCACGAGCGCCAGGATCGCGAACGCGACCTGGAATTCGCGCGGGATCGAGATGTCGTACGAGCCGAGGAAGACCGCGAGGGGCATTGCCATTACTGTACACGGTGGAATGGGATCGGCTGGAGAGGCAGGAAAGGGCAACTACAAGACGGCGAATTTCCAAGTAAACAGCGAACTACAAGAAGGCAACCACAAGCCCCGCAGACGGCGGATTGGAATTGTCCGTTTGTCGTTGTCGTTTCAATTGGAAATTCGCCGTCTTGTAGTTGCCGTTTCCAGCCTCCCGGTTCCTTGCCTCCCCGCGTCCCCCAATGCAGAGTCCCCCCATGCGCTCCCTCCTCCTGTTCTCGCTCCTCGCGCTTCCCGCCCTCGCGCAGGACATGGCCGTGGACCGGGCGGGGCTGACGACGCTCCTCGCGAAGAAGGGGCTGAAGCCCGCTGACATCGGGTTCGACTTCGAGCATCTGGACTCGATGCCGCCAAACTACGTCTGCTCGCACTCGAACTCGACGTCGAAGGAAGGGCAGCTGGCGGCGTGGCGACGGGTGCAGCAGGCGCCGCTGGAGTTCCCGGTGGAGATGCAGAAGATCTCGAAGCGGGTGCTGATGGCCGAGATCTGGGAAGCGGCGGCGGAAGCGCTGGACCGGCCGCGGCCGCCGGCGGAGTTGCCTGCGCCGCTGGAGATGGACGACCTGCCGGAGGAACTGAGGAAACCGGTCGGGACGATCGTGGCGGCGATGGACGGAAAGGAGCCGTCGGTGATCTGGCGGTCGATCGTGGAAGCGCGCGCGGCGCTGGAGGGGTACCGGGGCGAAGTCGAGTACGCGAAGGACGGCGTGGTGGTGACGAGCAAGGCGGCCCCCGACGACCCGGCGGCGAAGCTGACGATCCGGTTCGGGGGGGACGACACGTACCGCGGGGCGTGGGGCGGCGCGAACGGCGCGGGCGTCGTGCGCGTGCTGATCGACGTCTCCGGGAACGACACGTACGAGGCGGGCGAAGAAGACGTCGCGCAGGGCGGCGCGCAGAACGGCGGGATCGCGTTCCTCGTGGACTTCGCCGGGAACGACGCGTACCGCACGCCGAAGTACCTCGCGCAAGGCGCGGCGCTCGGCGGCACCGGCGTGCTCTGGGACGCCGCGGGGAACGACAAGTACGCGGCCGAGGGGTACGCGCAGGGCGCGGCCCAGGACGGCGTCGGCCTCCTGATCGACGACGCCGGCAACGATCTCTACACGATCACCGTCAGCGGCCAGGCCTACGGCGGCCCTTCCGGTTTCGGCCTCCTTCTCGACCGCGCCGGCGACGACGTCTACCGCGCGCGCGACGCCGCCTTCGGCGACAAGGTCACCGTCCCCGCGCCACAGGACGAAAAGCACAACGCCAACATGGCCCAGGGCGCCGCCTTCGGCCACAACGGACAGCCCTTCCGCGCCGGCGGCGTCGCCCTCCTCCTCGACGTGGCGGGCGACGACCGCTACGAGGCCGGCTGCTGGGCGCAGGGCGTCGGGTACTTCCAGGGAATGGGCGCGTGCATCGACCTCGCCGGCGAGGACTCCTACGAGGCGTGGGTGTACGTGATGGGAAGCGGCGCGCACGGGGGATTCGGCATCCAGATGGACGCGCGCGGCAACGACGTCTACAAGGTGGGCGGCTGGAACGGCCCCGCGATGTCGGTCGACTACGGCATGGGGTTCTTCATCGACGCGCGCGGCAACGACCAGTACCTCGGGCCGTCGTCGGGGCTCGGCACGTCGATCGGCCTCGGCATCTCGATCTTCCAGGACGGCGGCGGCGACGATCTCTACCAGCCCAAGGACGACCGCATCGGCTTCGGCGTCTTCTACGAGAACGAAGACTACAACCAGGACGGGAAGGTCACGCCGGCGGAGAAGCGCCACTGGGGGCTGTTCCTGGACCTCGGCGGCTCGGACCGCTACCCGAAGGGGCGCGTGAACGGCGCGCGCTGGGACCCCGACGCGTTCAGCGGCGGCGCGGACATCGCGGACCCGAAACCCGACTTCGCGCCCGGCAAGGCCCGCACGTGGGACGGCGCCGAGGTCGACGTCACGTGGGACAACTGGGAGGAGATCAAGCCGTCCGAACTCCTCAAGCTCCTCAAGGGCGACGCCGCGGCGAAAGCCGACTACGCGCTCTCCCACGGCATGATGCACGAAGGCAGCGACTTCCTCGCGCAGGCCCCGGACCCGAAGGCGCTTCTCGCGAAATACTTCGCCCCCGGCGACCGGACGTACTCGAAGGACCTGCACCTCTGGGTGACGGCGGCGGAAGCGGCGTGGGCGCCGAAGGTGGCGGCGCTCCGGCCCGGAGACCTGCCCGACCCGGCGTGGCCGGGCTGGGTGCAGCGCGCGGCGACGTGGCGCCGCAAGGCCGCCGCCGAAGGCCGGCGGGACGCGGCTCTCGGGCGTATCCGGGCGTGGCTCGAGAACAAGGACGTGCAGGCGCTGCTGGCGAAGAAGAAAGACCTGAACGCGCTTCGGTCCGCCGCGCTCGGCGCGATCACGGCGTCGGACCCGAAGGCGGCGGAAGCGCCGGCGAAGAAGCTGGCGGCCGCGTGGGTGGCGCGCAAGACGCCGCCGGTCGCGGTGGGGCTGAAGGACGCAGCGGCCGATCTCGACGCGGTGGACCCCGACTGGCGCAAGCGCTACCCGGAGGCCGCGGCGAACGCCGGGATGGACACGGTGACGCTCGAGACGGTGGCGCTCACGGCCGAGGAGCGCGCGGCGATCGTGCCGATGCCGGACCTGGCCGCGCTCGGCTCCGGCCCCAAGGCCGTCCTGCAGTCGATCAACGACGAGCGCGTCATGTTCGGCCGCGCGCCGCTCGCGGTCGACGACACGCTGCTCAAGATCGCGACGGGGCAGGCGAAGGGCGGCAAGGCCGCCGAGAACCTGCCGAAGTTCGAGGGCGATTCGATGCCCCTCAGCGCGAAAGGATCGGGGCCGGCGCAGGCGCTGGACGACCTGAGGAAGACCCAGGTGAGCCACGCCAACGTGCTCGACGCGCAGTGGACGGTGGCGGGAATCGGCGTCGGGACGGCGAGCAACTTCGTGGTGATTCTTGGAAGAAAGCGTTGAGCGGGGACAGAACAGGCGGTCATCGACGGGTGAACGGCATTGGCCACAGAGGGCACAGAGATCGCAGGGAAAGACGAAATAAAAAATATGGCAGGAAGCAGTTCCTCTGCGACCTCTGTGCGCTCTGTGGCTTCAGCTGTTTTCGTCGAGCGCCAGGCGTGGAGCTCGGCTGCATGGCGATGCGCGCAGCCTTACTTCTTGATCTCCGCGCGCAGCTCGGGCTTCAACAGCTCGCCCCACTTCGCGTCGTACGGATGCACCTTTTTCGCGGGTCCTTTTTCGTCCACGACCGGCCGCCCCTCGTTCGCCCACTGGAAGATCGAGCCCTCGAGGTTCGCGACGTTCGTCCAGCCTGCTTGCTTGAGCTTCTCGGCCAACTGGCTCGAGCGGTAGCCCACCGAGCAGTACACGACCACCGGCGCATCCTTCGCCACCCCCGCCAGCGCTTCCTCCGGCTTCGTCCCCGGCGGCGTGTTTTTCGCCCCCGCGAGGTGGCTGACCTTCCATTCCTCGGGGGCGCGCACGTCGAGCAGCACCGGCTGGGTGCGCTTCGAATCCGCGAGCCACGTGGCCAGGTCCGCCGTCGCGAGCTGCTTCACGCCCGGGAATTTCTCGCGGACCTCCTGCTCGGTCTTCGCGAGGTCAGGAGGCACGGGAGAGCCGCATCCCGCGAGGACCAGCAGCGCCGCGCTGAGCCATCTCATGCGCGCAATCTACCACGCCGGCTTTTTCCCCGGCTGCCGCGGCTCGTCCGGCCGGTTCTTCATCAGCGCCTGGATCGACGCACGCTCCGCGTCCATCCGCTTCTCTTCGTCCGTCTTGTCGCGCATTCCCGGCGAAGGGCGCTTCGCGAGGTAGTCGAGGACCTTGAGCGCGGTGTCGGGGACATTGGTGACGACCTCGTCCACGCCGAGAGCGGCGAGACGTTCGAGTTCGGAGGCGTTGTCGACGGTCCAGGTGGTGAGTTTCAGCCCGCGGGCGCGGGCGTCGCGGACGAGCTCCTCGGTGACGTAGGTGTGGTGCGGGTGGAGGGCGTCGGCGCCGGCGTCGATGGCGAGCTGGGTGTTCTGGACGGGGGAAGCGGAGTAAAGAACGCCGGTTTCGAGGTCGCGGCAGATGGATTTGACCTGCTGGACGGCGCGGTGCCAGAAGGAGGAGATGCGGGCGCGGCCGACGAAGTTCCGTTTCATGATGAGTTCGACGGCGGGGCGAAGGGCGATGGAGGCCTTGATCTCGACGTGGATGAAGAGGTTGGCGGGGGCGGCCCAGTCGAGGACCTCGTCGAGCGAAGGGACGCGGTGGCCGCCGTCGATCTTGAGGCGCTGGATGTCCTCGAGGGTGAGGTCGAGGACGCGGCCGGCGCCATTCGTGGTGCGGTCGACGGTTTCGTCATGAAGGACCGCGAGGCGGCCGTCCGAGGTGAGGTGGACGTCGAGCTCGATCGCGGTCGCGCCGAGCTCGAGCGCCTTCGCGAACGAGGCGATCGTGTTCTCGGGGGAGAGGTGGGGGACGCCGCGGTGGGCGACTATTCGCATGGCGGAGAACAACGACAGCAACAAAACGAAAAACTAAAAACAAAAAACGAAAAAGGAAAACCGGGTGGCCAGCGGCCAGCGGCCAAAAGGGCAACGCCCGGACCCGAAATTGGTTCGAGCGGGGAATTCGGCGATGTTCGGTCGCCTGACGACGAATTTCGTGTCACGCCACCGCACGAGACACTGGCCGCTCGCCGCTGGCAACTCGCCACTCGCCCTATCCCGGGTTCTCGCGCACGAACTTTTCGTACAACGCAACGTCGGCTTTCGGCCCGATGCAAAGCGGCGTCCGGTCATGCAGCCCCTTCGGCTGGATATCCAGGATGCGGTGCTTCCCGTCGCTCGCCGCGCCTCCCGCCTGCTCCGCGATGTACGCCAGCGGCGACGCCTCGTACAGCATCCGCAGCTTCCCCTGCGGCTTCTTCGGGTCCTTCCGGTCGGCCGGGTAGAGGAACACCCCGCCCGAGAGCAGGTTCCGGTGGAAGTCGCTCACCAGCGTCCCGATGTACCGCGACGAATACGGTCGCCCCGAGTCCTTGTCCGGCGTCTTAAGGTGGTCGATGAACTTCCGGTCCGCTTCACCCCAGTACGCCCGGTTCCCTTCGTTCGCGCTGTAGTACTTGGCGCGTTCGGGGAAGCGGATGTCCTCGTGGGAGAGGCAGAATTCGCCGATGGAGGGGTCGAGGGTGAAGCCCGCGACGCCGCTGGCCGTCGAGTAGATGAGGACGGTCGACGGCCCGTAGAGGACGTAGCCGGCGCAGACGAGGTTGTTGCCGACCTGGAGCGCGTCCTCGAGGGTGCCGGGCCCCTGGGCGGTCTTGCGGCGGTGGATGGCGAAGATCGTCCCGATCGAGACGTTGGCGTCGATGTTGGAGCTGCCGTCGAGCGGGTCGAACATCAGCACGTACCTCCCGGTCGGGAACTCCGGCGGGATGGGGATGAGGTCCGCTTCTTCCTCGCTCGCCATGCAGCACAGGTGCCCGCCGTGGTCCATCGCCTTGTAGATGCGGTCCTGCGCGAACTCATCGAGCTTCATCACCTGCTCGCCCTGCACGTTCTCGTGCCCCGCGTTGCCGAGAATCTCGGCGAGCCCGGCCTTGTTGACCTCGCGCGAGATGATCTTCACGGCGACCATCAGGTCCATCAGCATCGCGGTGAAGTCACCGGTGGCGAACGGGAAGCGCGCCTGCTGCTCGAGAATATGGCGCTGGAGGGTGACAAGCTTTCTGGGCATCGGCGTGGGCATTCGGAGGTCTCCGGGTGGGGGCGCTCGGGGGACAACGGCAACGGCAAACTAAAAACTAAAAAGGAAAAACAAAAAACGAAAAGCTGGCACGGCCGGCCGGCGTTTCCCTGATTCTCCCTCTCCTGCCGCCGTTTTCCCTTTTTGTTTTTCCTTTTTCGTTTTTCCCTTCGTGGCCGTTTTCCTCCTTGATCCGCGCTCCCCGGCGATCTACGCTTCTGTCCAAGGGGGACCGAGGAGGTCATTCATTCATGCGTATCCTTCTCTCCGCGGCGTTCATCGCCGCACTGGGATCCGTCGCCGCAGCCGACACCGTCTGGCTCAAGAACGGCGGCAAGCTCGAGGGCGTCACAACCACCGTCGACGGCGACAAGCTCATCGTCAAGATGCCGAGCGGCACCATCAAGGTGGACCGCGACCAGGTGCAGAAGATCGTCCACAAGGCGACGGCGATGGAGGAATACGAAATCGCCGCGGCGAAGGTGAAGAAAGGCGACGTAAAGGGTCACCTGGCGCTGGCCGACTGGTGCGCGAAGAAAGAGCTGGCGCACTCCGAGCGCGTCGAACTGGAAGCCGTGATCGCGGCGGACCCGGACCACGAGGAGGCGCGCAAGCGGCTCGGGTTCGAGAAAGTCGGCGGCAAGTGGCTGCGCGGCGAGGAGCTGCTGGTCGCCCGCGGGATGGTGAAGGTCGAAGGGAAATGGATGACGAAGGAGTCCGCGGCGGCGATGGCGGCCGACAGGGAGAAGAAGCGGCTCGAGAAGGAGTTGGCGGCGGCGGAAAAGAAGGCGGCGAGCGAGAAGGAAGATACGGAATCGGACCGGCTCCGGTCGTTCTACGAATCGCAGGAGAGGGTCCAGCGCCGGCTGAAGGCGCGCGACCGCTCGTTCGATTCCCGGCGTGATTACACCGGGTACTCGGGAAGTTACTACGGCGGCTACTACGGGAACGGCCTCTGGGTCGGGACGGTGGGGTACTACCCGTACGGCTACTACAGCTCGCCGGGCTATTGCTACCCGCGCTACTACGGGTCTTCGGTGGGGCTGTATTACCACCACGGAAGCACTTCCTTCTCATTCGGCACGAGCCACTACGGCTCCGGGTATGGCTACTATCCCGGCTACCACTACGGCGGGTCGGGCTACGGGTACAGCGGCACGAGCGGCTCCTACGGCCCGGTCGGCACGAGCGGCTCCAGCGCAGGCGGCTTCGATCGCGGTGGAGCGCCCCACTACGGGGGCTCGAGGTAGAACAGCAGGCTGGATTTCCAAGGGCCCGCGGAACCCCGCGGGCCCTTTCCTTTTGGCCCCTGCCGCTGGCTCTTTCTCCCCGGCCCTCCGCGGAATATCAGCCAGCCCGCCGGCGAAACGCGACCGGGGCGCTTCCCGGCCCGGCACACACCTTGCGCTTTGATCAAGCGTCCGGAGGCGACACTCAAGCGGGCGAAAAAGCCCCCCAAAGCGAGCCAACGGCGGGTGGACATGCGAAGGACATCCCGCCAGGCCAATGAGCGACCCCCCGGACGGTCGGGTTGTGCGGTGCAGGACCCGCGGCAGGCTCGGAGAGCGCGACTGCCCTCCCGCGGCGACAGGGTCGGGGTGCGCGTCCTTCGCGCTCACCGGACCGGGGCTGGTGACGGTGGAGTGCCCCGGCTGGCGACGCGCGCCCGCCGGGCGGGCTGGTGCGGACGTACGGGATGACGTGGACGGAGACGGCGACAGGACAGGAAATTCCCGCACGGACAGGACGTCGAAGGAGACAGTGCCGTGGCCGTTCCGCACCTCCTTCCCGGGTCGTGGCGCCCCGATCAGGGGCGTTTTTTTTACCTGAAGAGCCACGGCAGGGAGAACGCCCCCGCCAGCATCGCGCAGACGATGAGCGCGAGGACCACGGCGATCCGCATCCACGCGGGCCAGGGTTCGCGCGGGGAGTCTTCCACCGAGAGGTACATCCCGCATCGCGGGCAGCGCTCCGCATCGTCGTAGATCTCCGCGCGGCAGTGCGGGCAGGGCGCGGTCGTGCCGCTGTCGCAGCCCTCCTCGTCGCACGGCTCGTCGTCGTCGTCCCAGCTCACCGGGACAGTCTACGAGAGCATCTGGAGGTCGCACAGCCGGCGGTACAGCCCGCCCTTCGCCAGAAGCTCCTCGTGCGTCCCCAGCTCCGCCACCCGCCCACCTTCCAGCACCGCGACGGCGTTCGCGCGCCGCACGGTCGACAGCCGGTGCGCGATCACGATCGACGTCCGCCCCTGGAACAACCGCTCGAACGCCTTCTGCACGAGCGATTCCGATTCCGCGTCCAGCGCGCTCGTCGCTTCGTCCAGCACGACGATCGCCGGGTCCTTCAGGAACACCCGCGCGATCGCGATCCGCTGCCGCTCCCCCGCCGACAGCCGCACCCCGCGCTCCCCCACTACCGTCTCGTACCCCTTCGGCAGCTTTCCCACGAACTCCGCCGCGTGCGCCGCCTCCGCCGCCGCCTTCACCTCCGCCTCCGACGCCTCCGGCCGGCCATAGCGGATGTTCTCGGCCACCGTGCCGCCGAACAGGAAGACGTCCTGCGACACGAACCCGATCGCCGCCCGCAGGTCCGCCAGTCGCACGCCGCGGATGTCCTCCCCGTCCACCGTGACCGTCCCGGAGCGGGGATCATGGAAGCGCAAGAGCAGCGACACGAGCGTCGTCTTCCCGGCGCCCGACGGCCCGACCAGCGCGAGCATCGACCCGGCCGGCGCCGCCAGCGTCACCGCTTCCACCGCGGGGCGGTCCGTCGACTCGTACTGGAACGAAGCGCCCTCGAAGCGCACTTCGCCCTTCGGCCGCGGAAGAACCTTCGCGCCCGGGGCATCCGCCACCACCGGCGGCGTGTCGAGGATCTCGCGGATGCGCTTCGTCGCCCCGCCCGCCGCGGAGAGCCGCCCGTAGAGGGAGGTGAGGGACCCGACGGAGGTGGCGACGAGGAAGGTGAGGTACATGAAGGAGAAGAGCTGGCCGTGGGTGAGGAGCCCGCGGGTGGCGAGGCCGAGGGCGTAGTAGAAGACGGCGAGGAACGAGCAGAGCCCGAAGAACTGGACTCCGCTGTGAAATCCGCCCCAGGCGAGTGACGCCTTGAGCTCGATGCCGAACAGGCGCGCCAGGCGCTCGCCGTAGCGGGCGCGCTCGAACGGCTCGCGCACGAACGACTGCACGGTGCGGATGCCGGAGAGGGTTTCCTCGGCGGCGACGAGGCTCTCGGCGAGGACGTCCTGTTCCTTTTCGGAGAGCTTCTCGATTTTCCGCGCGAAGAGGACGGCGGCGGCGACGACGGGGGGGACGGTGCAGAGCATGACGAGGGTGAGGCGGAAGTGGACGGAGAGGAGGATGACGAGGGCGCCGAGGAGGATGAGGGAGCGCTGCAGGCCGTCCACGATGTCGCGGGTGAGGACGTGGCCCATGATGGAGGCGTCCCCTGTGAGGCGGGAGAGGAGTTCTCCGGTACGGCGATTGTCGAAAAACGCGGGGGAGAGCTTGAGGAAGTGGTCATGGAGGCGGGCGCGGAGGTCGCGGAGGAGTCCCGCCGCAGCGGACTGGAGGAGCCAGGTTTCGAGGAAGTTCAGCGCGGCGCCGACCGCGAACAGCGCCACGAGCGGCAGCGCATAGCGCCGGACGTTATCGAGCGAGTGGTCGACGAAGCCGCTGTCGACCATCCGGCTGAAGATCGCCGGGTAAACCAGGTTGAGCCCGCTGGAGAGGCCGAGGGAGACGCTCGCGACGGAGAGGCGCCCGGCCCAGGGACGGCTGAGGCCGGCGAACCAGCGGATCGCGGAGACGGGGGCGGGCATGGAGGGGCACAGGGTAGCGACTCAATGTCATGGCGTCGAACGAGAGAAGAGGCCTTTGCCCGTGCGCGTTCCCGTGCGCGCGCACGAAACGACCGGGCACGGGAACGGGCACGCGCACGGGAACGGGACGGACTGGGAGCAACCCTTTCCTCTCATCGCTCCCCTCTCCCCTGCTACTCTCCCCATCATGTGGGACGCCAACCTCTCCCTCGCCCGCGCGGCCATCGCGCGCGGGCTCGTGAAGACGCGCGACCTCCGCGAGCTGGCGCCGCTCTGGCTCGGCGATCCGCCGCACGACCTCGGGGCGCTTCTCGTCGACCGCGGACTGATCACGCCCACGGCGGCGGACTCGCTTCGGTCCGAATGCGCCGGCTCGGCCGCGACGCTGATCACTCCCGACCCGGGCTCCGACCTCGGCAAGACCCGCCTCGTCCCCGGCGGAAGCCGCCCCGGCGCCGCGCCGGCGGCGTCCGCCCCCGCCGACCCCCGCGACCGCTTCACTCTCGGCCGCGAAATCGGCTCCGGCGGCCTGGGGCGCGTCGTCGAGGCGGCGGACCGCGACCTCGCGCGCACGGTCGCGCTCAAGCTGGCGCATCCCGGCGCGCCGTCGCACGCGATGGAAAGGTTCCGCGCGGAGGCCCGCATCACCGGCCGGCTCGAGCACCCCAACATCGTCCCCGTGCACGAGATGGGCGAACTGGCCGCGACGCGCGAGGTGTATTTCTGCATGAAGCGCATCGTGGGGCGGAACATGCAGGAGGTGATCCGCGGGGGAAAGTGGCGGCTGCGGCGGCTGGTGGAGGCGTTCCGGGACGTGTGCCGGGCGGTGGCGTACGCGCATTCGCGCGGCGTGATCCACCGGGACCTGAAGCCGGCGAACATCATGCTCGGGGACTTCGGCGAGACGCTCGTGGTGGACTGGGGGCTGGCAAAGGAGCGCGGCGCGGCGGAAACGCGCGCGGAGGCGAAGAGCGGCTCGAGCTCCGACAACGTGCGGCAGAGCGGCTCGACGCTGACCGTCGCCGGCGACGTGATCGGCACGCCGTCCTACATGCCGCCCGAGCAGGCCCGCGGCAAGGTCGAGGACATCGACGAGCGCTCCGACGTCTACTCGCTCGGCGCCGTGCTCTACGAGATCCTCGCGGGCCGCCCGCCCTTCCTCGGCAAAACCCAGCTCGAGACGCTTCTCATGGTCATCGAGGAACCCGCCGCGCCCCCCGCCGGCGCGCCTCCCGAACTCGCCGCCGTCGCGCTGCGAGCCCTCGCAAAGAAGAAGGAAGAGCGCTTCGCGACCGCCGCGGAGCTCGAGGATGCGATTGAGGCGTGGCTGGAAGGCACGCTCGAGCGCGAACGGCGCGAGCAGCTCGCGGAGGAGCAGTACTGGGAAGCGCGGGAGGCGTTCGAGTCGCTGCGGCGGCTGAAGGGGGAGGCGAAGGAAGCGGCGGCGCGGGCGCGGGAGCTGAAGGAGGCGATGAAGCCGTCGGCGCGGCCGGCGGAGAAGCGCGGGGTGTGGGAAGCGGAGGACCGGGCGAAGGCGCTGGAGGCGGAGTCGATCGGGGCGTTCAGCGCGGCGAACGCGGCGCTGTCGAGCGCGCTGGGGAACGCGCCGGAGCACGCGGGGGCGCGGCGGCTGCGGGCGGAGATGTTCTGGGAGCGGTTCCTGGAGGCGGAGGAGTCGGGGGACGCGAAGGGAGCGCTGCTGAACCGGCGGCTGGCGGAGCGGTTCAACGACGGGAGCCTGGATGCGGCGCTGCGCGGCGAGGGCGTGCTTTCCGTGGCCACGCGGGCGTACGGGTGCCGGTGCCTGGTCGAGGGCCGCGACGTTGCCCCCGGCGAGCTCTCGGTCCTGAACGTCCACCCGTGGAGCGGCCGCCGCCTCGACGACCCGGCCGACGACCGCCCGCGCGACCTCGAGCCCGCCGCGCCGCTCCGCCTGCGCGTCCACGGACCCGGGTGCCAGGCCGCGCCGGTCGCCGGCGCCGAAGCCTGGGCCTTCCAGTTCGTCGAGAAAGACCGCGTGCTCGTTCCCATCACTCCCGGCTCGCCCGCCGGCCAGCCCGCCTGCCCCCCCGCCGCCCTCGACGCCCTCTTCGGCTCTTCCCCCTACCGCCCCGCCGGCCCCGGGCTCCACCTCGGCCGCACGCCGATCGCCGCCCGCCCCTGGCCGATGGGCTCGTGGCTCCTCGTCATCGTGCACCCGGAGTTCGAGCCCGCTCGCATCCCGGTCCACCTCGGCCGCCAGCAGTCCGCCCACGCGGACGCCACGCTCTTCCGCCCCTGCGAAATCCCGCCGGCGTTCCTCCCCGTCCGCGCCGGGCCATTCTCATGGCAGGGCGACCGCGACAACCCCTACACCGAGCCCGGCGAATCCCGCACGCTCGACGACGTCCTCCTCGCGCGCTTCCCCGTCACCTGCCGCGAATACGCCGAGTTCCTGGGCGATCTCCCTGTCGAAGAAGCGTCGCGCCGCGCGCCGCGCGAGTCGCCGGGGCACGCGCCGTCGTGGGTGTTCGATGGGAAGGGCTTCCCGGTGCCGACAGCCGCATGGAAGGCCTCGGCGCCGGCGGAGCTCGTGGCGAAGACGAAGCCGCTGGCCTACGCGGGGCTGGACTGGCAGGAGGAATGGCCGGTCTTCGGCGTCGACTGGACCGACGCGGCGGCCTACGTGCGGTGGAGGGCGGCGCGGGAAGGGCGCCTGCTGTGCCTGCCGCACGAGGACTGGTGGGAGAAGGCGGCGCGCGGCGCCGACGCGCGGCCGTTCCCGTGGGGGCGCGTGCCCGACCCCGCGTTCTCCAACACCCACCTCTCCCAGCCCGCCTCGATGCGCCCCGCCCGTATCGGCGAGTTCCCCTTCGACGAATCCCCGCACGGCATCCGCGACATGGGCGGCAACGTCCAGCAGTGGGTGCTGAACGAGAGCGTGAAGGGCGGGCGGCGCTGGCAGATGATCCGCGGCGTCTCGTGGCCGCAGTCGCACTCGCAGGCGCGGGCGAGCATGCGCACGGCGGCGACGAGGGAGTATGTGAACTTTACGGTGGGGTTCAGGGTGGGGGCGGTTGTAAGACTGGGGTAGAAACAGCAACTTCAAAACGGCGAATTTCCAAGTAAACGGCGAACTTCAAAGGGACAACTTCAAGGCATCCATGGCGAGGCTGATGACCTTGAAGTTCGCCTTTTGAAGTTCGCCGTTTACTTGGAAATTCGCCGTTTTGTAGTTGCCGTTTCCCGCGCCCTACTTCCCCCCCCCCGTATTGGTGGTCCCCCCCCCATCGCTCGGCGGCGGATCAAACGTGGCAATCTTCGCCGTGAACACCATGTTCGGGTCGTTCCGCTGCACCGCGCTCTCAAGCGCCACCTCGAACGACGGCGCCATCATCCCGTTGAACTTCTCCGTCCCGTTCACCTTGATGATCACCGGCTTCTTGAAGTCGATGAGGTGCTCGTTCAGCCAGACCGTGATCTGCGGCGAGAACTTGTCGTACTTCACGTCCACCACGTTGTCCTTGATCTCCCCCTCGATCTTCGTGCGCTCCCCCGGCGTCCCCTGGATCTCCGCGACGCTCAGCCAGTAGCTGTACGGCCGGTACGAGCGCGTCGGCATCCAGAGGATCTTCTTCGGGTTCGGCTCCCTCGCCTTCGACAGCATCCAGTCCACGATCGGCCCCAGCCCGTCCGGCGGATACCCGTGCCCGATCCCCTGGTACTCGTGGAACTCCCACGACGGCTTCCCGCCGATCTGGTAGCCCCAGTCCTTGAACTTCGCGTCCGCATACCGGCTCCCGTGCACCGGCACCTGCGGGTCGTCGGGGCAGTTATAGAAGCGCAGCCAGGTGTTGTAGAAGTTCTCCAGGCATCCCGGCTCGTGGTAGAGCACGCGCCCGTTCTCGTAGCGCACGACCGGCGCCGCGGCGCACGGCCCCACCGCCGCGAACAGGTCCGGATGGTGGCCGCCCATTCCCCACGAGCCGTACCCGCCCATCGAATGCCCCGCCACGTAGATGCGGTTCGTGTCGATCAGGTACGTCGCCTTCATCTCGTCGATCAGCAGGTGCAGCCACTCCTGCTCGTTCTCCTTGTTCCACTCCCCCTCCGTCAGCGGCTCCAGCACCCACGGCGACACCTGGATACACTTCGTCGAGGACGCCGCCCACTGCCCCTGCGCGCCCCCCGCGTCGGCGCTGTTCTTGCCGCCGCCGTGAAGCGAAATAAAAAGCGGCAGCGGCCGGCCCTGCTTCGCCTTCGAGTCGCCGTTCAGCAGGTAGTGGCCCTTGTGGTCCTTCTTCCACTGGTCGTCGGTGAAGAGCCGATCCGGGAGGACTGTCCAGCAGTTCGCCTTGGCCTCGGACTTCTTCCCGTTCTGCATGATCGTGCTGAACACGACCGGGAGCTGCTTGGGAATCTGGTCGCCGGCGATCTCCATCGCCTTGATCTCGGCCATGATCGCCGGGCGGTCCTTGGCCTCGGCCTTCACATACTTCTGGATCAGCGCGGCGAAGGCTTTCTTCTCCGCGGCGCCCCAGGGCTTCTTGGCGGGGGGCGGGTCGCCGGCAAACACGCTGGCGATCAGGGCGAAACCGACGAACGCCGGCAGGGTGAAGCGCAGGAATCTCACGGACGCGCCTCCGTCAAATGGTGGGGGGAACGGAAAGAATACCAGCCCGGGGGGGGCCCGCCGGACTTTATTGAGCGATGCCTTCGCGCACCCTCAGCGCCGCTTCCTCCTCGCGGGCCTTCCGCTCCCCGGCGACATCCCCGGCCGCGGCGCAGACCTCCGCCTCGGCCCGGAGGAACTCGAACTGGTGGCGCAGGTGCTCGTACTGCGTCCGCGAATGGCGCGCGGCCTCCAGCAGCTCCCGTGCATCCGGCGCTCCCGTCTTCGCCGCGTGCCGGGCGAGGAGCGCCAGGGCGCGGAAGCGCGCCCGGTCGGACTTCGAGTCCTTCAGGGCGCGCGCGGCCTCGACTGCTCCTGCATCTCCCGCGGCGAACCGCGCGACGGCCAGCGCGGCCGCCGCGTCGCTCTCCGCGGCGGCTAGCGGCTCCAGGATCGCGCGGGCCTCCTCGAGGCGCCCCTCCGCGGCCAGAGCTTCCCCCAGGATCAGTTTCCGGTGAACGCCACGGCCCTCGAACTTGAGGTCGCGCAGGATCCCGAGCGACTCCTCGGCGGCCGTGCGCGCGCCGGCGGCGTCGCCGATGTCGAGGCGGGCCTCCGCGAGCCGTTCGAGCGCGATCGAGACGCCGAGCCGGTCGCCCGTCGAGGCGCGCAGGTCGCGGGCGCGCTCCAGGATCGGGATCGCCGCCCGCGGCTGCCCCATCCGGTTCCGGAAGTCCCCCTCGTTCCCGAGCAGCATCCCCTCGCCCCACCGGTCGCCGATCTCCTGCCGGATCGCCAGCGCCTCCGCCGACACCACGAACGCCTTCTCCGCGTTCCCCTCGTTGAACTCGATCGACGCCAGGTTCGTCAGCGCCATCGCGATCCGCCACCGGTCCCCCACCGCACGGAACGCCCTCAGCGCCTCGTCGTACGCCGCCCGCGCCTCCACGCTCCGCCCCAGGTTCATCAGCGCGTTCCCCTGGTTGTTCAACGCGTTCGCCGCGTTCAACTCCGCCCCCGATTCCATGAACAGCGTGTGAGACCTCCGCGCCGCTTCCAGCGCTTTCTCGTTCTCGCCGCGCCGCACGTACACCCGCGCTTCCTGCGAAATCGCGTTCCCCAGGTCCTGCTTCGCCCCCGCGTCCCCCGCCGCAATCGCGGCTTCCGCGATCCGGGCCATCTCGGCCGCGTCGCGGAGGCAGTCCTCGAAGCGCGACAGGCGGTAGTAGTAGCCGCACCGGTCCTGCAGCAGGCTCGAGTGGAGGAAGGCCGCCTTCGGTTCGGCGAAGAGCGCGTCGACGATCGCCAGAGCCTTGGCGAAGTCCCCGCGGCGCTCGTGGACCGTCGCGAGCTGGCGGAGCGTGCGGTACCGGACGAGGTCGGTGAGGCCGGGGGTCTCGAGAAGCGCCTCGGCCTCTGCGATCGCCTGCTCGTTCAGGCCGAGGACCGAGAGCGCCTTGACGGCGTGGAGCGCCGCGGCAGGCGAGCCGTCGATCCGCTGCGCCTCGCGCGCCGAGGCGAGCGCTTCCTCGTAGGCGTGGTGATCGTGCGCCTCGCCGGCGGCCTGGGCCCAGAGCCTTGAAGCGGCCTCGGGCTGGGCGGCGGCCTCGCGATGGCCGGCGGCGAGGATGAGGACGCGGCGGCCGAGGTGGGGAGCGAGGGGTTCGAGGAGGTCGGCGGCGCGGCCGTGGAGGCGCTGGCGTTCCTTCTTGGTGAGGAGCGAGTACGCGGCGTCGCGCAGGGGGGTCTGGCGGAAGTGGAATTCCTCGTCGAGGGGGAGGAGCGAGGCGGGGACGCGCTCGACGAGATGGCGGCGTCCGGCCTGTTCAAGCGCGGGGGCGACGTCGCGACCGGCGAGCGTTCCCGTCGCGCCCGACCAGAACGCGCGGCCGAAGACGCTGCCGCACTTGAGGGCCTCGCGGGCGTCGGCCGACACGGCGTCGATGCGCGACACGAGCAGCCCGCGCAGGCCGTCCGGGAGGCGGTCGGGGCGCGTGGCGAACCGCGCGGGGATCCCCTCGACGAACCCTTCCTGCGAGAGGAACCGCACGAGCTCTTCCATGTAGAGCGGGTTCCCCGCCGACTGGTCCACGAGGAACTCGGAGAGCTCGGCGTCGATGTCGCGGCGGAAGAGCTCGCGGGCGAGTTGGGCGGCCTCGGCAGGGGGGAGCTCGGTAAGGCGGATGCGCTCGAAGCCTCCGGGGAGTCGCGGCGCGGGGCGCGTCGTGGCGAGGATGGCGACGCGGTCGTCCTTGAGCTTCGTCGCGAGGTGGTCGAGAAGCGCGAACGTCGCGGGGTCCGCCCAGTGCAGGTCCTCGAGGCAGAGCAGCACCGGCCCGCGGCGGGCCAGCGCGCGGATCCACCGCTCCCACGCCTCGAGCGTCTCGGCCCGCGCCCGCGTCGCGTCGCCGGGCAGCGGCCCCTCGCCCGCCGCCTGCCCCATCGAGCGCGTCATCAGATGCGCGAAATTCGACCGCTCCGCCGACCCCGCCACCGTCGCGGCCAGCACGTCCGCCACGAACGCCCGCGTCGCCGCCACCTCAGCCGCCGAATCCCGCGGCGCCACCGGCGCCGCCGCCCGCGCCGCCGCACGCACGATCTCCGCGAACGGCCCGAGCGGAAGCGGCGATCCTTCCTGCGCATGCCCCAGCCCGATCCACATCCCCGGCTCCGCCGCCCGCGCCCGGTCGCGCGCTTCCGCCCCCAGCCGCGTCTTCCCCACCCCCGCGTCCCCCTCGAGCAGCACGAACGACCCCTTCGCGCCCGAAATCGCCTTCACGATCCGCTCGAGCTCGGTGCTCCGCCCGACGAGGCGGGCCGACCCGATGTCCCCCGGCGCCGGCACGACCGTCGCCGTCTCGCGAAGGGCCTCGCTCGCGCCGACGGCATCCTGGCGCCCCTTGAGCCGCAGCTCGCGCTCCGGGCCGTACTCGACCCGGTACGACGTCGCCCGCGCCACCGACCGGGATGCGATGACCTCGCCGGGCCGCGCCTCCGACTGCAGCCGCTGCGCCACGTTCACCGCGTCGCCCATCGCCGTCGGCCGGTCGCCGCCGACCGTCCCCCACAACACCTCGCCCGTGTTCACCCCGACGCGGATCTTCAGCTCCAGCGACCTCTGCGCGTTGAACAGCTCCAGCTCCCGCTTCATCGCCAGCGCCGCCCTCACCGCCCGCAGCGGGTCGTCCTCGTGCGCCGTCGGCGCGCCGAACACCCCCATCACGGTGTCGCCCACGAACTTGTCCACCGTCCCTCCCCGTGCCTCAATCACGCGCCGGAAACGCGTGAACACGGCGTCCACGACCTCGGCGGACGATTCGGCCGCGTCCTCGGGGTCCGGGGAAGCGGCGGCATCGAGCCCGACGAGGCCGATGAACAGGACGGTGACGACGCGGCGTTCTTCGGCCATGGCGAGGCGTGAGGATAGTCGCGAGTGGTGTGATTCGGAAGCGGCGAGTGGCCAGTGGCCAGCGGCCAGCGCCCAGCTTCGGCGCGCCGTCGTCTCCGTCGCGGCCAACATCGCCGAGGGCGCGGTCCGTCGCGGTTCCCGGGAGTTCGCCCAGTTCCTCGGCATCGCTGCGGGCAGCCTGGCCGAAGTCGACACACTCCTCGCCGCCGCCGTGAAAGTGTCGATCCTCCCGGCCGATCAAGTCACTCCCGGCCGGGCCCACATCGCCGAAGAGCGCCGAATCCTCTGCGGCCTCTCGGAATCCATCCACCGTCGCATCAGAAACACTCGGCCCAACTCCCCTCCGGCCGCCTGAGGCCCGCCCCAGTCTCTCCCTGCCGTTCCCTGCCGTTCCCCGCCGTTGCCTTTTCCGTTCCTGGTCGCTGGCCGCTGGCCGCTGGCACTCGCCGGCTACCGCGCGCTCACAGCGACTTTGCCTTCCCCGTCCCTGACAACGACAAACGGTCGTCCATACCCCTTCGCCCTCTTGAGTCGGTACAGCCGGTCGCCCTCGGCCCGGAACGCGCGCGCATACTCGCCGCGCGCCTCGCTCGGGATTTCCTTCCAGCCGTCCACCGTCCAGGTCTCCACGCCGGCATACGCGTTCGCCCACGCCGGGTTCGCCGGCGGCTTCTCCTCAGCGACCGCCTCGAACTCGCCCTTCGCCGGCGCGCTGTCGTCGAACGCGGACATTCCCCCGCCCTTTGCCAGCGCGATCGCCTTGACGCCCGCGCCGGGAAGTTTCACTCCCAGCACCATGTCAACCGCGCATCCCACTTTCTCGAAGATCACTTTCCCGTCCTTCGCCTGCGCCTTCGCGACGCGCCGCCACTCGTCCATGTTCCACACCATCAGCTGCGCTTCCCCGTCCTTCGACTCGAACTCCAGCCGCGTCACCGGCACGTACTTGTCCGTCACGTCCTCGAGGTCGTCCCACGTCTTCACGAAGAGCTTCGCCGCGGAACGCCCTTCACCGCACTCCACCCCGAACGCGGGGACCCACGTCCACGCGTGGTTCCCGTCGCCCGTCGCCCAGAACGGCGTGAACGCCTGGCAGCCGGGGATCGCGATCGTCCGCAGGAGCGCGTTCTCCATGTTCGAGCAGTCCTCGCACCGCCCCTCGTGCACCGCCAGCCCGGTCAGCGGGCCGAAGTCCTCCCAGGTTGTGTCGCCCTCGTACTGGAAGAAGTCGTAGCACGCGGCCGTCGCGAGCGCGATCGCCTTGTCCAGGTCCTTGCGCGGCAGCCAGCGGACCTCGGGCATCAGCGCTTCGTAGAACAGGCGGCGCCACCGCTGGAGCGGCTCGCCGGTGCCACGCGGGGAGAGGACGAAATGGAGGAAGTCGTGGTCGCTGAGCTCGGGGCCCCACGGGAGTTCGTTCTTCGCCTTCACGGCGTAGAAGACGTTCTCGTAGAAGGTGCGCGCGTCGACGGACTTGAGGTCGTTGACCGACGTCTCGGGGTCCATGCCGGACTCGTCGGGCTTGAAGCGGTAGAAGGTCATGCCGTCCATCCGGGAGATCACCCAGACGGCCGCGCGGCAGAGTTCCGGGGCTCCCTCGGTGTCGGCGAGCGCCCGCAGCGCGCGGCCCAGCTCGGCGGCCTGCGTCCCCGGCGCGCCGATGTTTTTCTTTGCACGCTCGACGACCGCCGCGTCCCACGCCGGCGACGCCAGCTTCGCCGCGCGCTCCAGCGCCTCCGCCGCGTCGACGTCCTTCCCCTCCCACGCCGCCAGCTCCTTCGCCGCCGGCGCCGACAGCGCCTTCCCCAGGTACAGCCGCTTCAGGATCCGCACCCGCCCCTCGTCCAGTTCCCGGTCCGACCGGATCGCCTCGCCGCGCACATGGATCGAATGCGGCTTCTCCCCGGGCGTCCTCACCAGCGCGAAGAACCGCTTCGAGTCCCCGAACCGCTCCAGCTGCGACTTCTCCCACGGCAGCGCCGCGACGTGCTCCAGCACCGCCGGCGCCGCGCGGAGCGGCTCCACCGCCGCGTCGATCGCCGGGTCGTGCGGGTCGAGCCCGATGAAGTACTTCTCGACGAGGTACGTCCGCAACGCCTCCGGCATGTCCACCGTCTTCGCGGCCGGCGCGGGCCTGGCGCCGTCGCTGGAAGCGCAGGAAACGAGGGCGAGCGCAAGGGGGAGGATCGCAAGGTGTCGCATCGGGGCCCGCAATTCTACGGCGGGGACGCTTCGGAAGCGCGTCTTTCGTCGCGCCGATCCCTATAATCGGCGTGTCGCACACTTGGAGAGAGCGCCATGAGAAAATCGATCGGGGACCTGGTGAAGGGTCGCAAGACCGTCGTCGCGAAGCCGTCGGAGAGCGTGCTGTCGATCACGAAGCGCCTCAAGAGCGCCAACATTGGCGCGGCGCCGGTAGTGCTGGACGGCAAGCTGGTCGGCATCTTCACGGAGCGCGACATCCTCAAGCGCGTCGTGGCGGCCGGCAAAGCGCCGAAGACGCTGGCGATTTCGAAAGTCATGACGAAGAACCCGGCGACGGCCGACCCGCACATGGGTGTGATCGAGGCGCTCGCGCTGATGAAAGAGAACAAGTGCCGCCACCTCCCGCTCGTGAGCGGCGGCAAGCTCGCCGGCATCGTCTCCCAGCGCGACATCATCGAGGCGATCCTCGAGATGAAGGAAGAGGAGATCGACGACCTGAAGAAGCTGTTCGACCTGCTCCCCGTCGAGCCGGGCGTGGGGTAAGGACGAGTTGCGGGCGCAGCCCGCCGAAGCCCCGCAGGGGCGAAGGCGGGTTGCGAGGAACGGCTCCCCGAAGGCAACTCGATTCGCCAGAAACTCCATGCGGCGAGCAAGAGGGCCTCTGCGTCCGGGGGCCGCGGGAACTGGCGCCTTGTGAGTGCGTGGGACGCGAAGGCCAGTTCCTGACTGCGGGGGCGCGCGTCGGGACCTGACCCTTGGCATCCGTTTGTCGTTGACGCTCCCCTGCCAACTCCCTAGGATTCCGCTCCCGCTGTTGGGGGCGTAGCTCAATTGGTCAGAGCATCGGATTGTCGATCCGAAGGTTGCGGGTTCGACCCCCGTCGCCCTCGTGCACGCAAGCCGCGATAACCTCGCGGCTTGTGTTGTTTCTGGCGTAAGTGCTGTCTCAGACGAATCGGTTCTGTGCCAACTGTGTGCCAACGCCATGGAGGAAGCACTCGGATGCGACTCGGAAGTCGATGGCTTCCGAGTCCAGGTCGGACACGGAGTCCTCTTCGAAGCCGCGGCCGCTGACGACGGAGTTCCACCAGGGTCCCGGAACGGCCACGCGCCGGCAGTCGGCCGCTACGGCGCGCCGGGCTTCGGACCCGAGAGGCGGGTCTTGCCGGGCTCGAGCACCGTGAACCGGCCGCGAAGGCCTTCGCCGTGGCGGGCGACGAGGTCGATCACGGCCTTCCCCAGTCCCTGGCGCGTCTGGGAACGGAATCGAATCAGGATGACTCCGGACCGCGCACCCGCGCCTGCAAAGACCAGCTGGCCGAAGTCCTTGTCCTCCGTCAGAAGCGTTCGGTCCTCGCGGGCGGCGAGAGCGAGGACTTCCGGGTCCATCGCCCCTGGCGATACTTCGAAAACGGCCACAACGTCATGCCCGGCGCCGCGGAGCGCGCGGACGGCGGCGAAATCGCAACTTTCGTCCGCGAGAAACCGCACGCTCTACGCCTTCGGCGCGGGGGCAGGCGAGTCGGGAATGACGGTTTCCTCGTGGGAGAGCGTGTCGGCGGCGTAGGCGAGTGCGGCGCGCAGGTCGTCGGGCGTCAACCGAGGGTAGCCGTCGAGCAGGTCGTGCTCGGTCGCCCCCTCGCTCAGCTTGCGCAGCAGCAATTCGACGGGGATGCGCGTGCCGCGGATAACCGGCTTCCCGAGCATGATCGCCGGGTTCATTTCGATGCGGGGGTGCGGGGGCATGTTTGACCTCGGGGTCCATTGTACCGAGCGGAGCTAGAGCAGGGCACGCAGCTATTGCAGAATTTGCAACAACTCGATCACGAACGAGTTCCCCCTCGTCGAGCTCATTGCCGATGTGCCGCGAGCCAGGTGCGCCCGTCCTCCGTCTGGTAGAGGAGGAATTCGCCGCGCGGGGCCGGAACGGACGGAGTCAGGTCGCTCATGCGGAAATCGCCTCGTGGGATGCATCGTTTACCCGGGACGGACAGGTCCAGCCCCGGCAGGATGCCCAAGCGGCGCTTGGTTGACAACCCCATGGCCTCCTCCGACCGTGCAAGAGTTCCTTGGACCGCGTCCGGCGGAAAGGTGTACTGGGGTCGTGAAGCGGCGTCTGTGCTGGCTGTGGATTCTGGCAATCCCGTGGGCATGCTTTGCGGCGCCCGCGGCGGAGGCGCGCGCCGGCGCCGACCCTGCCGACGTCGAGATGATCCGCCGCGGCCTCGACGCCACGCTCTCGATCGTCAACCTCGTCCAGGGCGCGAACTTCCGCAGGAAGAACAACCTCGAGTGCTTCGTCTCCGGCACGCCCGTCGAGACCCGCGACGGCCCCCGCCCGATCGAACAGGTCCGCGAGGGCGACTGGGTGCTCGCGTGGGACGAGGACGCCGGCGAGCTCTGCTGGAGCCGCGTCGAGCAGACCTTCGTCACCCCCCGCCAGCCGATCTGGCGCCTCACCCTCAAGCTCCCCGACGGCTCTGAGGAGTCCCTCGACTGCACCCCCGGCCACCCGTTCTGGGCCGACGGCGAAGGCTGGGTCCCCGCCTGCCACCTCCAGCCCGGCCAGGACGTCGCCACCCTCTCAGGCCCCGCTCGGGTCGCTTCCGTCGCGCCCACGGGCAGGAACCGGACGGTTTACAACTTCGAGGTCGAGGGGACGCATTGCTACTTCGTCGGGGCGGGTGGGGAGCTGGTGCACAACGCGCCGTGCGGAGGCGTCGGACCGGTCAACAAGGGGAAAGTGGGAGTACAGAAGTCCCGAGCAGCCTCCGCGGCACGAGGAGAGCGTTTCCTGGGGTCAGAAGTCACGTTCGACACTTCGGCCGGACGAATCCGAGGGGACTCGCTCGTCAGGCGGGGGAAAAGTCTCAAGCTCATTGAGTCAAAGGCCGGACCACATGCAAGAGTGTCTAGGAATCAGGAGGCGGGATTCGCCGCGCTACAAAAGGGAGGCGGTATCCCTCGTGGGAATCGGGCGAAGGAAGCGGGCTTGACTCCGGACGTCCCCATCGGCCCCGTCCGCGTGCAGGTGGACAAATGGCCATAGTTCCTTCGGCGCGACAAATCAAGGATGCAGCGTTCAAAGCGATTCACCTCGGTCTTGCATCGCTCGGATTTCGGCGACGAGCGGAGGGTATACTCACGACCGAACTCGCCCCTGAGGTGCTTGGCTGGATAGGCCTGAATCGCTCACTTCGGGGCGGAGAGCTTGAGTTGACTCCCGTGCTCGGAGTCCGCCACCAAGCGGTTGAACGTGTCATCGCCGACTGCTGCAATGCGGAGTTTCACGCCTATGTTCCTGCGACTGTCAGCGCACACATTGGGTACCTCACCCCACGCCGCGACTACCACTCCTGGCGGTTCACGAATCTGAGAGTCTTGCCCGGATCGAGACAATTTGTCGGTGAGGTCGAGCAGTTCGGGCTTCCGTACATGCGTCGGTTGGTGGATTTGGCTGCACTACTCCGAGAATTACGAGCCAGTCCCTACACAATTCCGGAGCAGGCCGAGTACAGGCGACCGGTTGTCCTGCACCTCCTGGGCAGAAACATCGAGGCTGCGAAACTCCTGCAGAAGTCGCTGGCAAATCGATCCGACAGAGATGACGCAGCCGCGAGGTACTTCGTGGCCTTCGCAAAGCGACTCCGAGAAAGGATGTAGGAGAGCAACACTCGCGCCGAATTCGGTAGCGGCCAGGAAGTCGAGCAGGGGCAACAGAATTGAGTTCAAAGAAGTTGAGAGAATTGGTGTAGGCGAGGAAGGTAGGGAATCTGTTTAGGCTCGAAACCAAGACGGAGAGCGGCGTGACCACCAACTTCACCACCCGCACTCCGATGACCATCAATCGGAGCAATTCATGAAACACCTCGTGACCATCACCACCTTCACCTCCCTTCTCCTGCTCACCGCCTGCGGTGGCGATGGGTCGTCCGAGCGCCGCCTCGCGCTCAAAATGATCGCGATGTCGTTCGGTGAGTACGCCACCAAGCACGGGGTGCTTCCCGTGCCCGCCGGGCAGACGATCGAGAGCCAGGTGCCGGCGGACCGCAAGACCTGCCCGAGCTGCGGCAAGGCGTGGAGCTACGCCAGAATCCCGGTCGAGCCCAAGGGAGCCAAGGACTGGGACCCGATCATCGCGTGGTGCGCGAACTGCGAGGCGGAAGGGGGCAAGCGGGACGCGCTGACGTACTTCGGGAAGGCGGTGTCGGTGCCGCCGGGGGAGTTGCCGAAGTAGGGGTCCGCGGGGGGATTCCTTATCTCTGCCGCAAAACCTTGCCAACTGTGTGCCAGGACGGGCGCCCTCTCCTGCCCCATCCTGCCCTCTCTTGCCCTGTCCTGCCCACTCGGCGGGTTTTTCGGGAGGCTCTCCGCGCGACCCGCCATGCCCTCTCCTGCCCTGTCTTGCCCTCTCCTGCCCCATCTGGCTTCATCGGATTGTCGATCCGAAAGTTGCGGGTTCGACCCCCGTCGCCCTCGTTCCGCCTGAACCCGCCGTAGCCCACAGGGCGAAGGCGGGTCGCTCCTCCGGAGCTATGGCGAACGAGCCACGCAAGCCGCGATAACATCGCGGCTTGTGTTGTTTCTGGCTGGCGCGCGAGGCTCCGCTCGGCACAAAGTCAGTGGGCCGGCGGCTGGCAGGCCCGCACGAGCAGACGCGCACGCTTCGAATGCCACCAGCCCTTTCCAGGCCCGGCGAGCGCGATGCGCCGGAAGGCGGACCTGCCGCTTGAATCGTCGAGCAGCCCGGCGAGCGCCCCGCGTTGCGCGGCGAGGCGATGAAAGGCCTCCAGGAACACCGCGAACGTGTTGAACGGGTCGTAGAGCTGGGGGCTGGCAGAGACGTCGGCGCAGACGCGCAGGGTTTCGACGGCTCCCGCGGGGTTGCCGGTGGCCGCTGCGGCGACTTCGGCGAGGCGCAGGCCGAGCCAGGTCGCCTTGCCGGTCATGAGGTGGAGCCAGCGGCGGGCGGCGCGGCGGAACTCGACGGCGGGGACGCCCGAGGGGAATCGCGCGGGTCCCGGCCCGCGCCGAAAGAGCGGGCTCTCGCGGCGGCCAAGGTGCGCTTCCAGAAGCGGCAGCTCGGCGACGGCGGGCGACAGGCCGGGGATCTGCCGCAGCAGCGCCGCGGCGCCGCGCGCGGACCGGAGATTCCGCAACGCAGCAGTGGGGGCCACGGGTCGATTTCTACCCGCCATCGGCGCAGGAGTCTACCCCGGTGCCGGCTTCCAAGTTTCAATTGCCCCGCCGCGCCGCTTCCCTGAAACTTGCGCGCTGGAGAGGCGACCAGATCGAATTTCATCGAGCCGCCACCGCCCTCCGAACCGGGTTCTGCGCATGCATCGAAGCTGCGACCGCCGGCGTACTGGCGACGACCCTGGCCTGCGTTTGCCCGCTGCGACCCTGCGGCGGGGCTGCGGCCCTGCGGGGACCCGGACCTTGGGGACACCATGACGACGGACCTCGTGATCGGGATGGCGGGATCGGGCGGGGACGGGATCGTGTCGGCGGGCGAATCGCTGACGGCGGCGGTGGCGACGGAGGGCTACCACGCGATGATGACGAAGAGCTTCGGGTCGCAGATCCGGGGCGGGGAGTCGAGCTGCCGGGTGAGGCTCTCGACGGAGCCGGTGCTGAATCCCGGCGGGACGCTGGATGTGGCGATCGCGCTGAACTGGGAGGACTTTCTCAAGTTCGGCGGGGAGCTGCCGGTCGGCGGGAACACGATCGTCATCTACGAAAGCAAGACCGGTGTCGCGCCCGACAAGCTTCCGCTCACGGGAGTCACTCCCGCCGAGGTGTTCGCGGTGCCGATCGCGGACATGGCGAAGGAGTCGGCGAAGACGGACAAGGCGAAGAACACGGTCATCCTCGGGCTGATCGCGGGGTGGTTCGGGATCGGCGGCGAAGGGGTGATGAAGGGGCTGCGCAAGCGGCTGGCGAAGAAGGGGCCGGAGCTGCTGGAGGCGAACGAGCGGGCGCTCGCGGCCGGCAAGAAGTACGCGGCCGACCACCCACTGAAGACGCCGAGGACGATGGCGCGGCCGCCGGCGGCGACGACGAAGATGCTCACCGACGGCAACGACATGTGCGGCGCCGCGGCGATCTGGTCGGGGTGCCAGTTCTTCGGCGGGTACCCGATCACGCCCTCCACCGAGATCATGCAGTTCCTGACGCGCGAAATCTGGAAGTACGGCGGCGCCGTGCTGCAGGCCGAAGACGAAATCGCCGGGATCGGCGCGGCCGTCGGCGCTTCGTTCGCCGGCAAGAAAGCCATGACCGCGACCTCCGGCCCCGGCATGTCCCTCAAGACCGAGATGCTCGGCCTCGCGACGATCGCCGAACTCCCCCTTGTCCTCGTCAACGTCCAGCGCGGCGGCCCCTCGACGGGCCTCCCGACGAAAACCGAACAGTCCGACCTCTTCCAGGCCGCCTTCTCCGCCCACGGCGACGTCCTCCGCCCCGTCCTCGCCCCGACCTGCGTCGCCGACTCGTTCGAGATCACCGTCGAAGCCTTCAACATGGCCGAGCAGTTCCAGACCCCCGTCGTCATCCTCTCCGACCAGGAAATCTCCCAGCGCAAGGAAACCTGCGACCCGATCGACACTTCGAAATTCCAGCGCATCGACCGCCTCCGCCCCTCCCCCGTCGAACTCCAGAACGGTTACGCCCGCTACCGCTTCACCGACTCCGGCGTCTCCCCCATCAGCCACCCCGGCATGCTCGGCGGCACGTACCTCGCCGCGGGGATCGAGCACAACGAGAAGGGCGCGCCGGTCTCCGGCGGCGTGATGCACGCGAAGATGAACGAGAAGCGCTTCCGCAAGCTCGACCCCATCCGGATGCGCAAGGACCTGTTCCAGACGTACGGGGACCCGAAGGCGCCGCTGGGGCTGATCGCCTGGGGGAGCATCGCGGGGGTGGCGCGCGAGGCGCTGCGGCTGGCAGAGCGGAAGGGGCTGCGGGTGAAGCTGCTGGTGCCGCGGCTGCTTTACCCTGTGGCCGAAGAAGCCTTCCGGGACTTCTTCTCCGGGATGCAGGCGGGGCTCGTGGTGGAGCAGAGCCACCAGGGGCAGCTGTACCGGGTTCTGCGGATGTTCCTCGACCTTCCGCCGGGCCTGCAGTCGTTCGCGAGGAGCGGCGCCAATCCGTTCCAGCCGTCCGAGATCTTCACTCGCCTCCGCGAGCAGGCGACGGCGCTTCAGCAGTCCGGCGATTCACAGCCCCAGGAGGAGTAACCATGACACTTGCGATGCCGGCGCCGGTCCCTGCGCTGCAGGCGAAGGATTTCCGAAGCGACCTGAAGCCGATCTGGTGTCCCGGGTGCGGGGACTATGGAGTGGTGCAGGCGGTGTACCGGGCGCTGGCGGCGATCGGGCGGCCGGCGCACGAGATTGCGTTCGTGTCGGGGATCGGGTGTTCGAGCCGGATCCCGGGGTACACGACGGCGTACGGGTTCAACTCGGTGCACGGGCGGGCGCTGCCGATCGCGCAGGGGATCAAGATCGCGAGCCCCGAGCTGCTGGTGCTGGTGGCGGGCGGCGACGGCGACGGATTTTCGATCGGCGGTGGGCACGTGGCGCACGCGATCCGGCGGAACATCGACCTGACCTACCTGGTCATGGACAACCAGATCTACGGGCTGACGAAGGGGCAGCTGTCGCCGACGTCGCCCCGCGGGTTGAAGACGGTCACGTCGATGTACGGGAGCCTCGAGGACCCGATCAACCCGCTCATGTACGTCCTCTCCTACGGCGCGCCGTTCGTCGCGCAGGGGACGCCGGCGGACCTGCCGGGGTTGACGGCCATGATCGAAGAAGCGATCCGCTTCCCGGGATTCTCCTTCGTGAACATCCAGTCGCCATGCGTGACCTACGGCGAGGAGTACGGGCAGATCAAGGCGCAGAAGGAGCGGATGAAGTCGCTCGAGAGCCTGAAGCACGACCCGAAGGACCGGATCCGCGCGCTGGGCCTCGCGCAGGACTACGGCCGCGAGCTCTACACCGGCGTCTTCTTCCGCGACCCCAACCCGCCGCCGACCTTCGACCGGCTCGTCCGCGAGCGGCAGGCGGAACTCTCCCCCGGCGCCCGCGACCGCGACCGCATCCTCGACATGTTCCTCCAGAAATAGGGGGCCCCATGCCCGTCACCGGCATCGACTTCGCGAAGCTGCCGCCGGACGACCGGTTCCGGACGGAGGATGTCGAGGACGAGCCGGTCGGGGAGTAGCGAGCGGCGAGCGGCCAGTTGCCAGCGGCCAGCGGCCAGTACCAACGGGCAGAGATCAGTGGGCGGTGGGCCTAAAGCAGTGACGGAAGAAGTCGGCGGTTTCCGAAGTTGCACTCCCGCTGGCCGCTCGCCGCTCGCCCTCCTTTCCGTGTATGCTCCGCTTCCCATGAAGGTGGCTCTCGTCTACCCACCCACGTGCGACCCGACAGCCCCCTACCTGTCGGTGCCGACGCTCACGGCGTGGTTGCGCACCAACGGCGTCGACGTCATGCCGGTCGACGCCAACCTCGAAGCCTGGGAATGGCTGCTGCGGCGCGGGACTCTGGAAGGGCTGGCCGCGCGCGTCGAAGGGCGGTTGGCGGCGCTTGACGCGAAGGACGAACTGACGCACGCCGACCAGCTCGACTACGCGGCGCTCTGGGCGGCACGTGGGGATGCGGCGGCCGTGCCGGGGGCGATCGAAGGGGCGCTCGCGACGCTGAAGGACGCCGATCGCTTCTACGAGCCCGACACTTACGCCGAGGCCGTGGCCGTCATCGAGGCGGCCCAGCGCGTCGTCAGCGCGGCGTACGCGCCGCTGACCGTGGACTTCGTCTCGTACCGGACGCCCTTCTCGCTCCTCACCGCCGACGAGATCGAGCGCGACGCTGCGCCGGACCGGGACCCGTTCCATGGGTATTTCGAAGCGCTGGCGGGGCGGCTGCGTGCGGCGGGGGTCGGGCTGGTCGGCGTGTCGGTGGCGTTCCCCGGACAGATCCAGCCGGCGTACTCGCTGGCGCATGTGCTGAAGGCGCACCTGCCGGGGGCCCATGTGACCGTCGGCGGCCCGGCGCTCACGCAGATGCTGCTGCGGCTCCAGGGCGAACGGCGCGACCGCGCGATCGGGCCGTTCACGAGCGCCGTCGTGTTCGAGGGGGAGGCCGCGCTGCTCGGGATCGTGCGGACGCTGGAGCGCGGCGAGGATCCCTGCCGCGAGGACCGCCTCATCAAGGGGACCATGATCGAGGACCTCGGCAAACTCCCGCCGCCGGACTTCGACGGGATGCCGCTGGAGCGCTATCTCGCCCCCGAGCTGATCCTCCCCTACGACCCGACGCGCGGCTGCTACTGGGGGACGTGCACGTTCTGCCACTACGGGCTCGCGGAAGTCGGCACCGCGCGCTACCGGCAACGGCCCGTCAAGACCGTGCTCGACCACCTGCAGGCGCTGTCGGCGAAGCACGGCGCGAAGGTCTTCTACCTGTCGCAGGACGTCTTCCCGCCCAAGATCGCTTCCGACGTCGCCAAGGGAATCATCGAACGCGGGCTGGACCTGCGCTGGGGAACGGACATGCGCCCCGAGCCGTCGCTCGGCAAGGAACGCTGCGAAGAGCTCGTGCGCGGCGGGCTGCTCAGCACGGCGCTCGGCGTCGAGTCGGCCGCGCCGCGCGTGCTCCAGCTCATCGACAAGGGGATCTCCCCGGACGACGTCGCCCACGTCGTGCGCAACCTGGCGGCGGCGGGCGCGGCGGTGGAAGCGATGTGCTTCTCGGACTTCCCCACCGAGACCTACGACGAAGCGATGGAAACCGTGCGGTTCTGCGACGACCTCACGGACTCGCTGTCGCTCTTCATCGTGGGCCGCTTCGACCTCACGCACGGTTCGCTCGTCGCGCAGCGCCCGGGCGAATTCGGCATCAAGGAAGTCTGGCAGGTCGAGGGCGACGAGCTCGGCACCGGCCTGTTCTTCGCCGAGCGCCGCCGCTCCAAGAAGCCCGCCGAGCAAACACGCCTCGACGCGGCGATCCGGCGGCTTTCGTCGGGCTGGCGCCTCCGCCGCTACCCGTGGGCCGGCGCGCTGTCCACCGCCCACACCATGCTCTGGTACGCGTTCCACGGCCCCGAGGTCTTCCGCACCCTCGGCCCCGCCCCGCGCTCCGGCGTTCCCGGCGCCCGCCCCCGCACCGCCCCGGCTCGATTCGACGTCGCCCGCATCGCGGCGGCCAGCGCGGAAAACGAGGCCGCGATCTGGGACCAGCTCGTCCAGAAAGACCGCCACGTCGGTCGAGAGGCCTACGCCGCCCTCGCCGCGGCCCTTCCCGCCACGAAACCGCGCCCCGTGAAGGTGCGATACGTATCGGGAAGCGACCCCGTGAAGGCCGGGCACACCGGGCGGCGCGTTTCGAACGCGGCCAATTCGACGAAGGCGTAGGCGCCGAATCCGTCCGCAATCTGGACCTGCCAGACTTGCGGATCGCTGTTACATTGCGGCCATGCGTGCCACCCTGACCTGCACCCTGGCCGTCCTCCTCGCCGCCGGTTGCGGCGACTCCAAGGAGCCGCGCGTCTACCGCGCTCCCAAGGACACGCCGCCCCCCCTCCAGGCGGCAGGCGCCGGCCACGAGCACGACCATGACCACGCCCCCGCCGCGCCCCAGTGGGTCGTGCCGGCGGGCTGGAAGCGGCTTCCCGACCAGCAGATGCGCTTCGCGACCTTCCAGGTGGACCCGGAGGACTCGAAGCTGAACGTGATCGTGTACGCGTTCGGGCCGGAGTCGGGGCCGGTGCTGCCGAACGTGAACCGCTGGGAAGGGCAGATCGGGGCGACGCCGAGCACGGAGGCGACGCTGTCGAAAGTCGTGACGCGGCTGAAGAACAACGGGCTGGAAATCGACTCGGTGGACCTGCACGGCCCGGCGCCGGAGGGCGCTTCGGAGGGCGTGCGGATGCTGGCGGCGATCATCCCGGCGGGCGGGCAGGTGTGGTTCCTGAAGTTCGTCGGGCCGGAGTCGAAGATCGCGGCGCACAAGGCGGAGTACGACGCGTTCCTGAAGTCGCTCGCGTTCGAGGGGGGCGGACCGTCGAAGCCTCCCGGGGGCGGCGAGTCGAAGCTCCGGAAATACGACCTGCCGCCGGGCTGGACGCTGGACCCCGAGCCGCGCCCGATGCGCGTCGCGACGTTCCGCGTCAAGGCGGACGGGCAGGAGGCCGAAGTCATCGTCAGCTCCATCTCCGGCGAGCAGTCGGGGACGCAGGAGGCGAACGTGAACCGGTGGCGCGCGCAGGTCGGGCTCGGCCCCGTGACGGACCTTTCGACCGTCCGCAGCGAGCCTGTCACCGTCGGCGACGTCAAGGGGACCCTCCTCGATTTCGGCGGCCCCGACGATCCGGCGCCCTCGGGGAAGCGCGCCCTGGTCGTGCAGGCCCAGAAGGGCGGCAGCCTCTGGTACTTCAAGCTCACCGGCCCCGCCGCCCTCGTCGCGGGACAGAAGAAGGGCCTCGTGGATTTCGCCCGGTCGCTCGAGTTCGGGGAGTAGGGACACCTTGAAGACGTACCTGAAATCGCTCGCTTCGCTCAAGCTGACCGTGGCCCTCCTCGCGGTCTCCATGCTGCTGGTCTACGCCGGCACCTGGGCGCAGATCGACACCGGCATCTGGCAGGTGCAGAAGAAGTACTTCCACAGCTTCTTCGTCTGGGTCCCCTTCCAGGTGCTCCTCCCGCGGCCCGAGCCGGGGCAGTCCGGGATGCCGGGAGGCTTCCCGCTTCCCGGCGGCTACACGATCGGCGCGGTGATGCTCGTGAACCTCCTCGCCGCGCACGCGATGCGGTTCAAGTTCACGTGGAAGCGCTCGGGCATTTTCATGACGCACCTCGGTCTGATCCTGCTGCTGCTCGGGGAGCTGGCCACGAGCCTCTTTGCCGTTGAGAGCCAGATGGTGATCGACGAGGGGCAGACCGTGGCGTACTCGCGGGACACGCGGTCCGGCGAGCTGGCGGTGGTCGATCCTTCGGCAGCGGACAGCGACGGCGTCCTCGTCTTCCCGGAGGCGTCTCTCGTCCCGGGCACGACGTTGCGGCACGGGTCGATCCCGTTCGAGATCACGGTGGACGAGTTCGCGGCGAACAGCGAAGTGCTGGGCCCGCGGCAGGCGCCGGCCGACGCGGTCTCGAAGGTCACGGCGGGGTTCGGCCGCGGTGCGATCCTGAAGCCGCTCGCGCGATCCTCGGGCATCGACAGCGGCGTGGACATGGCGTCCACGCTGGTCACGATCAAGTCCGAGGGGCGCCCCCTCGGGACCTGGCTGCTGTCGTACTGGTTCGACGACCCGCAGGTGGTCGTCGCCGGCGACAAGTCGTGGCTCCTCTCCCTCCGCTTCCAGCGCTACTACAAGCCGTACGCCATGACGCTCATCAAGTTCTCGCACGACCGCTACCTCGGCACGGACATGCCCAAGAACTTCTCGAGCCGCCTCCGGCTCGTCGACCCCGCCAACAGCGTCGACCGCGAGGTGCTCATCCGCATGAACGAGCCCCTTCGCTACGGCGGCGAAACCTACTATCAGGCGAGCTTCAAGCCCGGCGACAAGACGACGATCCTGCAGGTCGTGCGGAACCCGGCGTGGACGATGCCGTACATCGCCTGCGTTATCGGCGGCCTGGGGATGACCGTGCATTTCGGGATCCTGCTGGTGGGGTTCCTGCAGAAGCGGTCGCGTCCGGCGCAGCCCGTGGAGAACGTGACGCGCCTGCCGGAGGTGGCGGAGTCGCCGGTGCGGAGGCTGGCGTTCCCGCTGGGCGTGCTGGGGGTTGCGACGCTCTACGTGCTCTCCACGCTGATTCCTCCTCCCGCGGCGAAGGCGGAGGAGTTCGACTTCGCCGGCTTCGGCAACATCCCGGTCACGCACGACGGGCGCGTGCTCCCCATCGACACTCTCGCCCGCACCAGCCTCCAGGCGATCGCCGGCCGCCAGACCACGAAAGTCCCCGCGAAAGACACGCCCCCCGCGGAGTGGAGCAAGGTCCCGGCCTCCGACTGGAAGTCCGTTTCCGCCACGCAATGGCTCGCCGACGTCCTCTCCGGCTCGCCGCGCGCCGAGGAATACCGCGTCTTCCGCATCGACCACCCCGGCGTCCTCGGGATGCTCGGCCTCGACGAATCGCGGAACCCGCGGCTCTTCTCGTTCCGCGAGGTCGTGGAACAGCAGGACAAGCTCGAGGAACAGATCAACCGCGTCATGGAGGTCCCCGACAAGAAGCGGGACCCCTTCCAGCAGAAGGTCGTCGACCTCTACCAGAGGCTGCAGATCTACCTGAGGCTCGCGGAACTGTCGTCGCTGTACCTCGTCGCCCCGGTCGCGCCGGGCGAGGAATGGCGGCCGATCGGGCGGTTCCTCCCGTCGAAGCCCGGGGACCAGCCGACCTCGCACGCGTCGGCCCGGGGGATTCTCAACCTCCTCAGCAGCTATCACGACGGCAAACCGGCGGAGTTCAACAAGGAAGTCGCGGCGTACAGGACGCTCGTCGCCGAGAAGATCCCCTCCGAGACCGGGATGGCGAAGTTCGAGGCGTTCTTCAATCGCTTCGACCCGTTCTATCGCTCCCAGATCTTGTACGTGATCGTCTTCATCCTGGGCTGCGCCTCGTGGCTCGGCTGGACGAAGCCGCTCGGCCGCACCGCCTACCTGCTGCTCTTCCTCGCCCTCCTCGTCCACACGTTCGGCCTCGCCGCCCGCATCGCGATCTCCGGCCGCCCGCCCGTCACGAACCTCTATTCCTCGGCGGTGTTCATCGCCTGGGTCGGCGTCCTCCTCGCCGCCATCCTCGAGTTCTTCTTCCGAAACACGATCGCCACCGTGACCTCCGCGGCCATGGGCTTCACCTCCCTCCTCATCGCCCACCACCTCGCCGGCGACGGCGACACGATGAAGCAGATGCAGGCCGTGCTCGACACGAACTTCTGGCTCGCCACGCACGTGGTCGCCATCACCCTCGGCTACGCCTCGACCTTCCTCGCCGGCGTCCTCGCCATCGCCTATATCGGCATGGGCGTCTTCTCCAGCAGCCTCACCGCCCCGAAGCCGGGACGCGCCGAGCAGGACGCCCCCTCCCACATCCTCCCCCGCATGGTCTACGCCATCCTCTGCTTCGCCATGCTCTTCTCCTTCGTCGGCACCGTCCTCGGCGGCATCTGGGCCGACCAGTCCTGGGGACGCTTCTGGGGCTGGGACCCCAAGGAAAATGGCGCCGTCCTCATCGTCCTCTGGAACGCCCTCATCCTCCACGCCCGCTGGGCCGGCCTCGCCCGCGACCGCGGCGTCATGATCCTCGCCGTCTTCGGCAACATCGTCACCGCATGGTCCTGGTTCGGCACCAACATGCTCGGCGTCGGCCTCCACTCCTACGGCTTCATGCAGTCCGCCCTCTTCTGGCTCCTCATGTTCGTCGCCTCGCAGATCGCCATCATCGCGCTGGGGAACCTGCCGCTCGGGTCTTGGAAGAGTTTCCGGAAGGCGGCGCCGCCGGCGTAGGGCGAACCGGGGAGCGTGATTCCCGGATCGCCTGGTCCATGGGCAACGCGATCCTTCGACTCGCCCTTCGGGCTCGCTCAGGATAAGCCGGGCCGCGAGGTGAGAAGACCGACTCCCGGCCCGGCTTAGAAATCGACCTGGGCCCTGAAGCCGAGCGTGTTTTCCCGGCGCGCTTCCGTCCCGCCATCGAGCACAGCGCGCCCGCTGGCGTAGCGGATCCCCGCGGCCATGAGCGTCAGCCGGAAGTGCCGGCTCGCGTACCAGTTCACGGCCACGGCCGCTTCGAAGGCCCTGCGCGCGCCGCCGAAGGCCGCGTGGTGGGCGAAGGCGTCGTCGAGGACGGTGCGGGAAGCGCGGACGACGACCTGGAAGGCGCCGAAACCGCCATCGAAGAGGGCCTTGTCCACGTTGGGGACGGCCCCCGGACGGCGGCTTCCGCCGATCCACAGCCCGGCGGTGGCGTAGGCGGACCAGGCGCGGGTGACGTGGTTGCGGCTTCCGGGGAAATCGACGTGGGAGCGAAGGGTCGCGGCCTCGGACTTGAGTTCGAAGGGGCCGAGGATCCATGCGAGCTGCGCCTGGACGCGGAGGGTGCGCCCGTCGGTGCGGAAGTCGACGAGGCCGGGGTCGGAGTGCCAGGTGGTGCCCGTCGAGGGCATGACGAAGTCGAACGGGGTGGCGCCGATTTCCTTGCGGGTGCGGCCCGCGGAGGCCGCGACGCCGAAATGCAGGAAGCCGGCGGGGGTGTCCTCCAGCCTCGCCCGGATGCGCGCCACGACGTCCTTGTCGCTGTTCTCGTCCGCGTTCCGCCCGGGGCCGTTCCCGTTGAAGACCCCGGTGGCCCAGTCCACCGCGCCGCCGGCCAGGGACCCTGACGCGATCGCGCCGAGCGAGATGTCGGGATCGAGGAGGGACGTCGGCGAGTAGTACGGCAGGTCGACCCACTGCACCCACTCGTCGTATTCCATCGAAAAGGGGGAGGTGATGACGCCCACCCGGACCTGGAGTTCCTCCCACCGGACGAACCCCGCATACCCGAGGTAAAGGTCCGCCCCGTCCGGCAGGAACCGCGCGTGGACGTATCCCTCCCAGGTTTCCGCAATCTTCGCCTGCAGGTGGATCGCCGTCTCTTCCACGGCAAACGAGTGGACATGGTCGCGTTCGCGAGCGCGGATGAAGAAGTCTCCCCGGACCATCGCGTAGGCGCCGAGCACGGCCTTCCAGTCGCCGTCGCGCTCCTTGAACGTCACTCCGTCCTCGTAGAACACGTCGACCCCGCCTGCGCTCTCTTCCTCAGTGGCCTCCTCGAGCGCCCGCACGCGATCTTCCAGACCGCCCAGCTCGCCCGCAGGCTCCGCGCCCGCCGTCGCCGACCACGCCAGGACTCCCAGCACCGCCATGGCCACCCGAATCATGCGCTTCCCCTCCCCGCCGGCCGGGACTCGTTCGTGAGAGCCTTCAGCTCCGCAACCGCCGCGTCCAGGAGGCGCAGGAGTTTCAGCGCCGCCGCCCGGGCTTCGGCGGACTTGCCTTCCTTCGCGAGCCTCTCCGTCTCGTCCGCCGCGGCCGAGGCGCGCCGCGCCCCCAGCGTCCGGAGGGAGCCGTTCAGCCGGTGCATCGCCGCCGCGAGGGTCTTGAGGTCCCCCGAGGCGCTCGCGGCCTCGATCTCCTTCGCGACCCCGGGCGTGGACTCGAGGAATACGCGCACGACGTCCGCGAGAATTCCCGCGTCGTTCCCGACGTACCGCATCAGCTCGCTTCGCAGGATCGCTGTTTCGCTCGAAGCGCGGGCCTCGTGAGGGTCCGTCCCCGGCCCGGAGGTTCCCCCGCCCGTGAGGCGTCGAAGGGTGGAGTTCAGCGTGTGCGGGTCGAGCGGCTTCACGAGGTGCCCGTCGAACCCGGCCCGCTTGGAGGTCTCGGCGGCGCCGGGCATGCCGTGAGCCGTCAGCGCCACGACCGGCGTCCGCCGGCTGCGAGCCCCTTGCTCGCGGGCGCGGATCCTCCGGACCGCCTCGTAACCGTCCATTCCCGGCATCTGGATGTCGAGCAGCACGACGTCGAACGCCCCGTTCTCCCACGCCGCGACGGCCTCTTCGCCGCCCGTCACTGTCGCAGCCTCGTGCCCCAGCTTCTCCAGCGTTCGCTGCCCGACGAGGCGGTTGACGGGATTGTCGTCCGCCACAAGGACGCGCAGGCGGCGATGGGCCCTCGGGAACCTCCCCGTCTCCTCGCGCTCCCGCGGCGCCTCGCCCTCGTGCACGGGCAGCTCGACTTCGAACGAAAAAGTGCTTCCACGCCCCTCCACGCTGTCGAGGTCCAGCCGGGATCCCATCAGCTCGACGATCTGGGAACTGATCGACAGGCCGAGACCCGTGCCGCCGAACTTCCGCGAAGTCGACCCGTCCGCCTGCGAGAACGCCTCGAAGATCCGGCCGTGCGACTCCTTGGGGATCCCGATGCCGGTGTCGATCACCGCAAAACGCAGCCGGGTGCGCCCCGCCGCCGCGGCTTTCGCCGTGACCACGAGCCGGATCGAACCGTGAAACGTGAATTTCAGCGAGTTCCCGAGAAGGTTCGTCAGGACCTGCCTGAGCCGAAGCGAATCCCCCCGGACCGCAATGGGGACCTCTTCGCCGACTTCCATTTTCATCTCGATGCCGCGTTCCTCGGCGCGGGGCTGCAGGGGCAGGAGGGTGTCCTCGAGGAGCGGGCGCAGCGAGAACGGCGCGGCCTCGAGCGTGAGCTTGCCGGACTCGACTTTCGACAGGTCCAGGATCTCGTTGACGATGGCGAGCAGGATCTGGCCGGAGGACCGGATCGCGGTGACGTACTCGCGCTGCTCGGGCGTGAGCGAGGTGTCGAGCGCCAGCCGCCCGAGGCCGATGATGCCGTTCAGGGGCGTCCGGATCTCGTGGCTCATGTTGGCCAGGAACTGCGCCTTGGCGCGCGCCGCCTGCAGGGCGGCCTCGCGAGCCCGGACCAGGTCGCGCTCGGCCGATTCGATCTTCTCCAGCATGGCATTGATGTCCGAGGCAAGGCGTCCGATCTCGTCCTTGCCCGGGACCACGACCCGTCGAGACCGGTCCCCCGATGCCGTCAGCGCGTTCACTTCCGAACTCATGTGCACCATGCGGCGAACGACCAGGCGGTCGAGGAAGAACAGCAGCAGGAAACAGAAAAGGACCGCGAGGACGGCGAACGCCGACAGGGCGGTCCAGAGGCTCCGCCGGGCCTGTGCGTGGATGTCGCGCGGCATCGAAACATGCAACAACAGCGCGGGGCTTCCGTTGATGTCCCGCAGGAGCGCATGTCCCCCGATAGTTCCCTCGTCGCGGACCTGCACCCAGGCCGCCCCAGGACCGGACCCCTTCAGGGCCTCCAGCGCACGCTTCGCCTCCCCATCCGCGACCGCACCGTCAACCCGCGTCAGCTTCATCGTCAGCTTGGTCGCATCCTGCCACTCCGCCACGCGCGCTTCCGACATCCACTTGATCCAGACGAGCGTGCCCGCGATCGGCCCGGTGCGTTCGGACGTGATGATCGGCATGGACGACACGATCAGGGGGCCGCGCTCGAGCATGAGGATCGCGCCGGTCTTGCTCGTGACGTCGGCGTGGTTGTTCAGGGGTCTTCCCGGGACGATCTGCGCGAGCAGGCCGTCGGGTTCCCCGGCTTCGGCATTCGCGTCGAAGTCCCAGAAGCGCTTGTAGACGACCTTCCCGGCCGCATCGAGGAAGATCATCCCGTTGAGCCGCTGCTCCTGGAACGTCGCGTCCTGCATGTTGCTGGCGACGAAGTCGGCGTTGGTTCCTTGCACGAAGCGGTGGCAGTCGTCCCAGGCGGACCAGTCGTTGGACCGCATCCGGAGGGAGGCGATCTCGCGTTCGATCGCTTCACGCGCGCGGGCGACATTTCGTTCGGCGTCGGTGATTTCGACGCGCGAGAAACCGGCGAGGACGATGGCGGCGGTGACGGCGAACGAAATGGAGGCGACGAGGAGCAGGATCGCCCCGACGACGGCCAGCGCGCGGGCCCGCAGCCCCATGGTGCTCCTCTGGAAGGAAAGGTGCCCTGGCCCCGGAGGTCGATGGGGAGGACGTCCCGGGAGTATAGCGGGAAGACGGGGCTTGTCCGGGCTGCAATCCTGCCCCGGGGGATCCCGTCCCGGCCCTGAGTCGTCGCGTGCCCTCGGGCCCCGTTTGCCCTATCATTCCGGCCATGGCGGGAGACTCCCTCACCCTGCGGCAGGCCGTCACGCTCGGCTTCCTCACCGAGGAGGACTACCGCGCCGCGCTGGACCGCGCCGGCGATCCGTCGCAGGCGATCGCCGAGCTCGTCACGGCGGGGAAACTCTCCCAGGAGCAGGTGACCCGCGCCCGAAGCGTTTCCGACGCGGGCCAGGTGACCCAGAAAGCCACCGGCGCGCCGACGCTGGTCGTCAACTCGGACCCCCACCTCCGCGCCGAGGACCCCGGCCTCATCGGCCGCGTCATCGGCGGCTGCCGCATCGAAAGCGCCCTCGGCGCCGGCGGCATGGGCGCCGTCTACCGCGCCCGCCACCTCGGCCTCGACCGCCCCGTCGCCGTCAAGATCCTCCCCCCTCACTTCGCACGCTCCCAGGAAATGATCGACCGCTTCCTGCGGGAAGCGCGCGCCGTGGCGAAGATCGACCACCCGAACATCGTCGGCGTCCTGAACGTCGGGTTCGAGAGCGGGCTTCACTACATCGTCATGCCCGTCATCGAGGGGTCCAGCCTCACACAGCGGCTCGGGCGCGGGGCGATCCCGCCGGACGAGACGATCCGGCTGGCGCGCGGGGTGGCGGAAGGGCTTGCGCAGGCGCACCGGAACGGGATCGTCCACCGGGACGTGAAGCCGGACAACATCCTGGTGTCGCAGGGCGGGCAGGCCAAGGTGATCGACTTCGGGCTGGCGCGCGAGGGCGGGGCGACCGGGCTGACCGAGGTCGGCCAGCTCCTCGGCACGCCGCACTACATGTCCCCCGAGCAGTGCCGCGGCGAGCAGGCCGACGCGCGCAGCGACGTCTACGCGCTCGGCGCCACGATGTACCACGCGCTGACGGGCCGGCTGCCGCACGAGGCGAAGTCGCTGTACGAGCTCCTCGACGCGATCGTGAAGACGCGCCCGCCGGCGCCGCACGAGGTCAACCCCGCGGTGCCGCAGAACCTGTCCCACTTCGTCCTCTGGATGATGGAGCCCGACCGCGGCCGCCGCCCGGGAACGATGGAGGAAGTCGCGCAGGGGCTGGCGGCGATGGAGCGCGGATCGGTCGTCGCCGTCCCGGCGCCGTCGCGGCCGCGCGGGTCGCTGGCCCGGCCGCTCGCACTCGTCGGCGTCCTGGTCCTGCTCGTCGCCGTCGCGGCCGCCGTCCTCGCGCCCACGTTCTTCAAGTCGCGGGTCCCGCCGACGGGTCCTCCCGCCCCCGCCGGCCCCCGCGCCGCCTCCCTCGCGCCCCGCAAGCTCCGCCCTGGCCTCACCCCCCGGCAGGAGAAATTCCGGCCCTTCCCCAACCAGGAACGATCCTCCATCCAGATCTACGTCGATCCCCCCGAGGCCGTCGTCACGATCGACAGCAAGTACGCCACCACCAGCCTCACCGGCGTGAACGGCCGGTGCGACTTCGACAGCATCTACGTCGGCGCCGGCATCCTCCAGGTCCAGGCCCCCGGATTCGAGCCCTGGGAAGGCGATATCTACGTCTTCCCCAAGAGCAACGGCGCGCGAAGCGTCTCCCTCGCGCCGATCGCCGCGGACGTCCATTTCGACTCCGCCCCCGCCGGCGCCCACGTCTTCGTCGACGGCACGCTGAACGAGGGAACGACGCCGGCGGTCCTGAAGGCGGTGCCGTTCGGCGAGCACTCCTACAAGCTCACGCTGCCCGGGCACCACGACGTCGAGGGCACGTTCACCGTCGACACCTCCGAGCCGTTCCTGTTCACGGCGGAATTCCAGAAGCGCGACCGGTGACGCTGGCCCGGTACAATTCCCGCCCGCCGGCTCCCTCGACGTACGGCAGCCTCCCGTGATCCCCGAAATCCTCATCTCCGCAACAGCCTCGGCCGCCCTCGCCGGCGTCGGCGCCTGGGGCATTTTCGCGCCGCGCAGCCAATTCTTCGGCCCGCTCGTCTGGCGCGGGTCCACGGCCCTGCCGTCCCGCGTGGCGCTGACGTTCGACGACGGGCCGCACCCCGAAGCGACCCCCCGGATCCTCGACGAGCTCGCCCACCTCGGCGCCCGCGCGGCGTTCTTCCTCATCGGGCAGAACGCCGAGAAGTGGCCGGCGATCGTCCGCCGCATCGTCGACGAGGGACACCTCATCGGAAATCACAGCTACTCCCACAGCACCTCCGGCGGATACCGCTTCACCGGCTACTGGGAAAACGAGATCACCCGCACGTCGCGCCTCCTCGAGGACATCGCCGGGGTCCGCACCGCATGGTTCCGGCCGCCGTTCGGCGTGAAGCAGTGGCACATGCACAAGGCCGTGCGCCGAAGCGGGCACACGATGATCAGCTACACGCTGCGCGGCCTCGACGGCGTCCCGACCACTCCCGAGCGCATTGTCAGCCGCATCGCCCCTCGCGCAGCGGGCGGTGACATCCTCACCCTTCACGACGGGATCGCTTCCTTCGCAAAGCGGCCGATCGAGCCGACGATCCAGGCGCTTCGACCGCTGGTGGAAGGCCTGCGCGGGAGGGGGCTGGCGATTGCGCCGCTGGACGAGATGATCACGAATGCGCCCTACATACGCCGGCCGGCCGGAGAACTCGCGGCGAATCAGTAGCGGCGAAGCCGGGTCGTGGCGGCGAGGATGGCGAGACCGATCCAGCAGAGCTCGAGGAGACCGAAGCCGGTCGAGACGATGCGCGCGAACGCTTCCCACACCTCGTGGTCGAACAGCCCGACGCTGCCGCCGGCGGCCGAACGAGCGGCGACAAGCGCGGTGAGGTAGCGCCCGAAGAGATAGCCGGGAAAGACGGCGAGCGCGGAGACGATCGGCCAGGCGCACCCGGCGCGGTACGGGAGGGCGGCGCGGACGCCGAGCCGGGCGCCGATGCCGGCGAGGATGCCGAACACGCCGAGGGAAGTTCCGAGCGCCGCGGCGGCCCCGCCCCACGCGAGGCCCCCGAGAAGCGACCCGGCCGCGCCGCCGGCCAGCGCCTTCGGGACCTGCGTCAGGTTCACGAAGTCGGCGATCGAGATCTCCGGCTCCGCGGAAACCCGGTCCGGCTTGTTCACGCACTCCGCGCAGACCAGCGACCCGCGCGAGGCCACGCCGCAGTTGTGGCAGATCCACTTCGAGCACCGCGGGCACGGCCGCATCGAGCCGGCGAACGACCGCGGACAGCAGGGGGCGGGCATGGTGAGGAAATCGTATCACGGTCGTGCCTTGCGCTCCCCGCTTCGAACAGTTCTAATGCAGGGCTCCCCGGAGCCCACCCACACCATGCCTCGCTGCGCCATCGTCCAGTCCGACCGATCCATCCTCCTTGAGGTTGACACCCCGGGATTCGAGGAAGCGCGCGACCTGCTGGCGCGGTTCGCGGAGCTGGAGAAATCGCCGGAGCACGTCCACACGTACCGGATCTCGCCGCTGTCGCTCTGGAACGCGGCGAGCTCCGGGATGACGGCGTCGGAAATCGTCACGGGCCTCGAGAAGCACGCGAAGTACGAAATCCCCCAGAACGTCCGCGCCGAGATCCGCGAGCAGATGGCGCGTTTCGGCCGCATCCGCCTCGAGGCGCTGGGGGAAGGGTTCGTGCTGCGGTGCGCCGAGCCGGCGCTCGCGCTCCAGATGTGGTCGAACCCCAAGGTCCGCCCGCTTCTGCTCGACCGTCCCGACGAACTGAGCATCCGCATCGAGAAGGTGCAGCGCGGGCCGGTGAAGCAGGCGCTTTTGAAACTCGGCTGGCCGGTCGAGGACCTCGCGGGGTACGTGCAGGGCGACGTCCTCAAGTTCGAAGTGCGCTCGAACCGCGTCGCGGGGCCCGCGTGGGGGCTGCGCAAATACCAGAAAGAAGCGGCGGATGCGTTCTGGGCGGGCGGGGAGGCGAAGGGCGGGAGCGGCGTGGTGGTGCTGCCGTGCGGCGCGGGGAAGACGATGGTCGGGCTGGCGGCGATGGCGAAAGTCGGGATGCGGACGCTGATCCTCTGCACGAACGTCGTCGCGGCGCGGCAGTGGCGCGACGAGCTGATCGACAAGTCGACGCTGACGGCGGACGACGTTGGCGAGTACACGGGCCACTCGAAGGAGATCAAGCCCGTCACGATCGCGACGTACCAGATTCTCACGTGGCGCAAGAAGCGGACGGACCCGTTCATGCACTTCGAGATCTTCAACCGCGCGAACTGGGGCCTGATCATCTACGACGAGGTGCACCTTCTGCCAGCGCCGGTGTTCCGGGCGACGGCGGAGATCCAGGCGCGGCGGCGGCTCGGCCTGACGGCGACGCTGGTGCGCGAGGACGGGCACGAGGGGGACGTGTTCAGCCTGATCGGCCCGAAGAAATACGACGTGCCGTGGCGCGTGCTGGAGAAGCAGGGGTGGATCGCCTCGGCGGTCTGCCGCGAGATCCGCGCGGACCTCGACCCGGCCGAGCGGCTCCGGTACGCGTCGTCCGGCGAGCGCGAGCAGTTCCGGATTGCGAGCGAGAACCCGGCGAAGGTGGACGTGGTGCGCCGGCTCCTCGGGAAGCACGAGCGCGACCAGATCCTGATCATCGGGCAGTACCTCGAGCAGGTCGAAGGGCTCGCGGAAGGGCTCGGCGCGCCGGCGATCACCGGGAAAACCCCGGTGCGGGAACGCGAGGCCGCCTACGGCGCGTTCCGCGAGGGGAAACAGAACCTCCTCGTGCTCTCCAAGGTCGGCAACTTCTCGCTCGACCTCCCCGACGCCAACGTCCTCATCCAGGTCAGCGGGACGTTCGGGTCGCGGCAGGAAGAAGCGCAGCGGCTGGGCCGGGTGCTGCGGCCGAAGTCCGACGGCGGCAAGGCGCACTTCTACAGCCTGGTAACGCGGGCGACGAGCGAGGAAGAGTTCGCGCAGAAGCGGCAGCTGTTCCTGACGGAGCAAGGGTACCGGTATGAAGTGATCGATGCAGGGGCGGTCACCGGGGGGAAAGAATAATATGAAATATATGATATGAAATATGAAATATTCAATGCGGTAGGGTCGGCACCGGACAGTCATTCGCCGGGACTCACGACGCCGGACTCTATTTTTATATTAACTATTTCATATTGTATATTTGATATTAAGTCGTTCCCCCACACCTTCCTCCACCGGTAACCGCATGCGCAAGAAAACATCCTGGTCCCACCTGAACCACCCGGGCCCCGACCCGACCCGGACGAAGACCCTCCGCGAGATCTTCGACTCCCTCGGCGACGGCTCGCTCCTCCTCATCTCCCAAGGACGGCTTCCCCCGCGCCCCACGCCGCGGACCCGCGTCCAGCTCGCCGACGAGCTCGCAGACCTGCTCGTCCACACCGAGGTCTTCAAGCGCTCCTGGTGGGAACTCCGCCCCGACCTCCGCGAGACCTTCTGGCGCTGCCTCGACACCCTGTATCGCGATGGCGGCGTCTCGCCGTTCAAGGATTTCCCCCAGCCGCCCACCGCCCAGGAACTCCACGACCTCGAGTGCGCCGGCCTCCTCTTCCCCATCCCTTCCGCCGTCCGCCCGGTCACGCTCGCGATCCCCTACGAGTGGTTCTTCATGCCCGACATGCCCGGCACCGGCCCGCGCTCGCTCTCCCAGGCGCTCCGCCACTACTCCGACGCCGGCGCCCGCGTCCTCGCCGTCGACCTCGGCCTCCGCGAAACCCTCCCCCGCGCCGCCGCCCTCGCCCGCCTCCACCGCAAGCTCATCGAGGCCGCCCCGCGCCTCGCCGAAAACCTCGCGCCGCTCGCTTCCCAGCTCCTCGAGTTCGTCGCCCGCCGCGGAGGCGTCATCGCCGCCAAGTCCCTCTCCGACCGCGTCGCCGCGATGCGCCCCGATTGGTCCCTCCGTCTCCCCCTCACCGCCGACGACCTCCTCGGCGCGCGCTTCAATCCCAACTCCCCCGTCCAGATGCTCTCCCGCCGCGCCCTGCTCGCCCCCTGCGGCGAACCCGGCTGGAGCGCGTTCCCGCAGGTCGTCATCCCGGAGGAGTTGCGTGAAGCGGCGTGCGCGAAAGTCGCCGAGAAGGCGCGCGCGGCGCTGGCCGCGGAACGCAAGAAGCTCGCGGTCTCGATCGCGGCGGCGCACCCCGATTCGCGCCCCGGGCAGTTCGCGACCGACCTGCGCCGGCTCGCGCTCGTCGCCCACATCGAGAAACTCGACTCGCGCAAGGCCGGCAAAGTCGGCAAGGCGGCGCGGGCGCGGCTGGAAGCGCTGTTGCACCTGTCGCCGACCGAGCTCGACGAACTCCTCGGCTTCGCGGCGCGCCGTGCGGCCGCCGGGGCGGCGATCGAGGTCGAGGCCGACCCGCTGGGCGGGCAGGCGCTCGAGCCTTTCCTCGCGCTGAAACCCGCCGAACAGATGAAGGTCCTCGCCGAGGATTTCCTCGGTCCCGCGGGCTGGCTGCGCGATTTCCGCGCGCACCTCGTGGCGATCCTCGCGGACGCCGCGGAGCAGTGGATCCCCGCCGAGAACCTCGCGCGCCACCTCACCGGCGACCCGGTCGCCATCGGCGCCTGGGAAGGCGCCCATGCCGGCGAACCCGGCCCCTCGGAAGACGCCTGGATTCGCGCCCGAGTCGCCGCCGACCTCAAGACCCTCCACCGCATCGGGTTCGCCGAACGCGCGACCGGCGCCTCCCAGGAATCCTGGCGCCTCGCCCGCGCCGCGGCATGGGCACTCCTCGGCAAGAAAGCCCCGGCGTCCGCCACGCGCGCGACCCGGACCGCCCCCGACTCCGAAACCGGCTTCGCCGTGCTCCCCACCCTCGAGGTCCTCGCTTCCCCCGCCGGCGGCTCCGCCCTCCTCACCGCGCTGGCCCGCGTCGCCCGCCTCGAGCGCGCCGACGCCGCGTTCGTGTTCCGCATCGACCGCAAGAGCCTCGCCGCGGGCCTCAACGCCGGCATGTCCGTCGACGACATCCGCGAGTTCCTGGAAAAACACTCCCGCAACCCGCTTCCCGAAACCGTGCGATTCCTGCTGGCCGAGCTCGGCGGCGAGGACATCCAGGTCGTGTGGGAGGAAAAGGACGGCCTTCTGCGTTGCGCGGACCCGATGGTGCTTCTGAAACTGCGGCGCCTGAAGTGGCTGAAGCCGTGGCTGCTGGAGTCGTCGCCGGAGGGGACGCTGAAGTTCGCGCCGGAAGCGGCGTGCGAGGAGCTGGTGACGCGACTGGCGAAGGAAGGGTTTGTGGTCGGGAAGCGCGTTTAGCCGAGCCGCGCGGCGAGCTTGCGGGCGGCGGCGGTGAGCGCGAGGCCGGAGGGGGCCGCCCAGGCGAGCTCCGCGTAGCCGGCGGGGCGCGGTGCGCCGGCGAGGGAAGCCTCGAAGAGCGACGCGGCGATCCGGTGGTGCGTGATGGTGTGCCGCACCGAGGCGACCGGCGCGCCGATGCGGGCGGCCACGCCGAGTTTGTCGCGGAGAACCTGCCGCAGTTTTGTTTTCGGGACCCGGTCTCCCGGGAATTCCCACAGCCCGCCGAGGGGACCCGGCGGCCGGCGGCCCAGGAGCGGAAGGCCGTCCCGGAGGATGAGCGCGTAGGAAGCCGCCTGCTCCACCGTCGCCGGGCGCGCCTTCAGCGCCGGAAACCGGTCCACCGACCCTTCGGAATGCGCCCGGCAGTGCACGTTCAGCGGGCAGGCCGCGCACGACGGGTCGCGCGGCAGGCACACCGTCGCCCCCAGCTCCATCAGCCCCTCGTTCCAGGCGCCCGGATTATCCGCCGGCACCAGCTCCGCCGTCCGCGCTTCCAGCTCCCGCGGCTCATAGTCCCGGCCGTCCAGCCGCGAAATCACCCGCCGGATGTTGCCGTCGACGCACGCCGCCCGGACGCCGTGCGCGATCGACAGGATCGCCCCCGCCGTGTAAGCGCCGATGCCGGGAAGCGCCCGCAGATCCTCGACGGTGCGCGGCACTTCCCCGCCATGTCGCTCGACCATGAGCCGCGCCGCGCGGTGGAGGTTGCGGGCCCGCGAGTAATACCCGAGCCCTGCCCACTCCTCGACGACGTCCTGCTCGGAAGCGGCGGCGAGCGCGCGGAGGTCCGGCCAGCGCCTGAGGAATCTCTCGAACCGCGGCACGACGGTCTTCACCGTCGTCTGCTGCAGCATGAGCTCGCTGACGAGCGTGCGGTATGGGGACCGCGCGCGGCGCCACGGCAGTTCGCGTCGCTGCGTCGAGAACCATGCGGCGAGCGCGGCTGGTAGCTTGTGGTTTGAGGTTGGTGGTTTCCCGCGCCTGCCGCTGCACCGGTTCAAGGCTCGGGGACCCCGCGGGCGCGTTTTCGCCAAGGCTCTACCCAGCCTCCCTCCCGCGGACCACGAACCACTGACCACCATCCAACAACTCGCGCTACTGCAGCGCCCTCGTCTTGCCGCGGGCGACGACGACGATCCCGCTCGGGTCCACGACGTACCCCTTCCGGTCCCACGCCGTCTTCGCGTCGATCACTTCGCCCGGGGCGATCTCGTTCCAGCGGTCCACGATCACGCGCTTGAGCTTCGCGCCGGCACCGATCGTCGTGTGGTCGCAGATGATGCACTCGTCCAGCTCCGCGCCTTCCCCGATCGTCACGTCTCGCGACACGACGCTCCGGCGGATCTTGCCGCCGTGCACAACCGCCCCGCCGCCGATCGTGGATTCCAGGATCTCCCCCTTCACGATCCGCGCCGGCCCCGACGTCATCGGCCGGCTCTGGATCGGCCAGTCCGCGTTGTTCAGGTCGAGCTTCGGCCGCTCCCCCAGCAGGTCCATGTGCGATTCCCAGTAGCTCCCCAGGTCGCCCACGTCCCGCCAGTACGCCGCTTCCTCGTACTCCTGCATCCCCGGGATCTCGTTTTTGCGGAAGTCGTACGCGTAGATGCGCTTGGAGCCGTAGAGCGCCGGGAGGATCGTCTTGCCGAAATCGTGCGCGGTATCCGCGTGGGCGTCGGCCTCGAGGACTTCGCGGAGGAGTTTTGCATCGAAGAGGTAATTGCCCATCGAGGAGAACGCCATGCCGGGCTCGCCGGGCATCGGCTTGGGCTGGCGGGGTTTTTCCTCGAAGCCGATGAAGCGCCCGTACTTGTCGATCTGGATGATGCCGAACCCGGAGGCCTTGTCGACGGGAACGGGGCGGGCGCAGACGGTGACGTCGGCCTTGCGATCGAGGTGGAACTCGATCATCTGGCGGATGTCGATGCGGTAGATGTGGTCGGCGCCGAAGATGGCGACGAGGTCGGGGTTGTAGTCGGCGATGAGGTTGAGGTTCTGGTAGACGGCGTCGGCCGTGCCGCGGTACCAGGACTCGCCCCAGCGCATCTGCGGCGGGACGACGCTGATGAAGTGGTCGCGGATGAGCGGCGCGAGGCGCCACGCGGCGTTGAGGTGGTCGATCAGGGACTGGGACTTGTACTGGACGAGCAGGTGGATCCCGAAGATGCCGCTGTTGACGAAGTTGGAGAGGACGAAATCGACGATGCGGAAACGTCCGCCGTAGGGAACGGAGGGCTTGGAGCGCTCGGCCGTCAGCGGGTGCAGGCGTTCGCCTTTGCCGCCGGCGAGGATGATGCCGAGGACTCGGGGGGCTTTGATCATGGAGTGAAGTGTCTCACGGCGGCGGCGGGGACGGCAACCATCGGCCGTCGGGGTGCCCGGGAACTACGAGGCCGTAACGTCCAGCGGGGGAATCCCTGCGCGGCGGCAGGCCTTTCTCATCGCCGGAATCAGGCGCTCGAGCAGGATCGCGCTCCCCGCCTTCGTGACCAGGTCGACTCCGGCGCACCAGTCTTCACGTGCACTGTCGGGCCGGCCCCTGACGGCCTGGAGGACGGCGCGCATGCAGAGTGCGGCGCCTTCCATGCAACGGTCCCCGGATTCCCTGAGGGCGACGAGCGCCTGTCCGAAGACTTCCTCTGACAGCTCGGGCCTGCCGGTTTCGCGATAGAGTTCCGCCAGGTTCGACTGGACGACGCCCTCGAATCTGCGGCTGCCCAGGTCGCGGTGAAGTGCGAGGGCGAGCAGGTATTCCCGTTCGGCCTGGGTGTGCATCCCGAGTTCCTGGTGAAGACTCGCGAGATTCCCGAGCGCGGCGCCTTCGCCGCGGCGGTCCCCGATTTCGCGGACGAGCGCCAGGGCCTGCTCGAAGGTGGATTGGGCGAGTTCGAGGCGGCCGGAATTGAAGTAGAGGTTCGCGAGATTCCCCAGGGCGACGCCCTCGGATCGCCGGTTTCCGACCGTCCTCAGGAGGGCGAGCGCGTCACGGTAGGCGGATTCCGCCTCCGCTGTTCGGCCCAGGTCCAGCAGGGTGTTCGCGAGATTCGCGAGCGTGATCCCTTCGTAACGCCGGTCCCCGGCCTGCCGGTGCAACGCCAGCGCCTCTTCAAAAACCGCGAGGGCCTGCGCCGGGCGGCCTGTTTCGCGGTACAGGTTTCCAAGGTGGCCGAGATCCACACGGGTTTCCATCCTGTCCTGGAGCCGCTGCCTCAACGCGAGTCCTTCCCTGATCGTGTTCTCGGCATCCGAGACACGACCGGCCGCCCTCAGGTAGTTCGCGAAATTGGCGAGTGTCGTGCACTCGCTCGGCCCGTCGCCGAGGCGCCGGAAAACGCGGGACACTTCCCGGTAGATCGGCTCCGCGAGCCCGAACTGCCCTTGCTCCGCAAGCTGGTTCGCCAGGGTCTGCCGCGCGATCGCTTCGCCCCGCTCGTCGCCCGCGCCCGCCAGCAACGCCGTGGCTTGTCGGAGCAGGGCTTCGACGTTTTCCGACCGCCCCTGCCTGCGAATGGAGATGGCGGCTCGCAGGAGGGCCGCCCCTTTCTCCGGGCCTTCCAGCAGCCCGGCGCACGCGAGCCAGAGGCGCGCGGCCGCCTCGTGCCGGAATTTCTCGTCCGCGAAGTGCGCGCCGCGCCGGAGGTAAAGGCGACGAGCCGCGACCCAGGCGGCGGGCGACACGCCGGGATCGTCCATCGCCAGCCGGGCGTGCTCAGCCAGTTCCTCGGCAAAGGAGTCCGTCGTGTGCCTGCAGCCGACGGCAGGCTTGGCGGGCCGCAGGGGTCCTGATTCGGGCGGACGCCCCCCACACCACGCTTCGACCGACTCCAGCGCGAACGCATGCAGTCGCGCCCTATTGCCGGGAAGCTGAAGCTGGTACGCGGCATCACGCAGGACGGCCTGCCGGAACAGGTAAGCCTGCTCCGCCAATGGCTGGCCGACCGCAGGAGGCGATGCGCCTGGCACGACAGAGGAGGTTACTCGAAAATGCGGCGAAGTCCCTTCTCGCGCGCTCTCACCTCAGCAGCCTGCGCCCGGCGCGGCGCGCGCCCTCCAGGCTGCGCTTCACGAACAGCGCGAACAGCTCGTGCAGGGCGCGCGCGGGAGCGTCGCCGTCGAGCGACTGGACCGCGCAGGCGATGGCCTCGAGGGTAGCCAGGCCGCCGGGAGGCGGGCGGCGCAAGTGGTCGGCGGGTGCCGCGGGGAGGATCGGGACGCGCGGGAGCCTGTGAAGGGCCGGAGTGCGCAGGAACAGGCGTTTCGCCTCACGCCAGGTGCCGTCGAGGACGATGACGGTGGCCGGTGGCGCGGCGTCCTTCGCCGCCGTGTCGCCGCCCGGGAACAGCAGCCACGAACCGGGCGGGGGCTCGAAACCGGTCATGTCCCGGCGTTCGCGGTTGTCGACGATTTCGCATTTCGGCATCGCGAGCGCCGCGATCCGGCCGGAATTGGTGCGGCGGCGTGCTTCGTTGACGTGCCGCAGGATGAGAAATGCCGTGCGCGTCTCGACGCGCGGGATCTCGGCGCAGAGGCAGAGTCCATCGTCGAGGAAGCACCGGGGGCAAGGGCGCACGGGGTGATGGTAGACATCGGCGTGCCCGACCGAAAGTCCTCCCGGTCGATTTCCGTGCCTCTCCGTTTCTCCGCGCCTTCCGTGTCATGCCCGTTTCGTTCGGCGTCAACCCCGCCCCAGAGCGTTTCTGGCCACGCCGCACCTCTCTCCCTATACTCGCCGTTCTTCTCATAACGCCACTTCGGAGACGCCCCATGCCCGCCTACAGCGCCGACCAGCTCAAATGGAAAGAGATCGCCCACAAAGTCGCGGAGGAGGTCGTCCGCCCGAACGCGAAGAAGTACGACGAGCTGCAGCAGTACCCGTGGGAAATCAAGGAGGCGATGGCGAAGGCGGGGCTGATGGGCGTGTGGATCCCGAAGGAGTACGGCGGGGCAGGCGGCGGCGTCGGGTCGCTGTGCGTGGTGATCGAGGAGCTGTCGCGGGCCTGCGGCGGCGTCGGCGTGGCCTACGCCGTGAACGCACTGGGCTCGTTCCCGGTGCTGCTGGGCGGGACGGAGGAGCAGAAGAAGAAGTGGCTGCCGGAGATCGCCGCGGGACGGAAGCTGATCGCGTTCGGGCTGTCGGAGAAATTCGCGGGAAGCGACGCGGGTTCGATGCGGACCGAGGGAAAGGCGGACGGCGACAGCTACGTGATCAACGGCGAGAAGAAGTGGTGCACGAACGGCGGGGCGGCGGACCTGTTCAGCGTCTTCTGCGTGACCGACCGGGAGTCGAAGGCGAAGCGGATCAGCGCGCTGCTCGTCGAAAAGGGCACGCCGGGGTTCACGATCGGGAAGACCGAGGACAAGATGGGGATCCGCTGCGTCCCCGTGAACGAGCTCGTCTTCAAGAACTGCCGCGTGCCCTCGAAGAACCTGCTCGGCGGGAAGCCGGGGTTCGGATTCAAGCACGCGATGCAGACGCTCGACCACGCGCGGCCGGGCGTCGCCGCCCAGGCCGTCGGGCTGGCCGCCGGCGCGCTGGAACTGGCGCAGGTGTACGCGCAGAAGCGCCACCAGTTCGGTTCGCCGATTTCGAGCCACCAGGCGATCGGGTTCATGATGGCCGACATGGCGATGAAGGTGGAAGCGGCGCGGTTGCTGGTGCTCGAGGCCGGTCGCCTCGTCGACGCGGGCGCGGGGAACGTGACGAAGACCGCGGCGATGTGCAAGGCGTTCGCGACGGACGTGGCGATGGAAGTCACGACGAACGCGGTGCAGATCTTCGGCGGGTACGGCTTCATGAAGGACTACCCGATCGAGAAGTACATGCGCGACGCGAAGATCACGCAGATCTACGAGGGCACGAACCAGGTGCAGCGGATGGTGATCGCGCGCAATCTCGTGAAGGAGACGATGGACCTGGACTACCTCGGGAAGTACATCCCGACGGAGGTGCAGGTGGGAGGGCTGGAGCCGGTGGTGGAGCCGCCGAAGGGGTAGTTGGGGGTTGGGGGTTCCGGAAGTTGAGTTCGGGGTTCCGAGTTCCGGGTTCGGGGTTCGGTCGCGGGTTTGGGGTTGGTGGTTTGGGTGCCAACCGGGCCGCGGGCGGAACTGCACGGATGGAAACGGGGGTTCAGGGCTCCCGTGTCCTCGTGTAGAATGGCGTCGTTCCGGGTTGGCTCTTGCCCTCGGACCCTTGGATGAGTAACATTAAACGCAGCAAATACGTTAAACCGCCGTCCCCCGCACGCCCTGGCCCCGGAGACCAGCCATGAGCATCGAAATCGGCGGCGTCGAAGTCTTCTCCCTCGAGGAAGTCTCCAAGCGCCTCGGCGTCGAACCCGAGGCCCTCAAACGCCTCATGCGCCGCGGCGACCTCGTCGCCCGCAAAATCGGCGACCAGTGGTTCGTCACTTCCCAGAACCTCCTCGCCTTCCTTCAGACCCCCGCCTCTCCCTCCAAGCGCACCCTCAAGCACGCACGCCACCCGGAAGAGCACCCGACCCTTCCCCTCCCCGAACCGGTCGAGTCCGCCACCCCGGCGCCGCCGCCGCCGCCCCTCGAGGAGCAGGTCATCTCCAGCGCCCCCGGCGCAGCCCTTCAACAGGCCGAGCCGGCCGCGCCCTCCAACGAGGTCACCAAGCCCGAGACCGTCTTCGCGAACCAGTTGCCCAAGGACATCCCCGCCGACCCGGTTCCGCCCCCCGTCGCCGACAAGGCCACGGAAGCGGTTCTCCCCGCCGTTCCGCCGCCCGCCGCCCCGGAACCGATCCTGGCCAGCACGACGGAGGCGCCCGTCGTCCCGCCGCCGGCCCCCGGCGTCCTCGAATCCGAGAAGCCGACGGACATCAACGTCCCCACGATCCCGCTTCCCGCCCACCTCGCCGCGCCTCCCCGTGAGGAACCGGCGCCTGCGCAGAAGCCCGCGGACCCGGGGCCGGGGGAAGCGCTGGCCGCGCTGTTCGACCTGCCGGTCCTCCCGCCCGACGAGCCCGTGCTCGGCACGCTCCAGTCCCCCGCCGAGCTTTCGCCGGCGGAGCAGCGGAAGGCGATGGCGATCGAGGCCACGCGCCGCCGCGCCATGACCGGAGGCTCCGACGAGCCGCACGCGACGCCCGGCGGCGCCCCCGGATCCGCTTCGCCGCGCAGGACCCTGCTTGACTCGGAGGAAATGCCCGCGGTCCCGGCCGAGGCGGCGCGGGCCACGGAGACGCGCATCGCGACCGCGACGGCGCCGGCCCCTGCCCCCGCGCCGGGAGCCCGCCTGTCCGACATTCCCAACATGTTCGGCCCGGATTCGCCGACGGTCCTCCTCACGCCGGAGCAGGTCGAGGCGGACGCGGCGCGGACGAAGAAACTGCTCGCAGAGGCGATGGAACAGGGGCGAGTGGCCCAGCGGGCGCGCGACGAGATCGTCGCGACGGTCCGCAAACTCCCGCTCGAGGAGCAGTCCTTCGCTCTCGCCGGCCCGATCGGCGAACAGCTCGTGAAGCTCGACCGGATGATCGAGGACGGCGTGCGCGCCCAGAAAGAGCTCGGCATCCCCGCCGGTCCCTCCACCGCCAATCTCGTCACGGCCGCCCCTCGCCCGACGGAGCCCACGGCGGATTCCAAGTGGCTTCCGATCGCCCAGCAGGGCGTGAACGACCCCGTGCCGCTCATCGTCCCGCAGTCCGACGCCGCCGTTCCCGCGGTGCAGCCCCAGCGCGCGCCGGTCGAGCGGAAGCCGGCCTCGCGCGTCGGCCCCGTGGGCGGCGAGACGTGGCAGGAAGTCGGGCTGCCGTCGCCGAAGGGCGCGCACTCCGGCCCCGCTCCCGCCGCGGGAATCGTCCGGCTCACGCTGTCGCTCTCGGACGACGAGAAGCGCGTGCTGTCCGATCACCGCATCGCCGAAGAGACGGCGGTACAGGAGATCATGCGGCGCTATCAGCCGACCGACGAGAAAGGCTGGGCGGACGCGAAGGGCCGGTATTTCCAGCCGCTGAAGGGCAAAGGCAGCGTCAAGGCGTAGCCGTCACTCCTGGGAAATCTCCAGCGTCCGGTTCAGCTCCGCGTCGGTCACGCGCTGCTCCTTGCCGCCCGGCCACTTCACCACCACCGTCGCCTTGCCGGCGCGCTTCCCGAACCCGAAATGCGCGCGCATTGAGTCCTGGCTGGAGGTGCCGCGGCCGGCGGCGATTTCGCGCATCTGGCGTGAATCGCCGAGGAAGGCGGTGACGCGGGCGCCGATGGAGGTTCGGCCCGCGGCGGGCTTGAGGGTGACGTCGAGCCACGAAGCGCCGCCGTCGAGGCCGTTGAGGAACAGTTGGGCCTTCCCGCCGGCGCAGACGACGAGGTCGAGGTCGCCGTCGTTGTCGGGGTCGAACCAGGCGTGGCCCCAGCCGTTGAACGCGACGACGCCGGCGCGCCAAGTGACCGGCTCGAAATGCGCGGCGCCGTCGTTGCGAAGAAGCCAGCTAGGGCGCTCGCGGTAAACGCCGGTCACATACAGGTCGAGATCCCCGTCGTTGTCGAAATCCGCCGCCGACGGGTCGCTCATCGTCTCTTCGTACGGCAGCCCGCACCACGGCGCCACGTCGCAGAACTTCCAGCCGAGCGCCGCGCCCTGGTTCATGAGGACCTGGGTCTTGTTCGAGAAGGCGATGAAGCGCGGGTGGGCGAGGTTGGCGCTGAAGAGGTCGAGATCGAGGTCGTTGTCGAGGTCGGCCCAGCAGGAGCCGATGGTGTGACCGTACCAGGTGTTCTCCTCGGTCGTGGTCCCGACGCCCTCGACGCCGAGGTCGCGCGCGGCATTCGTGAAGCTGCCCTTGCCGTCGTTGCGCCAGAGGTAGTTCTTCTGGAGGCGGTAGTTCGAGACGAAGCAGTCCATGTCGCCGTCGTTGTCGAAGTCGCCCCAGTTCACGCCGCGCCCGGCGAGCGGCTCCTTCTTCTCCTCGCCCATCCCCGCGGATTCCAGCGCGTCCGCCCACTTGCCCTTCCCCTGCGACACGAAGAACCGGTCGACGCGCCCGCCGCCGAGGTCGCCGCCCTCGTAGACGGCGAGGTACGCGTCCGGGATCCCGTCGCCGTTCGCGTCTGCGAGCCCGACACCTTCGGGGCCGGACTCCAGCTCGCCTTCCATCCCGGTGTCCTTCGCCTCGGTGAACGCCCCCGCGTCGTTCAGGAACAGCCGCACCGCGGGCTTCTGCGCGAACACCCAGAGGTCCAGGTCCCCGTCGCCGTCGGCGTCCGCCCAGAGCGACGCCGTCCCGCGCGCCTCGGGAACTCTCTCCTTCGGCACCGCCTCGAACACGCCGCGGTTGTTCCGCCACACCGCGCCGTTGAACGACAGGTCCTCCCAACCGTCCCCGTCGAAATCGCCGACCGCGACGCGGTTCCCCCGCGCTTCCCCGAGCCCCGACGCCGCCGTCGCCTCCTCGAACGCGTCCACGTCCCCCGGCTCGCTCTCCCAGAACCGGTTCCCCGCCCCGCGCTTCCCCATCGACTCGTACGCAAACGCGAGATACGAGCGCCACACCCCCATCTCCGTCAGCGCCGTCTCCCGTTCCACCGCGTCCTCTGACAACGGAAGCGCCTCGCGCTGCGCCAGCGCCGCCTCGATCATGTCGGCAGCCTTGTCGGGCTTCTGGTTGCACTCGACGTACGCGCGCCCCACCCGGAACGTCTGCATCGCGTCGAGATTCATCCCCAGCAGTTCCTTCTCGATCGCCGCCGCTTCCTCCGCGTGCCCGAGCCGCACCTGCGCCGAGTAGCAGACGCACATCCACCCCACGCGCCACGGCGACGCCGGGAACTCCCGCGCCAGCCGCCCGAACACCGCCACCCGCTGCTCGTCCGTCGCGTACCAGTTCGCCAGCCCCAGCGTCTCGTTGATCTGCTTCGTCGCCTCGTCCTTCGCCCCCCATCCCAGCCCGCGCTTCACCGCCTCCACCAGCGCGTCCGTCATCGCGTCCCATTTCTTCTGGTCCGCACGGATCTGGAACAGCAGGAAGAGCGCCTGCGTGTCCTTCTCGTCGGCCGCAGCGGCCTTCTCGAGAAGCGCCGCGGCGTCGTCGGCCTTCCCCGCTTTCTGGAGTTCCCGCGCATCTTCGACGGGGCCTGCCGCGAGGGGCGCGGCCGAAAGCACGCACAGGAGGAGGAAGGCGCCGGGACGTGTCACGGGATTCCTCTCGAAATGGGGCCCGAAAACGAAGGAAGCCCGGATTGTATCCGGGCTTCCTGGGATCGTTCCTGCTTCGGGAGGCTACTTCGTGTCGCCGTAGTCCGGCGGCTTCTGTGGCTTCCGGTTGTCCTCTTCCTCCAGCCGGCGCAGCGTCTTGTCGTAGATGTCGCCCAGCCCGTGGCCGCCGAGCTTCTTGCGCGTCCGGTAGATGATCTCGTTCTGCATGTCCTCGTCCGCGCCGTCAGCCGACCAGTCCGCCTCGCTCGGCCGGATCGGGTCCGTCCCTGAGTTCGTCTCGCCCTCCACAACCAGCTTGATCGTCGTCCCGCCGCCGTCCGCGTCTTCCAGCTCCATCGTCGCGCGGTACCGGTGGTTCTCATGCGAGAAGTCGCTGCCGTACGAGTTCCAGTGCGACTCCAGCGTCCACTCCTCCCGTTTCGCCACCCGGAACGTGAACCCCATGTCCGCCATCGCGTCCCGCGACGCTTCCCAGACTTCCTTCTTCGTCGCGTTGAACGGTCCGTAATCCGTCATCCCGGGCTTGATGCCGAGCCAGGACTTCACCTGCGGGATGGAGGTGCACCCTGTGGAGAACAGCGGGGCCGCGAGGGCCGCGACGACGAGGAGGCGTTTCATCCCGGCAAGTCTAGCAACGCGGGGAGGCGCGGCACAATGCGGATTCGCGCCCGAATTTCCGCGCCGGTTTATCATCCCCCCGGTTACAGGAAGGCACCGCTTCCCCCGAGAGGACCCATGCGACTCCAGGCCTTTCACTGCCCGTCGTGCGCCGGAAGCCTCGACATCAAGCCGGGGGCGGGGCGCGTGAAGTGTTCGTATTGCGGCAACACGCTGGTGGTGGAGGACAACGCGGTCTCGAGCTCGCCGCGGGACCGCGTGGCGCGGGAGGAGGCGGACAAGCCGGACTACCCGGAGCCCGGGGCGACGCTGTCCACGCGGGAAGCGGCGCGGTTCGAGATGTCGGTGATCGAGCAGAAGATCCCGGAGGGGTCGCCGGACCGGTTTGCGTCCATCGAGCTGGGAGAGGAGCGGTTCGCGCTGGTGTATCTGAGACACGTGGACGCGAAGGGGCAGCCGGTGGCGTACGACCTGGACAAGCCGTTCGAGACGCTGAAGGGGTCGCTGGAGACGGACGGCGACCCGGGGCTCGCGGCGAACTGCGCGCTGGAGGACCTGTGCGGACGCGGCTACCCGCACCGCCTCGAGGTGGCGATCTGCCTGTTCGAACCGAGGCAGATGACGATGCTCCCCTACAACGCCGGCTGCCGCGACGCGGTCTGGTGGGTCTCGAACGAGGAAGGGCGCTGCTGCACGACCGGCAACGCCCACGAGCCGCTCGAGCGCAAGTTCCTCCGCGAAGCGCGCGACCACTTTGAGAACGGCCGCCCCGTCCACCTCGCCGCCGGCGACCTCTTTGTCATGGTCTCCGCCGGCTTCGCGGGGCGCGGCGGCAAGGGGATGTGGCCGACGGGGCTCGGCACGCTGACGGACACGCTCAACGAACACCTCGGCGAAGAGCCGCTGCGGGTCGTGACGCTGGTGAAGAACGCATTCTGGGAAAAGCGCTCCCGGCACCGCGACGGCGCCGAACACCCGTGCGGCGACGTGAAGATCGCCGCGGTGCGGGCGATCCTGCCGCCGGAGGCCGCGACGATCCCGGGGGACGGGAAGATCGAAGTGCTGAAGTCGCGGAAGTACGAGCTCGGGATCATCAAGGGGCCGAAAGACATCGCGAAGATGTTCCCGCTTCATTCGGACCGCCAGGTCCTCGTCTGGATGTCGCCGCAGGGAGGGACGCTGGACCCGGCGGTGTACGACGCGGGAGTGAAGGCGATCCTGGAAGTGCTGGACGGGCAGACGGGGGACAACGACAACCCGCGGTGCGCGGGGCGGGACGCGTACGAGGCGATGAAGCTGGGGCCGGCGCAGGTGAAGATGGCGGTGATCCAGTGCCTCGACGTGTACGGCCGCGTGAAGTACTACCGGGCGGGATGGAAGCAGCCGGTGGCGCTGGGGCCGCGCGGGCTGAAGTCGGACGGGATGCAGCAGTTCGACGAGGGCGGCGAGGCGACGGTGAACCCCGGGGCGCGGCTGTTTTTCCCGGGGCCGCTCGAGTACGAAGGCGAGCAGCACCTCGCGGAGTACTTCGGCCAGGTCTGGAGCGGCGGGAAGGCGTCGCGGCTGTACGAGGCGATGCGGGAGCACTGGAAGACGAAGAAGACGGACGCGGCGCTGACGAAGCTCGCGAAGGCGGCGGCGGCAGATGCGAAATTGACGAGCGTGGTCGGGATGGGGCTGGTCACGGGAATCGGGTAGTTCCGGCGTTAATCCCGTTTCACCCGTTTTCATCCGCGACCTCGACCTTGTTCTTTCGCCCTTCGTTATCTCGCGCCGAACACCTTTCTCCACGCCTCCTCCGCCCGCTTTCCCTCCTTCCGCACCATCTCCTCCGGGCACTCCACCAGCCCGCTCAACCGCGCCAGTCCGCGATTCGCGTAGAGCCTCACTTGCACGTCCGTGTCTCCCATCATCTGCAGCAGCAGCCCGGCCTGCTCCCGCGTCGCCAGCTCCGCCACGACCTTCGCCGCCACGTGCCGCCCGAAGACGTCTTTCTCCGGATCCGCCGCCGCGACCCACGCGGCCGCCGGCTCCACGCACGCCGCGCCGAGTTTCCGTAGCTTCCGGTCCGGCCCTTCTACGTCGCACCCGACCTCCGGCGTCCGCAGCACCCTCTCTACCTCGGCCGCAACCGCTTCCCTTTCGCGCTGCGCCTTCTCCAGGGCTGCCGTGTCGGGAGGCGGGCGCATAGAGGAACGGTCGCCGCCCGGGACGAACACCATTGCGAGCAGAAACCCCGCGGCGGCCGCGAGGGGCAGGCCCCACCACGGGACGCCACCGCTGCGGTGATCGGGCGGAAGGCCGGCCAGCGCGCGGGCGGCGCCGGCCTCGGCGCGGGCGGCGACGGGGGCCAGTGCCGCGTCCAGCTCCGCCAGCTCGGCGCGCAGCTCCGCCAGCGCCGCCGCGCAGGAAGGACAGCCGCGCAGGTGCGCGTCGACCTCGCCCGGCGCCGGGTCTTCCCCGTCCAGGAACGCTCCCAGCCTCTCCCTCACCTCAACGCACGTCATGCGCCGCCCCTTTCAGCCGCTGCCGCAGCATCGCCCGCCCTTTCGTCAGCCGCGCGTTCACCGCCGCCGCCGACAGGCCGAGCGCCGTCGCGATCTCGGAGTATGTTTTTTTTTCGAAATGGAAGAGTGCGATCGTGTCGCGGTAGATCTCCGGGATCTCCATCAGCGCCCGCCGGACCCGCTCCGCTCCGTCCCCCGGCGCTTCCGCCTCCGGCGCCGCCACCGCCCCCGCTTCGTCCCCCAGCGCCGGCGGCTGCTTTTTCCGCGTCCGCCCCCACTCCCGGCAGACGTTTTCCGCGATCCCCCGCACCCACGCCCCGAACTTTTCCGGCTCCCGCAGCGCCCCGAAATCGCGGCACGCCCGCATCATCGTCTCCTGCACCAGGTCGTCGGTGTCCACGACGCTTCCCGTACGCGACCAGCAGACCGCGCCGACGGCACGGGCGTGCCGTCGCACGAGTTCCTCGAGCATGTGCCGGCGGTCGGGGATCATCGGACGCCCCTATTGTGGCGCGCGCGGCCCGGACTAATACCGGAATCGGGGAGGCGCGCGAAACAGCAACTACAAGACGGCGAATTTCCAAGGAAACCGCAACTTCAAAAGGGTGACCTCTTGCACTTTCAAGCAACGGTGGCAAGGGCGACGGCGAGTCGTTCTTCGATTATCCGGGAGTCCTCCTTCGAGAGAGACAAGCAGGAAATCTGATGGCGCCAATCTGCGAGACGAAGGTCCAGCAACATTG
>CAZPWT010000052.1:0-45191 GCA_964590435.1 uncultured Planctomycetia bacterium
CCTGTCAGAGGACGATCGCGCCGCACGACACTTCGAGAACAGACCGCGTGCTCACCACGCAGGCGGCCCACGCTTCAGGAAACCCGCATGATCGTCCCCGACGCCGGCCCGCCGGGGGGTGCAACTCCGGTCATGCACCCCCTTCGCCAGCCTTCATTGACCCAACGCTCGCTCCTCCCTATCATCCGCCCCTCGACATTCCTAAAGCCCCCGCTTTACAAGGAGCCTCCCATGGCCATCGCCGTCGGCGCCGACGCGCCCGATTTCACGACCAAGAACACCGCCAAGCAGGACTTCACGATCTCCTCCCACAAGGGCAAGGACAACGTCGTCCTCCTCTTCTTCCCCTTCGCCTTCTCCCCCATCTGCTCCGACGAGCTCTGCGGGATCCGCGACGGCTGGAAGGACTACAACACCCCCGGCGCCGTGACCTACGGCATCAGCGTCGATTCCCCGCACGCCCTCTGGGGCTGGCGCGAGAAGGAGAAGTTCCCGTTCGACCTGCTGACGGATTTCAACAAGAACATTTCCGCGGCGTACGGCGTCCTGCACGAGACGCTGGGGCCCTGGAAGGGCGTCTCCAAGCGCAGCGCGATCGTCATCGGCAAGGACGGCAAGGTCGCCTACTCGTGGTCGAGCGACGACCCCAAGGTGAAGCCCGACGTGGCCGCGATCAAGGCGGCGGTGGCGAAGCTGAAGTAGGCGGGAGGGCAAATTTGACAGCCGACGCAGAGGGCCGGGCAATCGCCCGGCCCTTCTTCGTTCTCTCCCTGCTCGGTATGGGCCAAGGGACAATCCTCTCATGCGTCCCCGGGAAAATCGGATATTTCGAAGGCGAAGATCCGGTCGACCGGGCTGTTCTGAGACCGCCGACAGATCGAGCCATCCGCCGCTAGCTTGCTTTCCGGTACATTGCCGCCGTGAGGACCATTACTCTGCAGCTTCCCGACGACCTCGGCGCGGGCATCCTCGGATCGCCTCTCGAACTCGCCCAGCAGGTTCGACTGCTTCTGGCGATTGATTGGTTTACCCGAGGCCTTGTCTCCCAGGGCGCCGCTGCCGCAATCGCGCAGATGCCACGTGCCGACTTCTTCCAGGAACTGGGCAGGCGTGGCATCGCAAATGTTCACTACGATCCTTCTGAAATCGATCGAACGGCAAGGAGTTGATCATACATGGGCACGCAGCCACCGCCCGAATTCCCGTACTATCGAAATCCCCTTGAAACCAGGGTGATCCGGGAGTCCATGGCGGAGTGTTTCTGCTGTGGAAAGGAGAGAGGGTTCCTCTACTACGGAAACATCTTCTGGTGGGGCGGTGAAGAGCCCGATCCCCAGGAGCAGGAACGGCTCAAGAACAGAACCTGCCCCTGGTGTCTGATCGAGGGCAAGGCTCGTGCAAAGTGGGGCATCCACACTAATTCTCTGCTCGCCCGGGAGATCATGCCTGGCATCTACCAGAATGATAAGGGGCGTCGAATCAATAGCTTGGTCTATGAGGCCATCACGTACCTGACGCCAGCGGTGCCCTCGTTCCAGCAATTCGACTGGCCGTTCTGCTGCGAAGATGGAATGACGTTTCTGGGATATGCCGGAAGTGATGAATTGCGTAAGCGGTGGCCTGAAGCGATCGCCGCCATCGTGAAGCCGAACCTCCAGCCGGGGCATTCCTTGGAAGAATACGTCGACCTCATGGATCGGGATGGCGACCCGAGCACGTTGGTTTTTCAGTGCCGCAAATGCCAATGCTTCGGCGGAACCGTCGACCGGTCCTGATCGATCGACCGGCCCGCTACGCGCCGGAGGGCATTGCGGGAGCCTCAGGCTGCGGCGGCGGAACAGGTCCGATCGAGAGTGGGGGAATCACCGGCGTCGGCACGATCGCCGATGGCGCTTCCCCGTCCACGATGAGCCCGTCCACCATGCGGACGACGCGGTGCGCCCTTCGCGCCAGCGACGGCTCGTGGGTGACCATGACGAAGGTCGTGCGGCGTTCTTCCGCGAGCGACCACAACAGGTCCTGGATTTCCTGCGAGGTCACCGTGTCGAGGTTGCCGGTGGGCTCGTCGCAGAAGACGACCTCGGGGTTGGTCATGAGGGCGCGGGCGATGGCGACGCGCTGGCGTTCGCCGCCGGAGAGGCGGCCGGGGACGTGGTGGAGGCGCTCGCCCATCCCCATGCGGTCGAGCAGTTCCTTCGCCTTGCGGCGGGCTTCGCCGCGGAGGACGGGCCAGGCGAAGATCGAGGACTGGATCATGATCGGCATGATCGCGTTCTCGAGCGCCGAGAGCTCGGGGAGGAGGTGGTAGAACTGGAAGACGAACGAGAAGGTCGAGTTGCGCATCCGGGCCCGCTCGCGGTCGTTCAGGTCGCTGTACGGCTGCCCCTTGAACAGGATGCTCCCCGACGTCGGCCGGTCGAGCAGCCCCATGATGTGCAGGAAGGTGCTCTTCCCCGCCCCGCTGGGCCCGACGATCGCCACGACGTCGCCGGGCTCGACGGAGAGGTCGACGCCGCGCAGCACGGGAAGCGTGCGGTCGCCGATTTGGAAGTCGCGGCGGATGTCTCTCGCGTCGAGGAAGCCGCTCATTCGTACCTCAGCGCGTCGATGGGGTTGAGGCGCGCGGCCTTCCAGGACGGCCAGAGGGCGGCGAGGAGGCAGACGAAGAGCGTCGCGCCGACGACGAGGGCCCAGATGGGGCCGTCGACCTGGTGCGGGATGCGGTCGAGCAGGTAGATGTTCTTGGGGAAGGGGTACCAGCCGGTCTTGCCGTAGACCCAGTCGGCGAGCGGGTTGAGGTGATCGAGGACGTACTTGGCCGACCCGAGGCCGAGGCCGCAGCCAACGAGGCCGATCACCGCGCCTTCGCTGAGGAAGATCGTCATGATGCCGCCGACGGTGGCGCCCTGCGCGCGGAGGATGCCGATGTCGCGCGTCTTCTCCGTCACGAGCATCGAGAGGATCGCGAGGATCGAGAACGCGGCCATGATCACGATGAAGAACATGATGACGCCGGTGAGCGTGCGCTCGACGGCGACCGCCTGCAGGAGAATCGCCTTCTCGGACTGCCACGTGAAAATCCCGTACGAGCCCTTGAGCCCCGCGCGGATGCGGTCGGCGACCTTTTCCGCGTCGTCGTAGTTGCGGATCTTGATGCGGAGCTTGTTGAAGCGCCCCCCCTGGATGCGGCCGTCCTTGAGGACGGGCTCCTTCGTCTTGGCGTCGACGAGGCATTCGCGAAGCGCTTCCTGGACGTACTCGAGGGGGGCGTAGATGACCTGGGAGTCGTACTCGTTCATACCGGAGTTGAAGGCGCCGACGATTCCGAGCTTCGAGTGGGTGGGGTCGAGGCGCTTGTCGAGCCCGCCGGAGTCGCGGGCGTCGGCGGGAGCGATGGTGGTGATGGAAACACCGGTGCCGATGTAAGGGTCCTGGACGCGCGAGACGAGCTCGAGGCGCGCGTCCGGGCCCGGCTCGAGGCGCAGGAACTGGGCGGCACGGGCCTTCTCGCCCCCCGGCTCCGAGAGCGTCTCGCCGGGCGTGTAGACCCGCAGGAGCCGCCGAGCCTCGGTCGACAGCCGGTACCACGCGTCCCGAAACGCGCCCTCGGGAGGCATCTCCTTGCCGAGGAGCACGACGACGCACGGGCGCGTTTCGCCCACGGTGTCGTAGGCGAGAAGGCGGAAGATGCGCTCGAGGACGTCGGGCCAGTTCTTCACGGAAGCGTCGGCTCTCCCGTTGAACCACGCCGCGGTCGGGTGGGATTCGCGTTCGTCGCCGCCGGCGAGGAGGTCGCCGGAGGAGGACTGGTCGCCGACGAACACGGCGAACTTGTCCTTCGGGTTCACGGCCGGGAGGCAGCTCGCGGCGGCGGCCGCGGCGCCGGGGCCGTCGGCGATGAAGACGATGTCTTTGTTCCGGTGCGTCGTGAGGATGCCGGAGCCCATGATGCAAGGCCCCCACCCCTCGGGCATCTTGCGCCCGGAGAAGTCCGTGAAGTCCGGCGGGTGGCCGTCGAGCATGTGCTCCGAGAACCCGCTGACCTGCGCCTCCAGGTCGGGGATGATCCCCACGAGCGTCGCGGGCTGCGGCGTCTGTCCCTTGGAGATCATGATCGGCCACTCGAGCTGCGGCGAGACTGCCAGCACTTCGTCCGGCGCCGCCGCCTTCACCCGCTTCGCCAGCTCCTCCCAGTTCTCCATCGACCCGAGCCGCGAGAACTGCGACGACGTCACCGTGATGTGGGCGGACATGCCGCGGATGCGGGCCCTCAGGTCGCGGGCGAAGCCTCCCATGACGCTCGTCACCACGAGCAGCGTCAGCACGCCAAACCAGACGCCGATCACCGAGAGGAGGCTGATCGGGCGTTTGCGGAGATAGCGGAGGCTTAGGAAGAGCTTGTACAGGGGGAAGTGCTCCTGGGGGAACAAAGGCCACGAAACGAAAAACGAAAAACAAAAAAGGAAAAAGGAAAAGGGCCGGAATCGCGAGCGACGCGCCGCCTGCCACTAAGGTCCCTCACCGTCTTTTCGTTTTTCCTTTTTCCCTTTTCGTTTTTCGTTTCCTGGCCGTTTTCCCGCCCGCGGTTATTCCGTCTTCCTCATCAGCGGGAACAAAATCACATCCCGGATGGACTTACTCCCCGTCAGCAACATCGCCACCCGGTCCACCCCGATCCCGATCCCCCCCGCGGGAGGCATTCCATGCTCCTGCGCCACGAGGAAATCCTCGTCGATCTTCTCCATCCCTTCTTCCTTCGCGGTGATCTGCCTCTCGAAACGCTCCCGCTGCTCGATCGGGTCGTTCAGCTCCGTGTACGCGTTCGCGATCTCCATGTTCGCGATGTAGAGCTCGAACCTCTCCACCACCCGGCTGTCCGACGGCGACCGCTTCGTCAGCGGGCTCAGCTCCACCGGGAAGTCGATCACGAACACCGGGCCGCTGAGGTCGCCTTCCACCAGGTGTTCCCACACGTCGTTCGCGATCGCCTCGTGCGGGCGCTTCCCCACCTCGACGTGCAGCTCGCGCGCCTTCGCGACCACCTTGTCGTGGTCGTGCCACTCGAACCCCGCCTTCTCGCGGAACAGGTCGAGGTATTTTCTCCGCGGCCACGGCGCCGCCAGCTCGAACTCGCGCCCGTCCCACACGATCTTCGTCCCCCCCGTCACCGTCTTCGCGAGATGCGACAGCAGCCCCTCCGTCAGCTCCATCATCCCGTTGTAGTCGCTGTACGCCCAGTACAGCTCCATCATCGTGAACTCGGGATTGTGCCGCGGGCTGATCCCCTCGTTCCGAAAGTTCCGGTTGATCTCGAACACCTTCTCCATCCCGCCCACCAGCAGCCGCTTCAGGTACAGCTCCGGCGCGATCCGCAGGAAAAGCTGCATGTCCAGCGCGTTGTGGTGCGTCACGAACGGCTTCGCCGCCGCGCCGCCCGGAATCGGCTGCATCATCGGCGTCTCCACCTCGATGAAGCCCCTCTCCGTCAGCCACCGCCGCCACTCCGCCACGATCTGCGACCGCTTCCGGAACGTCTCCATCACCTCCGGGTTCGAGATGAGGTCGAGATACCTCTGCCGGTACCGGATCTCCACGTTCTGCAGCCCATGCCACTTTTCGGGAAGCGGCCTCAGCGACTTCGTCAGCACGCGGAATTCCTTCACCTCGACGGAGATTTCGCCGGTCTTGGTCTTGAAGAGCTTCCCCTTCACGGCCATGAGGTCGCCGAGGTCGAGGAGGTTGAACAGTTCCATCGCGGCGTCGCCGACGATGTCCTTCTTCACGTAGAGCTGGATCTTCCCGGTCCAGTCGCGCAGGTCGAGGAAGTTGGCCTTGCCGAACTGCCGGCGGCCCGTGACGCGGCCCGCGACGGAGACCTCGCGGCCTTCCTCGTACGCGTCGACGACGGGCTTGATCGCCTGCGCGCCGTCGTGACGGCTCCCCCACGGGTCGATCCCCTTCGCCTTCACCGCCTCCATGTGCGCGCGGCGGTCCGCCAGCAGCTTCTCCTCCGGCCGCGGCCCTCCCGGCACGTCCTTCTTTTCTGGCTCGCTCATCCCTTTTTCCGCTTCTCCTCGACGACCGCCTGCACGACTGCGTTCAGTTTCTGCGCCATGGCGTCGTAGGCCTTCTGCGACGCGACGAGCTGTTGAACAGTCCGGCAGGCGTCGAGGTTCGCCTGCATTTCCGCGAGTCGGCGGGCCTCGGCGGCGTCGAGCTTCCCGCCGGTGCGCTGGAGAGCCTGGACCTTCGCGCCGGCCTCCTGGGCGGACTTGACGAGCGCCTGCGCCGCGGCGTCGGCGGCGTACGCCTTTTCGCAGCGCAGCAGCTCGGCGAGTTCGGAGGAAGCGGCGAGGGCTTCGCCGAGGGAACGGGCGATCTGTTCGGGGGTCATGAAGCGGCGGAGTGTAAGGACGCGCGGACGGGGGGTCAATTCGAAGGCTGGGCGGCGAGGGAAGCGACGTCGGCGAAGCGGTCGAAGATGACGGGGGCGCCGGCGGCGGCGAGGGAGGCGCGGCCGGAAAAGCCGTAGGAGGCGAGCCAGCAGGGGATGCGGGCGGCGCGAGCGGTGGAGAGGTCGACAAGGGTGTCGCCGACGAGGACGGCGGAAGAGCATCCGGTGGCGCGGAGCAGATGGGCGATCCCGGCGGGGTCTGGCTTTTTCACGGGAAGCGAGTCGCCGCCGAGGGCGTGGGCGAAGTAGCGAGCGATGCCGAGGCCGTCGAGGATGGTGCGGGTCATGCTCGCAGGCTTGTTGGACAGCACGGCGAGCGGGGCGGGCAGGCGGGCGAGCGTTTCGGCGACGCCCTCGTACAGCCGGGACTCGTCGAGCAGATGCCCTGAGTAGTGCGCCGTCCATGCCGCAAGCGCCGCATCAAACAGATCCTGCCGAGGCCCAAGGCATCGCTCGATCAGCTTCCCCGCGCCCTCGCCGACGTACGTCGTGATCCGCGCCACCGGCAACTCCCCCAGCCCGACCGCCCGCAGCGCGAAATTGGCCGCCGATGCGATGTCCGCCCGCGTCTCGGCCAGCGTCCCATCCAGGTCAAAGATCAGGACACGCCCACCCAACTCTCAACTCCTAACCCGCAACCGAACCCGGAACCCTGAACTCTGAACCCGGAACTCAACTTCCGGAACCCCCAACCCCAAACCTCACTTCGCCTCAAACGCCACCGCTTCCCTGATCGACACCATCACCATCGTCCCCACCGTCGTCTTCGTCTCGCTCTTCACCGTCAACCCCGGCACCTCCCGGCTCTCCCACACTTTCCCCTCCACCTTCTGCCCCTCGATCTCCATCAGCGTCGTCTTCACCCAGCACGCGACGTCCTTCTCACCGACCTTCACCTTCTCCGACAGGCTCGTCACCACGCTCGTCTCCGTCCGCGACCCGCCCGGCACGACGAGCTTCTTCTCCGTCTTCACCTCGACCGGCCCGCCCGCCACCTCCGCCACCCAGATCGTCCACAGGCTCTTCTTGTCCGAGCTCGTCCCGATCCGCACCGAGCACTTCACTTTCTCCCCGCCGATCTCCAGCTCCTCCGCGCCTTTCTCTTCCCACGTCCACTCCGGCGCCGCCGACGCCGTCAGCGGGTACTTCACCTCGGTGACGGGAAGCGCGTTTCCGCCCATCGACGTCTCGATCTTCAGCGCGTAGTAGTCGGCGGTGAGCTCCGTCAGCGTGTACTTTGACTCCTCCACCATCTCCTCGCCCGACAGCTTCGACGTCGTCTTGATCGTCACGAAGCTCCCCGCCTTGAACTTCGTCCAGCGGTCGGCGATTCCCTCGGCGCGCGCGGCGAGCGGCGCGGCGAGCACGAGCAGCAGGGCGGTCGACAGCGCGCGGACCATGCGGGATCTCCTTGTGAAGTGGGGCAAGCGTAGGGCCAACGCCCCCCCCAAGTCAACGGCGCCCCCGGCGAGCAGGATTGAAAATTGTCTTTTTGAAGTTGCCGTTTCCTTGGGAATTGAAACGTTGAAGTTGCCGTTTCCCCGTGCGTTCATGATCGGCCCCATGCCCCACCGCGTCCTCCTCCTCATCACCGAACTCGACCCCGGCGGCGCCGAGAAACAGCTCTTCCACCTCGCCACCGGCCTCGACCGCGCCCGCTTCGAACCCCGCGTCGTCTGCCTCCGCGGCTTCGGCGCCGTCGGCGAGGCGCTCCGGAAGGCGGGCGTGCCGGCAGAGACGCTGGGGATGAAGCGCAAATGGGACGTGCGCGCCCCGTTCCGGCTGAGGCGGATCGTGAAGGAGTGGAAGCCGGACGTGCTCCACTCGTTCCTGTTCCACGCGAACATGCTCGGGAGGCTCGTCGGCCGGCGCGCCGGCGTGCCGGTCGTGATCGGGAGCGTGCGGGTCTGCGAGACGCGCAAGCACCACCTGATGATGGACCGGCTGTCGCAGGGGCAGATGGACTGCGAGACGTGCGTCTGCGAGGCGGTGCGGGAGTACACCGAGCGCGTCGCGGGGATCGACGCGAAGAAGCTCGTCACCGTGCGCAACGGCGTCGAGCTGCCGCCGCTCGAAGGCCTGGACCGCGCGCGCCCCGAGGCGCTCTTCGTCGGCCGCATCGACGCGCAGAAAGACGTGCGCACGCTCCTTGCCGCCTGGCCGCTCGTGCGGAAACGCGTCCCGGCGGCGCGGCTGCGGATCGTCGGGAAGGGGCCGCAGGAGGGCGAGCTGCGAGCGCTCGGCGTCGAGGGCGTGGAGTGGTGCGGGTTCCAGGCGGACGTGACGCCGTTCTGGAAGACGGCGCGCGTGCTCGTGCTGCCGAGCCGGTGGGAAGGATTGCCGAACGTCGTGCTGGAAGCGATGGCATGGGCGCTGCCGGTCGTCGCGACGTCGGTCGGCGGATCGGTGGAGCTGGTGGAAGAGGGACGCACGGGGCATCTCGTCGCGGCCGGCGACGCGCTGTCGCTCGCGGATCGGATCGCCTCGGTGTTGCAGCACCCGGATCGCGCCCGCGAAATGGGCGACGCGGGGCGCGAAGTCGTGGCCGAGGACTACACGATGGCGGGGATGGTGCGCGCGAACGAAGCGCTGTACGACCGGCTGCTGGGCGAAAGGCAAAGGAACTTGTCAGCACGCTGAACAGTTCCAATGCATTTTAGCCCGAGTTTGTAACCCGAGTTGACACTTCAGCGTATGGACGCTTTGTTGAAAAGTCGCAACCTATTGATAGAAGACGAGTTACAAATTTCGACTCCATGGGCACAGCGGTTGCTTTAACACCCGCGTCCAAAGGAAAACGACAATGATCACGGTCACCATCGATCTGGACGGGACAAAAACCACCCGCCCGGTCGACGGAAAACAAATCGTGATCGGGCGCTCGCGTTCCTCGGATATCCGGATCGATCACCCCAAGGTTTCCGGCAAGCACGCCCGCATAGAGGTTGCCGAAGACGGAAGCGCTCAGGTGGTCGACGCCGGAAGCAGGAACGGCCTCCTGGTCGGCGACGGAAAAGTCGACCGCGTGGCCGTGACGGACGGGTTGGCCGTGACGATCGGTCCAGCCCGCTTCACTTTCTCAACAGGCGGTGGCCAGGCCCGAGCGGAAAGTCTGCAGCGGTTGCAGCTTCCGGACCCCGGAGTGTCGGGAATCTCCCCCCCTCCCGCCCCCGGCTCGGGCCTGGGAACCACCCCCCGCGACGCCGTCGCGGGGGCCGATTCGAATGGCCCCTCCACCGCCTCCGGCCCCATCTCCACCCCGCATCCCGCGCTGCCGCACTCCCCCGCGGCCGCCCTTCTCGCCGAAATCGCCAAGCAGGCCGCGCCGAAGCCGATCGAACTCGCGCCGCCCCCCGCGCCGTCGCCGCTCGCCCCGCGCGCCTCCGTGCCGTCGCGCCGAGCCTTGCTCAGCGCCCGCGACAACCGCTTTACCGTCCGGTCGGTGTTCAACGCGCTGACCGCTTCGGGCTCGATCGTGCTCTCGCTCGGCCTGCACGGATTCATCGCGCTCCTGCTGACCGTGTGCGTTTACCGGCAGTACGTCGCGCCGACGCCGGCGCCGCTTCGCATCTCCCTCGAGCCGCCGAAGTCGGTGTTGGTGAAGCCGCCGGAGCGCCGCGAGGGGGACGGGAAGGGCGTTCCGGATGGCGCGGAGGCGCCGAAGTATGCGCCGCGGCCGGAAGTGCCGACGCCGGACGAAGCGCTTGCGGAGCCGGAACTGCCGCTGAACTCGGCGGAACTTGCGGATCCGTCCGCGGTGGCGCCGTCCCAGCGCATCTCTTCGGCCCCGAAGCCGGTGATGGCGCTTTCGAAACGGAGCGCGCTTAAGAAACTGGTGAAGGTGGAGCTGGTTCCCGACGACGGCACGTGGGAGGCGGGGCGGCCGGCGCCGGTGGTGAAGAAGCCGGAGAACAAGGCGAATCCGCCGGTGGAGATCAAGCCGGGGGACGAGCCGGCCGACCTGGTGCGCGGCAACCTGGAGAACGGGCAGCAGGGCGGGTGGAAGACGGTCGCGACGATGGACCCGGGCGAGATCGCGGTCGTGACGGGTGACTACGACACGGTGCAGCGCGTGCTGGACAAGCTGAAGCTGCGCTACACGACGATCGAGCCGAAGAAGTTCGGCGGGGCGCGGCTGGCGGACGTGAAGGTGGTGATCATCAACTGCCCGGGCGAGTTGGACGGCTCGGGGATCCTGAAGCTGCGGAGTTTCGTGGACCGCGGCGGCTGGGTGGTGAGCACGGACTGGGCGCTGGCGCCGATCAAGGAGGCGTTCCCCGGCTACCTGCGCAACGTGTCGCTCTCGCCCGAGACGTGGGTCGGCATCAGCGCCGTCGAGGAGGCGAAGGACGACCCGCTCCTCAAGGACGTGTTCAACTTCACCGGCGAAGCGCCGAAGTGGTATCTGGAAGAGCGCTCGTACCTCTTCAAGGTCGACGACAAGGCGAAGGACAAAGTCCGCGTGCTGATCGAAAGCGCCGAGATGAAGAAGAAGTACAACACCGGCTGCGTCGCGGCGACGTTCGACTACGGCCGCGGGAAGGTGCTTCACATCGTGAGCCACCTGCAGCAGGTCTCGACGGACCCGAAGGCGCACTACGCGATGTACCAGTTCCTCGCGAACTGGCTCATCCAGGCCGCGGCGTCGCGGCCGGCGGAAGAGGCGAAGAAATAGACGGGGAAACCCGCCTTGCTCCGGTCCTCGGCCTCGCTTAGCATCTTCGGGGCCGCCACATGTTCACCGACGCTTCCGTCCTGCACGCTCCCCCGCTGCTTCGCTTCGGCGAAAACGGCGCCCTGGTGCTCGTCGACCCCGACGGGCCGAACTGGGTTGCGACGGACGCGCGCGGCGCGGCGATCCTGGGGTGGGTGGACGGGCACCGCACGGTGCGCGACATCGCCGACCGCTACGCGCACGAATTCGCCGTCGAGCCCGCCAAGGCGTGGATCCACGTCCGCACCGCGATCGAGGACGGCCTGCGCACGCACCTCCTCGGCGAGCGGCCCTTCACGCGCAGCCCCTACGCCGGCCGCGCCGCCCACAAGAAGCCGCAGCTCCGCGAACTCTGGGTCCAGGTCAACAACCTCTGCAACCTGACGTGCACGCACTGCCTCGTCTCGAGCGGCCCGCAGGGGGCGAAGGGGCTGTCGCGCGAAGCGGTCCTGGGGCTCGTCGACCAGGGGCTGGCGCTCGGCGTGAAGGAGTTCTTCGTCACGGGCGGCGAGCCGTTTCTGCACGACGCCATCTACGACCTCATCGCGAAAGTCACCGCGACCGCCGGGCTCACGATCCTGACAAACGGCACGAAATGCGATGCGAAGCGCCTCGCGGCGATGCCGAACCGCGACCGGCTGCGGCTGCAGGTGTCGTGCGACGGGGCGACGGCCGCGACGAACGACCCGGTGCGCGGCGAAGGGACGTTCGAGCGGATCCTGAAGGGCGTGCGGGAGCTGGTGGCCGCCGGCGTGCCGCACCTCACGCTGTCCTGCGTCGTCACAAATAAAAACATCGACGAGCTCCCCGCCTTCCCCGCCCTCGCGAAAAAGCTCGGCATCGAGTCCGTCCACTTCATGTGGCTCCACAAGCGCGGCCGCGCCGTCGGGCCGGGAAGCGACTTCTTCGTGTCCCCCGACCGGCTCATCCGCCAGATGCGGGCGGTGCGCAAGGCCGCGGCGGAGTGCGGCGTGCGCGTGGACAACGACGAGGCGTTCCGCGTGCGGCTCGACCGCGCCGCGGGCGACAAGCTCGACCTCGGCAACGCGGGCGTCGAATCGCTCTGCGTGAACTACGACGGCAAGGTCTACCCCAGCGCGTCGTTCAGCGGCGTCCCCGAGCTCCTCTGCGGCGACAGCGCTTCCCAGAAGCTCGACGCCATCCTCCGCGACTCCCCCGTCTGCCGCGAGTTCCAGCGGGCCTCGGTCCGCGAGAAGGCGCTCTGCCGCGACTGTTCGCTGAAGTTCCTCTGCGGCGGCGGCGACATCGAGCACTCGTACTGGGCGTCGGGGGGTTCGGTGCTGGGCGCCGACCCGTACTGCGACCTCTGGAAGGCAACGATCGCGGACCAGTTCGAGTCGATGGCGCAGGAAGCGCTGGCGAAGGTGAACCGGAAGTCGGGGTTCGACGCGCCGTTCGCGGCGCGGGCGATGGGCCAGGGCGAAAAGCACTGCGCGAGCGAGCACCGGCCGATGCCGGGCGAGGTCACGGTCTCCACGACGCACTCGAACTGCGTGCTGTCGGTCGACATCGACCAGGCGCGCGACCGCGTCCGCAAGTACTACGGCCACGCCGCCGAGGAGCCGCAGAAGGAACTGTGCTGCCCGACGTCCTACCCGAAAGACCACGTCGGCCACATCCCGCAAGACGTCATCGATCGCTTCTACGGCTGCGGCTCCCCCGTCGCGCTCACGGAGCTGAAGGAGGGCGAGACGCACCTCGACCTCGGCAGCGGCGCCGGCATCGACTGCTTCATCGCGAGCAAGTTCGTCGGCAAGACCGGCAAGTCGATCGGCGTCGACATGACCGACGAAATGCTCAAGGTCGCCCACGAGTGCCGCCCCGTCGTCGCCAAGAACCTCGGCTGGTCGAACGTGGATTTCCGAAAGGGGTTCCTGGAGACGCTTCCCGTCGAAAGCGCGACGGTGGACTGCGTGACCTCGAATTGCGTGATCAACCTGAGCCCGGACAAATCGAAGGTGTTCGCCGAGATGTGGCGCGTGCTGCGCGACCACGGCCGGATCGTCGTGAGCGACATCGTGAGCGAGGTGGAAATCCCGGCGCACCTGCGCGGCAACGAGCGGCTCTGGGGCGAATGCCTGACCGGCGCGCTGACCGAGGACGCGTTCGTCGCGGGGCTCGAGAAGGCAGGGTTCTACGGCGTGCAGACGCTCAAGAAGACGTACTGGAAGAACGTCGAGCAGTTCGCGTTCTACAGCGTCACGGTGCGCGGCTACAAGTACGAGAAGAAAGCCGGCTGCGTCTTCGTCGGCCAGACCGCGATTTACCAGGGGCCGGCCAAGGCGATCGTGGACGAGGAAGGGCACTGGTTCCCGCGGGGCGTCGCGGTCGAGGTCTGCACCGACACGGCGGCGAAGCTGCAGAAGGCGCCGTACGCGGGGATGTTCGTCGTGACCGACCCGACGCGCGAGCGGCCGGCGGACTGGCAGTGCTGCGGCGCGGACGGAAAGTGCTGCTGACCGCCGCCGAAGCGCCGTCATCCGACTACTTCGCGTCCTCGTTCTCCCCCGGCGCAGGGGAGACTCCGCGATCGCCCGAGTCTCCACGAGGCGACCACAGCGGCGACAACAGCCCGTTCTCCCGTTGATCCTTGTCTGCCGGCGCTTCCGGATCGAGGTCCCAGCCGAACAGGGACGTGAAGAAGTCGAGCAATTGTCCCAGCGAGATCCCGACGCCGATGTCGAGGATCAGCAGGTCCACTTCGAGTTCCAGGTCGAACCGGTGAATCCATGGCCGGACCCGTGTGTTGGTCAGGACCGGGAGCAATGTAAAGCAACGGTCGCATTCCGGCGTTCTCCAGGCGTCGTCCGGGAAATCCTGGATCCGCTGCTGCCAGTGGAAGATCGCGTCGGCATCAGCGAAGACCCAGTCCTTCTTCGCCTGGCCGTAGGCGAACTCCTGCGACATCGTGCCCGAAACGCCGACTCCCGCGTGCACCAGGTCGCCGAGCCCAAGATGGACTCGAAGGCCCGGGCCGAGTCCCAAGCGGCCCCGCCAGATTTCCGCGAAGTCTTCCTCCCTCTCCGCGAAGGAGGAGCAGCCCGTCAGCAAGGCGAGGCAGGCGAGCCGTCGGAGCGATCGGAACATGGGAACATCCTATCCGTCCCTGCCCCGGTTCGGACTCGCGCCGCCCGGGATTTCGTAATAGCCTGAGCCCATGAGCTGGGCGCTTCTCATCGCGGTGCTGGCCGTCGCCTTCGCGAACGGGGCCAACGACAACGTCAAGGGCGTCGCCACGATCCTGGGGTCCCGGACCTCGACCTACTGGCCGGCGATGGCGTGGGCGACCGTGACGACGATGGCCGGGGCGCTCGTCTCGATCTGGATTGCCGGGGCCCTCTTCAGTTCGTTCAGCGGCGCGGGGCTCATCCCCACCGCGGTCGTCACCCAGCCTTCATTCCTGTTGAGCGTCGCTTGCGGTGCCGCGGGCGCCGTGCTCGTCGCCACGGCGATCGGCCTGCCGATTTCCACGACGCACGGCCTGACGGGCGCCCTCCTCGGAGCCGGCCTCGTCTTCGCCCCGCGCGAACTTCACTGGGGCGTCCTCGGCACAAAGTTCGCGGTTCCGCTCGCGCTCTCCCCCGTCCTCGCGATGGCCGTCACGATGCTCCTCTACCCCGTCTTCCGCGGCGCCCGGAACGCCCTCGGCGTCACCGCCGAATCCTGCGTCTGCATCGGCAAGAAAGTCGTCGCGACGTGCGCCACCCCGGCCGCGGCCACCGCGTACCTGAACGAACAGGTTCTCCCCACCCTCGAGACCGGTTCCACCGCATGCTGCACCCAGCGTTACTCCGGCGCCGTCGTCGGCGTCTCCGCCCAGCAGACCCTCGATACCCTCCACTTCCTCACCGCCGGCGCCATGTCCTTCGCCCGCGGCCTCAACGACGCCCCGAAGATCGCCGCGCTGGCCGTGGCCGCGGCGGCGATGGGAGTGCGTGGAAGCGTCGCGCTGGTGGCGGCCGCGATGGCGGTCGGCGGGCTGGCGCTCGCAAAGCGCGTTGCCCGCACGATGAGCGAGAAGGTCGCCGAGATGAACACCGGGCAGGGTTTCACGGCGTCGCTCGTCACGTCCGGGCTCGTCATCGCCGCGACGGCCCTCGGCCTGCCCGTCTCCACGACGCACGTTTCGTGCGGCGCTCTGTTCGGCATCGGCACCGTGAACGGCAGTGCGAAATGGAAGATGATCGCGGCAATCCTGCTCGCGTGGGTGACGACGCTCCCCGTGGCGTCGCTCATCGCGATGGCCGTCGCCGCGGCGTCGCGATAGGGAACGCGGAAACGCGCGGGAACAGCAGGAAAAGCGCGGAAGGACTCAGCCCTTCAGCGCTTTTCCCGCTGTTCCCGCGCGTTTCCGCGTCAGGCACTTCCCCGTCATTCCGGTTTCCGCCGCACCAGCCGCCCGATCCCGTCCACCGCCCCGCCGATCAGGATCTTCCCGATCATGGACGCCGGCAGCCACAGCGACGCGACAAGGATCGCGATCTTGGCCCATCTCCACGGCAACAGGACCGTAAGCAGCGCCAGCACGCCGAGGATCCCCATCCCGAACCCCAGGATCACCCAGGCGCAGCCGCGGACCATTTTGTCAGGATCGTCGCCCGTCCGCGGGCCCGTCGATGCCATCGCGCGCGACACGGCGTGCGGCTTCCCAATAACCGCCGGCACGGTAATGGCGAGTATCACCAGCGCTTCAGCGCCGAGGGTGATCCAGATCGCAAGATCCCAGCCGCTCAAACCGCCCCCCGCCGTTCCTCGCAACCCGCCACGCCCCTGCGGGGCTACGGCGGGCAAGGCCCGCAACACGCAACTCGCAACTGTCGTTATTTCTTGTTCGCCCCGCCCTCAGCGACCAGCTTCGAAGCACGAAGAAGCGAATCGAAGGTTCCAGCATCCGACCACCACCCTTCCAGCACGTCGTGCGTCATCGTCCCCTGCTCGATGTAGAAGTTGTTCACGTCCGTGATCTCCAGCTCGCCGCGCCCCGACGGCTTGCAGCGCTTGATGAACTCCCACACCTGCTCGTCGTACATGTAGATCCCGATCACCGCGTACTTCGACTTCGGGTTCTTCGGCTTCTCCTCGATCTTCACCACCTGCGTCCCCTTCAGCTCCGGCACGCCGAACCTCTCCGGGTCCGGCACCTCCTTCAGCAGGATCTTCGCCCCCTTCGCCTGCGCCCGGAAGTTCTTCACCGGCTCGATGATGTTCCGCTCGATGATGTTGTCGCCCAGCACGACCGCGATTCGGTCGCCCTTCGCGAACTGCTCGCAGATCCCCAGCGCCTCCGCGATGCCGCCCTCGCCTTTCTGGTAGGCGTAGTTGATCTGCTTGAGCCCGAATTCCTCGCCGTTCCCGAGCAGCTTCAGGAAGTCGCCCGCCGAATTCCCGCCCGTGACGATCATGATGTCGCGGATCCCCGCGTCCACGAGCGCCTGGATCGGGTAGTACACCATCGGCTTGTTGTAGACCGGCAGCAGGTGCTTGTTGGTCACCTTCGTGAGCGGCATCATGCGCGTGCCGAGGCCGCCGGCGAGGACGATTCCTTTCACGGCTTTCTCCCTATGGTGAGCCGCTTCGACCGGGACGGCGACAGCCGGCCCGGTCAAGCGTGTCGAACCACTGTTGAAGGGGCGCGAGTGTACAAGGAAGGCCCGGGAGAGTTGACCGAAATGGAGCCCGCGCGGCCGGCTCGGGGGCCTCGGGCGTGGAAGCTCCTGAGGGCCCCGCTGGTCGGGGTGGCCCTGGGGCTGCTGGCCGTGAAGGGCCTGGACCGCTGGCGGATTTCGCGGCTGACGCCGGAAGAGCGCCGGTCGGCCGCGCATGCGCACTGCGAGCGCGCCCAGGAGATTTCCGACGAGGCGTGCCGGCGGCTCAAGGTGGGCCCGATCTACCTTCCGAAGGACGTGATGGGCGCCATGGTCGGCGAGTATTCGCGCGCGCTCGAGATCGACCCCGACCACCTCGAGGCGCTCGACGGCCGCGCGTACTGGCGCTGGTTCCGCGGGGACAGCAACGAGGCGCTTGCCGATTACGACGAATTCCTGCGCCGAGAAACCGGCAATCCCCTGGTGTGGTACCAGCGCGGCAGGCTCCGGTGCGAACGGGGCGACCACCGAGGAGCCATCGAGGACTACACGCGTTCGCTCCAGGTGGAGCCCCGTCGCCCCGGGAGCGCCACCCTCGGGGCCCGGGCGTACTGCAGGCGTGAATGCGGGGACTGGAAGGGCGCCCTCGAGGACCTTCTTGCGGACGGCGGTTACGACTCCCTCCAGATCGCGAATTGCTGCCAGGCGCTGGGCCGGCATGCCGAGGCCCTGCCCTACTACGACAAGTACCTCCTGCGTTCCTCCTCCGACGAAGTGCGCTACCGCCGCGGACTCTCCCGATTCGCGACCGGCGACCGCGCCGGCGCACTGGAGGACTTCTCGCGCGCCTGCCAGGAGGAAGCGCAGCCGCGAAGGGATGCGCAGGCCTTCATCCAGGCCCACCCGGGGGACTCCATGTCGGCAGTGCTGCTGGAAGCCCTGCAACCGAAGCCCGAGCGCGGACGATGAACCTTACTTCGCCAGCATCCCCGACGCCGGGCTGCTCGGGCTCCCCTCGAACAGCTTCTTCGGGATCCGCCCTGCGAGGAACGCGAGCCGCCCGCCGATGACGCCGTGCTTCATCGCCGCGGCCATTTTCACGGGGTCCTTCGCGTGCGCGATCCCCGTGTTGCACAGCACTCCCGCCGCCCCGAGCTCCATCGCGACCGCCACGTCGCTCGCCGTCCCCACGCCCGCGTCCACGATCACCGGCACCGTCAGCCGGTGCAGGATGATCTGCAGATTGTGCGGGTTCAGGATCCCCAGCCCGCTGCCGATCAGGCTCCCAAGCGGCATCACGCTCGCACACCCCGCGTCCTGCAGCTTCAGCGCCGTCACAGGGTCGTCGCTCGTGTACGCCATCACCACGAACCCTTCCTTCACCAGCACCCGCGCCGCCTTCAGCGTCTCCTCCACGTCCGGCAGAAGCGTCTTCTCGTCGGCCAGCACCTCGAGCTTCACCAGGTCCGACAGCCCCGCCTCCCGCCCCAGCCGCGAATAACGCAGTGCGTCATCCGCGTTGAAGCAGCCGGCGGTGTTGGGGAGGATCTTGAAGCGCTTCCGGTCGATGCGCGTGAGGATCGATTCTTTCGCCTTGAGGTCGACGCGGCGCACGGCGACGGTGACGCAGTCCGCGCCCGAGGCGTCGAGCGCCGCGGCCATGACGTCCAGCGTCGCGTACTTCCCCGTGCCGATAATGAGGCGCGACCTGAACTCATACTTCCCGACCGAGAAGAAGTCCCCTTCGCTCATTCCCTTAACCTTTACCTTTCCCTTTTCCTTAACCCCCGCCGACGAAGCTCACGACCTCGACCCGGTCCCCATCTCGGAGCACCGTCTCCCCGCGCCTGGCCCGCACGACGATCTCCAGGTTCACCTCGGTCGCCACCATCGGCTCCGTCAGCCCGAGCTCGCCCAGCAGCCCCTCGAGGGTCAGCCCCTCCCGGACCTCGCGCGCTTCCCCGTTGACCTCGATCTTCACGGCGAAAGTGTAAAGGCGGGATGGCAAAGCGGCAAGGCGGGGCGAACGGCGACCAGCCCGTCCCGGTAGAATAGGCGGGTCACGTTTCTGCGAGGGCTCCTCGATGCGTCTGACGATACTGCTTCAGATCTTTGCTCTCACCGCAATCGCCGAGGAGAGCACTCCGCCCAGCGAGGAACGACTGAAGGCGGCGTTCGAAGATGTCATTCATGACGTCGACTTTGTTCGCAATGAAGCCCGGGGGGTGATCCTCGATGCGGGGGCCTCTGCCCTGCCAAAGCTCCGAGAGAAAATGAAACAGGCTCCATCGCCACTCGCCTTGCAGCGGCTGGCAACAGTAATTGAGCTGCTCGAGGTCGAACCTGGCGAGCGAGAGGTCCTTGATTCAATCGGGCCGTTTGCGATGTCTCCCGACGGAAGGTCGCTGGCAACGTTTCGATCGAAAAGCAAAGTGCTTCTGAAATCCGGCGGACGAGAACACGAAGTTGATCCTGGCGATGGGCTCGAAGCCAACACGTTCGAGGTGCCGGGCGAAGGTCCCGCGGCTCCGGCGCCCGTCTTTCTGAATTCGAGATGCGTTGGAATCCCGACGCGGAACCGGATCGAATTGAGTCTTTTCGAGTTGAACTCTGGCGAGCGCTGCGGGTCTCTGACTTGCGAGACGGACACGCGGACTCCAGCTCGAGTCCGGCGCGGGTTTGTCCAGGTGCTGCGCATGGACGACAAGCGAGTCATCTCGGTAGGTAACAATTCCATTTGGATTCAGGGAAATGCGGCGGGAAATGCGCTGATGACCTTCCGGGACTTGCCTCGGCGAGTCCTGAAGGTCGCCGTGCGAACTGGGGGATTCGTTGCTCTCTGTAGCCGAACAAACAATGCAACCGAAGAAATGAGCGTTGGGCGTTGGGACAGCAAGTCATTGAAGATCATGATTCAGGCCTGTGCCCCCTTTGCCGATGCGGATTTGATGGATGCCGCCGGGGACTCGAGGCTGATTGCAGTCGGCTCCAGTAAGAATGCACAAATCGCCGTCTCTACTTCCGACTCGCTCGAATTCGGCAAACCCCGCGAGTCCGGACTCGGCCCCGACGGGCTGTCCGCCCTCGCCGTGAGCCCCGACGGCTCCTGGGTTGCGATGGGCAGCCCTGACGGCCGAGTCCTGATCCGGCTTGCGACGACCTGGGAACAACTCGCCGAACTCAAACCGGGCGGCAAAGTCACGCAGCTCGCTTTCAGCGACGACGGCACGACTCTGGGCGTCCAGGCAGGCGAGAAGCTCCACATCTACACCGTCCGCTCACGCTAGCCCCGCCCAAGAAAAAACCCCGCGTCTCCGCGGGGTTTGTAGTCCGTGCCGTTCCACCTTCGACTTTCAACCTTCGACCTTCGACGTCTTTCTCCGCTAGCGGTAGACCTTCTTCACCTTCACCTTCTTCTTCCCGATGTTCCGGATGTTCTTCTCCCGCTGCTTCTCTTCCCGGCGGCGCTGCTCGCTCGGCTTCTCGTAGTACGTCGAACGCTTGATCTCCTTGAAGATCCCGGCGTCGTTGCAGATGCGCTTGAACTGCTTGAGAGCCCGGTCGAGCTGGTCCTTCTTGTCGATGTTGATCTTGATCATGCGCCGGCCGCCGTCCTTTCCTCTACTGGAGCTTCAGGCCCGGGGACGACCGCCGCCCCCGCCCTTCTGCTTCTCGAAACAGGCCCGGCAATATACAGGCTTCTGCAGCCGGGGTACAAATGGAACTTCTGCGGGCGCCCCGCAGCCGGCGCACGCGGTCTTGTGCATCTGCTGCCCCGGCAGCAGCCCGCGCCCCTCCCGCTTGCGCTTTTCGCGGCACGGAGGACACCGGCGGGGCTCGTTGGCGAACCCCTTCTGGTGGTGAAATTCCTGCTCTGCCGCGGTGAAAGTGAACGTCGCCCCGCAGTCCGAACACGCCAACTGCTTGTCCTGATAAGCCATGCAGATTCCCCTGATCCAGTGCGTCAGCGGCGGAGAAGTCGGCAGAGTCTCCGCGCGGAGGCGTCCGTCCCTCACGTCCGCCGGCGCGACTGCCATTCCCTCCCACAGGGAGCAGGCTTGGGAAGAAGTCTACGCCCGCGGCGGGGGGGGAAAGAAGGGGAAACTTGAGCCTAGTGGGCCATTTGGCGCAGGAGGCCGAAGCGGAGCCCCTTGGCGGACGGGACGAGGCGGTCGCGGCGAAGGTGGCGGACGACGAGGAGGACGACGGCGGCGCCGGAAGCAATGATGTCCTCGCGCCCCCAGGGGACGCCGAGCGCGAGGATCTGGGGGCGTGAGAGCGTGCGGAGAAAGGTCGCGACGGAGGAGATTTTTTCGGCGGGAAGGGGCTGGAGGGGATCGGCGGGGTGGGCGAGTTTGGCGAGGGCGGCGACGGTGCCGCCGACGCCGATGAGCAGGCCGGGGAGGTCGGGCGGGACGGCGGCGAGGGCGGTGTGGACGTGGTCCTCGAGGAGCGCCCAGGCGCCGTGGCGGGCGGGGGCCTCGGCGCCGAGGAAGCGTTCGCGCAGGCGGACGGCGCCGAGGGGGAGGCGCGTGGACCAGGTGACGACCTCGCCGTTCCCGGCGGTGATTTCGGCCGAGCCGCCGCCGACGTCGAGGACGACCGTCGGCTGGCCGGGGAAATCGGACGTGCCGCCGAGCCACGACAGGCGCGCTTCCTCTTCCCCGCTCAGCACCTGCACTTCGATCCCCCGGCTGCGGCACGCCTGGAGGAACTCGTTCGCGTTCGTGGCATTGCGCGCGGCCTCGGTGGCGGTCACGGCGACCTGCGTCGCGCCGGCCTCGCGCGCGGCGGCCGCGAATTTCACCGCCGCCTCGACGGTCCGCACGATCGCCTCGGACGACAGCGGCTTCCCTTCGCCGATCCCCTCGCCGAGCCGCGTGTAGGCGATTTCCTCCCTCACCGGCGCGAGCTTTCCCGCCGCCGCGTCCGCGACCAGCAGCTTGACCGTGTTCGAGCCGATGTCGATCGCCGCGAGCCGCATGCGCTACACGCTGAAATCGAGGGCGAGGGCGATGGTGAAGAAGATGACGGTGCCGAACAGGTCGTTGAACATGGTGACGAAGGGCCCGCACGCAGTGGCGGGGTCGAACTTGAGCTTGTGCATGACGAGCGGCTCGATCGCGCCAATCATCGAGGTCGCAGTCGTCGCCGAGGTCATCGCGACGAACACGGACAACCCGAGCTTGAACGCCGCGGGACTCTTGTGCTCGAGCAGCGCCGCGACGCAGGCCGCCACGGCCCCGCAGGCGAACCCGAGCAGCACGCCCAGCCGCGCCTCGGACATCACGACGCGCGCCCCCTGCCCTACCTTGAACCGCCCCATCGCCAGCATGCGGACGATGATCGTCGTGCTCTGAAGCCCGATGTTGCCGCCGGTCGCCGCGATCGCGGGGATGTAGGCCCCCAGGATCGCCGCCTTCTCGAGCGTGCTGCGGAACACCTTGGAGATCACGAGCGCGATGAAGAGTTCGCCGCCGAGGGTGACGAGCAGCCACGGGAGGCGCAGCTTGAACCGCGTCATGGTGCGCGTGGAAAGCGAGTCCACCATGTCGGCGCCCGCGATCCGCAGCATGTCTTCCCCGGCCTCCGCCTCCATGACCGACATCAGGCTGTCCAGCGTCACCACGCCGAGCATCCGCTGCTGCTCGTCCACGACCGGCACCGCCTGCAGCGAGTACCGCTTCACGATCTTCACCACCTCCTCCTGGTCCATCCCGGAGGGGACGCTGATCGTGTCGTGCGTCATGATGTCGGTGACTTTGTCGCCGGGAAGTGCCTTGAGGAGTGTTCGCAGGGAGAGCACTCCCTTGAGCACGCCTTTCTGGTCGACGGCGTAGAGATAAATGACGGTGTTCGACTGTACGGCGCCCTGGAGGGCCTTCAGCGCCTCCGCGGCCGTGGCCGTCACCGGGACCGCGATGTAGTTCGTGGTCATGAGCACGCCGGCGGTTTCCTCGCCGTAGTGCAGCAGCGGTTTGACCTTCTCGCGCTGCTGCTTCGCGAGGAAGACCATCGCCGCGTCGCGCCCCTTTTCCTCCGCGATCAGCCGCACCGTCGCCGCCGCGTCGTCGGGACTCATGGCGCCGAGGACCTTCTGCACCTGCTCCTGGGGAAGGGCGTTGACGACCTCGCGCGTCGCTTCGTCGTCGAGTTCCACCAGCACGGCCGCGGCGGTCTCAAGGTCGAGGAGCTTGAAGACCTGCGCCTTCTCCTCTGCGCTCAGGTCCTCGATGATGAAAGCCATGTCCACGGGGTGGACGATCTCGAGCATCCCCTCCATCTCGTCGCGCGAAATCCCCTTGCGCTCGAGAATCGAGGCGAGTTCCTGGAGTGCGGCGGAGTTTTTCTCCATGACTTCCCGGTGCGAGGCGTGGGGTGAAGGGCGCGCGGAAGAAGCGGGCATTATGGCCGTCGCGCGCGGCGGAAAAAGCAATATCGCGGTCGGCGCCTACGATTCCTTCGGCGCCGGCGGGTCTTCTTCCTTGTCGAAGGCGGTCGAAAGGTCCCAGCCGCCCTCGAAGTCTTCCTTGCGGTCCTCGTCGCGGCGGCTCATGACGCCGGCGTCGATGAGGTTGTAGACGATGTCGCCGAAGTCGCGGCTCGCGCGGATCCCCCACGCCCGGAACACCATCGGCGCCAGCCGCCCGAACTCCTTCGCCGCCAGCCGCCGGATCCCCTCCAGCAGGTCCTGCCCCGTCACGTGCTGCCGCTTTCCCTTCATCTCGTGCATCGTGTAGTCCAGCCCCTGGAACGTGAACGCGTAGGCCTCCGCGGTGAAGCGCGGGTCCTTCTCGCGGATCGAGCGGAGCATCTCGGGGAATTCGGCGGCTTCGGACATGGTCCCCTCTATTTCGACTTCGGGGGGGGGCCGCCTTGACCCTTGCCTTTCTCGATCTCGATCTTGGGGAAGAGAACGACGCCTTCGCGGACCTTGTGGCCGGCGGGAAGGGGTTCCCAGGGCCCGGGGATGCGCTCGGGCTTTGCGGGGAGGCCGAGCTGTTCGCGGATCTTCTCGGCGGTGGAGGGGATGAAGGGGTGCAGGAGCGCCGAGAGGCGCGCCAGCGAGGTGGCGAGGTTCGTCATGACGGCCGCGACGCGCCCGGCCTTGCCCTGCTTGTTGAGCGCCCAGGGCTGGCATTCCTCGATGTAGGAGTTCGCGCGGCGCACGGCGTCCCAGATCCGGCCGAGCGCGCCGCTCAGGTCCTGCTTCGCCATCAGCGCCTCGACCTCGCGCGGGCACGCGTCCATGTGCGCGACGAGGTCGGCGTCCGTCCCGCCGGGCTCCGTCGTCCCCGGGATCGCGCCGCCGCAGTACGTGTTGATCATCTTGAGCGTGCGGTGCAGCAGGTTCCCGATGTCGTTCGCCAGGTCCGCGTTGTACCGCGCGATGAACGCTTCCCACGTGAAATCCCCGTCGCGGTCCCAGGAGACCTCGCGCAGCAGGAAATAACGCAGTGCGTCAGCGCCGTGCGGCTCGATCACGTCGAACGGGTCGAGCAGGTGCCCGGTGGACTTGGACATCTTCTGACCCTTGTAGTGCACCCAGCCGTGCCCCCAGACCTGCCTCGGCAGCGGCACTCCCGCGCTCATCAGCATCGCGGGCCACATCAGGCAATGGAAGCGCGTGATGTCCTTGCCGATCACGTGCAGGTCGGCCGGCCACCACTTCGCGAACCGCGCCTCGTCGCTCGCAAACCCGACGGCGCTGATGTAGTTGATCAGCGCGTCGAACCACACGTACATCACGTGCGCCGGGTCGACCGGCAGCGGGATCCCGAACTTGAACGTCGCGCGCGAGATCGACATGTCCTCGAGCCCGTCCTTCGCGATGTTCAGCACCTCGTTCCGCCGCACGTCCGGCTGCACGAATTCCGGGTTCTTCTCGATGTGCTCCACCATCGCCTGCGAGTACTTCGAGAGCCGGAAGAACCAGTTTTCCTCCTCCAGCTTCTGCGGCTCCGTCCCGTGGTTCTTGCACTTCCCTTCCACCAGGTCCGCCGGCTTCAGGTACGCCTCGCACCCGACGCAGTACAGCCCGCTGTACTTCGCCTTGTAGATGTCGCCCTTCGCGTGCACCCGTTTGAAAAACTCCGTCGCCGCCGCGATGTGCCGCTTCTCCGTCGTCCGGATGAAGTCGTCGTTCGAGATGTTCAGCGCCTTCCAGAGCCCCGTGAACTTCGGCTCCATCTCGTCGCAGTACTTCTCCGGGTCCTTGCCGAGCGACAGCGCCTTCTTCTCCACGTTCATAGAGTGCTCGTCCATCCCCATCAGGAAATGGACCTCGTGCCCCTGCAGGCGCTTCCAGCGAGCGATCGCATCGGCGCCGATTTTTTCGTACGCGGTGCCGGTGTGGGGGCTGGAGTTGGCGTAGTCGATGGCGGTGGTGATGTAGAACTTGGACATTCGGTTATCGGGTCCTTGGAAGCGCTAGGGGTTGGCGGGCGGGGGAGGCGGAGGGGGCGGGGGCGCCGACGGTCCGGCGGGCGGAGGGCCGCCCGGACGCGGGCCGCCCGGCCCGCGGCCACGGCCGCCGCGATGGCGGTGACGGCCCCGGACGCCGCCGCGGTGGTCCGGGCCACGCGGGGGCTGCTGGGAAGCGGGCGTGGACGGAGGTGGAGGCGGAGCGCCCTCGGCCGGCGGCGGCGTCCCGGCAGGCGGAGGAGCGCCTTCTCCCGGAGGCGGCGCCGCGCGCTGCTGCCGCTCCAGGATCCGTTTTTCGACCCTCTCGCGCCATTCGCGCTCGCGGCGTTCGCGGCGCGCCTTGCGGTCATCGGCGGACTCCTGCGGCCTCGGCGGGGCCTGCGGCGCGGGCGCTCCCTGCGGCGGAGGGCCCTGAGGCCGGCGCTGGTCGCGCGGCCCGCGGTCGCGGCGGTCGCGATCCCGGCGGTCCCTTCCCGGCGGAGGCTGGTCCCGGCGCTCGCCGAACGGCGGACGGCGTTCCCCGGTCGAGACCGGCGGCGCCGAAGAGACCGGCGGCGGCGCGGTCGGCTCCTTCGCGAGCGCGGCGGCGATGTCGTCCATGTCGACGGACCGCGGCGCAAGCACGGACGGCTCCCCGGCGCCGCGCGTCTGGCGCTGCGTCGAGGGGGATTTTTCGAGATCCTCCGGCAGTCCGCCCGGGGCCGCAGGCGCATCCGGCGACGCCGGCGGCACCGAAGGCGTGAACCCGGCCAGCCCGGCGCTCGGCCCGCCCGTCGGCTGCCTCTCCCCGATCGGCTTGTCCTTGCGCGGCCACCGGTCCGGACGCGGCGCAACCGGCGCTGCGGGCGCTCCCGTCGCAGGCCCCCCCGCTCCAACCGGAGCCGGAGCTGCCGGCGGCGCTCCCGCAACCGGCGGCCCCGCAGGCCTTGCCCCGGGAGGTCCTCCCGGCCGCGAACCCCGATATCCGCCCGGCTTCCCGCCCTTCCCGTCGTCCATCCCCGGAAGCGGCAGCCGCGGCCGCCGCTTCGGCGGCGCGTCCACGCTCCCCGGCGTCACGATCTCGATCACGTCCGAGCCCCAGCACTTCACCCACTCCCCCGTCTCGAGCTGAAGCTGGAACTCCTGCCCGAGGACGTTCTGGTCCGCGACTTCGCCGTCGCCCTTCTTCGTCTTCACCTTCGCGCCGATGTTTGGCAGCAGCTTCTTCAGCTCGACGTACACGTCGTTCTCGAATTTCAGGCAGCACTTGAGCTTCCCGCACCTCCCGCTGATCTTCTCGGGGTCCAGCGTCGTCCGCTGGTTCTTCGCCATCTTCATCGTGATCGGCTCGAAGTCCTTGATGAAGGTCTGGCAGCAGAGCTGGCGGCCGCAGGAGTTGTAGTCGCCGACGAGGCGCGCCGAGTCGCGCGCGCCGATCTGGCGCAGCTCGATGCGCGCCTTGAACTGGCCCGTGAGATCCTTGACGAGGTCGCGGAAGTCGACGCGGTTTTCCGAGAGGAAATAAAACACGACCTTCTCGCCGCCGAGCAGGTGCTCCGAGCAGACGAGCTGCATGTCGAGCTTCAGCTCCGCGATCTTCGCCGCGCAGAAGTCGTACTCCGCGACCTCCTCGTTCAGGTGCAGCTTCTGCGCCGTCGACACGTCGTCCGGCGTCGCCACGCGCAGCACGTTCCCCGTGATGCCGGGTTTGTCGTACTCGCTCCGCCGCTCTCCCTCACCGCGATGACGGTGCTCCGCAGGCTTCTCCTTGTTGATCACAAGGATCTCGCCGAGCTCCGTCCCGCGGTCCGTCGCCAGCACCGCCTTCGTCCCGCGCTTCACGTTAGGCACGTCGCACACGAAGTCAGCGACGTACCTCATTTCCCCGTATCGAGCCGATACCAGCACGATGAGTCTCCTTTTCGCCTGCCCTCGCAACCCGCCTGCGCCCCTGCGGGGCTACGGCGGGCAAGGCTCGCAACTTCGTTACGCCACCAGCGCCCACTCAATCGTAAGCCTGACGTTGGCATTTCTTTTCAGGTACGCGTCAGCCTGCAACAGCGTCTCCAGCCGCTCCAGCAGCCGGTCCGTCGTCACCTTCTCCAGCACCTTCCCCAGCTCCGCAAGCGTCTCCGGATCCGCCGCTTCCGCCCCGTTCTCCCGCTCCATCACCAGATCCCTGTAGAACAGCGCCAGGATCGCCAGGCACGTCCGCGCCCGCTCGCGCGTTTTGCGAAGCGACTTCCTGTAATCGGCCGCGCCCGCATCCGGTTCGCCGTCTTTCTCCGCCGGCTCCTCGGCGTCCGCGCCCTCCTTGATCAGCGCGTCCATCGCCTCGCCCATGTCGAAATTCTCCGGGTCCCGCGCCCGCCCCGCCGCGATCGATCGCAGCTTGTCGCGCGTCTCCTTCCACCCGTCCTCCGCGTACGCCACCGCCTTTCCCATGCTCCCCTGCGCCAGGCGGGCCATGAAGCGCGCGTCCGCCGCGGCCAGCCCGTTCTTCTCCTCGAGGCGCTTCGCGATCAGCGCGTCGGCGATCGGCCTGAAGCGGACGCGGTGGCAGCGCGAGTGGATCGTGGGAGGGAGCGACGCGGGCGATTGCGTGACGATGATGAACATGTTCCCGGCCGGCGGCTCCTCGAGCAGCTTGAGAAGCGCGTTGGCGGCGTCGTCGCCCACGGGATCGTCGAGGAGGACGACGCGGGTGTCGCCCGCCGCGAGCTTGGACGACAGGCGCGCGTTCAGGTCGCGGACGCTCTCGACGTCGATGACGGTCTTCTGCACACCCTTCTTGTCCGTCGGCGGCGTGACGGTCACGAAGCGGAGGCTGTTCCCGCTTTCCATCTGGCGGCACGAGTCGCACGTCCCGCACGCTTCATCCCCCGGCTTCCGGCAGAGCAGCCACTTCGCCAGCGTCCTCGCGAACGTTCCCTTGCCGACGCCCTCGGGCCCCGTGAACAGGTAAGCATGCGCCAGCCGGCCGGTCTTGCGCGCGTGGCGGAAGAAGGCGGTGGCGGTGTCCTGGCCGAGGATGTCGCGGAAGGTCACAGCAGTTCCTCGACGTGCAGGCGGATGACGTCGGCAACTTCTTCCTCGGTGCGCGTCGCATCGACCACGGCGACCTTCGGGAACATCGACTTCACGGCGAGGAACCCCTCGCGCACCTTCCCATGGTAGTCCGCGTCCTTGCGCTCGATGCGGTCGAGGCTGCGCTGCATCCGCTTCGTCGCGACTTCCTGCGGGACGTCGAGGAGGATAAGGAGGTCGGGGACGAGCCCGCCGGTCGCGAACTTCCCGAGGGTCGCGACGTTTTCCGCGCCGAAACCGCCCGCCACGCCCTGGTAGGCGATCGTCGAAGAGACCCAGCGCTCGCAGACGACGGTCTTTCCCTCGCGAAGGGCCGGGGCGAGGATGACCTCGACCAGGTGGGCGCGGGAGGCCATGAAGAGGAAGACCTCCATGGTCGTGGACATGTGGGTGTTGGGGTCGAGGAGAATTTCGCGGATCTTCTCGCCGGCGTGGGTGCCGCCCGGGTCACGGAGGTGGATCGGGTGGTGGCCGGTGCGTTCCTGGAGTTTGCGGACGAGCCGGACGGCCTGCGTGGTCTTTCCGCAGCCGTCGGGTCCGTCGATGACGATGAAGAGTCCCTTGGCCATGCTCTACCTACGCAAGTTGGGCGGGATCAATAGGTTACAACGTCGGGCGGGGCATCATCGCCGATGCGGAACCCCGCGTCAAGCCGATGCCTGCCGCCGCCGCTTCAGCCCCCACGCCGAGCCACTGACCAGCACGCCGAAGATCAGGGCGCCCAGCCCTCCCACCTTCGCCACGAACCACACACTCTGGACCTGCAGCGGGTGCCGCTCGCCGCCGGCGTTCATCAGCGTCATCGACGGGTCTTCCTCGGGCACGATCAGGTCGCGCGGGTCGGGCCGGACGACGCGGACGGGCTTGTCCACCGCCTCGCCGTAGATCTTCGCCACCGGCTCCCCCTTCGACCACATCATCCTGTTCAGCTCCACGATCTCCGGCGGCGCGGGCGTCAGCAGGATCACGTCCCGCGACATCTTCGCGTCGATGAACCACGCCGCCGCCGGGGCGAGCGCCGCCGCGGCCAGCGAGAGCACACCCGCCACGAACATGAGACGGATCATGCAGCGACTGTGGCACGCGCCGCCGCTCCGCGCAACCCCGTCCCCCTTTACTTCCCGCGGTGCTCCCCTACAATCCGGGCCTCTCCAGGATGTCTCTCATTCACGCAAGGAGCCCTTCATGAAAATCGCCGGTGCCCTGCTGTTCACCCTCGTCCTCTCCGCCGTCGCCTCTGCGCAGACCCAGCTCGAGGTCCGCTTCCTCGACGAAGTCAAGCCCCTCAGCGTCGGCAAGGACATCCGCTTCGAGGTCGTCGCCACCATGGGCGGCAAGACGAGCAAGATGAATATCGACCAGCTCGAGTTCTCGCAGACGCCGGAAGGCTGGGCCTCGATCATGCCCACGGACGACGCCACCGTCGGCGTCCTCACGGTCAAGAAGCTGTCCTCGGGCGGCGGGATCTTCGACGAGACCGAGTACGCCATCAAGGCCGCGATCAAGGGCGAAGGCTCCGGCCGCATCAAGTCCAAGAGCCGCTTCCGCCTCGAGACCGGCCTCTGCCTCGTGCCGCTGAACATGTTCTATTCGTGGGACGGGGCGACGTGGAAGTCGTTCGACGCGTCGACGCTGGCGCAGCTGGACGCGAAGAAGAATTTCAAGACGAGCGATCCCGCGAGCCTGGTGGTGGTGAACGTGGACGGTGTGTTCTACGCGAAGTGGCTGCAGGAGACGACGACGCCGGTCGAGGTGACGGTGACGTTCCCGAACAACGAGAAGGCGTCGCTGACGCTGGAGTTCCACTGCACGAAGAAGGCGGCGGAGACGACGCCGCCGGCCGACAACACGCCGCCGCCGTCGTCGGGCGACATGGCCGCGGACATCGAGAAGCTGCTGCGCGAGGTTTCGGACTCGATCGGGCTGCTGACGACGTACGAAGGAAAGAGCTTCATGCTGGCGGACACCCGGAAGAAGTGGATCGTGGACGGGCTGAAGCGGTCGAAGCGGATGATCGGCGAGTACAACGGGGAGAGGAAAGGCGAGTTTGTGGATGCGCACAACGGGCTGGTGGAAGACGCGTTCGGGGCGCGGGTGAAGTACCGCGAGGCGGGAAGCAGCGGGAATGTCCCGGCGAAGGAGCTGGAGCTGATCAACGGGAACGAGAGAGAGACGCTGAAGGCGAAGTAGAGGAAGGCTTGATCATCCAACGCCGCGGGAGAACAAAGCTCCCGCGGCGTTTTTCGTTGGCGCGAGCGCCCGGGGGGAACGGCTTAATATGAAATATGTAATATGAAATAAGGAATACGTAATGGGAACCCGGACATTACGTATTTCATATTTCCTATTCCATATTCCCTATTAGGCCGTTCCACGTTCCGCCCTCGGCTACAATCCCGCTCCGCATGATCTCGCTCCCCACCACCATTTCCCTGTTCCCGTTCGCCATCGTCGACGACGAGCCGTGGTTCCTCGTCGTGCGGCCCCGGGCGGCGTGGGCGGAACTGTGGGAACCGCTGCGCGGCGAGGCGGATGCGAACGAATCCGCGCTGGCGGCCGCGGCGCGGCTGGCCGGCGTCGCGGGCCTCACCGGGATCGAACGCGTCATGGATCTCCGCCGCGGAATCTGGGAGCACGCGCTCGCCGTGCGGCTCGAGGCCCCCGAGGCGCGCCTCGACTGGTCCGGCCTCGACGACGCCCGCTGGGTCCCGTTTCACACCGCCGCGGCGCTCCTCGAGGAAACCGACAAGAAATCCCTCCGCCAGCTCAACCGCGTGCTGGACGTGCTGCTGCGCCGCGTCGACGTCGTCTTCGAGGAAGAACACGACGAAGGCGGCTGCTCCAGCGGCGGGTGCGGGACCGGCGGCGGCTGAGGGACGAAATCCGACGGGCGCACGTGCGGCGCCTCTCCTTTCATCGACGGCCGCCCGCTCTCCGGCGAAAAAGTCCCCGCCTGGATGATCGAGGGCGGCGCGGCGAAGGGCTGCGCCGGCTGCGCGAAGGCCTCCGGGTGCGGGTCGGCAAAGACGGGCTGCTCGTAGGCGCAATTACGCTTCGTTCGTAAAGCATCTTCTGTGTAAAGTGCCGCACGTCCAGACCCGGAGCCGCCCCTGAAGAACCGCAAGTTCATCTTCATCGACCCTCCCTACGAGCGCATCGCGCCGGGCTACGAGTTCGTCAAGCACGTCACCAACGGCGTCCCCGCGCTCGGGCTGCTGCACCTCGCCTCCGAGGTCCGCGAGCACGGCTACGAGCCGTCGATCATCGAGAGCGACATCTTCGGGCTGAGCGAAGAGCAGGTCGCGGAGCAGGTCATCGCGGCGGACCCCGCGTACGTCGGCATCACGCTCTTCACCGTCGGCGTCTGGGGCGCGGCGGGGATCGCGCGGCGCATCAAGAAAGCCCGCCCGGACACGACGATCATCGTCGGCGGCCCGCACATCTCGTCGATGGGCCCCGAGACAATCCAGCGCTTCCCCGAATTCGACCTCGCGGTCGTGGGCGAAGGCGAACGGGTGCTGATGGAGCTGCTGAAGGCGCTCGAGGCGGGGACGCCGCTGTCGGCGGTGCGCGGGATCATCTACCGCGAGAACGGCGAGGTCCGCAAGACGCTCGGGAACGCGGTGAACAAGTCGCTCGACGACCTGCCGATGCCCGCGTGGGACCTGCTGCCCGATTTCCCGCACCGCTACAAGCCCGCCATCTACGACTTCCCGCGCGGCCCGGTCGCCTCGATCGCGGCGTCCCGCGGCTGCCCGTTCCACTGCAAGTTCTGCGACACCTCCACGTTCGGCGCCTCCGTGCGGGCCTATTCCCCCGCCAAGGTGTTCGAGATGATGAAGCACCTCCGGCAGCAATACGGGGTGCGCCACGTGATGTTCGTCGACGACCTCTTCCTCGCCAGCCGCGAGCGCGTCACCGAGATCTGCCGGCTGCTGATCGAGGACGGGCTGAAGATGACCTGGACGTGCGCAGCTCGCGTCGACACCGTGAAGCCCGACCTGCTGCAGCTCATGAAGAAGGCCGGGTGCTGGGAGATCAGCTTCGGCCTCGAGACCGGCTCCGACGAGCTCCTCAAGGCGATGGACAAGGTCGCGAGCGTCGCAAAGTCGGAGCAGGCGCTCAAGTGGACGCACGCGGCCGGGATCCGGTCGAAGGGTCTCTTCATGCTCGGCTACCCCGGCGAGAGCGCGGAGACGATCCAGCTGACGAAGGATTTCGTGAAGCGGATCCCGATGACGATGATGAACCTGTCGAAGTTCACGCCGTATCCCGGGTCGCCGGTGTACCGCGAGATCTACGGCACGAACATCCGGGACGACCACTGGCAGAAGATGAACGGGATGAACTTCGTCTGGGCGCCGCCGGGGATCACGGTCGAGCACCTCGACAGCCAGTTCCAGAAGATCCTGATGTCGTTCTACTTGCGCCCGGCCGTGATGCACCACTACACGGTCCTGAGCCTCCGGCACCCCGGCCACATGTTCCGCGCGCTGAAGTTCGTCGCGGGCTACTTCAAGGCGAAGCTGCGCAGCCTTCTCACCGGCCGCCGAGGCCTCCTGGTCCGCGAGCAGGAAGTCCACCTGGACTCCCTTCCCGCCAAGCAACCAGAGAAGGCCGAGCCCGCCCACGAACACGCCGAAGCGCACACGCACTGAACCTTCGACCCTCGACCTTCGACGTCGTTCTCCGAAGCCGCCCGTCCAGCCCTCACGCCAGCCGCTATTTCTTAGGCGGCGGATTCCTGAAATAAGTCGAGATCTTCCAAGCCTCCGACTTGTCGTCCACCACCGGCGGCGGCGCCGCGGCTTCCGGCAGCGCAATCTTGAAGCTCTCGTTGCAGAGCGGGCACAGGCCGTTGCGGCCCATGAACTTCAGCGCAAACCGAAGCCGGTGGTCGCACTTCGGGCAGCGCACTTCAATTTTGTCGTCCGGGGCAGGCATGGAGGCGATCTTTTACCAGAATCGCGGGAAGCGCGCCTCGAAATTGAACAGGAAGCCTCCGGGAACCGTCGCAGATTGCTAACGGGCGGCGCTTCCGCTCCGTACCATCTGTGTCCGCAAAAACCATTCGAGGCACACCATGAGAATCCTGAGGGCAGTTCTGCTGGGCGCCGTGGCGGTGGCGGCGGCCGGGGGGCGGGCTGGAGCCGACCCCGGAGTGGCGACGCACGAACCCGTGGTGGAGAAGGTGTCCCCGGCGATCGTGGCGATCGCGTGCAAATCGCCCCCCCGGGCCGGGATGGCGAGGGGGGAAATGGGCTGGTTCGGCACCGGGACAGTGATCAGCGAGGACGGCGCGGTCCTGACGTCGGCGACCGTGGTTCCGCCCGACGTGAAGCCGGACAGCATCCTCGTGAGCTTCGCCGGCGGGAAGCAGATGAAGGCGGAGTTCATCTGCGGGAGCGCGGAGTTGGAGATCGCGCTGGTGCGGCTTCCGAAAGGCAAATACCCCTTCGTGCCGCTGGGCGACTCGAAAGCGCTGAAGCTCGGTCACGTGGTGTACACGTTCGGCAACTGCCAGAGCGGCGGCGGCCAGGGCGGCGGCGTGATGGAGAACGACGACCAGGTCGCGTTCGCGCAGGGAGAGGTGTCCGGCTTCTACAAGATCACCGACGTGTTCGAAGGCAAGCAGTGGTACGAGTGGGCCACGTACAAGGGCGACGTGATCGAGACCACCGCCCCGCTCAACCCGGGCGTGGACGGCGGGCCGCTCGTCGATGCGCGGGGACGCCTCGTCGGCATCATGACGCTCTCGTACAACGAAACCCGCTGGCTCGGCGCCGCGATCCCGATGCACATCCTGGACGACCGCGTCGGCCACTGGCTCAAGGGCGAGAAGATCAAGGACGCGCCCAAAGTCGAGCCGAAGAAGCCGGACCCGAAGGACCCCGTCGTTGAGGACGACGAAGACGCGCCCTACCTCGGCGCGGAGCTCGAGGCCGACGAGCCGGTCATCGCCTCCGTCGCCAAGAGTTCCCCCGCCGCCAAAGGCAAGCTCCAGGTGGGCGATCGCATCCTCTCGATCGATGGCAAGGACATGAAAAACCCCGCCTCCGTCGCCAAGGCCATCAAGGCGAAGAAGCCCGGGGACGTCATCACCCTCGTCGTGCAGCGCGACGAGGAACAACTCACCCTGAAGGTCAAACTCGGCTACCAGCCCATGTAAGGGGTCCCGATGAACCGCTTCAATGCCATCCTCGCCGCACTCGTCCTCGCCTTCGCGGGCTCCGCGCAGGCCGAGGACAAGACAGAAACCTCCTGGCAGAAAGTCCAGGAAGCCTTCGCCGCCGCGATCGAGAAGGGGCACCAGTCGACGGTGTCGCTCGACGTGAAGGCGGACTTCCGGATCCCGCCGAGGCCGCCGGTGATGGAGCCGGGGAACGCTTCCAATCCGAACTACACCAAGCGCCCGAAGAGTCCGACGTCGGGTGTGGTGATCGACGCGGACGGGCACATCCTGACGTCGTTCTTCAATGTGGACGGGAAGATCAAGAGCATCACGGTGACGTTTCCCGACGGGAAGACGGCGGAGGGAAAGCTGCTGGGGATCGATGAATCGAAGGACCTGGCGCTGGTCAAGGTGAACCCCGAGGGGCTGCACCTGCACCCGATCGAATGGTCGGACGAGCAGATCGAGGTGGGGTCGTTCGTGATGGCGCTCGGGCGCTCGCCGAACCCGGAGAGCGGGACGGCGACGCGCGGGATCGTGAGCGCGGTGGACCGGCTGGACCAGGCGTACAACGCGATCTGGGAGCAGTCGATCCAGTTCGACGCGAAGACAAATTACGGCAACAGCGGCGGGCCGCTGGTCGACCTCAAGGGCCGGCTGGTCGGCATCGTCGCCCACGTCCGCCTGGTGTCGCCGTGGGGCCAGAACTCGGGGATCTCCTTCGCCACCCCGAACTGGAAGATCAAGGAAGTGCTCGACCAGCTCAAGGCAGGCAAGCGCCTCGGGAAGCCGAAGCTGCCGTTCCTGGGCGTCGGCCCGAAGGAAAGCTCTACGCTCGTCGTGATCGGCACGATCCAGCCCGGCTCGGCCGCCGAGAAGGCCGGCCTGCTCGCCGGCGACGTCGTCCGCCAGATCGACGACGTCAAGGTCGGCGACTGGGGCGACTTCACGAACTACATCAAGAAGAAGAAAGTCGGCGAGAAGGTCACGATCAAGGTCACGCGCGGCGAGGAGACGCTGGACATCGAAGCGACCCTCGGCGAACGCCCGAACAACCAATAGGAAACCGACATGAACCTCCACAGATTCGCTGCCGCGGCGTTCTGCGCCGTGGCCCTTGCCAGCCGGGCGTCGGCCGACGACAAGCCGATCGACGAAGCCCTCCGGATCGAGAAGAAGATCCGCCAGACCTGCGACAAGGTCGTGCCCGCCTTCGTGTTCATCGGCGGCGGCTCGGGAGTCTGCATCTCGAGCGACGGCTGGTTCCTCACGAACCACCACGTCGCCGCGAACCCCCAGACGATGGTCGTCGACTCGCTCGACCAGACCTGCAACCTCGCCGGCGGGCACTTCTACAAGTGCGAAATCATCGGCCTCGATCCCACCGGCGACATCTGCCTCGGCAAGATCAAGGACGCGCATGACCTCCCCTACGTGGAGCTCGGCGACTCCGACGAGGTCAAGACCGGCGAGGCCGTCATCGCCGTCGGCAACCCGTTCATGCTCGGCTCCATGGACTTCCACCCGACCGTGACGTTCGGCACTGTCTCGGCCAACCACGTCAACGCCAACGCCGGCTACACCGACGTCATCCAGACCGACGCCGCCGTCAACCCCGGCAATTCCGGCGGCCCGCTCTTCTCCATCGACGGCAAGCTCCTCGGCATCAACGGCCGCATCAATACGCGCTTCTCCAACCGCGTGAACACCGGCATCGGCTACGCCATCCCGATTAACCAGATCAAAAAGTTCATGCGCGACCTGAAGAAGGGCGGCTACGTGCGGCACGCGGTCCTCGAGGGGCTGCAGGGCGCGCAGACGTGGGACGACCTGCACGCGGAGGCCGAGGGCGCGGTGGTCCATTCCGTGACCGCGGGTTCGACCGCCGACAAGGCGGGGTTCAAGAAGGACGACCTCATCGTCGAGGTCGAGGGCCAGACCGTGCACAACTTCTGGCGCTTCCTCGGCTGCCTCGGCACGTTCCCGGGCGGGTCGGAGATCACGGTGAAGGTGAAGCGCGGGGCCGAGGCGATGGACATCAAGGTGACGCTGGACAAGATGCCGAAGCCGGATGCGGCGAAGATGAAGCCGGACCTGGGCGCGACGTTCGAGGACGACGCGGACGGTGGCGGGGTGAAGGTGACGAAGGTGAAGTCGAAGACGGACGCGGCGCTGAAGGGGCTGAAGGAAGGGGACGTGATCCTGAAGTTCAACGGGCAGGCGGTGCAGGATGCGGAGGCGCTGAAGCTGGCGATCGGCAAGGTGCGTCCGCGGAAGATCGTTCCGCTGGTGATCAAGCGCGGGGATGCGGAGCTGGACCTGGAGGTGAAGCTCGACGCGCGCAAGTAGGCATCCGGCACACTCGACAGGGCCGCGCGACGAGCGCGGCCCTTTCTTTTTGCCCGCACAAAAAGGGAGGGGCCCCGGTCTTTCGACCGGAGCCCCTCGGTTCGAACGGGCTGTAAGCCGAGTTCTGTTCCGCCGCCCCTCACGGGACGACGGCGACGGCCATTAATCTGGGACGACGGTTGCCCGCCGCCTCCAACGGCCTACCCGACGGCTTGCCCGGGCCGGGCTCAAGCGCCGTCTTATTTGGCCTTTCTCCGGGTGGGGTTTGCCATGCCCGGGATGTCGCCACCCCGGCGGTGGGCTCTTACCCCGCCTTTTCACCCTTACCTCCCCGTTGCCGGGAAGGCGGTCTGGTCTCTGTGGCACTTTCCCTGAGAAGCCCCTTGCGGGAACTCCCCGGTCGCCGTTAGCGACCACCCTGCCCTGTGGAGCTCGGACTTTCCTCCCCCCGGATCGCTGGTCCTTCGCAGGAGCGAAGGGAGTCGATTCGAGAAGCGGCCGTCCGCCCGTCCGCGAAAGGGGCGGAGAGAAGGGGGGGCGAAGTGCGCCATGGCGGCGGGGGTCGGGGAAAAGCCCCGGTTGAACTAGGGTCCGCCGCCGCGGCGCACTTCGCACCCCCTTCTCTCCGCCCCTTTCGCGGGCCGGCGGGGAATGCTTGCGACAGGAGAATAACGCGGAACGGGGGGCCGGGGTTCGAAGTTCCGCTTATTTGACGACTTCAGTCCCCCACCCGTCGAAGTCGACGCCGGCATTCTGCGCGGCGCGCTGGTTCGCCTGCGATTCGCGGAAGACGGCGTCGAGATCGAGAGGCATGGACTTGACCATGATGAGGCAGCCCGTCGTCGACTTTCCCCCGAACGGGCGGTAGCCGCGGGCCGCCAGAACCGGCCGCAGCGTCTCGAGAAGCTCGTCCGGCCCGAAGAACGTGAATTCCAAATCGTGCGGCTTCTTCGGGTCCGCCCCGTTCTTCACCAGCGCCGCGATCGTGTCGCGGTCCGCGATGTACTGCGCCGTGTCGTCGTCCGGCCAGACGCACGTGTCGAAGAACTCCCAGCCGTCGTGCTCCGTCACGTCGAGCTCCACCGTCCGGTTTCCCTGGAACCACTTCCCCACCGCCGGGCGGAACGCGCCCCAGTCGCCGACCTGGAAGACGAGCTCGCGGCGGCCCGGGAGCCGGAGGGTGCCGAGCATCCGGCAGGCGACGGAGGCGTGGTCGAGAAGGGCGATGAGCTGGTCCTCGAGGGCCCACGCGGCGTCGGCGGACGCCTGGTCCTGCCCGCACGGGATGATGATGCGGGCGCAGTTCGGGAGCGATTTCCGGTCGAGCTGCGCCGCGCCGGTCCAGTAGGAAACCACGACGAGGCCCTCAGGCCCCTTGTAGGAGTACTGGTCCCAGCCGTCGCGCGGGGAAACCGACTGTCTGTCCATGCCGGGCGATTCTAATCCAGATCCTCGACGACGCCCCGGGAGTTCATCGCCATGTTGCACAGCCGGTCGGCGCGCTCGTTTGCTTCTCGGTAGACGTGCACGAACTTCACCTTCGCGAACCCCTTGATCAGCCGCTGCGCCTCGATCGCCAGCGGCTTCAGCCCCTCGTTCTTGATCCGGTATTCGCCGCGCATCTGCTTCACCAGCAGCTCGCTGTCGCTCCGCACTTCGATTTCCGGCGCCGGGAACTTCCGCAGGTAATCGGGCGCCCGCCTGAGGCCGTCGAGGAGCGCGCGGTACTCCGCGACGTTGTTCGTCGCCTCTCCGATGTATTCGCCGCGCGTCAGCACCTCGACGCCGTCGGAGGTCGAGATGACCACGCCGGTCGCCGCCGGGCCGGGGTTTCCGCGCGAGCCGCCATCGACGTTGATGATCAGGTGGGGGGGCATGAGGACTTTTCGACTCGCTTCGCTCGCTCAGGGTTGTTTGCGCTCCGCGCAAACAAAAATACCCGGGTCGACGCCCACTCCCACCACTATGCGGGTCCGGAGCGCGCCGACTCGGGGACTACCGGCGCGCGCGTTCGGTCAGGCGAATCCCGTCTCTTGCCGGCGCCGCCCGGGGCGCTGCGCGTCGGAGGCATGGAAATTATCGGCAGGACAGGAGACCAACTGAAGCGGACGGGGGTTTTCGTTCGCGGAACCGCGAGGGTGGAGTATCGTCCCGGGCCGGGGTTGTGCCGTTCGGACATCGAATAACCTGAGGGGGAAATCACCATGCCGGTCTCTCGCTTCTGCTCGCTGCTGCTGCTCCTGGTCCCCGTCGCCGCCGGCTGCGATGCCAACCGGTCGATCATGATCAACTCCGAGCCCGCCGGCGCCTTCATCCAGATCGACGGCCAGAACGCGGGAACCGCCCCCACCACCCAGAACTTCGACTTCGGCGCCAAGTACACGTTCGTTATCACCGGCTCCCTCACCGGGTACTTCACCGAGGAAGTCGTCCTCACCAAGCGGTCCCCCGCCCTGAAGACCGGCGAACTGCGAATCGTCCTCGCCGAGGACGAGGCGTGGAAGGCCACCACGACGTCCGAGGCCACGAACGCCTGGCTCCGCATCCAGATCGACCCGAAGCTCACGCCCGAAGCGATGTGGCAGAAGCTGATCGACGCCGTCACCGGCGCCTACTCGAGTCTCGAGCAGATGGACAGCTCGTCGGGCTACATCCGCAGCGTCGCCACCGTCCGCAAGTTCCGCAGCCCCAAGGGCCAGTTCAGCGTCCGCACGCGCTTCACGGGCAGCATCGCGCAGAAGGATCCGCTTCTCTACAAGCTCAAGATCGAGGCCGAAGTCTCGACGAACGGCGGCGACTGGTCGCCGTACTCGCGCGTCTTCAAGGAAGACGAAGCGCTGATCGAGGAGCTGCAGAGCCGGCTGGGCTCACACTAGAGCGACTTCAGGTACCCGACGGCGTTCGTGAACACGGCGAGCCCTTCCCCGTCGCCTTCCCCGTTTCCTTCGCGCGTCCATGTCGCGCCCTGGACCTTGTCGACGAAGCGTTCCGGGTGGGGCATGAGGCCGAAGATGCGGCCGGTCGGGTCGCAGATGCCGGCGATGTCGTCGACGGAGCCGTTGGGGTTCTCGGGCCATTTCTCTGCGGGCGAGCCGTCGGCCGCGACGTACTTGAGCACGATCTGGCGGTTCGCGCGCAGCTTCGCGAGGGTCGCGTCGTCCTTCGGGAGGAACTGTCCCTCGCCGTGCGCGATCGGCACGCGGAACACCGTCCCGTCCTTCAGGAACGGCGACAGCGACGACACCGCCTTCAGCGTGATCCACCGGTCCTGGAACCGCCCGTTCGCGTTGTCCGTCAGCGTCGCGTCCAGCGGCGGCAGCTCCTTCGACTTCAGGAAATCAAACCCCGGCAGCAGCCCCGTCTTCACCAGCACCTGGAACCCGTTGCAAACCCCGTAGACCAGCTTCCCCGCCCCGACGAACTCCCTCAGCGGCTCGATCAGTTTCTCGCGGATTTCGATCCCGTGGATCCGCCCCGCTCCCAGGTCGTCCCCGTAGCTGAATCCCCCCGGGAACGACACGACCTGGAACTCTTTCAGCACCGCGGGCTTCTCGATCAGCCGCTTCACGTGCAGGATTTCCGTTGAAGCGCCGGCGCGCTGCCAGGCGTACTCGAGTTCGGCTTCGCAGTTGGTGCCTGCGGTGCGGATGAGGAGGGACCGGGGTGTCGCCATGCGCGGATTTTAGCGGAAGCGCGCGGAAGTGTCGCGGGATCGGGGCTACTTCGCGGAGAAGAGCCGGTCGAACGTGGCCTGGTCGACCTCGTCCACGCGCCCCTGGAAGAACAGGACGCAGCGCTTTCCGTCGGGGTGCGGCGTGTGATCCCAGGCGACGAGGGCGTCGGGAGCCGTGGCATCGCCGCGTTCGGGGAAGCGGTAGTCGTAGCTGACGCGGGAGGCGAAGGATTCCCACGTGCTGCCAGGAGCGGGCCGTGGGGTCGCGCCGTTGTTCGCAGATGCGTCCGGGCAGATGAATATCCCCGGGTCTGTAGCAAGATCGGGCCGCCAGAGCGACTTGAGGTCAGGCGGGTATTTCCGGGTCTTGGATTCGTAGAGCGCGACGTAGATGCCGAGTTGCTTGAGGTGATTCTTGCAGTCGATCGTACGGCTCACCGAGCGTGCAGACGAGACGCGGGTCAACATCGGGACGGCGATCGCGGCGACGATGCCGCCAACGACGATGAGCCCGAGACAGCCGACGCCGACGATGAGGATCCACGGGAAAGAACTGCCCTTGGCGGGCTGGGGATACGAAGCGAATCCTCCGGGCTGGGGTGCAAACGGCCCGGGCTGTCCGGCGGGCGCAGCGGAAGCAGATCCGCCGCACTTGGGGCAGCCGGTCCCGCCGGCGGGGATGGGCGTTCCGCAGAACTGACAGAACATGAGCCCTCTCTTTCAGCCTTCGCCAGCCTTCCCTACCGGTCGATCTCCCCGAGCACGATGTCCAGCGACCCGACGAACGCGACCGCGTCGGCGATCAGCACTCCCGGCCCGCACTCCTCGACGCACGAGATCGCCGTGAAGGCCGGGCTCCGCGCTTTGACGCGCCACGGCTTTTCCTGCCCGTCGCTCACGATGTAGTACGCCAGCTCGCCGCGCGGCGTCTCGCTGCGCATGTACACCTCGGCGCCCGCGGGAGGCTTGATGCGCCGCGGCATCGTCGCGTTCACGTCCTGCGTCTTCCAGTCGCTCTTCTTCCACCGCTCGCAGACCTGCCGGACGATCTTCACGCTCTCGCGCATCTCGCGGACCCGCACCATGTACCGGTCCCAGCAGCTCCCGAGCGGCCCCTTCTCCCCCGTCCCGACGATCACCTTGAAGTCAAGCTGCGGGTAGATCGAGTACGGCTCGTCCCGGCGCAGGTCCCACTTCACCCCGCTCCCGCGCAGGTTCGGCCCGCCGAGGCCGTACTGCACCGCCGTCTCGGGAGAGATCACGCCGATCTCGCAGGTGCGCTTGATGAAGATCCGGTTGTACGACATCATCCGGTCGACGTCGTCGACGGTCTTCTCGAACGCGTCGCAGAAGTCCTCGGTCTTCTCGATGAACCCCTCGGGCAGGTCGAACGCCACGCCGCCGATCCAGAGGTAGTTGTAGAGCAGCCGCGCGCCGCTCACCCACTCGAACAGGTCGAGGATGCGCTCGCGGTCGCGGAAGCAGTACAGGAAGGGCGTGAACGTCCCGACGTCGAGCCCGTACGTCCCGACGGCGACGAGGTGGCTCGCGATGCGGTTCAGCTCCGCGATCAGCACCCGGATGTGGTCGAGCTTCGGCGAGATCTTCACCTCGGGCATCAGCTTCTCCACCGCCAGCACGAAGCCGAGCTCGTTGTTCATCGCCGCCAGGTAATCCATCCGGTCGACGTACGGGATGATCTGCGCGTACTTGAGGTTCTCGCAGTGCTTCTCGAAGCATCGGTGCAGGTACCCGATGTGCGGCGTCACCTTCGTCACCAACTCGCCGTCCGTCACGAGCTCGAGGCGCAGCACGCCGTGCGTGGAAGGGTGCTGAGGTCCCATGTTCAGGACCATCTCCTCGCCTTCGTCGGTCATCCGCCGGGATTCGACGTACATGGAAGGGTTTCCCTGTTTTTATTTCGGTGTTTCGGGCGACTTCGGGGCTTCGGCCGGCGCGGGCGCGGCGGGCTTCGGGCCCGCAGGCGCGGGAGGCGCCGCCGCTTTTGCAGCCGCAGCCGCCGCCTTCGCCGCTTCCGCCGCTTTCTTCTCTTCTTCCGCCGCCTTGTTCACCTTCTCCACCTCGGCGGGCTTCATCTGCGAGAAGTGATACACGAGGTCGTTCCGGTTCAGGACGGAGGCCTCGTACCGCGGCGTCATCGTCAGGCACTCCGTCGGGCACGGGAACGTGCAGAGGTTGCAGTAGCAGCACTTGGCCATGTCGATGTCGAACTTCGTGACGTACTGCTTCTTCTCTTTGCCGTCGCGCGTCTTGCCGAGGTACTGCTCGGGCATCGCGTCGCCCTTGGCGGCCTTGACGGTGTCGATGTAGATGCAGTCGACGGGGCAGGCCATGGCGCACATGTTGCAGCCGATGCAGTCGTCGATGCGATTGAAGAGCTGCATGCGCGAGTTCTTCGGCAGGCGCACCTTGGTGTCGGGATAGAGCTCGGTGACGGGCGGGTCGATGTAGCCCTGGAGGCCGACGACCATGGCGTCCCAGACGCTGGAGAATCCCTCGTAGATGTCGCTGATGTAGGTGCCGAGTCCCATGGTTTCTCCTAGGCCGGTTTCGCCGGCGGGTTGTCCTTACCGGGGTCGGCCTTGGGGGCCTCGCCGGGTTTGGAATCGGGTTTCGTTTCGGCCTTCGGGGCGGGGGAAGCCGCCGCTGCGACGGCGGCCGCCGCCGGCGCGGGCGCCGCGGCGGGCTTGATCCCCATCTGGTACCACTGCTCCAGCGTGTCCGCCGAGACGTCTTCCATCTTCGTCACGAACGTCCCTTCGCCCACCCAGTGCTCGCCGTGATACGGGACCGGCATGCCGCGGTAGAACTCCTGGACCTTGTAGTCCTTCAGCAGCGGGTGCCCTTCCCAGTCGTCCGGCAGCAGGATGCGGCGCAGATCGGGGTTGCCGGCGAACTTGACGCCGAAGAGGTCGTAGCACTCGCGCTCGTGCCAGATGGCGGTTTTCCAGAGGTGAGCGACGGTGGAGACGACGCCGGTGAGGCGCGGGAGGGCGACCTTGATGACGATCCAGTGTTTCTTGGGAAGGGAGTTCAGGTGATAGACGACCTCGGTGCAGTCCTTCTGGTCGACGCCGGAGAGGTCGTGGAGAAGGTCGAACTGGGTGCGGAGATCGTCGCGGAGGAACGCCATGACGTCGGGGAGGCGTTCAGGCGGGGAGACCTTGATGAAGGGGTCGCCGATGGAAACCATGGGGCCGGCGGGGGGTTTCGGAGCGGCGGCCGCGGCGGGGGCTGCGGGCGCGGCGGGTTTCGGGGCGGCGGCGGCGCCCGCGGCGGCAGCGGGCTTCGGCGCGGCGGGTGCGGCGGGCGCTGCCGGTTTTTCGGCGGCGGGCGGAGGAGCGACCGGCTTCGGCGCGTCCGCGGGCTTGTCGGCGGGCGGCGCCATCGCCTGCGGCTTCTCGGCGGGCGGCGGGGCCGGCGGCTTCGGCGCGGCGGGAGCCGCAGCAGGCGCGGCAGGAGCCGGCGGCTTCGGCGCAGCTCCTGCAGCGGGTGCTGCAGCGGGCTTTGCGGCCGCCCCGGCCGCAGGCGCGGCGGGCTTCGGCGGCGCGGGCGGCGGGGCCGGCTTCGGCGCTGGAACTTGCTTCGCCTCCGTGAACGAAACGACGTCCCCGAACTTCTCCTTCAGCAGGTTGAAAATTTCGTTCGCGGTCACGCCTGGCCTCCCGGCGTCGCAGCCGGCGGCGCCGCCATCGCGGCCGCCTGCGCATTCGCCTCGGGCGATCCCGGCGCCACGCTCTCACGCGACGCCACAGGCTTCGGCGGCGGCGCAATCTTTACGACCTCCGCAGGCAGCCCGAGACTGGCCTCTCCCTCCGGCGCCTTCCGGTACCTCATCATCCGGTCCCCGCGGATCTTCTCCTGCAGCTTGATGATCCCCTGGATCAGCGCCTCCGGCCGCGGCGGACACCCCGGCACGTAAATGTCCACGGGCACCACGTTGTCCACCCCCTTCAGCACGTGATACCCGTGCGCCCAGTACGGCCCGCCGCACGTCGCGCACGAACCCATGCTGATCACGTACTTCGGCTCCGCCATCTGGTCAAACAGCTTCCGCACCCGCGTCGCCATCTTCAGCGTCACCGTCCCCGCCACGATCATCACGTCGCTCTGGCGCGGCGAAGCGCGGAACGCGCCGGCGCCGAAGCGGTCGAGATCGAACCTCGAGGCGCCGACGGCCATCATCTCGATGGCGCAGCAGGCCAGCCCGAAGGTCATCGGCCAGAGGCTGTTCTTGCGCCCCCAGTTGATGAAAAAATCGAGGCTGGTGACGATCAGGCCTTCTTCAAAACGGTTTTCGATCCATGGCATGGCGGGCCTTCCGGTCGCTTATTATGTCCGCAAGTCCGGCCGGTCTCAAGATTTGAGCCGGCTGGCGGCGAAAGTATTTTGTTTCGATCGCTTCTCGGATACAGTGACTTGCACGGGCCACTGAACCAGCCCCATCCGACAATTCCCATATTCAACCGCGAGGTGATGCGTGGAAAGCCTGACCGCGACCTCGTTGTCGCCCGTGCGGATGAATTGCGGAGGAACCCATGTGATGGCGTCGAGATTGCCGGGGACTTCTTCCGCCGGCGAGGCGCCAACGCGGCCAACTTCGCCGATGCGCTCGCCATTCCACCACATGTCACGTGAGGCAAGCGCGCCGGTATAGAGGCCGAGCGGCGCATGACCGGGATAGCCTGGCTGGATTGTGAAGCGGCCGGTGA
>CAZPWT010000053.1:0-12504 GCA_964590435.1 uncultured Planctomycetia bacterium
CGTGCGCGGCGACCTGCACCGGGACGACCGCGTGGTGAAAGGAAACCGCGAGGCCGGCGTGGACGAGGACCCCGACGAGACGCCCGCGGACGCGACGCTCAATAACGAGCTCCAGACCCAGCTGGGCGACCGCCTGATGGACCGGCTCCGCGCGGACCTGGGATGGTTCGGGAAGAAGTACTACACCGCCTACGAACGCGCGCGCGACGCCGGCCAGGCCGAGCTCGCCGTGTCGAACGCCGTCCTCGCCATCCGCTCGCGCGTGAACGCCGGCCTGCAGGTTCTCCCGGCGGATGTGGACTGGGTCAAGCGGCGGACCGGCTGGGACATGACGACCGGGAAGATCGATGCCGAGAACCTGAAATAGCGCTCGAGCCGTGGAGTCGTCATGAGACTTTGTTTCCTACTGTTGGCCCTGATCCTGCCGTCCTCGACTCGAGCCGAGGACGCCCCGTCCGACCTCCGGGCGATCCTTGCCGATCTGGACGCCGAGGATCCAACCGTTCGCAAGAGCGCCGGTGACGAACTCGATGCGTGGTGTGTGAAGGCCGGAGATGGCGCGCGGAAGGGCATCGAGGACGCCCGCGCAGGCAAGAGTGCGGAAGTCAGGGCGCGGCTGGATCAGCAGCTGGATTTCCTCAAGTCTCTGGAACAGGCTTCGAACACCCTGGCATGCCTCGACGTATTCGGCTTTCCCGACGTGAAGCACCTCGAGTATGTCCTCGTCAACACAGGCCAGGTGATTCGCGACAGCAAGAAGGTCGCGGTGGCCTTTCAGATCGAGGAAGGCTGGCTCATTGACGACGATCTGACGCGGGCAAAGTGGATTGGAATGTCGCTGGAAGTTGCCACCTGTGAGAAAAGACCGAGCCTCCCGAAAGACGTGGCCCACCCGGAGGCCTTGCTTCGGCGGGGCGATCCCCTGCCTGGGCAATACAAGGCGATTGACTTCGAGAAGAGGTGCCGGGAGCTGATCGAAGGGAATTCCTCAATGTTCGGCCATGAGGCGTGGCGACTGTTCTTCGCCTCGCGGTGGGAACTGCAGCGCGGGCACCGTCGCGTCGCCCTGTCGCTGCTGGATCTCGCCCGGGCTTCCGCGGAACTCCGGCGGGGGAGCCACCCCTTCAAGCCGGACCGACGATCGGTCGACGAACTGCTCGTGACCTCCGTGGCGCAGAAGCTAAGGCTTGAGGCCGTCACTTCAGCCCACCTGGGAGGATCACGGGAAGCGATCGAAAGGAAATGGTCGATCATTGCCCGGTTGCCGAAGACAAACCTGACCGACGAAGCCCTGGAGATGAGCGCTTCCTATCGCCGACAGATCCTGGAGGAAGAGAACTGGACTGAGCTGACTCCAGAGCTCCTGGCCCTGAAGCCACCGACGGAACAGGCCGCGTACTGGATCTACAAACTGCGCGATGTCGCTGCGACACAGGAGAGCCAGCCAGGAAGTTGTTCGATTTTCAATTGCTTCTCCGACAACGGCAAGCCGCAGCCGCCGACTGAGCTCGTCAGGCTCGGATGGGACGCCGTCCCGCTTCTGATCGAACACCTGGAAGATCCGCAGCCGACGCGCAGCCTCGGATTCTGGCGCAGTTTCGCACCCGAGTCGTTCCGCCTGCTTCGCTACAAGCACGCATGCCTGGAGATTCTCAACGAAATCACGCATCTCCACTTGTACGAAGACGAGGACGAGCCGGGCCTCGTCAAGAAGGATGCCGAACGGTGCTGGCGCACGGCGCGCGACAAGGGGCTCGAAGCCGCATACGCGGTGCTCCTGGACGACCATCCCGGGATGTCGGCCGAAAGACTTCTCTCCGTCAATCGGTCGAAATGGGAACCCATCCTCCTGGATCGCCTGCGCGAGGGTGGCAGGACTGCTCAAGCCATGCTTGCGGCTCTCGATACGCGGGTCCGCGCCGATGAAGATCTCATGCTTCGGCTCATTCACTCCCCCAATCTGGCCGTCGCTGCCGAAGTCGCGTCGTGGCTCGACGAGAGGCAGCAGAGCGATGTGGGAGCTCGCGCGCTCCTCGATCGACTGGCCGATGCTCCGGCGGTGATTGCAGAGGAGGAAATCGAAGGGTTTCGAATGGCGATGGACACCATCGCCGCGACGCACACGAAAACCCGCGCGGCCGAGTGGGCGAAACTCCTGGAGCACTCGAGCCCGACCATCCGCCTTCGGGCCATGGCCTGCGCCGACCGGCTGCCCTCGCGCGAGGTCATCGATCGCATCCTCCCCTTCCTGGACGACAGGTCCTCGATCGGGCATGCCGTGCGGTGGGATCCCGGAGCAAGGGTCTGCGATGTGGCCGCGGAGGTCCTGCAGGATGTCCTCGAACCGCAGTCGCTCTTTCCATGGGATTCGGGCATCGAGGAGCGAGATGCGCTCATCCGGACGCTTCGCGCCCGCTATCTCAAGTCAGCGGATTCCATCCCCTGGGACCTGCGCCTTCGAGAGGCGCGCTGACCTCAGCGCTTCTCTTTTTCGCTTCCGACGACTCCCCGCTACAATCGCCGGTCCCCTCAACCGGAGACCCTCATGCGCATCCTCACCCGCGGCGACCTCGACGGCCTCACGTCTTCCCTGCTTCTCACCCTCGCCGAGGACATCGGCGAGATCCGCTTCGCTCACCCCAAGGACGTGCAGGACGGGAAAGTGAAGTGCGACAAGGAAGACATCATCGTGAACCTGCCGTTTGTGAAGGGGTGCGGGAAGTGGTTTGACCACCACGTGAGCGAGGAAGGAAAGCTCTCGGGGATCGGGAAGTTCGAGGGCGCGTTCGAGGTGGCGCCGAGCGCCGCGCGCGTCGTGTACAACCACTACAAGAAGCACCAGAAGGAGTTCAACAAGTTCACGGAGCTGCTCGAGGCGACGGACCGGCTGGACGCGGCGCAGCTGACGAAGTCGGATGTGGAGAAGCCGGAGGGGTGGATCCTGCTGGGGCTGACGCTGGATCCGCGCACGGGGCTGGGGCCGGAGTTCCAGAAGTACTTCCGGTGGCTGTGCGAGTACATCAAGGAAGTGCCGCTGGCGAAGATCCTGTCGCATGTGGAGGTGAAGAAGAGGACGGACCGAGTGCTGAAGGATCAGGAGGAGTTCAAGAAGCTGCTGAAGAAGCACTCGAAGGCGGACGGGAACGTGGTGATCACGGACTTCCGCGGGATGAAGGACCTGCCGGTGGGGAACCGGTTCCTGGTGTTCACGCTGTTCCCGGACTGCAACGTCGAGGCGCGGATTTTCGGCGGGCACGCGGGGCAGACGGTGGTCGCCGCGGGGTCGAGCATCTTCAACAGGACGCTCAAGGTAAACATCGGCAAGCTGCTCGGCTCGTACGGCGGCGGCGGGCACCAGGGAGCGGGGACGGCGCAGCTGGCGCCGGACAAGGCGGAAGCGCAGTTGAAGGAGATCCTGGGGAAGCTGAAGGCGAACAAGGCGTAGCTCCCAACGAAGTCCCAACGGCCGCCCCCAGGGCGGCCGTTTTTTTGTGCCCTTATCCGCGGCTGTTTCCGCGCCATCCGCATCATCCGCGAATTCATTTCAGAAAAACTGCAATCGCGGATGTTGCGGATGCCGCGGAAACGGCCGCGGATAACGTCCCCTGGTCCCCGTACAATCGGCGGATGCACCGCTTTTCCGCCGTTCTTGCCGCCTGTCTCCTCGCCGGCTGCGCTTCCCAGCAGCCCCCTCCCCCTGAACCCGAACGGCCGCCCGTGGCGCCGCAGGGGCCCTGGTCCGTGCCCGGTTTCCACGTCGCCGGTGTCGTGCCCGAGGGGTGGACGCAGCATCCCTCCGAAGAGGCGATCGTTGCGCTGTCGACCGACGGCGGCGAAATCGCCCTGAAGGTGGTCGTGGTCGACGTGACGTTCGTGCGGCCGGACGAGGACGTGCTGGAGCGCATCCTGGAAGGGCGCTGGAAGAAGGCCTCCTCGAGCCGGTTCGACCTGTTCGGCGCTTCCGCCGTCCGCGGCGAGTTCCTGTCGACGGACGGGAAGACGGCGTCGACGCACGTGATGTGGGAGTGGAACGAGGGGGCTACGCCGGGGCGGAAATTCGTGTTCCACGCGATGTTCGTGGCGGCGCCGGAGAACCATGCGCGGCTTCTCAAGGGGTTCGAGGCGTTCATGGGCGGGCTGTCGGCGGACCTGGACGGGCCGGACCTGGACCTGCCGGAGCTCGTTCTCTCCGGGGGCTGGGCGGCGAAGTCGCTCCCGAGGGAACGCGCCCTCCTCCTCGGCGGCTGCCGCGTCCCGGCGCCGGGCGACCCGTTCGTGCGCCGCGACATCCCCGTCTCCGGCTGGACGGACATCCGCGACCGGCTGCGCGAGAAACGGGCGGCGAAGGAGACGCTGACCGACGACGAAGCGTGGCAGGAAGCCCTCGCGCACTACAACCTCGCGCTTCACATGATCTGGGCCGAGGTCGGCGCCCCCGCGGAAAAACGCGAGGGGTCCCGGATGTCGGCGCAGCAGTTCCTGCAGGCGTTCGCCCGCATGAACGCGGCGATCGCGATCAACGCTTCGCTGGTGGTGAAGCTCAAGGCGAGCCGCGAAGGCCGTCCGTGGGGGGAAGCGGCGCGGATGCGCGCCAACGCGGTCGTTCTCGAGGCGTTGGCGGTCTACCTGAAAACCGGCGACCTGGACGGCGAGACGCGCGCAGGGCTGCTCGACGCCGCGGCCGCCCCGGCGTGCGACTACCGCGACCTCGCGATGGGGTGGTGGAAGGAACTGCAGCCGGAGACCGTGGCGAAGGCCGTGGAGTGCATGGCCGCGGCGCGGAAGGCGTTCGGCGAAAAGCGGTACGAGGACGCCGAGGAGCACGCGCGGGAAGCGCTCGCGGCGACGGCCGGCGAATGGGCGGAGGCGCACCGCGCGATCGCGGCCGCCGCGTTCGAGACGGGCCGCATCGGCAACGCCGCAGGCGCCGCCCGCAGCGCCGTCGCGGCCCTTCCCCGCTCCTCGAACCTGCTCCTGGAAAACGCGGAGATCCTCGTGGCCGCGAACCGCCCCGCGGAGGCGCTGGCGATTCTCGACGAGAACGACGGGCTGATCCGCGATTCGCTGCGGGACAACGGACTGGTGCTGGAAGCGCTTCGGGCGATGGCGTGGGAGCGCAAGGGGGAGGAGGCGGGCGCGCAGGCGGCGGTCGAGGAATTGCTCCGGATGTGGCGGGAGGGCGGGGATACGCCGGTGGCGTGGGATTTCGGCGCGCTCGGGAAGGCGCTGGGGGACGGCGAGCCGGCGCGGGGCCGGCTCGCGGCGCTGGCGGACCTGCTGCGCGGCCGCGGCACCCAGGAGGAGGTCCTGGGCGCCTGGCAGATCCCGCGCTGAGACCGCGAGCAAAATCCTCCCTGCGGCGCGCGGCACGGGTCCGACCGGCGCGCAATGACGGGTCTGAGTCATGCCAAGGCTCGTGGTGCGCGCCGACCGGACCCGCGCCGCACGTCCTCGGTCGGGTTTTGCTCGCGGTCTCAGGGTTCCCGGCGAGCGGTCGGGGCTCGCGACGCGGCGGCAAGCCGTTCCGACGCCGCGTCGCGAGGTCCGACCGCCAACGGCGCTCGATTTTTCGCGCGCTCTGGAGGCTACTTCGCCCTCAGCGCGTCGATGATGTACGCCTTCACGAAGTACGGGCGCAGCTTGCCGTTGAAGATCCCCGTGATGCGTCCCGGCACCATCAGGATCGACTTCGGCACCGGCGACTCCTTGCCGAACGCCCGGTCGTAGTCCTCGCGGCTCATCGTCCAGACGGGGAACTCCGGCTTCATCTGCTCGAGCGTCTTCTTCAGGTCCGGCCCCTGCGGGTCGAGGACGCAGATCGTGACCACGTCGAGACCGGCCTTCGCCTGGGACTTCGCGAGCGAGGCGATGTCCGGGAATTCGCCGCGGCAGACGTTGCACCACGTGGCCCAGAACGTTACGAGCGTCGGCTTCGGCAGGCGCCCCAGATCGACCTTCTTGCCGTCGAGGTCCTTCACGTCGGAGGCCGCGAGCTTCTCGAAGATCGGGTCGCCCTTGCCCTCGTCCACCGGCGGGAGGATCGGCTGGGGGTAGTTCTTAAGGAGTTCCGTTCCCGGCTTGCCCTCGGTGACCTTCACGTACGTGTCCGCCTCGGCCGTCCCGAACTCTTCCGCGACGCCGTTCGGCCAGATGACCCGGATGCTGTCGACGCGCGTCGCGTCGCCGAGGCCGAAATACGCCTCGTTGGGCTGCTGCATGAGATATCCGGAGCCTGCTGTGATCCAGCGGATCTGCCGCTTCGACCCGGTCACGATCTCGATCCGCGCGCCGATGGCGGAGCGGTTGGAAACGGTGCCCACGGGCTTCACCTTGAGCCAGTGGTTCTTGACCCCCTGGTTGCGCAGGAACGTGGAATCGCTCTTGTAGTTCCGGAAGAAGAGGTCCAGGTCGCCGTCACGGTCGAAGTCGCAGGCGATGTAGCTCCGCCCGTCGTGGATGACCCCCGCGCCGCTGGCGATCGAGACGTCGCTGAAATGCCGGCCGTCCTCGTTCCTCCAGAGCTTCTTGATCTCGTAGCCGTTCAGGGACTTGTCGCCCATGTTGAACTTCCGCTCGCCCTTCTCGAACTCGTCCTGGTGCGTGACCACGCTTTTCCAGAACGGTGGTCACAAATCCTCGGAGTCCGTGCCGCTGATGAAGCCGTTGGAGCAGTAGATGTCAACGTCCCCGTCCGCGTCGTAGTCAATGAACTCGCTTCCCCACGCCCACTGCCCGTAGTCGACGCCGGCCTCGATCGTGATGTTGGAGAAGGTGCCGTCGCCATTGTTGAGGCAGAGGGTGTTGCCCTTGGTCATGCCGTCGAGCGTCCCGAGGATTCCCGCGCGGAGCCAGTTGAGGAACCAGGGGACCGGGAGCAGCTCGGGGCGCTGGAAGATCCAGTTCGTGTTCGAGAACATGTTCGAGTAGTAGATGTCGAAGTCGCCGTCGTTGTCGATGTCGCCGAAGGAAGCGGACATGCCGAAATTGCGGTCGAGGCATCCCGAATCCTCGGCGATGTCCTCGAACGTGCCGTCCTTCTGGTTGATGTAGAGGCGCTTGTCGCCGAAATCGTTGGCGACGAGGAGGTCGGGCCAGTTGTCGTTGTTGGCGTCGCCCCAGGAGGCGCCGAGCGACCAGCCCTGGTCGTCCACGCCGGCGTCCTCGCCCCGCTCCTCGAACTTCAGGTTCCCGAGATTGTGGAGCAGGCGGTTCGCCTGGCCGTCGTTGCAGGGCGGGAGGGGGAACTTCTCGTAGAAGTTGCCGTAGCAGCACTGGTAGATGTCCACCAGGCCGTCGCGGTCGTAGTCCGCCGCGACGCACGACGTGCTCCACCCGATGTACTCGATGCCGCTTCCCGCCGTGACGTCCGTGAACGTCCCGTCGCCGTTGTTGCGGTAGAGCTTGTTCGGCGTGCGGTTGTTGGAAATGTAGAGGTCGGCGTCGCCGTCGTTGTCGAGGTCGGCGAACACCGCGCCCCGGCTCTCGCCGTCCATCTCGACCACGCCCGCCTTCTCCGTCACGTCCTCGAACGTCCCGTCTCCCTTGTTGCGAAGCAGGCGGTTGCTGCGGCCGTTCAGGAGGTAGGCGTCGTACCAGCCGTCGTTGTCATAGTCCCCGCAGGCCAGCCCGCAATCCGCCGTCTGCTCCGGGATCGGCAGGTAACCGCGCGCGTTCGGGTGATTCTGGTGCGGCCACTTGCCGTTCACCTCGCGCGACACGTCCACGAACTGCGCCTTCCCCGCCGACGACGACGTGTACGGCTCCACGATCTGCAGCTTCGTGATCTTCCAGCCGTCCGCGTCCTTTCGGAACCCCAGCGACAGCCAGATGAAGTCCTCGCGCGCTTCCCCGCCCGCCGCCAGCCCGTAGACGTCGAGGAAGAACAGCCCCTTCGCGATCGTCTGCTCCTCATTGTCGTAGTCGACCTTCCGGATCTTCGCCAGCGCCCGCTCCACCACGATCCACGTGCGCAGGTAGTCCTCGAACCACTTCTTCAGCCCCGCCCGGTCCATTTCGACCGTGGTCGAAGCGTCGCCCGGCGCCCAGCGGCTGACGGTCATGCCGTCGGGGGAGCTCACGGTGGTCAGCCGGCCGGCGTCGAAGGGCTGTCGGTATTCGGGCACGATCGCGGAGACGCACTTCTCGGCGTCCCCTGCCTCGAACCCCGCGGCGATGGCCTTGACGGCCTTCTGGACGCGCTCTTCCTCGAGCTCGCCGACTTCGTAGTTCTTGAGGCGCGACTCGCCGCTGCAGCCGGCGAGCGCGAGGGCAACGAGGAACGGCAGGATGCGGTGGTTCATGGGATTCCCTGGGCAATGGGGCTGAAGGGTGAAAGTGTCCACCCGCCCGGCGCGGCTGGCAAGAATGGAGTGTTACTTGAGGTCGGCCGCGCGCACGGTGAGGTCGATTTTCCGTGGCGCTCCGAGCTCGAAGACGCCCAGGGCGACGGCGGAACGCGCGGGGGAGAACCAGCGCATGGAGTCGAATGGCTTCCCGGTGGCGACGGAGAGCTCGTATTTTCCGGCGGCGAGGCCGGGGAAAACGAAGGAGCCGTCCCTCGACAGGGGGGCCCACAGGTAACCCGCCGAGGTGGCGGCGGAGGGGCGCGCCAGGACGGCGGCGCGGGACCAGTCGAAGTCGGCGGGGGCGCCCTGGATGGTGACCTTGCCCTCGACGCGGTGCCGGGCGCCTGCCGGCACGGCAAGCACGATCGGCGCGGCCGCGGGGACGGTCGCCTCGACGTCGACCTGCGCCCCGGCGCACACCGCCGTGACCGTCCATCCGCCGGGGTAGAAACCCGGCACCGACGACTTGCTCCCCGGCCGGAACTTGTGCATGTAGTAGGGAGCGGGGTCGCCCTTGGGATGGAAGTAGACCCAGCACTCCTCGGGCGCCGTGAGGTCGATCATGAGGTCCTGGTACTTCTCGGGAAGCTCCACGTCCAGCGTCGCCGGCTTCCACAGGTCCACCGACCCGCGCGCAAACGCCTGCCCTTCCTTCTCCGCGACCGTCAGCACCAGCGGCTGCGGCCCGCGGACGTCGTTCATCTGGATCTCGTACTTCCCCGCCGCGTCCGTCGTCGCCTTCACCCCTGTCGGCAGCCCGGCGCCCGCGTCGAACATCTCGACCGACACCCCGGCAACTCCCTTGCCACCGCGCTTCACCACCCCCTGCACGTACGTCCCCGTCTTCTCCAGCTTCACGAACCCGATGTCGTACATCGCCTCGTTGCCGATCTCCAGCAGGTCGCGGGTGTAGTTGGCCTCGAAGAGCTTTTTGTCGCGGTCCTGGGGCTTGCGGATGTCGCCGAGCCGGTAGGCGCCGGGGGCGAGGCGGACGGAGAAGCGGCCGGTGCGGTCGGTTTTCACCGGGATCGGCGTCCCGTCCATGTCGTCGGGGTTCTTGAGCTTGAGGATGGCGAACTCGATGACGCCGCCGTCCTTGCCATCGCTGTCGAAGATCTGGCCGATGATTTCGGGCTCGGCGAAAGCCGCGGTGGCCATGAAGAGGCCGAGGAGGAGATTTCGCATGCCGGAATTCTAACGTCGAAACGGCCGAAGGGGTTCAACCGGGAGTCGCGCTACCACCAGGCTTCCTGCCACCCCGCCGCGCCGAAGTGTTTTTTCAGCGCGTCGGCGACCTGCTCCTTGGCGGCCTTGACGAGCGCGACCTCGCATCCGAGGAGCCCCGCGATGTCGGTGACGCTGACTTTGTCGGGGTTGTCCACGGCGAGCACGATGTGCCCCTTGTCCGCCCAGATGGGGACGCACCGGTACACGCGGGCGATCGTCTTCGGGATGCACTTCGCCAGGTCCGGCCCGATCTCCCACTCGCGCAGGTCCACGCGGTCCCCGTGCTGCGGCACGTGCGCGGTGGCTCCGGGACTCGGGGGCGACGCGGGCACATAGGTCATCGTCATTCCGTCGATCCATGCCTTAGGCGCGCGATCGCGAAGCAGCTTTTCGAGGGACTCCGCCTTCAGGTAGTGCATGGAGAGCAGGAACTCGACCACCTGCGGCAGCGTGGCGTCGGCCTTCAGTTCCCCTGCGATTTCCGCCGCCACGTCCGGCAGCAGCCCCTGCGAGAGCAGCAGCTTCGTCATCGCGGGCCCGTGGGCCTTCGTCTGGCGGATGCCGCTGAAATGCAGCAGCGGGTTCTGGTGGCACTCGCGGCAGACGAGCGCCGCGAAATCGTGGAGGTGGTGCGCGCGGAGCTGCGTGGAACACACGGGGCAGGGCGCCTGGAGCCAATGGGCCCAGTCCCCGTACATCTCGTCGTTTTCGACGCGCACCGTGGATACCCCCCCGTAAGTATCGGCGCGGGCCCCGCCGTTCCTGCTCCCGATTTCCGATTCCCGGGGCGCCGCCGGAAGCGCATTCTACCGCTTCCGATGCGCCATCCAGACGTCTTCCATTTAGCGACGACCGCCGCGGCCCGTGCGCTGGTGGGGAGCCGCCTCGTCCACGGCACGGTGGCCGGGATGATCGTGGAGACCGAGGCGTACGCGGCTGAGGACGACCCGGCGTGCCACGCCTGCCGCAGCCGGACACCGCGGACGGAAATCTTCTGGGGCGACGGTGGGCGGGCCTACGTCTACCTCTGCTACGGGCTGCACTGGTGCCTGAACGCGGTGGCGCACGAGCCCGGGAAAGGCGGCGTCGTCCTGTTGCGCGCCGTGTCCCTGGAAACCGGACTGGATCTCGCGCGGCAGCGGCGGCAGTCCCGCGACCGCGACGAGCGGCTCACGAGCGGCCCGGCTCGGCTGACGCAGGCCTTCGGCGTCACCGGCGCCCTGAATGCGACCGACCTCACCCGCGGGGAACTGCGGATCGAAGCGGCGAAGCGTCCACCCGGCCCCGTCGCCTCAGGCCCCCGCATCGGCATCTCGAAAGCCGTCTCGAAGCCCTGGCGCTTCTGGCTGCGCGGACATCCGAGCGTCTCCGTCACGCCGCGCACCAATGTATAGTGTGCCCATGCCACAGGACTTTCACTCCATCGCCCAGTCCCTGTCCGACGCCGACAAGCCCTTCTGCACCGCCACCGTCGTCCGGTCCGAAGGCTCCGCGTCGGCCCCCGCCGGCGCGAAGGCGATCCTGTCGGACACCGGCGAAGTGCTGTTCGGCTACGTCGGGGGCGGCTGCGTCCAGGCGCAGGTGATCTCGGAGGCCATGGAAGCGCTGCGGGACGGGAAGCCGCGCATGGTGCCGCTGGAGCTGTCGGACGAGCTGGGGGCGACGGGAGTGCCGTGCGGCGGGCGGATGGAGGTCTTCGTCGAGCCGCAGATACCGAAGGCGCGGCTGCTGGTGCTGGGCCACGGTCGCGTGGTGGAAGCGCTGTGCGAAATCGGCGCGCGCTCCGGGCTCCGGGTGACGGTGGACGACCCGGAGGGATCGCGCGCGCTGTATCCCGCCGCGGAGGCGGTCGTGACGGACGACCCCGACTACGAGCGGCTTGCCGCCACCCCGCGCACCTGGGTCGTCGTCGCCACGCACCACAAGTCCGACCACCTCGCCATCCGCCGCGCCCTCGACCTCGGCGCCGCAGGAATCTCGATGATCGCCTCCGTCCGTCGCCGCGAGTCCGTCTTCGCGCTCTGCCGCGGAATGGGGATCAGCGAAGAGGCCCTGTCCGCGATCCGAGCCCCGGCCGGGCTGGACCTGGGCGGCAAGGCGCCGGAGGAGATCGCCCTCTCCGTGATCTGCGAGATCGTGGCGGTCCGCAACGGCGGCTCCGGGCGGCCGATGCGCGATGTGAAAAAGGAAGCCGGCGCGTCGCGCGGGCACTGCGCCGGCAGCTAGGTCCCGAGGATCCTCAGCACTTCCGCCTCCCGCCCTGCCATCGTCTCCGGCCTCAGCGTCCTCCCCCAATCCACGCCGGTGAGCACGGCCAGCGCCTCTCGCGCGGACTCGCGGGCCGCTCCCAGGTCCCCCGAGGCCTCTTCAGCCAGCGCCAGCTCCGCCCGGGCTTCGAACACCAGGGGAGGAGTTGCCCCGGACACGTCCTCCAGGACACGCCGAAGGGCTGTCCGGGCTTCTGCGGCCCTCCCCGCTTCCCGCATCGTCGCGGCCCAGGCGGTTGCGACCTGGAGAACCGCCGAGCGGTTCCGAATGCCTTCGAAGATCTCCCACGCGCGCCGGCTGGCCGCGAGGGACCCTTCGATGTTGCCGGCGGCCTTGAGAAGGGGTGCGCGCTCGCCGAGGGTCGTGGCGAGGAGCGCGCGGTCGCCGATTTCCGCGTAGAGCGTCTCCGCGGCCTCGCTCGCGGCGATCGCCTCCGCGGGACGGCCGGCGCGGCCCAGCGCCGCCGAGCGCATCGCGAGCAGCGCGGCGATCAGCGCCGGCCGGCCGAGCTCGCGGATCTGCACCACCGCGCGGTCGAACATCGCCAGCGCCGCTTCGTGGTCCCCCCGCCGCGACAGGAGATTCGCGCGGTTGGCCATGTTGATCGCAATCGCGTTCGGCCGCCCGATCGACTCCGCGCCCCGCTCGGCCTTCTCGTACCACT
>CAZPWT010000054.1:0-33763 GCA_964590435.1 uncultured Planctomycetia bacterium
AAAAGACGATATAGCGTCAGTAGGGAACATGACCGGCCTCCGTGTAGGGTGCCTCGCAACACCTTCATCGGCAGGCCGGTCGCTTTGTTTTGAGCCAAACTGGAGGCCTCGAAAGGCCTCAAGAAGTGCAAGAGGTCACCTTCTTGAAGTTGTCTTTTCCCCTCCTGTCCCGGTCAACGCCGGCCCCTCGCCCTTCTAGTCCCCTCCCCCGGCACCGGCAGATTGAATTCGGCGACGCGCCTGATACAGTCCGCCTCTCATTCTCAGGGTCATCAGGGGAGCCTCGGCCATGCAGAACTTCATCCCGTCGTTCGTCGCCGCGCAGAACAAGGCCGGCAAGAAGAGCGGCTCGCTCAAGGCGACCGCGCTCTTCGTCGACATCAGCGGCTTCACCCCGCTGACCGAGCGCGCCTTCAAGCTCGGCGACTCGGGCGCAGAAGTCATTTCGCGCGAGCTCACCCGGCTCTTTGACCCGATGGTCGATGCCGTGCACAACCGCGGCGGGTTCATCGCCGCGTTCGCCGGCGACGCGTTCATGGCGGTCTTCGAGGAGACTTCCAAGGATGGCGCCGCCGCGGCGATCGCGGCGCGCGACGCCGCCGCCGAGATCATGGCGTTCGTGAAGAAGCGCGGCACGGCCAAGCTCGGGACGAAAAACATCCGGTTCGCGGTCAAGTGCGGCCTCGAGCGCGGGAAGGTCGACTGGGGGATCCCCCAGACGGAGGGCGGGAAGGCGCGCACGTGGTACTTCCGCGGCGAGGCGATCGACGGCGCTTCCAAGGCCGAACACGGCGCCAAGAAAGGCCAGATCAAGTTCGGCCCGGCGGTGGCGAAGGCGCTGAAGGGCGCGCCGGCCCCGGCCGCGGCGGCGTCCGCCACGGCGGCGACGCTTCCCACGCAGGAGCTGCTGCGGGTCTTCTTCCCGAACGACATCGTCGAGGCGGGGGACCGCGCGGAACTGCGCCACGTGTCGAGCTGCTTCATGCAGTTCGAAGGAGTGCGGACGCACGAGCAGATCGAGGGCGTGTTCCGCGAGCTGCTCGCGGGGATCGAGACCCACGGCGGCGTGCTCAACCGCATCATGTTCGGCGACAAGGCGTTCTCCGCGCTGGCGTTCTTCGGCGCCCCCCGCGCCGCCGAACATTCCGAGAGCAACGCCGTGGCATTCGCCCAGGCGTTCCGCGCGACGTCGCTTCCCAAGCTCAAGGGCGTCCGGACGCGCCTCGGCATCGACTCGGGCCTCTGCTACGCCGGGCCGGTCGGCGGCACGCGCCGCAACGAGTGGTCCTGCCTCGGCGACGCGGTGAACACCAGCGCGCGCCTCATGGCGAACGCCGACAAGGGCTGCACGCTCGTCAGCGACCGCGTCCGCCACGCCGCCGAGTCGGGCTGGGAGCTCAAGTCGCGCGGCAAGGTCAAGATGAAGGGAAAGTCGCGCAAGGAGGAGGTGTTCGAGCCCGTCGGCAAGCGCGGGACGGCAATGGGTTTCGCCTACCGCTACCCGATGCTCGGCCGCGACAAGGAACTCGCCCAGCTCACGGACTTCCTCGCGCCGATCTTCGCCCCCACGCCGGAATTCGTCGGCGTCGTCCGGCTCCTCGGCGAACCCGGCCTCGGCAAGACCCGCCTCGTCTCCGCCCTCCGCGCCAAGCTCGAGGAGGGGGGAAAGCCCTTCCACTGGCTCCACATGCCCTGCGACGGCGTGCACAAGAGCGGCTGGAATTCGGTCGGGACGTGGCTGCGCAATTTCTTCGGGGTCACCGACGGCATGGCGCAGGGACCGAAGAAGAAGGCAATCGAGAAGCGCTACGCGGAGTACACGGCGAACCCGAAGGTCCCCGAGTACACGCGCGGCGAACTGAAGCGCACGATGAGCTTCGCGGCGGACCTGGTGGAATGCCACTGGGAAGGGTCGCCGTTCGAGAAGCTGGACGACCCGAAGCTGCGGCACGAGAACCGGATCATCGCGGTGAAGGAGCTCGTGAGGGCGCTCGCCGCGGTCGCGCCCGTCGTCATCGAGGTCGAGGACTCGCACTGGCTCGACGCGTCGTCGGCCGAGTGGCTGCTCGCGATGACGCGAAACATCGCCGGCCTGCCGCTGGCGATCGTCGCCACGTCGCGCTACGCCGACGACGGGACGAAGCCCGAGCTGAAGCTGGCGCGCGAGGCGAAGATCACCGACATCGACCTGCAGCCGATCGCCGGCGAGGAGTTCACCGCCTCCATGGCCCGGTCGCTCCTCGGCGCCAACGTCGAGCTCGACGCCGAGGCCCTTCGCATGATCACCGCCAAGGCCCGCGGGAACCCGTTCTACACGGAGCAGCTCCTCCTCCACGTCAACGACACCGGCGAGCTCGTCCCCGCAGGCGCGCGTGAGGCGACGATCGTGAAGAAGTCGGGCGCGATGCACACGCGGATCATCCGGCGCATGAAGCTCAAGAGCAGCGACACGGCGCGGCTCCCCGGGTCGCTCAGCTCGCTCGTCACGGCGCGCATCGATCGCCTCTCCCCCGACGTCCGCGAGACCGTCAAGCACGCCAGCATCCTCGGCGTTCGCTTCCTCGCCCGCGTCCTGGGCGAGCTTCTGAAGCGGTCCGGGGCAGTGAAGCGGTCGCTGGACGAGATCCTGCTGGAGGCGGAGAAGGAGGGCGTGCTGGTGGCGGCGGAAGGCGGAACGACCGGGGCGCGCTGAGGAGCGGCATGACGGATCTCCGACGGCACTTCCCCGCCCTCGCCGGCGGCTTCGCCTTCCTCGACAACGCGGCGGGGGCGCAGGTACCGCGGCGGTGCATCGAGGCGATCTCGGGTTACCTGTCGGCGGGGTCGTGCAACGTGGGGATGCCGTATCCGGCGTCGAAGGCCGCGACGGAGCTCAAGGCGCGGGCGCGGGCCGCGACGGCGGAGTACCTGAACTGCCGGCCGGGCGAGGTGGCGATCGGGACGAGCAGCACGGCGCTGTCGTTCCTGCTGGCGCGGGCGTTTTCGCGGATGTGGGGCGCCGGCGACGAGGTCGTGATCTCGGAGCTCGAGCACGAGGCGAACGCGAGCCCGTGGAGGGACCTCGGGCGGCAGGGCGTCGGCGTGAAGGTCTGGCGCGCCCGCTGGCCCGAGGGACGGCTGTCGCTCGACGACCTGCGCGCGCTGGTCGGCCCCCGGACGCGGCTCGTCGCGCTGACTTCCGCCGCGAACTCCACGGGCAGCACGCCGGACGTCGCCGGCGCCGCCGGGATCGCCCGCAAGGCCGGCGCCTGGACCTTCGCCGACCTCGTCCACTCCGCGCCGCACCTGCTCCCCGACGTCGCCCGGCTCGGCGTCGACTTTGCCGTCTTCTCCACCTACAAGGTCTTCGGCCCCCACGCAGGGTTCCTGTTCATCCGCGAAGGACTCCTCGAACGGCTCCCCGCCGACAAGCTGCACTTCGTCCCCGACGACAGCCTGCAGAAGTTCGAGCCCGGCACCGCGAACCACGAGGCGCTCGCGGGGTGGCTCGGGTCGCTCGACTACTTGAGGCACGACGTCGGCGATGGCGCGCCGGGACGCGCCGGACTCGAGGCCGCGTACCGACGCATCGAGGCGCTGGAACGGCCCCTGGTCGCGTACCTGCTGAAGGACCTCCCGCGCGTGCCCGGGCTGCGCCTCTACGGGGAGCCCGGCCTTGAGGGCCGCGTGGGAACATTCTGCTTCAACCTGGCAGGGCAGCCGCCGATGCAGGTCGCCGAGCGGCTCGCGGCCGCCGGCGTCGGCGTCGCCGCAGGACACTACTACGCCACGATGCCCATGACCGCGCTGGGCTGCATGCCCGATGGCGCCGTCCGCGCAAGCCTCGCGCACTACAACACCCGCACCGAGCTCGAGACGCTGGTGAATGCCCTCATCTCCCAGGCCGATGGCTAGCGACCGCCCGCGTTTCGCAGGCCTCGGCCCGCGCTTCTTCGCCCTCCTCGCCGACACCGCGCTGTTCTGCGCGGTGTTCTTCCCCGTGACGCGCCTCGCGAAAGGCGTATGGCTGATGATGCCGTCGGATCACCGGTGGCGGAACGGATGGATCGTGTTCGACCCGATCTGCCTCGCATTCCTGGTCGCGATGCTCGCCTACCAGGTCCTGCTCGAGGGACTGCCGGGGCGGACGCTCGGGAAGTGGCTTGCGGGAATCCGGGTGGTGGATCTGCAGGGAGGCGCGCCGGGCCTGGGGCGAAGCCTGGTGAGAAACCTGCTGCGAACGGTGGACGGGCTTCCTGCCCTGAATCTGCTTGGCGTGCTTCTGGTCCTGCAGTCGCCGGAGCGGGCGCGCTTCGGAGACCGCGTCGCAGGAACCCGCGTCATCCTCGACCGGCCGTAGGTCGTCGATCGCTTCCCCCGCGCCAACTACGACCGGCACCGCAGGCTCGCCCGCCCACGCCCGTGTTCTTTCGCTTCCACCTCCTGCCCGTGATCCGGATAGTGGCCTCGTCAGCGCGCCCGGGACGGCACCTATGCGAAACAGGAGCACCCATGATCCAGGCGAGAGACGTCATGACGAAGGACGTCGCGACCATCCGCGACAACGTGCCGGTGCGGAAGATGATCCAGATCATCCGCAAGACAAGCTTCGGCGGCCTCCCCGTCGTGAACAAGGCCGGCAAGGTCGTCGGCCTCGTCTCGCAGAACGACATCCTCCGCGCCCTGGCCTGGGCGCTCGACTCCGAGAAGCTCACCGCCGTCTTCCGGAAGGGCAAGGGCAAGGCGTCGGCGAAGGCCCTCAAACCCAAGATGGACCTGGAAGCCCTGCTCGAGAAGCCGGTCAAGGAGCTCATGACGTCCGGCGTCGTCTCGTGCGCCCCTGAGACCCCGGCGGCGGACATCTGCGACACGATGGTGTCGAAGCGGATCCATCGCATCCTGGTGCTCGACCGCGCCGGGAAACTCGCGGGGCTGATCTCCGCGACGGACCTCGTCCGCAAGTTCGGCGAGGAACTTCGCGGACTTCTCGCGACGATCTGAGCCGGGCCGCAGAAACCCAACTCTCCCGTCGCAGGCAAGCGCCCGGCCCGGCTCACCCGCCGAAGCCCCGGACACGAAGTGCCGGGGCGAAGGCGGGTACGCGCAAGTCAGCAGCACTCACTCTGCATTCACCGGCGCGAACTTGGCCTACTTCCCGGTCTTCAGCTTCTTCAGGATCTCGTCCTTCCCCTCGAAGAACTTCTTCGTGTTCGGGTTGCTGGCATATCTCTCCTTCAGCTTCCCAAGCGCTTCCTCAAAGAGCTTCGCGTCCTTGTCTCCCTCGGCCACGTCGAGGATGCGGTTCCAGAAGATGTCGTATTCCTTGTAGCCGTCCGGGATCTTCCCCGCGTTCTTCATCTCGAGGTACTTCTTCCCCGCCGCGATCCGGTCCTTGCCCGCGGCCTTCATGATCTCCAGTACCTCGGCGTTGAGGAGGATCGCGTCGAGCGCGGCCTTCTGCGCGTCGGTCGGCGGGCCGAGCTCGTCCACCTTCTTCTTCGCCGCGTCTGCCGTCAGCGTCCCCAGCCCCAGCTCCGCGATCGCCGCGTCGATGCCGGCGGGCTTGTCGCCTTCCGCCGCCTTTTTCTTCGCGTCCCGGTACGCCGTCGCCTTCACAACCCGCTTCGTGAACTCCGCCACCGACCGCTCCCCGACGTGCCGGCCGATCACCTTTCCCTCTTCGTCCAGCACCAGGATCGTCGGAAACCCGCCGCCGCCGGTCTGCGCCAGCAGGTCGTCGTTCGGCTCCCCCTCGATGTGCGAAGTGATGTGGCAGAACAGCACCGCCTTCTCCGCCAGCTTCGGGAACTCCTTGTCGCTGAGGGCGCCGCCCTCAACCTGCTTGCAGTAGGGTCAGTCCGCGTAGGACCGCGTGAAGTACGCGAAGATCGGCTTCCCAGACTTCTTCGCCTCCGCCTTCGCCTTGTCGAAGTCGAGGATCCAGGCGGCTTTCTTGAGGAACGGCTCCGCGAGTTCCTTCTCCTTGCGCTTCTTGAGGTCGTCCTGCGACTGGGCGGACGCGAGGGCGCCGAGGAGGAGGAGGAGCGCGGCGGGCAAGAGAGCGTGTTTCATCGGAGGGGCTCCTGTGGAAGTGAAGGCTCAGGGTAGCGCGGGGGAGCGGGAGGAGACAAGCGGCGGGAAAAACGGCAGGGGAAGGGGTGAGGGCGGGTGGGGGCCGGGGTGGGATGGGGCTCGGGCCGGGGCTGGGGCGCACGGACGGGATGGGGATCGGGACATTCCGGCAGGGGGGAAAGGGTGAGCGTGGGAGGCCAGCCGCACCCTTTCCCGATCCCGCAGGTGCCCCATCCCTCTCCCATCCGTTCGCCCAAGCCCGATCCCCATCCCTCGCCCGCCCCAGCCCCCACCCGCCCTCACCCCTTCCCCTGCCGTTCCCCCCAAACGAAACGGGAGGCCTCTCGGCCTCCCGTTGTCATCACCTCAGTTCGTTCCCTAGTCGCAGACCCACACCCGCTTGCACACCGTCTCGTAGTGCCCCGGCTCGCAGACCCGGCGCGCCACCCGCTTGCACTCCCCTTCGACCCAGACCTTGATCGTCTTCGTGCAGGTCACCGCCGGGATCTCGCGGGTCGTCCAGTACCCGCACTTCACCATGATCTTGATTTCGCAACCCATGCAGTCCTTCTCGATCCGGTACACGGGCGGGACGTAGACCTTTTCGCAGCGGGCGGGGGTCACGATCTCGGTGACTTCGCGGCACTCGAAGTGCCCCGGCTCGCGGACGTCGACGTACTCGATGCGCTCGCGGCCCTCGACCCAGACCTGGACCTCGACCGTCTCGTAGTGGCCGCGGCGGGGTTCGCAGTCGCGATCCCGGGACGCGCGGGCGGCGGCTTCGAGCATCCTGAGGTGGCGTTCGTGGGCGGACTCGAGCATGTCTTCGTGGCGTTCGTGGGCCCGGCGGATCGACTTGCCGACTTTCTTGAAGAAGTTCTCGGCGTGGGCTTCGCTGGACCCGATTCCGGCCATCAAGGCGAGGGCGCTGAAGGCGGCGATGAGCGTTTTCATTTGAGTCTCCTCCGAAATCCGTCGTGGTTGTTGTTTTCGTTTGTCTGCGACGGAAGTAGGTATCGCAAGGGCCGTGCCATGGGGGCTGAATTCATAAGATGTTTCAGAGTAAGGACTTGTGATTTCAGCGTTCATGCGTCCACTGTCCGCGAATCAGGACGATTCTCAGACAGAGGCCAGCGCCGCCGCCACGTGCGGCGCAACCGCATCGCGCAGGGCTTGGCTCGCATAGGCCACCCACGGCACGCGCGTCATCAGGTCGAGCGGCGCGTCCAGCGGCCCTCCGTCGGGTCCTTCAACCGGACACCCCGCTTCAGCAAGAACCGCCGCGCCGAGCATGTCGTACGGATGCCCCGAGCGGATCTCCCGCCCGGGATCGCCGAGGACCGCGCGGAAATCGATCACGAAGCGGTCGCGACCAGTGAGGACCGCGTGCATCTGCCCGCCGGTCGAGATGTACTGGTCCTCGAAGACGGTGCCGGCCGGCGCCAGGCCCGCGCGCTCCAGCCGAGCGAACAGGTCGCGGGTGAACGCGTCGAGGCGCGCCGAACAGCCGGGAAAGAAGCGCGCGACCGAAGCGAATCCGTGCGCAAGGTCGGTCGCCACGTCCGGCGCGCCGCAGAATTCCGGCGCCGACCCCGCGATCCCGGGCATCAACTCCGCCGACCCGCGCCAGCCGCCGCCGCGCCGCGCCGTGACCACGTCCCCCGTCGCGCCCCCCCGCAATGGAATCTCCACCATCGCCGCCGCCTCGATCGTCGCCAGCCGCGCGTCCGCTTCCGGCGCCACCGCCGCCAGCACGAACCCCGCCCGCTTGTCGTGCATCAGCCCCCGCGTCCCGTCGATCGGGTCCAGCACCAGCCGCCGCGCCGGCGATCCCTTCCCCACCACCACGCCCTTCTCCGCCAACCCCTCTGACAGCAGCCGCACCGGCAGCCACGCCGCAAACAGCCGCGCCACCCGCGTCTCCAGCCCCTCCTCCACCGCCACGTCGATCGCGTACTGGACGTCGGAAGCGCCGGCGGCGACGGGGCCGGCGGCGGCTTTCGAGGCGGCCGCGGCGCGCGCGGCGTCGCGGAGCTCGCGGCCGAGGGCGGCGAGGGCGGATTCGAGGGGGGAAGCGGCGTCCATCGCGGAAGAGGATAGCGGCGCGGGTGAAAGGCTTCCGGTGTTTTCGGAAGGGCCGTAGGATCTCGGCCGTGAAGAAGAAATCGACGACCGCCGAGTACATCCTCGGCACGCACGACGCCGAGGGGCAACGGCTGGGCTTGCAGCACCGGCTCTGGTCCGACGCGGCGCACGCGCTGTGGCGGCGCGCCGGGATCCGGCCGGGGCAGCGCATCCTCGACGTCGGGTGCGGGCCGGGGTTCGCGGCGTTCGACCTCGCGCAGGTCGCCTCCGCGAACAACGACCGCGGGCTCGTCGTCGGCGTGGACGAGTCGCCGCGCTACGTCGCCCAGGCCGCGGCCGGCGCCGCGGCGCGCGGGCTCGGCAAGCGCATCGTCGCGATCGAGGGGGACGCGCAGAAACTCGGCGCGGCCCTTGCCTCCCGGGCGAAAGACCTCCGGCCCCTCGGCCGCCCGCCCTTCAAGAACGCCTTCGACCTCGCCTGGGCCCGCTGGGTCCTCTGCTTCGTCCCCGACCCCGACGCCGTCGTCGCCGGCGTCGCTTCCCTCCTCAAGCCCGGCGGCCGCTTCGCGGTGCACGACTACTTCGCTTACGAGTCGATGACGCACGCGCCGAAAGCCCCGGCGTTCACGCGCGTCATCGAGGCCGTCGCCAAGTCGTGGCGCTCGCGCGGCGGCGATCCCGACATCGTCGGCCGCCTCCCCGCCATGTTCCGCAGGCACGGCCTCGAGGTCACGCACCTCGCCGTCGACCACCGCATCGCCCGCCCCGGGGACGCCATGTTCACCTGGCCTGACACCTTCTTCCGCGGCTACGTCCCGCTCCTCGTCGAGTACGGCTTCCTCAAGAAGGCCGAGGCCGACGCGTTCCTGGCGGAATGGGAAGCGCGCTCGAAGAACCCGGACGCGTTCGTGTTCCTGCCGCCGGTGTTCGAGGTGATCGGGACGAAGAAGTAGCCGGAGACCCTACGCAGGGTCGGCGTGAGGCATCGGAATGCCAGCGATTGCGCACACCTCGGCCATCTTTCGTCGCAGGGCGTCGAGCGCCCGGGTCGCCCCGAGCCGCATCAAGTCCTCCTCCCCCTGCGCCCACAGGCCGAGTCCCTCCTCACGCAACCCCCGGGCCACCAGCAGCCGCGCCAACGTGCAGCGATGGACCCCCCTGGTTTGCGCATCGCGCGATTCCTCGTGGATGCGAAGCGCTTCCCGCAGCATCTGTTCGGCGGAGTGGAGACGCCCGGTATCCAGGTGGACGGCGCCGAGGTTGCCGAGGGTGACGCCCTCGTAGCGCCGGTCGCCGGCACGGCGATGCACGGCAAGCGCCTGCTCGAACCATCGCTCCGCTTCCCCGAGGCGCCGGGACCGTTCATTCACGGTGCCGAGGAGCGCCAGCGCCTGCCCCTCCAGCCTGGGGCTCCTGGACTCACGGGACAGGGCGAGAGCGGCCCGGATGTGAGCCTCGGCCTCTTCGTACCTCCCGGCTTCGTTGCAGAGCAGGCCGAGGTTCGACTCGGTGGCCCCCTCCATGAGGGAATTGCCGGTCTCCCGGAAGATAACGACCACCTCGCGCAGACCTGAGAGCGCGGGATCGAGGTCACCGCCAAGGCCGTCGAGCGTGGACAGAATGCCGAGAGCGAGGCCTGCGCCGCCGCGATTCCCGACCTCGCGGTGGATCGAGAGGGCCTCCAGGGCCGTGCGTCTCGCGAGTTCAGGACGGCGCCATCCCATGTAGAGATTCGCGAGATTTCCGAGGGACGTGCCGAGCAACCTCCGGTTCCCGATAGCGCGGAAAATCCCGATCGCTTCGAGCGCCAGCGCTTCGGCCAGCTCGAACCGGCACGCCTCCGTGTGGAGGTTCGCGAGGTACTGCAGGTCCGTGCCCTCCCGAAGTCGGTTTCCCGTTTCACGGTGGATCGACAGGGCACTCTCCTGCATCGCCAACGCTTCCTCGGGGCGGGAAGCGCGCGCGAGGACCAGCCCCAGCAGTTCCCGTGCTGCGCCCTCGCCGGTCCGGTTCTCGAGTACGAGGAAGCGGGAAAGCGCCTCCCGGGCGAGGGATTCAGCCTCCGGGACTCCGCCGCGGCCCAGCTCGATCGCGCCGAGTTGGCAAAGGACGAGCGCCTCGAGGCGCGGAGCGTTGGCGCCCCGAAGGACCTCGAGTGCGGCTCGGGCGAGCCGCTCGGCCTCCGTCGCATGGTCCGCGATGCGCTCAGCCGCTGAAGCGCGATACAGGGACCGGCCGCGGTCCTCGCCGTCGACGCTTGCGGCGTGCAACTGCCACAGTCGGGAAGCGTCGCGGGCACGGTGCTGCGCGTCGGCGAGCACCGGGCCGCGCCGCAGGTAGCGGGCGTACGCTTCGGGGAACGCGCCGGGCTGTCCCGCCTCGGCGGCGAGGCGCGCGTGTCCGGCCAGGTCTTCGGCTGAAGGGTCGCTGGGGTGCGGGAGGAACGGAGGCTCGTCCACGAGGGCAGAGAGGTCCGGGTGCGGGGGCCTTCCCCCGAACAAATCCTCGAGCGCCTCGAACGCGACGGCGTGGAGGCGGCCCCGATCGCGCGGCAACTGCAGCTGGTACGCCGCGTCGCGCAGGACGGCGTGTCGAAAGAGGTATGCGGCTTCGGCGTTCAAGTTCTGTGATCCTCGAGCCGTGAGGCAGGCCGGCGGGCAAAGCCCGCCGAAGCTCCGGACGCGAAGCGCCGGAGCGAAGGCGGGTGTCGAAAGAGGTAAGCGGCTTCGGCGTTCACGGCCGCGATGATAGGCAGCGGCCCCGCCGACAATGCGGAATTGTTCGCGACTTGATTCCGCGTGCCCAAATCCTGATCGGCGACAACTGCGGGACCCTTCTGCCCGCGCAGTTCATTCCTGGCCGTCCGGACGAGCCTAAACCGCGATTTCGGCGGTTTTCTCCCGGCACGGGCGTTGCGAAAGGCAGCGTGTCGTCATTGAACCGTCGTCCATGGAAGGAGGTGTGCCATGCCGATTTCTATCGGTGCGCTGTTCTTCGCCTTCGCGTTCACGACCGTCGTCGCGCAGATTCACCAGAAGCTGCGCACGCCGTCGTGGCTCGTGGGCGTCCTCACGCCGGTGTTCGTGGCCGCGTTCGTGGTGGCGGCCAAGGCGATGCCGTTCGTGGGGATCGTGTCGGAGATCCCGCTCGTGGTCCTCGCGACAATTGCAGGTTCGGGACCGGTCACGCTCCTGTTGCGTGCGAACATCCAGTTGGAGGCGGAGAAGAAGGCCCGTGAAGCGAAGAACGTTGAATTCCGGAGCCCGGGGACGCCGGGGCTGCAGAACCTGAACGGGCACGGGATCGCGGCGATGGTGCTGTTCCTCCCGACCATGGCGGCGACGATGGGAACGCTTCTCACGCGCCTCAACTACGCATGGTGGCTGCAGTGGGAATGCGACGGGCGGATCGTGCAGGTGACGCGGGACGCGGGAAACCATGCGGCCCCCATGCTGTTCGTCGAGACGGATGGAAAGACGGACCGGTTCTCGCAGGTGGACGACCGGCTGTGGGCGCAGGCGAAGCCGGGGATGACGCTCAAGAAGGCCGCCGGCTCGCCGATGGCGTGGTTGGACGGCCGGAAGGTCCGGATGGTGCCGGAGCAGATGACCTTCTGGTGCGATCCGAAGTGAAAGGCAGACGGGAGACGGGAGTTCGGAGAGTCGCGAGGCCCGGGGCAGTTCTTGTCCCGGGCCTCGCTTGTTACAGGTCGATCGGCACTTTCGCCAGGAACTCCGCTTCCGCCGGAAATGCCGCGGTCGTCTTGCGCAGCACGGCCGCGATCAACCGGTGGTCGGCGTCGATGTCATGCCGGTAGTGCTTCACGACGTCGTACCCGCATGCCGCGGCGAGCGCGGGGACGAAGTCGTCGCGGTAGCGGATCTCGCAGTGGCCGGGCCAGGAGCCGACGCGCGGGAGGAGGTGCAGGAACAGCCCGCCGGTTTTCGCGAGGCGGTGCGTGTGGAGCCACGCGGGGTACTGCCGGTCGACGTGCTCAAGCGTGCCGAAGTTCGTGACGACGTCGAACGCCTCGATCAGTTCGGGGCGCGCGATCGGCTGGCGCAGGTCGATCGCCAGCGCGCCGTTCGTGCCGCTGATCCCCACGCTAGTCCCCGATCTCCCGTTGACGCCGCCGCTCGGACTGGTGCTTCTTCGCCTCGATCCGCCTCTCCTTCGACCCGCGCGTCGGCCGCGTCGGGCGCCGCACCTTCGGCGCCACCAGAACCGACCGCAGGAATTCCGCGAGCCGTGCCAGGCAGTCCTCCAGGTTCTGCGCCTGGCTCCGCCCCGTCTGCGACGTCAGCAGGATCTCCCCGTCGTTCGTGATCCGCGACCCGAACCGATCCCGGAAGCGCGCTTCCACGTCCGGCCGCGGGAACGCCAGGTCCGCCACTCGCACGCGCAGCTCCGCCTTCGTGTTCAGCTTGTTCACGTTCTGCCCCCCCGGGCCGCCGCCGCGCACGAACTGCACGCGGAGGACGGAAGCGGGGACGGTCCAGTTCGCGGAAACGTGGAGGTCTTCCATGGCGCGCGAGAGGCTACCCGCCGCCGCGCCGCGCTTGCAATGGCGATACACTGGCGCGTCCCCCACAGGAGCCATTCCATGCGCCGAATCGCTTCCCTCCTCGCCCTCGCCCTCCTCGGCTGCAGCGCCGCCGCGCAACCCGCCGCCGCGCCGGAACCGGTCTCCGACGACGCGATCCAGCAGTCGCTTCTCAGGGAAATCAACGCCCTCGCCGACGCCGGCAAGACGCGCAAGGCAGCGGACCTGATGGCGGAGAAGCGCGAAGGGCTGCCGGAGGTAAAGCTCGCGGAGCCGTCGAAGGAGGAGCTGGACGGCGCGAAGCTGTACCGGCAGCTGAAGGAGAGCACGGTGATCGTGGGGTCGCGGTACAAGTGCAAGAAGTGCACGCACTGGCACGTGAACGCGGCGTCGGGGTTCGTGATCTCGTCGGACGGCGTCGTCGTCACGAACCATCACGTGGTGGCGAGCCCGGACAAGGAAGAGATGGCGGTGATGGACGGCGAGGGGAAGGTTTACGCGGTGGAGAAGCTGCTGGCGGACGACGGCGTGCACGACGTGGCGTTGCTCAAGATCGCAGGCGCAGGGTTCAAGCCGCTTGCGCTGGCGGCGGAGGCGCCGGAGCCCGGGAGCGACGTCGCGGTCATGAGCCACCCGAACAGCAAGTTCTGGCTCTTCACGACGGGCGTCGTGTCGCGCGTGCAGGAGTGGTCGAACCCCGCGGGGATGCCGGCGGCGCGCTACCCGGTGCTGTGCATCACGGCGCCGTTCGCGCCGGGGTCCAGCGGCGCGCCGGTCACGGATCGGAAGGGCAACGTGGTCGGGATCGCGACGCGGATCATGCCGATCCTGCAGGCGAAGGACCACGACCCGCAGGCGAAAGGCGACCCGGGCGAGTACACGGCGATGGTCATCCCAACCGCGGTTCCCGTCGAATGGGTGAGAGCGCTCGTCTCAACCGGCAAGTGATCGACCGTTGCCGGCACGACGAAGGGTTCCCTCCCATCGCCTGATCCTGGCCGCTGACCGCTCGCCGCTGGTCCTACGGCAGCTGCGCCCCCTGGATCTCGACGAGGATCTCAGGCTTCGGGCACTCGTGGTCCCCGCCGCTTCCCGATCCCTCGCCGCACTCCTCGGCGGGCTTGAAGCGCACGACTCCCTGCACGACGACTTTCCTCCCGACCGAGTCCTTCGGAAACAGGACCGCGTCGTGCACGCTCTTGGCGATCACGGTCTGCGTGCCGTCGGAAACCTCGACCCAGCAGCCCTTCCCTTTGCACATCGTCTTGACGGTCCCCTCGATCTGGACCTGCTTGCCGGCCATCGACTCGGCGTTCTTGTTGAGGTCGGCGATCGCGACGGTGGTGCCGCGCTCGAACTTCGCGCCGCCTTCCCAGGAGGCCTTCGAGGACTCGGTCGTGCCGCAGGACGCCAGGACGACGATGGCGAGGGCGGCCAGGGCGGTTTTCACGTTCATGAGGGGTTCTCCGTTGAAGTGCGGCGGGTTGACTAACAGCCCTAAGTAAACCCGAATCCCAGCGGCACGCCAGCCCTTTGAAGTTGCTGAATCCCGGGGCGATTCCGCGGTGTATTGCCCGCCATGAAACACGCTGCCTGCGCGGTTCTCGCCCTCGCACTCCTCGGCGCCGCCGCCGCCGAAACGCCCGCCCCGCGCGGCGACCGAAAACTCGGCATCGGCGTCACCAACCCCAAGGATGGCGACTACGAAAAGGCCTTCAAGGAAGCGCAAAGCGCCGGGCTTCAGCACAACGTGCTGTCGTTCGACTGGCGCGACCTCGAGACGAAGCCGGGCGAGTTCAAGCCCGAGGTGAACTACCTCCAGATCGCCAACGTCTGGTACCCGCCTCGCAAAGTCCCGGTGCATCTCATGATCCGGCCGCTCCACACCAACCAGGACGCGCGGCCGGCGCACCTCAAGGACAAGCCGCTCGACGACCCCGAGGTCATCGCCGCGTTCGGGAAACTCCTCGACTGGATGTTCGCGCAGATCCCCGACCTCGACGTCCCGTCCGTCTCGATCGGCTCCGAGAGCGACGTGTGGCTGTCGGAGGACGAGAAGCGCTTCCCGCAGTTCGGAAAGTTCCTGAAGGAGGCCGCGGCGCGCGTCCGCAAGCTGCGACCCTCGGTGAAGGTCGCCTCGGAATTCACGCTGGCCGGGATGCGCGGGAAGTTCGCGCCGCAGCTCAAGGAACTGCTCAAGCTCTGCGACGTCGCCGGCGCTTCGGATTACCCGATGACGAAGGACACGACCGTCCTCGCCCCGGCCGCCGTGCGCGAGACGCTCAAGGATGCGGTCGCGTTCGCCGGCGGCAAGCCCGTCTTCTTCTACCAGCTCGGCTACCCCTCCGGCGCCGGCTGCGGCGGCTCCGAGGAGAAACAGGCCGCGTTCATCCACGAGCTGTTCGCGGCGTGGGACGCGCAGGCCAAGGCCGTCCCCTTCCTCAACATCACCTGGTCCGAGGACATCCCCGCGTCCGCCGTCGAGGGCTACTGCAAGTACTACCAGTTCGACACGAAGGAATTCCGCGACTTCCTCGGCACGCTCGGCCTCCGCGAAGAAGGCGGCAAGGCGAAGCCGGCGTGGGGCGCGCTGGCGGAGGAGACGAAGAAGCGCGGCTGGTAACGAACCGGCCTGCTCGCGGGCCGTTTGAAGCGGCATGGGGAAACTGTCGATCGTGGCGACCGCGCTGGCGCTTCTCGCCGCCGGAGTCCTGCTGTCGTTGCGCGATCGCCCCGCCGTCGCGAGCCCGCTGCCGACCCAGTTCCGCGTCGCTGCCGTCCAGTTCCACTCTGTCATGGGCGACGTCGAGCACAACCGCGCCGGTCTTGTGTCGCTCGTTCGCGAAGCCGCCGCGAAAGGCGCGAAGATCGTCGTGCTGCCGGAAGCGGCGGTGACGGGGTACGCGGACATTGACGCGGACACGTACTGGTCGAGCGAGGCCGCGCCGCCGGAGGGGTTCTATCCCGTCGCCAGGTTCGCGGAGCCGGCGGACGGGCCTTCCGTCCAGTACTTCGCCGAGATCGCCCGCGAATGCGCGATCTACCTCACCGTCCCGTTCATCGAGTCCGCAGGCGACCACTATTACAACACCATCGTCCTCCTCGGCCCCGACGGCACGACGCGCATCCACTACCGCAAGCAGCACCCGTGGACCGTCGCCGACCCGTCGTGGATGACCCGCGGCGACCTCGGCACGTCCGTCATCGACACGGAGTACGGCCGTATCGGCGTCATGGTTTGCTACGACGTCAACGAGCTGCTCCCGGAGTTCGCGGAGAAGAAGGTGGACATCGTCCTGCACTGCGTCGCCTGGTACGGGCCGTGGTTCGACGTCCGCTTCAACGGCCGCGTCCGCGACGCGGGCGTCACCCTCGTCCTCGCCAACTGGACCTTCCCCGAACCCCGCGGATGGCGCGGCGCCGGCGCTTCCCGCATCATCGGCCCCGACGGCGGGGAGATCGCCCGGATCGACCGCGACTTCGGCGACGGCGTCGTCTACGCGGATCTCCCCGTGCGAAAGCGCTGAAATCGCCGGGGAGCATCTTGCTTTCGCTCCGCTGAAATCGTACGACGTCGGAATCGTTCGCCGCTCCCGCAGGCGGACCCGGCCCGCGCGCCCTGATGCCACTTCGGCACCGGGGCCTAAGCACGGCGCCGCGTCTCCAGCGTGGAGTCTGTGCCGTGTCCAAGCCCAGCCTGGCCACCGCGGGTGGCGCCTCCCTGCTTTACCGCCGCATCCGCCACATTCTCAAGTCGGCGCGACGCGGCGCAGCGCGTTCCGTCAACAGTGCCCAGGTTCTCGCCAACTGGCTCGTGGGCCGCGAGATCGTCGAGGAAGAGCAGCGCGGGAAGGAACGGGCCGCGTATGGGAAGAGGCTGCTCGAGGGACTGGCCGGGAAACTCAGGCGCGAGTTCGGGGAAGGATATTCGGCGCAGAATCTCCGATTGATGCGTCAGTTCTACCTGCAGTACCCGCCGCGCCGGGGCGACTCGATTCTCTACCCGCTGCGTAGAGAATCTGACAAGTCGCAGCTTCCGACGAGGGCGTGCCCCAGACGAACGATCCTGGCGGACTCGCAGCCAGGCTCCAGGGCCGAGATTCGCTACGCACTGCGTAGCAAATTGACAGTTCCGGCAGGCCTGAGCCCTGACCTCTCCTGGTCACACTACCGGATGCTCATCCGCGTCGAAGATCCCCGGGCCCGCTCGTTCTACGAGATTGAGACGGTCAAGAACGCCTGGTCAGGGCGCGAGCTGGAGCGCCAGGTTGCAAGCCTTCTGTTTGAGCGGCTCGCACGGAGCCGCGACAAGAAGGGTGTGCTGCGCCTCGCGCGGCGCGGCCATGTGGTCCAGCGCCCCGCCGACCTGTTCAAGGACCCGATGGTCATGGAGTTCCTCGGGCTCCCCGAGTCCCCGAGCCTGCACGAATCCGACCTCGAGCGCGCGCTGCTCAACAACCTGCAGGCGTTTCTGCTCGAGCTCGGCAGCGGCTTCGCCTTCGTCGCCCGCCAGCAGCGCATCACCATCGACGGCGACCATTTCAACATCGACCTCGTCTTCTATCACACCCACCTCAAGTGCCACCTGCTCATCGACCTCAAGATCGGCAAGCTTACGCACGCCGACATCGGCCAGATGGAGCTCTACACCGCGTTCTACGACGCCGAGCGCCGCCCGCCCGGCGACGGCCCCACCCTCGGACTCATGCTCTGCACCGACAAGAACGATGCCATGGTCCGGTACATGCTGGGGAAGCGGCACGGCCGGACGATGTTCGCGAGCCGGTACCGACTGCACCTGCCGACGGAGGCGGAGTTGAGGACGGAGGTGAGGAAGAGTCTCGACAGAATCGGGACCGGGATCGCAGGCGCGCCGGCCGCGAGAGGTCGCCGATGAAAGTCCGCGACGTCATCCGAATGCTAGAATTCTCAGGATGGCGACTCGTTCGCACCCGAGGAACTCACCGTCAGGACTGGAGGGCCTTCGGCCATGAAGTACGCGGTCGTCATCGAGAAGGGACCGAAGTCCTTCGGCGCGCACGCCCCGGATCTCCCGGGCTGTGTTGCCGTAGGAAAATCGCGGCGCGAAGTCATGCGTCTCATCAAGGAAGCCATTGAATTCCACATCGAAGGCCTTCGACTGCAGGGTGAACCCGTGCCTCCGCCGACGACGCAGGTCGACTATGTGAGCGCGGCAGGTTAGTCCCTGTTCGCATCTGGGAAAGCATCCCATGAGCTTCGACCTGTACTTCTGGAAGTGGCGCAAGAACGCCGCGTGCTCTCCCGGGCAGGCCTGCCTGCTGCTCGCCGATGGTCTGACCTGCCCTGATCTCGCTCCGATCGCCCTGGGTCGAATCCGGCAGGAGCTGGACCGTGCGTTTCCGGGCTGGGACGGAGACGCATCGGATCGTTGGGTCTTCGAGTGCGATTTGCTGGAAAACGGCATCATCCTGAACACGCACAGTTCCACCCCCGAGGAGGTCTTCGATTGGTTCAACGCGCTCGCGTCGCGCGAAGGACTTTTCTGCTTTGATCCTCAAGAAGGCCCGATCTCTTCGGACGACAAGGCGGCCGTCAAGGCGATCCGGCACGAAGTCGAGGAAGACGAGGCCTCGGACGAATTCCCGGACATCCTCCGACGTGCCGAAGCTGGCGACGCTGAGGCCCAACTGCTTGCGGGAAACGCATTCGCGTTCGGCGAGGGAGTTGCGCCGGACGAGAAGCGCGCATTCGGGTTTTATCGCCAGGCGGCGATGCAGGGGCTCCCGGACGCCATGTTCAACCTGGCTTCGTGCTATCGCCGAGGGGAGGGTGTAGCGCGCGACATCGAGTGCGCGATCGGGTGGTACCTGAAAGCAGCGGAGACCGACAAGCAGGCGGCCACATTCGAGCTTGGAGAAATCTTCGGGACGGGAGAAGGTGTTGCCATCGATGCAACCAAGGCCGTGCACTGGTTCCGGATTGCCGCAGATAATGGCCATCCGGAAGCACGGTTACGCCTTAGAAAGCTCGGAGCAAAGTAACCTTCGCTGAGTGGAGAAAACCGACGGTCCCATGCCCGACCTCACCCTCACCCTCATCCAACCCTCCACCCTCTGGCGCAACCCCGAGGGGAATCGCTCCGCGTTCGCGGCGCTCCTCGCCCCGCTCGCGGGGAAGACGGACCTCGTGATCCTGCCGGAGACGTTCACGTCCGGGTTCTGCAACGAGGCTGCCGCCGAGGCCGAGACGATGGACGGCCCCACCGTCGCCTGGCTGCGCAAGCAATCCGCCGCGATCGGCGCGGCCGTCACCGGGAGCGTCCAGATCCGCGACGGCGCGGGGGTGTACAACCGGCTGCTGTGGGCAACGCCGGACGGCGCTGTGCGGCACTACGACAAGCGGCACCTGTTCCGGATGGCGAAGGAGCACGAGACGTACGCCGCGGGACGCGCGCGGTTGACGATCGAGCTCAAGGGGTGGCGCGTCTGCCCGCTGGTCTGCTACGACCTGCGCTTCCCGGTGTTCGCGCGGAACCGGTTCGGCGTGGAAGCGCCCGGGCGGTTCGACTACGACCTCCTGATCTTCGTCGCGAACTGGCCGGCGGCGCGGCGGTTCGCGTGGCAGTCGCTGCTGCGGGCGCGGGCGATCGAGAACCTCGCGTACGTCGCTGCCGTGAACCGCGTCGGGACGGACGGGAACGGGCTCGTCTACGCGGGCGATAGCGCGGTGCTCGACATGCTCGGGCAGCCGGTCGTCGAACTCGGTGACGGCGCGAAGGTCGTCACGACAACGATCTCGGAAAGCGCGCTGGCGGAGCACCGGAAGCGCTTCCCTGCGCAGTTGGACGCGGACCGATTTGAAGTAAAGGACTAGGTCCGCGCGGACGGAACTGTCCGAATCGACGCGATCTGTTTAGCAACTTTACCTTACACGCCGTCAATGTGCTGGTTTGCACTTCTTGACAATGAATATTACTCACAATTCATAACTCGGGTTATATCAACGAGTTGCGGACTTCGCCCCTTGGGCACGGCGCGTGCTTACCGTCCCTCCACAACGCCCCCCTCACAAGCGTTTTGGAGAACACCGACATGAAGCCGCTCTTCGCATCGCTCGCCCTGACCGCCCTCCTCGCCGCGCCGGCCGTCGCCGGAGACGCGGACTGGGGGTTCAAGGCCGGACAGGTCTACACCTACGAATGCAAGACCGAGTTCCACTACGTCGCGGTCCCGGTGATGGCCTCCGTGGACGGCCAGATGGTCCGCCGTGGCGGCGGGTTCACGCCGAGCGGGCCCAGCGGCGGCGGCTCCTCCGGCCGGCGCGGCTCGTCCGACCCGCAGTGGGAAGTCGTCACGCTGCGCGCGACCGTCCTCGCCGTGAACAAGGACGGCTCCGCCATCCTCGACTTCTTCGTTGAAGACGTCTCCATCGACACGCGCTTCGACGACAACGGCGACCGCGCGACCTGGAGCTCCAAGGTCTCCGCCACGACCGACCTGCCGGGCTACAAGAAGTACGAAGCGATCGTCGGTTGCCACTTCGGCGCCACGATCGCGGCGGACGGGACGGTGCTGGACCTGGACACGACGCGCTGGCCGGCGGGAGAAGCGGCGCGGGCGCCGAGGTCCACGACGGCGGTGCAGGAGATGCAGGACGCGCCGGTGACGGCGGCGGCGGCGAGGACCTCCGCGCGCGCCCCGAGCGCCGCAGCGACCCGCGAACGCGCCCGCCAGGTCAACGCGGCCTCGGCGTCTCACGACCCGACCCCCGCGATGGCGTGGCTCAGCCTGATCTTCTCGACGTCGCCGGACCGCGTCGAAAAGTGGAACCGGACGCTGAAGATGCCCTTCACGGAGAACCTCGACGTGAGCTACGGCGGCAAGGAGCCGGTCGGGAAGATCCCGTGCGTGCGGAGCAAGTTCCGGACGTCGAAGGGCGCGCGGGTGCAGGACCCGGCGGACGAGCGCGACATCGCCCGGGCGCAGACGCTGGAAAGCTTCTCGATGGAGAGCCTGAGGAACGCGGAGAAGAAGGGGCACAACTGGTTCTCGCGCGACTACAACTGCACGATCAAGGCGGAGATGGACTCGAAGGCGGACGTGAGCATCGGCGGGACGATCGTGTCGGCGATCTTCGGCTGGGAGGTCACGCTGAAGGCGATCGGGAAGACGGGGCCGCTGAACGGTCCCGAGTTGCCGCCGGACTTCGCGCCGTTCGAGCCGCCGGTGGAGACGCCGTCCGGCACGACGGAAGCGGCGGGAATCCGGTCGAGGTAAGGCCTGGCGCAAACGACACCGCCCGCGGCTTCACGGCCGCGGGCGGTTCTATTTTCCGGGGAGCGGATGCCCCGCGGGGTCGATGAGGGAGAGCGCCCGCAGCGTCGCGGCGCGCAATCCTCGCTCCGGCCCGTCGGCGTTCTCGAACGCGCGGGCCTCCGCGGCCAGCGCTTCCAGGTCCGGGATCGCCGGCCGCGCGTTCTCCCCGAGGTCGGCGAGGATCGGCACGACGAACCGGCGCACGTCGGGACGCCGGAGCGCCCGCCGCAGGTTGTCGAGCACGGAGGGGCCGAAGAGCCGCAGCGCGTCGGCGGCGGCCCGGGCGACATCGCTCTCATCGGCGGCGGTGTTCAGCTCGGCGACGGGACGCTCGGTGAGTCCGCCGCGCGAGCGTTCGTGGAGGACAGAAATGAGCGCATCGGCGGCGTCGGAGTCGGAGGTACTGGGAGGACGAAGGGCGCGGATGGCCTGGACGCGGAAATGCTGGAGGAGCGTCCGGTTGCGGACGACCTCGAGGTAGTACGGGAAGGTCCGCTCGTGAACGTACCCGTTGTGCACGATCCCCGCGGCCGCGGCGTTGCGGACGGAGTCGGCGGGATCGGAGCGCATCGCGGCCCCCAGCGCCCGGAGGACCTCGCGCGTATCGCGCCCCCGGAGGACGATCGCGGCCGCCTCGCGAACCTGCCAGTCGCCGTCCGACAGCAGCTCGATCATCTCGGCGTCGGTGCCGATCCGCTCGAGCGCTTCGCGGGCGTCGACGAACCTGTGCCGGCGCAGCTCCCCGATCCAGAAATCCGAGGTCTTCCCGCCGTGGCGCGGGAGGTTCCGGAATCGGCCCCACGCGAGCGTCCCCGCGAGGACGGCGCACAGCAGTCCCGCGCCGGTGAAGGCGACGAGGACGGCGATGACCTTCCGGGAGGAGCGCACGATGAACCTCGCCATGAGAAGGGACGGCTGCGGACGACAGTCTACAAGTCCGTCGACGGCGAAACAGGCCCGGCCGAGGCTGAGTGACGTTAGAATGGAGCTACCGCCACCTGGTTTCGCTGTCGCCTGATGCTCGAGCACGTTTCGGCTCCTGACCCGCCGGACATTTTGGCGACATCTCTTCGAAAGCCCGCGTGGCATGAACCTCGAATCCGACCAGCTGTTCGCGCAACAGGCGGCGAAACTCGGCTTCGTCGAGGAAGCCGCGGTCACCGAGGCGCTGCGGGCCTGCGGCGGGAAGGGCGTGGCCGAGGAGCTCGTGCGCCGGAAGCTGCTGACGCCGGAAGAGGTCGCGGCGGTCCGGTCGGTCACGGAGGCGCTGCTCAAGCGAAGATCCGCCGCCGAGGTCGCGCCGGCGCGGCCACCCGTCGCCCCCACGCCGGTCCCCGGCATGAACCCGCTGTCCGCGGGGACGCGCAGTGGCGACCGCGAGGCGGGCATCGTGGGCACCGTCGCGTTGCGACGCGAATCCCCCACGGAAACGGTCACTTCCCACGGCCGGCTCTCCGCCTCGGGCGCTTCCCGGACGGAAGCGGCGCGCGAAGCCCCGATCCTCATCAGCCTCGGCGACGATTCTCCCGGCCTGTTCGACCGCATCGCGGCCAAGGCCTCCCTCCAGCCCGCAAGCCAGGACCCGGACCTTCTCGCCGTCCCCGAGTCGGCGCTTCCGAAAGGCGCCCCGCGCGACCGGCGGCTGTTCGTGTCGCGCAAGCTCTCGCACGGCAGGTCGCTGGAAGCGGCGTTGCGGGAAGCGAAGAAGCAGGGGCCGCTGGAGGAGGTGCTGGCGGAGTCGCGCTTCATGCGCGCCTTCCGGGACGCGTGCGTGGCGGTGGCGTTCATGCACCGGATCGGGCTGGGGCACCGGCAGTTGAGCCCGCACGCGGTGCTCCTCGGCGAAGGGGGCGAGGTCGTGGTGTCGGACTGGGACCAGGCGCGTCCGCTGCAGGAGACGCCGGGGGCGGGCGGCCCGGCGCCCGTGGGGTCGTGCTACTCGGCCCCGGAGGCGTCGCTGACGGCGCCAGTGGACCCGCGGAACGACGTGTACTCGCTGGGGGCGATCCTCTACCGAATCGTGGCGCGCCGGGTGCCGTACACGGGGGAGCAGGAAGAGGAGATCCGGGAGCGCCAGCGGGCGGGGCCGCCCGCGGCGCCGTCGACGCTCGGAATCACGATCTCCCGCGAACTTGAGAGCCTCTGCCTGAAGGCGCTGTCCCCGGATCCCGCGCACCGACCCGCCGACGCGGCCGCGCTTCTTGCCGGGCTCGAAGCCGTCCTCTCCGGCGGCGCGGAAACGAAGCAGCACGCGGAGGCGGCGGCGGAGCACGTGGAGCTGGCCGAGAAGGCGTTCGAGGCGTACGAAGCGGCGCAGGCGGAGGCGAAGTTCCAGCACCTGGAGGCGCGGAGCTGCGAGGTGCGATGGGGCGCGGCCAACGAGTTGACGAGGGAGGCGTCGCAGGCGGCGGGCGCGGCGGAGAAGCAAGCCGTCGAAGCGCTGAAGGAGGCGGAGGCGAACATCACCGCGGCACTGGAACTCGTGAAGAACCACCGGGAGGCGCGCCGGCTGAAAGCCGAGCTTCACTGGGCGGAGTACCGGCACGCGGAGGACGAGGGGGACGACAAGTCCGCGCTCGTGCACCTGCAGATCGTCTCGCAGTTCAATGACGGCGAGTTCGACGTGCAGTTGCGCGGCGAAGGGACGCTGAGCGTGGTGACGGAGTCGCACCGCTGTCCCTGCCTGCGCACCGGGCGGCCCGTCCTGTCCACGGAGGCCGTGCGGCTGGGGTACCACGTGGCGAGCGGGCGTGCCGTGGAGGGCGACATCGCCGCCGACGGAATCCGCACGCTTGAGTGGGGACGGCCGGCAATTCTCAACGCGCACGGAAAGTCGTGCGTGAAACACCCCGCGCCCGGCGCCGACGTGTGGATCTTCCGCCTCGTCGCGCAGGGGCCGCTCCTCGTGCCGGCGTCGGGCGGCCTGGGCTTCCCGACTTCCTCGGGCGGCCCCCCCATGCCCGCGCTCCGGGCGCTCTTCGAACAGAACTCCCCGTTCCTCACCCCAGCCGGGGGGAAGCACCTGGGCCAGACTCCGGTCAAGCGGTTGTCCCTGCCGGCGGGCTCCTATCTTCTCGTCGTCTACCACGAAGGGAGCCGCCCGGTCCGGGTCCCGGTACGGATCGGGCGCTGCGAATCCGTCGAGGCGCGCGTGACGCTGTACGCCCCGGAGGAAATCCCGCCGGGGTTCGTCCAGGTCTCCCAGGGAAAATTCGGCTGGCAGGGCGATCGCCAGAACCCGCAGTCCCTTCCGCACGAAATCCTCTCCCTCCCGGACATCTTCATCAGCCGCGACCCGGTGACGTGCCGCGAATACGCCGAGTACCTGCGGGACCTGGCGAAGGGGCACCCGCGGGAAGCGGAGGCGCGGGCGCCGCGGCGCGGGCCGGAAGGGCCGCCGATGTGGCCGGGGTCGCCGTGGGGACCGCCGGCGGAGGCGGGGCCGGACGGCGCGTGGCAACTGCCAGGGTGCCACGTCCCCTGGCAGCCGACATGGCCGGTCCTCGGGGTTTCCTGGGAGGACGCGCTTCACTATTGCGCCTGGCTGCGGGGCCACAAGCCGTGGGTGTTCACGATCCCGCACGAGATCGACTGGGAGAAGGCCGCACGCGGCCCGGACCGGCGGCGCTATCCGTGGGGAAACGGGTTCGACCCGTCGCTGAGCAACTCCGCGCAGACGCTGAAGGACGGGGCGCACCCGGTGGCGGTGGGGACGTTCGCGAGGGACGAGTCCCCGTACGGCGTGCGCGGCATGGCGGGGAACAGCCGGGATTTCTGCATGAACTCGCCGGGGGCGGATTTCCCGGAAGCGCGGATCCTGCGCGGGGGCTACTGGAACGGCACGGGCATCCAGCTGGCGGCGAGTTACCGGTCGACGGCGGCGACGCGGCACGTGAGCCCGAAGGGCGGATTCCGGCTGGCAATGATCCCGTCGCTGTAGGACCATGCCCGGCCCTTGCTCTACGAACCGTCGGATTCTTCGCGTGGCGCGAAGATTTCGGAAGCTCGCCCCGGTTCGTGCGCGAATTTGCCCTGGGCGAGCGAAGCGAGTCGAAGGGCCCTGCGAAACCAGGATTCCATGACCTCTCCTCCCAGCGAGCGACGGACCCTCGCCGTGCTCTTCGCAGGCCTCTGCGACGTCCCTGCGCTGCCCGCCCTGGAGCTGCGCGACTTTCTCGACGCGGCGTTCGTGCGCCTCCGCCGGGCCGTGGAATCGCGCGGCGGGACGGTCGACAAATTCGTCGGCGACACGCTGATGGCCGTTTTCGGCGCGCCGGCCGCCCACGAGGACGACGCCCTTCGCGCCGTCCGCGCGGCCCTCGCGATGCTCGAGGAGCCCGGCGCTCCCCGGCTCCGCATCGGCGTCAATTTCGGCGAAGTCCTCTGGGGCCAGGTCGCGGGCGCACCCGTGACGGCCATGGGCGACGTCGTCAACGTCGCGCGGAGGCTGCAGGAAGCGGCGGCCGCGGGCGAAGCGCTCGTGGAGGCCTCCGTGGAGCGGTTGACGCGCCGCGTCATCCGGTACCGCGCGCTGGAGCCGATGCGCGTGAAGGGCCGGACCGAGGAGGTGCGGGCGTTCGCTGCGGAGGGGCTGCTCGGCGGCGAAACGTCGATCCGCCACGGCGCGGGACGCGAGACGCCCCTGGTCGGTCGAGGCGCCGAGCGCGGCCGCCTCCTCTCCGCCTGGGAGCAGGGCCGCGGCGCGTTCGTGGCCGTCGTGGGAGAAGCGGGCGTCGGGAAGACGCGGCTCGTCGCCGACTTCCGCATCGAGGTGCGCCGCCGGGGCGGGGCGCGCGTCGCGACGGGGCGGGCGCTGGAGGAAGCGCGCCTCCCGATGGCGGCGTTCGCCGAGATCGCGCGCGCCGAGGGAGCGGGACCCCTCGTGGAATCGCTGGCCGCGTCGCTCGCGGAGGCGGTGCCCGGCGCGGTCGAGCGCGAAAACCTGGCGCACCTCATGGCGCTCTCGATCGGCGTCGCCGTGCCGGATGCCCGCGTTCGCGCCATCGACCCTTCCCGGCTCGTCGAGGAAACGCACCACGCGTGGTCGGTGTGGGCCGCGGCGCGCGGGCCGGCGCTCCTGTGCGTCGAGGACCTGCAGTGGGCCGACGACGCGACGCTGGCGCTGCTCGAGTCGCTGGCGCGCGCGGCGGCGGGCCGCCCGCTGATGGTGGTCGCCACGGCGCGGCCGGGCGCGCGCCTCCCGGCGGGGTTCGACCGCGTCGATCTCGCGGACCTCCCGCCGGACGATGCCCTGCGGCTCGCCTCCGGCGCCCTCGGCGGCCCCCTCTCCCCCGCCCTGCGCGAGTTTCTCGCCGCGCAATCGGGAGGCAACCCGCTCTACCTCGAGGAACTCGTGCGTTTCCTGCGCGAGGAACACCTCGTCGAAGGCTCGCCCCTCGAACTCCTCGCCCCCGCGGGCCGCATCCCCGCGGGCCTCAACGGCCTCCTCGTCGCGCGCATCGACGCCCTCCAGGCCGCGACGCGCGAAGCGCTGAAAACGGCGAGCGTGCTCGGCCGCGCGTTCTGGCCCGGCGTGCTCGGGGAACTGCTCGGGCGGGACCCGGCGGCGGAGATGCGGGAAGCGGCGCGCGCGGAACTCGTCGCCGCCCAGCGGGACTCGCTCCTGCCGGGCGAGCCCCAGATGCTCTTCCGCCACGCGCTTCTCCGCGACGCCGCCTACTCGCTTCTGCCGAAGAAGGAGCGCGCGCGGCTCCATGCGGCGGCGGCGGACCGCCTCGTCGCCCGCCAGGCGGGCCGGCCCGCGCGCGTCCTCGCCGCCGCGCACCGGGAGCATGCCGGCGACGCCCACGAGGCGGCGCGGCTGTGGGAGGAAGCCTCGCTCGAGGCGCTCGAAGCGGGCGCTCCTGCGGAGGCCCTCGGCCACGCCCGCGAGGCCGCTCGCGCGACCCGCGAACGCCCGACGGCCGTTCTCGCCGCGGCCGACGCTCTTCTCGCCCTCGGGAGACCGGGCGAGGCGGTCGCCCAGCTGGACCGCATGGGCGATCCGGGATCGCTGGGACCGGAACTGGGCGCCAGGGCCCGTCATATCCGCACGCGTGCTCTCGATGTGGCGGGACGCTACCGCGAGGCTGCGGACGCCGCGCAGCTCTTCGCCTCCTCCGCGCCTGAAGGCCGTTGGAAGATCTCCGCCGGGATCGCGCTGGCCAGCGCGCTGATCCGGCTGGGGAAATGGGAAGAGACGCTGGCGGAACTGGACCGCTGCCGCGCCCTGTTCGGCGCTTCGCCGGAGCTGGCAGCCTCGCGCCTCGGGCACCGGCTTGCGGCGTCGATGTTCATCGCGTACTCGAACGTCCACGCGCATCGAGGCGACGCGGCGTCGAACCTCGACGCGTGCCGCCGCGCGCTGGAAGAAGCCCGGGAGGGCGGCGACCTGGCGAGCGAGGCCGCCGCGCTGAACAACATGGGCAACGCCCTGCGCACGCTGAGCCGCGCCGAGGACGCGCTCGCCTGCTATCGCGCCTCCCTCGACATCGACCGCCGGACCGGAAACCGCGCGGGCATCGCCTCCGGCCTCAACAACGTCGGGAACATCCACCGGACCCGCGGCGAACTCGACCCCGCGGAGAATTCCTTCCGGGAAGCGCTTCAGATCCGGCGGGAGATCGGGGATCGTGCCGGTACCGCGGCGTGCCTGGGCAACCTGGGAAACCTGGAAGGGATGCGAGGAAGGCCCGGCCCGGCGCTGGCGTGGTACGTGGAAGCGCTGCAACTGGCGAGGGAGGCGGGGGACCCGAACGCAACGGCGGCCTCCCTGAACAACATCGGGTGGGCCCGGATGGAACTGGGCGAACTGGAGGCCGCGCAGGCGGCGTGCGAGGAATCTGCGGCGATCCGCCGGAAGGTGGGCGAGAGTCGCGGGCTGGCCTCCGCGCTCACGAATCTGTCGATGATCTTCCGGGCCATGGGAGAACCGGGGAGGGCTCTGGTGGCGGCGGACGAATCGGTGGCGGTCGTCCGGACGCTGGCGGACGACGCCCGGACAGCCGAGGTGCTGCTGGAACGCGGACGCACCCGGCGTGCGCTCCAGGACGAGGGAGGAGCGCGTGCCGATTTTTCCGAAGCGCTGGAATGTGCGAGGAAGGCGGGCGCCCGGGAGGTTCTCAGGGAAGTGACGGAAGCCCTGGGCCCGGAATGAAGGGGCGAAAGGCATACATGAGTATGTTTACTAAGTTAGTTAAGTATTTCTTGCGCGCCTCCTTTCCACCTCCTAGCCTTGCCTGAAGGTCACCACTTCAGCAAGGAGCCGCACCCATGTCGCGCATCGCCCCGGACACCACCCACCTCATCGGCAACACCCCGCTCGTCCGCCTCGCCCGCATCGGCCGCGGGCTCCCGGGCGAGATCGTCGCCAAGCTCGAGTCGTTCCACCCCGGCGCGAGCGTCAAGTCCCGCATCGGCGCCGCGATGATCGAGCGCGCCGAGCGCGAGGGACGCATCACCCCCGACACCATCCTCATCGAGCCGACCAGCGGCAACACCGGCATCGGTCTCGCCTGGGTTTGCGCTTCCAGGGGCTACAAGCTCGTCCTCACGATGCCCGAGACGATGTCGGTCGAGCGGCGGAAGCTGCTCGCGGTGTTCGGCGCGCAGCTCGTGCTCACCCCGGGCTCCGAGGGCATGAATGGGGCGATCAAGCGCGCGAAGGAGATCGCCGCCGGAAACCCGAACTACCTCATGCTGCACCAGTTCGAGAACCCCGCGAACCCCGAGATTCACCGGAAGACGACCGCCGAGGAGATCTGGCGCGACACGGACGGGCGGGTGGACATCCTCGTGGCGGGCGTCGGCACCGGCGGCACCATCACGGGCGTCACCGAGGTCATCAAGGCGCGCAAGCCGTCGTTCCGCGCCGTCGCGGTCGAGCCGAAGGACTCCCCCGTGCTTTCTGGCGGCAAGGCCGGCCCCCACAAGATCCAGGGGATCGGCGCGGGGTTCGTGCCGGGCGTCCTGCGCACCGAACTGCTCGGCGAGATCGTCCAGGTCGGCAACGAGGAAGCCGGCGCGATGGCGCGGCGGCTCGCGAAGGAAGAAGGCATCCTCGCCGGGATCTCCGGCGGCGCGGCCCTCTGCGGCGCCGTCCGCGTCGCTTCCCGCGAGGAAAACCGCGGCAAGCTCATCGTCGTCGTCCTCCCCGACACCGGCGAACGCTACCTCAGCACGTGGCTCTTCGACGAAGCGACTCCCGCCGCCGGCGCCGTCGCGCCGCCGGCCCCGGCCCGCCTGCAGGAGGCCCTCCGATGATCCAGCGCGTCTCCGACATCCCGGCCACCGCTTCCCGCCCCGCCGACACGCTCGTCGACATCGTCGTGGAAGCGCTTCTCGCCCCGTCCGGCCGCGAAGGCCAGCCCCTTCCCTGCCCCCGCAACCTCCCGTCCCGCGGCGCGGTCCTCGGGATCGTCGCCGATCTTCGGTCCGTCCTGTTCCCCGGGTTCTTCGGCCCCGCCGACGTCGCGGCCGGCGAGCTCCCGGCGCACTTCCGCCGCGCCCTCGAGGCCCTCGTCCCCGCGCTGACCGACCAGATCCAGCGCAGCTTCTGCTTCCACCGCGGCATCGACCCCGAGGACTGCGCCGACGAGGCCGCTTCGGCGGTCAGCGCCTTCCTCACGCACCTCCCCGACCTCCGCAGCCGCCTCGCGCTCGACGTGCAGGCCGCATTGGACGGCGACCCCGCGGCGCGCGGCCCCGAGGAAACCGTCCTCTGCTACCCGGGCCTCCTCGCGATTACGAGCCACCGCATCGCCCACGAGCTCCACCGCCTCGGCGTGCCGATCCTCCCGCGCCTCATCGCCGAGCACGCCCACGGCGCCACCGGCATCGACATCCACCCCGGCGCGACCATCGGCCGGCGGTTCTTCATCGACCACGGCACCGGCGTCGTCATCGGCGAGACCGCCGTCATCGGCGACAACGTCCGCCTCTACCAGGGCGTCACCCTCGGCGCAAAGTCGTTCCCGGTCGACGCGGCGGGCGTGGTGGTGAAGGGCCTCCCGCGTCACCCGGTCGTCGAGGACGACGTCGTCATCTACTCCGGAGCGACGGTGCTCGGCCGCATCACCGTCGGACGCGGGTCCGTCATCGGCGGAAACGTGTGGGTGACGAAGAGCGTCCCCCCAGGGACGCGGGTCACGCAGGCGGCGGAAGGGCGCGAGGCGTGGGCGGAGGGCGGGGGAATCTAGCGGTTCGGCGAGCCGAGGATCGGAGTCAGGCGAGGTTTCGTTCGTCACTCAACTCGACCTTCGACCCGCTCCACTTTCAGAAGGCCGCGTTCACGCCCGAACTTCCGCGATCATTCCTGTCCGGTGCAACCGCCAGACTGCTCGATTGACCCACGCTTCGCCAATGTGACCCGGTCATGCCGATTGCGGGGTTGCGTGCTGTGCCTCTCACCCCCCCAACGCTCTCCTGGTCCCAGAAACAGTGGCTCGCTTCAGCGATTGAAGCGGGCTCCACCTGGGAAGTCGTCACCGCCCGTCTGCAACAGGAAGGGTTCTCCCAAACAGAGTCGATTCAAATCGCCGAGGAAGCGCTCGCGCGGCGTCGACGAGTTCACCGCGCGTATGGCGTTTTCATGGTCGCCTGTGGCGCCGGCGTCATGGCGGCGACGCTCGGGTTGCTCCTGCTCATGGCCTTCAGCCGTCAACTTCGGGAGTGCGAAGGCGCGTGGGAGTACTTCGGCTACTACATCGCCATGATCTTCCCCTGGGACCTCGGACTCATTGTGTGGGGGCTCGAGGAGTGGCGGCGCTGCGGACCCGGGCAGCCGACGTAATCGACAACGAAATCCTTGGTCCGGAGTCGGGCACAACGCCGTTGTCCCGCGTGTTTTCCGGTCGTAGCATCGTTGCCTGTGAGGACTTCCCTGCCGACAGGTCAGTGCTCGTATTGGATCGCAAATCTCGTTCGTGATCCTGTCGGGCAAGGATGGCGCCCGGATTTCCCGAAGCGTGCAGCGTTCACGCTCCTCGCTGATGGGCGTCGAACGCGATTTGGAATCTACGAATGCGAGCTGACGCGTCGGCGCGCGAAGGGGCATGAGGTCCGAGAGGTGGAGGATGGCCTCACTCAGCTGATCCGGTCGGGGAAGCGTTACGCGCCGGCGCTCGCTCTCGCACGGCGCGATGTCGAGCGGGCCTTCTTGAAAACAAGTCCTTCACGATCGCGCTTCTTGAAGACCTACACAGACTCGCTTCGACGTCACCTCCGTCGGATGCCCACCGCGCCTTACGTGATGGCCCTCGCCAATCGCGACGACCTTGGATATCTCTGCAAAGGCGAGTGGTACTGGACTCTTCGCATGAGGGCGGGGCCGACCGGCTCCGTGGTTTCATGGGTTTCAAGCGACTACTACATCTACGAGAACCCGATCGAGGACTTTGTCCTCAACACAGGTCAGCTCCGCCGATTTGCGCCTCGCCTGCGGCGCTGAAAAGCGTGAATTGTCTCGTAGTTGGCAATTCGACGTGGCCCCACCATCAGTACTCACGGCGAAATTCGCAGCAGCGAGCAATTGCGTCGACGTCGGTTCTGCGATCTTGGTCGGGGTGACCTGAAGACACGTCGAAGCGCTACGCCAGCCCCCGCCTCGCCAGCACGCGCTTCTCGATCAGCCCGAACGCGAACCGGTCCACGGCGACGCCGAGCGCGAGGATCAGCAGCATGACCGCGAAGACCTGGTTCGCGTCGCCGGATTCCCTGCCCGCGGTCAGCGACCTCCCCAACCCCGCCGACGCGTAGATCAGTTCGCCGGCCATGAGCGCGCGCCAGCCGAAGGACCAGCCCTGTTTCAGGCCCGCGAGGATCGCGGGGAGCGCGGCCGGGACGGTGATGCGCGTGATCTGCTGCCAGCGCGTGAGGCCGAACGTCTGGCCGACGCGGCGGAGGAGCGGCGGGACCTGCGCGAGGCCGTCGCGGACGCCGAGGGCGACGGCGAAGAGCGAGCCGACGACGACGCAGAAGAGGACCGCGGACTCGCCGCGGCCGAACCAGAGCAGCGCGACGGGGAGCCAGCAGACGGCGGGGAGAGCCTGGACGCCGGTGGTGAGGGGGCCGCAGAAGCGGCGGATGGGCGCGAAAGCGGCCTGGAGGATGCCGAGGGCGCTGCCGAGGAGCGCGGCGAGGGTGAAGCCGGCGGCGATGCGGAGCGCCGACGCGCCCAGCGCCCGGAGGTAGTCGCCGGACGCGAAGCCGTGGGCGAGATTGCGGGCGATGCCGGCAGGGGACGGCGAAGCGGCTTCGGCGGAAGCGGCGGCGAGGAACGCGGCGGCGGCGAGCAGGAGGAACCGATATTTTGTTTTCACCGCCGCCACCCTTCGTCGCCCTCGCGCCGGGCGAGCTTCCCGAGCTCGTCCTGCATCTCCTCGCGGATGGCGGCGCGGAGCTCGGCGACCTCGGGGGAATTGAAGTCGCGCGGGTGGGGCAGGTCGACGTCGAGCACGCGGCGGATGCGCCCCGGCTGCGTCGCCATGATCGCGATCCGGTCGGAGAGCCGGACCGCTTCTTCCACGGAGTGCGTCACGAACACGACCGTCTTGTGGAGCCCGAGCCAGAGGCGCTGGAGCTCGAGGTGCAGGAGCTCGCGCGTCTGGGGATCGAGCGCCGCGAACGGCTCGTCCATGAGGAGGACCTGCGGGTCGACGGCGAGCGCCCGGGCCAGCGCGACGCGCTGCTTCATGCCGCCCGACAGCTCGTGCGGTCGCAGGTGCGCGAACTTCTCCAGGTGCACGAGCCGGAGGAGCAGCCGCACCGTTTCGTCGTACAGCTCGCGCGGCTTCTTCGGAAGCCCGAACCCGATGTTGTCCGCCACGGTGAGCCACGGCAGAAGCGCGGAGTCCTGGAAAATCACGAGCCGGTCGGGGCCCGCGGCCGTGATCGGCTTGCCGTCCATGAGGATCCGGCCCGAGTCGGGCTTCTCGAACCCGGCCAGGAGGTGCAGCAGCGTCGACTTCCCGCACCCGCTCGGCCCCACCAGCGACAGGAACTCCCCGCGGCGGACGTCGAGCGTGACGTCCGTCAACGCGGCGAGGTCGCCGAAGCGCTTCGACACGCCCGAAACGGAGAGCTTGGGGGTGTCTAGGGCCGCGTGAGTGGCGGGGGGTTCGTGGAGGGCGAGTGTCACGGGTGGGCTAGTAGATTTCTCCGCCGTGGCGGCCCCAGCGGGCGAACGCGACGGCGACGAGGATGGCGAGGGCGAAGAGGCTGAGGGGTGCGATCAAGGGTGTGCTCCCGAATGTTGATTTAGCGAGTCATGATTGGAACCGCGGCAGGAGAAGGGCCGCAGCCGGGAGGCGCTAGGAGCGCGCGCCCCGGGCAGCGGCCCGGGGACAACCCATGCGATGGTGAGGGAGTTGTGCGCTCATGACCGGGGCACGTTAACGTGGCGCGGGGGTGAGCGCAAGATAAAGTTTACTTATTTAGTAATGATTCGCCCGACCTTTCAGCCCCGGGTGAATTGCCGTGTTGCACGGATCACCGCAGCGCTTCCCTCGCAACGCACGGACCACGCGCAATCGAATCCTTTCGTGTCATTTCGTATCCGTGCCAAGCTCGTGGCCCTTTTGTCAGACATTTCACCCGCCTCTTTGACATCACCTTGTCACGGCAGAACAGGCCCGAATCTCCCGCGGATACGGCCACGAGCCTGGCAGGAGAGTAGGGAGGGAGCCGAAGCCCCCTCCCCCTCGTAAAACCGGACGTGCGGATTTCCCGCATCCGGCTTACCCGTGGTCGTTCGCCGAGAGGCATGCGCAGTCGGTCGGCAGGTCATATC
>CAZPWT010000055.1:0-9674 GCA_964590435.1 uncultured Planctomycetia bacterium
GGGGGGTGGGTTTTGGCTAGCCGGGCCAACCCGGGCGGGGGGGGGGGGGGGGGGGCGGTCTCCCCCAACCGCGCAACCCGCATCTCGCAACTGCAGTTCGTTCGTGAGCAACGCGTCGAGCTCGATGTCAAGCCCCTCCCGGCCGCACAGTTCGTTTTTTGTTTTCGCGCGATTTCTTTTCCGAAACCCCCCTTGCACCGCCCACACCCCATTGCTACTGTCCGCCGCCGTCACGCCCACACGAGTTCCGGAGACGACGCAGCGCCCATGAAACTCGACCTGCACACCCACTCGACCCTTTCCGACGGCCGCTTCACGCCGGAGGAAATCGTGGATATGGCGTGCGGCGCAGGCTTCCGGGTGCTCGCCATCACCGATCACGACTCCATCTCGTCGTTCGACCTCGCCAGCGCCGCCCTCCGCGGCCGCGACCTCGCTCTCATCCCCGGCGTCGAAATCTCGGCTTCCTGCGGCGAAGAAGAACTCCACATCCTCGCTTACTTCCGCTTCAACGTCCCCCCCGCCATCCGCACCTTCCTCTCGGCCGCACTTCAGCGCCGCGAACACCGTGCGGAGGAGATCCTGGCGGGGCTGCGGAAGCGCGGGGTGCCGCTGGACCTGGACGACATCCGGACGGTGGCGAAGGGGGAATCGCTGTCGAGGGCGCACGTGGCGCAGGTGATGGTGGCGCGCGGGCACGCTTCGTCGACGGAGGACGCGTTCGACCGCCACCTTCATTACCGCCACGGGATTGTGCCGCTGTCGCTGACTCCGGTGGAGGAGGCGATCCGGCTCGTGGGGGAGGCGGACGGGATCGCCGTGTGGGCGCATCCGCCGGCGGAGGATCTGGAAGCACGGTTGGACAGGTTCGTGAAGGCGGGGCTTCGCGGGATCGAGACGTTCCGGCGCCGGACGCACGGCGTCAAGACCGCGCGGCTCATCGAGCTGGGAGATTCGCACGGGCTGTTCACGACAGCGGGAAGCGACTGGCACGGGCACGGCGGCGAGCCGCTGGGCGAAGTGCTTTCGTTTCCCCCGTACCGGTTGAGGCCATTCCTGGGGGAATTCGGCCTCGAGCACCTGGCGGCGTAAACGGACGTGAGAGGGGTTGCTCCCGCCAAGCGGGAGCTCTGACAACGGGGGGACACACCGCATGGATCCGAATGTCATCCTCAAGGCCGCCATCGAGCGGCAGGAAGTGTCGGCGATCGAGGCCCTCATGCTGATGCAGCAGGAGGACCAGGTCTTCAACGACATCTTCCAGGTGGCGAACGAAGTGAACCGCAGGACGAACCAGGGGATCGTGTCGTTTGCGCACCGGACGCACGTGTACTACACGAACGTCTGCCGCGCGTCGTGCAAGCACTGCACGTTTTTCCGGAAGAAGGGGGACAAGGACGCGTTCACGCTGTCGCCGGACGAGGTGGTCGCGAAGATTGCGGCGAGCCCGGCGAAAAACGACGTGGCGATCCAGGGCGCGCTGAATCCCGACCTGAGCATCGACTACCTGGTGCGGGTGGTGGCGGCGGTGCGCGAGGAGTACCCGCACGCGCACATCCACGCCTTCAGCCCGACGGAGATCTTCTTCGCTTCCCGCAGGGCGCGCGTCCCGGCCCGCGAGATCCTGGCGCAGTTGAAGGAGGCGGGGCTCGACTCGATGCCGGGAACGGGGGCGGACATCCTGAACGACAAGGTGCGCAAGAAGATCAGCCCGGACCGGATCAGGACCGCGGACTGGGTCGACGTGACGCGGACCGCGCACCAGATGGGGATCAAGACGACGGCGACGATCGTGGTCGGCCACGTCGAGAACGAGATCCACATCTGCGAGCACATCGAGATCCTGCGCAACATCCAGAAGGAGACGGGCGGGTTCGTGGAGTTCCAGATCATCCCGCACATCCCCGAGCCGGCGGCGGGCGCCGAGCCGCGGCCGCGCATGACGCAGCAGCAGCTGATGAAGCTCGTCGCGGTCTGCCGCGTGTTCTTCGGGCACATCCTCCCGAACATCCAGTCGCCGTGGTCGCTGTACGGCCTGCCGGAAGCCGTGCAGACGCTGTCCGTCGGCGCCAACGACCTCGGCGGGACCCACTTCCCCCAGAGCTCGTACTTCCAGGGGAACACGCCGAAGTACACGGCGCCGGAGATCCTCGAGAAGGCGATCCTCAAGGCGCAGCGTCGCCCGCGGATGCGCGACTCGGTCTATCTCGACGGCGGCAAGAAGCAGGTCAAGACGCGGCGCGTGGCGGTGGCGACGCGGTAAGCCGGGCGGAGTTCGCTCAACCACGGGGGCCGGCGAAAGCCGGCCCCTGTTCTATTGGGCCGCGAGGACTTCGCCGATCCCCGCCGTCAGCGCCACTTCCGGCTTCCACCCCAGCGCGTGCCGGATCTTCAGCGTCTCCGCAAACAGGTGCCGCGGCTCCCCGCGCCGGTGCTCGCTCGTCGGGCGGACCTCGATGGAAGCGCCCTTCGCCATCGCCATCGCGGCCGCGACGACGGAGAGGCGCGAGCCCTTGCCGGTGCCGACGTTGAAGATGTGTCCCGGGGCGCGGGCGTGGGTCAGGGCGAGGACGACGGCCTTCGCGGCGTCGCGGACGTGGACGAAATCGCGCGTCTGCAGGCCGTCCTCGGCCAGCTCCGGCGAGCGGTTTTCGCGAAGGGCCGCGGCGATCGGGGCGATCGCGCCCGTCGCGACGCCGGGGCCGTAGACGTCGAAGAAGCGGAGCGAGGCGACCTCGATGCCGCGCGACCGCCCCCACGCCATCGCGAGGTCCTCGCGCGACAGCCGCAGCGCCGACACCGGCGTCGCGGGCTGCACCCGCTCGTCCTCGCGCACCGCCGACGGCGACAGCGGCCCTTCGCACCGCGGGCACCGCGGGTCCCACGGCGCCATGACGTCGTTCGGCCGGTTCTCCGCCCGCACGTGGCCGCACGCCGAGCACTCCGACGGCCCCTCCCCGTAGACGTCCGCCCCCGTCGCCACCACGACGCGCTTCACCGACGCCGGCATCGTGTCGAGCAGCGCCGCGGCGCGGCCCACCAGCGCCTCCGCCGCCGGCACCAGCGCTTCACCCGCCGCGTCGTCCAGCAGCGCGACGGCGTCGGCGCGCGAAACGGCGGTCGCGATGTCGCACCCCGCGGCGCGGAGGGCGTCAGTGGCGAACTTGCCGAGCGGCGACTCGCCGCCGACCACGAGGACGCGCAGCATTCCCTACTCCGCCGCCAGCAGCTTCTCGACCCGCCGCGGCACGTCCGGCACCGCCGCGATCAGGTCCTTCACGATCGCGTCGGACGAGATGCCTTCCGCCTCGCCCTCGAAATTCCGGATCAGGCGGTGCCGCAGCGCCGGGTACGCCGCCTCCTTGATGTCCTCGACGCTCACGTTGAACCGACCCTTCATCAGCGCCAGGATCTTCCCCGCCAGCACCAGCGACTGCGCGCCGCGCGGGCTCGACCCGAACCGCACGAATTTCTTCGCGACCGGCGCGGTCTCCGGCAGGTCCGGGTGCGACGCCAGCACGAGCCGCGCCGCGAACTCCTTCACGTGCGAAGCGATCGGCACCTCGCGCGCCAGCGCGCGCAGCGTGAGGATGTCCTGCCCGCTCATCACCGGCTGCGGCTCCGGCGTCGCCGCCCCCGTCGTCCGGTCGATCACCGTCACCAGGTCCGCCAACTCCGACGGCTTCACCTCGATCTTGAACATGAACCGGTCGAGCTGCGCCTCGGGAAGCGGGTACGTGCCTTCCATCTCGATCGGGTTCTGCGTGGCGAGCACGAAGAACGGCTGGCCGAGCTCGTAGCGTTTCCCCGCGACCGTCACGCAGGCTTCCTGCATCGCCTCGAGCAGCGCGCTCTGCGTCTTCGGCGTCGCGCGGTTGACTTCGTCCGCCAGCACCAGGTTCCCGAAGATCGGCCCCTGCTGGAACTGGAACGACCGCCGCCCGCCCTCCTCGACGACGATATTCGTCCCCAGGATGTCCGCCGGCATCAGGTCGGGCGTGAACTGGATGCGCGAGAACTTCAGCGAGAGGCATTTCGCCAGCGTGCGCACGAGCAGCGTCTTGCCGAGCCCCGGCACGCCTTCGAGAAGCGCATGTCCGCCCGAGAGCAGGCAAATGATCACCTGGTCGACGACAGCCTTGTGGCCAACGACCGCCTTGCCGACTTCGGTCCGGAGGAGATCGACTTTCTGGCGGAATTCCTGCGCGCGTTTCTCGAGATCGGACACCGGTGGCCTCCGGGAATGTGGTGAAGAGGGGTACAGATTACCACGTGGGCTTAAGGCCTGTTAGAACGGGGCGGCTCGGATCTGGTTCGCGCCAGTGACAACGGTTCAAGCTGGAAGTCAGGCCCCCTTGTCAGGCCACTCGTCGCCTTCAACGCGAGCCACAAAGTCAAAGTAGATTTCCGTTCCGAAAGGTTCGTTCGGCAGTTCTTTGCCGTTCTGAACAAACCTGAGACCTTCCAAATTGGCTTCTTCGCTAAGAACTGCCAGCACATCGTGAATACCAGATCGGCGTTGACCCTGGAGCATGGATACGAGGATCAGGCGCTCCTCCTTCGAGAGTTTTGCGAGGAACTTGTTGATTGGCTCATTCTCGGGCAGCTTCGGCCACGATTTCCGTTCCATTACCCATTTGCGCACAACAACACCTTCAGCCACGCCTGCGATCAGGTCGACGAGTCGCTTGTAGAGTTCCAAAGGCGACTCTTTGCCAGTCAGCTTCTTGCGCATGGGAGTCCTCAACGGGCGGGAGGTCGTCGACTTGCGGACAGAATTCTAGAACTGCTTCCGCTGCCTCGAGCTCGCGATCTTCAGCGCCTTCCGGTACTTCGTCACCGTGCGCCGCGCGATATCCAGCCCTTCCGCCTTCAGCTTGTCCACGATGTCGCCGTCGGACAGCGGGTTGGCGTGGTCCTCGCCCTCGACGAGCTCCTTGATGCGGCTCTGCACCGAGACGCGGCTCTGCGACTCCCCTTCCGTCGACTCCGTGGCGCCGCTGAAGAAGAACTTCATCGGGAAGATGCCGCGGGGGGTCTGGATGTACTTGTCGCTGATGGCACGGGAGACGGTCGAGACGTGGAGGTGGAGCGTGTCGGCGATTTCCTGCATGCGAAGCGGGTGGAGGTGGGCGACGCCCTGGTCGAGGAAGCCCTTCTGGACTTTCACGAGCTCGCAGGCGATGCGGTAGAGCGTGGCCTGGCGCTGCTCGATCGAGCTGATCAGCCGCTTCGCGCTCTCGATCTTGTTGCGGACCCATTCCTTTTCCTGCGGGTTGGTCTCGGCCTTGGCGAGGAGGTCGCGGTAGTAGGTGGAGACGCGGAGGCGCGGGATGTAGCCGTCCTCCATCTTGACCTCGTAGTCGCCCTCGATCTCGTCGACGATGACGTCGGGGCGGACGTAGGGGACGGACTCGCTGGTGTAGCTCGCGCCGGGGCGCGGGTTCATGAGCTTGATCTGGCCGACGACTTCCTTGATGTCCTCCATGTCCCGCTGCGTGTCCTTTGCGATCTTCGGCAGCTTGTTCTGCGAGATGTCCTCGAGGTGCTGCTCGATCAGCAGCCGCTTGAGCGGGTACTCGTCGTCGTCGCGGTCGAGCTGCAGCAGCAGGCACTCCTTCGTGCTGCGCGCGCCGACGCCTTTCGGCTCGAGTTGCTGGATCCGGCCCAGCGCCACGTACATGTCCTTCGACGTCGCCAGGTGCGGCGCGAGGATCTCCTCGAGCGGCGCCTTGAGGTTCAGCTTGTCATCCATCCCGTTCAGTAGGGTCGCCTTCAGCTCGCGGTCCTGGTCGTCCTCCGCCAGCTCGCGCAGGATCTGCTTCCGCACCGTCTTGTTCGGGCCGAACATCGCCGGGTCGAGCTGGCGCACCGACTCGATGAACTCCTGCGCCTTCTGCCGCAGCTCCCGGTTCACCCCCTCCAGCAGCCCCTCCTCCACGACCTTCCCCGTCGCGTCCGTCAGCGAGTCGAACGGCTGGATGATGTACCCGTTGTCCTCGATGTTGTAGATCATGTACTCGCCCGCGCGCCGGATCTTCTCCGGCAGGTCCAGCGTCGCCCACTGCTCGAACAGCTTCTCCTGCAGGCTCGACCCCTTCGCAGGGGTGTTCATCAGCGCTTCCATCTTCTTGTCCGCGCTCGCGTCGAACGTCCCGTTCCGCGGCCGCGAATCCCAGTCGTCCTCGCGCTGGCGCTCGAGCGCCTCGAGCACCTCCTGGGTCTTGTCCTTCGGCGCCTCGGGGTCCTCCCCGGAGCCGAGCCCGGACGTCTGCTCGATCCCCTTGGCGACCTCGTGCTCCTCCACCTCGTCGTCGATCTCGAGCGTCGGGTTCTCGTCGATCTCCGCCTTGATCGTCTCCTGCAGCTCCAGCAGCGGCAGCTGGAGGATCTCGATCGACTGGATGATCTGCGGCGCGAGCTTCATCCGCTGCTCGAGCCGGTGCGAAAGGTGCGCTTCCATTCTCATGGCTTACGCTCCTCCCTTGGCCAGCGACCTGCGCCCGCCGATTGCGTCGGCGACGACGGTGCGGGAAGCGTGCTGAAGGGTTCCGCCGCTGGGAAGACCGCGGGCGATACGGGTGACGGTGACGCCACGGGATTCGAGTTTCTGCTGGACGTGGAGGGCGGTGCCGTCGCCCTCGAGGGTCGGGTTGGTGGCGAGGATGACCTCGCGGACGTTTTCCTTCGCGACGCGGTCGAGGAGGCGGCTGACGGTGAGGTGTTCGGGGCCGACGCCGTCGGTGGGCGCGATGCGGCCGGTGAGGACGTGGTAGAGGCCGCGGTACGCGCCGGACTTTTCGATCGCCCAGAGGTCGCTCGGCTGCTCGACGACGCAGATCGTCGCGCGGTCGCGCGCCGCGTCGGCGCAGATCGTGCACGGGTCCTGCTCGCTCACGTTGAAGCAGCGGCCGCAGGCCTTGACGTTCGCTCGGACGTCGTCGATGGCGCGGGCGAGCGAAAGGGCCTCGTCTTTGGGGACGCGCAGGATGTGAAGCGCAAGGCGTTCGGCCGACTTGTCACCGATTCCCGGTAGCCGTGCCAGCTCCGCGATCAGGCGGGAAAGGCTTGCGGACTGAAGGGTTGCGTTCACAAGGGGGCATTCTACCCGAACAGGCCGGGAATTTGCATGGGTCCGGTGATCTTCTGCATTTCCGTCTCGTACATTTTTTGCGACTTCTCGATCGCCTGGTTCACCGCCGCGATGATCAGGTCCTCGAGCATCGCGATGTCGGAAGGATCCACCGCCTTCGGATCGATCTTGATCCCGACGATCTGGCGGGCGCCGCTCGCGTGCGCCACCACCATCCCGCCCCCCGAATTCCCCTCGACGACGCGCTCCTTCAGGTCCTCCTGCGCCTTCGCCATCGAGCGCTGCATGTCCTGCGCCTTCTTCATGAGCCCCTGCACGTCGAACCCGCCGCCCGCGCCTTTCATGGTGCACTCCGTGAATCGGGATCTGTGGAAGAGCGGATATGAAACCACACGCGCGGTGCCGACGGAATGAAGAGATGCATGACGTCTTTATCCGCGGCCGTTTCCGCGAAATCCGCCTTTATCCGCGTAGGCTGTTCGTCGAAAAAGAGAATACGCGGATGAAAGCGGATGACGCGGGAAAGGCCGCGGATAACGGCCCTCCACAACCTTACTTCTGCGGCTCTTCCACGTTTGTCACCCGCGCGTCGAACCGGTCGATCACGCGCCGCACCGCCGGATCTAGCTCAATGTTTTTTTTTTGAGGCGCGGGGGATGCGGCCGTCACGGCGCCGCCGGCCGCCTCGATCTTCACCGGGACTTTCTTCCCGAACACCCGCTCCGACGCGCTCTCCAGCCGCGCGCGGTTCAGCTCGAGGAAACCCTTGAGCACTTCCGCCACGCGCACCGTCACCCCGCCGGGGCCGGCCTCGCCCTGCGCCTTGTCGAGCGCCATCGCGAGGTCGCCGTCGCCGGATTCGCGAAGGGCCCGGGCGAGGGCGGGGAGCCCAGCCACGGCCGCCGGCGCCACCGCGGGAGCCGGCGCGAACGCCGCGGGCGCCGCGGGGCGCGGCGACGGCGCCGTCACGGGCATCGCCTTGCCCCCCTCCAGCCGCCGCACCAGGTCCTCGATCGTCGCCAGGTCCGCCAGCCGCGTCAGCTTCACCAGCGCCACTTCCGCCACGATCCGCGGGTCGCTCGCGTCCCGCAGCCGCCGCCGCACGTCAGAGAGCAGCGACACCGCCCCCGCCAGCTCGTCCACGCTGAACGCCGCCGCCTGCGCCGCCAGCCGCTCCAGCGCGTCCGGCGCTTCCTCCACCAGCCCCGCGTCCTTCCCCGCCGCGCGCAGCAGCATCAGGCTCCGCGCGTGCTCGATCAGGTCGTCCATGAAGTCGCCCGGGTCGCGCCCGTTCGCCACGCTCGCATCCAGCGCCTTGAGCACCGGGACCAACTCGCGCACCCGGACGTGGTCGAAGATCCGCAGAAGCGTCTCCCGCGGCAGCACCCCCACCAGGTCCAGCACGCCCTTCTCCGTCAGCGCGCCCCCGCCGAACGCGATCGCCTGGTCCAGCAGCGACTGCGCGTCGCGCATCGAACCGCGCCCCGCACGAGCCACCAGCGCCAGCGCCGAATCCTCCGCCTTCACCTTCTCCTTGTCGCAGATCTGCCGCAGCCGCTTCACCACGTCTACCGACGTCACGCGGCGGAAATCGAAGCGCTGGCAACGCGAGTGGATCGTCTCGGGGAGCTTGCCGGGCTCGGTCGTCGCGAAAATGAACTTCACGTGCGGAGGCGGCTCCTCGAGCGTCTTGAGGAACGCGTCGAACGCCGACGCCGTCACCCGGTGCGCTTCGTCGAGGATGTACACCTTGTACCGCGCGCGGAGCGGGGCGTAGCGGATCCCCTCGCGAAGGGCGCGGATGTCGTCGACGGAGTTGTGGGAAGCGGCGTCGATCTCGATGATATCGGGGTCGGTGCCGGCGATGGTGGCCTTGCAGATCTCGCAGGCGCCGCAGGGCTCGGGGGTCGGGCCTTTTTCGCAGTTGAGCGCGCGGGCGAAGATGCGGGCCATCGAGGTTTTGCCGACGCCGCGCGAGCCGGTGAAGATGTAGGCGTGGCCGACGCGCTTGTCGCGAATGGCGTTCTGGAGTGTCGTGGCGACGTGTTCCTGGCCGACGACCTCGTCGAACGCCGAGGGGCGGTAGCGCCGGGCGATGACGGTGTACGTAGGAGTTGTCGACTCGGTCATTGCCCCTTCGACTCGCTTCGCTCGCTCAGGGTGATTTTCGCTTCGCGAAAATCAAATACACCCCTGCGGCTACCCACGGCACCGGAAGGGCATCGCTTAGGGTTGCTCCGGTCAGGGCCTGGCCCGGTTCACGCGCCTTCCTTGCATGGGGCCGCAGAGGCTGAGAATCAGCGCGGACTCCGGTCGTGGGGGGTGTGACTTGGGGCGGACGTCGCTCGGCGCCTGCGCCCGCCCGGGATTACGACCTCCCGGGCGGGCTCCGGCGCTTTCGCTCGGCCCGCCCCAAGTCACACCCCCCCACGACCTCCGTCCGCGCTGATTCTCAGAACCTGCAGGGACAATGTACGGACAGTTCAGGTCCTGGGCCAGAAGTTACTCGGTCGCGCGCGTGAGTGACCCGTGAAAGACGGGCCTCGCGAGGCGCGCGCGTCCGTTCGGGCGCGCCCGCGAG
>CAZPWT010000056.1:0-27390 GCA_964590435.1 uncultured Planctomycetia bacterium
GAGGTAGGTGAGATAACTTTGGATGCCGTCGCGCCAGGTATCTCTGAAGGCTTTGACCTGTTCGGGCTCGCGTGTGATGTGGCCGGCGTTGCCGTCTTTCACGTCTCGGTTAGTAGTGGACCACTGGAAGTTGCTGTTGAACTTGATCCCGTATGGCGGGTCGAAATAGATGCACTGCACTTTGCCGCGCAACCCTTCACGCTCAGCGAGGCTTGCCATCACCTGCAGAGAATCGCCGAGAATCATGCGGTTCGACCAGTTCTGGTCGTGGGCGTAGAACTCGGTCTTGTCCACGCCCTTGGGCATGCCGTTGAAGTCGGCGAACAAGTCGGGCGTTAGATCGCCTGCTTCGTGCGCGCGCTCCTTGGTGGAGCGTAGCAGGTCGTCGATCAGAGCCTTGGGGTGGACCTTCTCCTGAATGTAGAGCGGCGGCGCCTGAACGACGAGATCGCTCCAGTCCTGCTCGTCCTTCCCGCGCCAAACCAGCTGCGGATCGAGGTCGGTGTTGCGCGGGTACTTCACCGCCCGCGGCTTCTCCTGATCCTTCTGGACGACCGACTGGTGCTCGGCGGTCGGGATGTTCTTCCGCTTGTCCTCCGTGTGGCGGAGGGCCTCGACGGTCTTCGGGGACTGCGCTTTCTTAGCCATGGGGCGCGCCTGAAGTGGTCTTCGGGGTGGTCGTCTTCTGGATCATCTTCTCGAACTCCTTCGCCACGCGGGCGGCGAAGTCCGCCTCGATCTGGTAGACGTCGGTGAACTCCACGAACGCCCACCGACCGAAGGTCTTCAACTGGTTGACGCCGGGAATCCACTGCGTGTCCATCGTCAGCTTCTTGTCCTTCGCGTCCTCGCCGCGGAAGCCCTTGATCTCAACGACGAGTCGGAGCAGGTCGTCCGGACCCTTCCCGTCGTCCACCAGCACGATGAAGTCGGGGCGGTAGCGCCGCGTCTCCGACCCGCAGCGGTACGGGACATCGAACCCGAGGCCGTGGTTCTTGGTGTACGCCACTACCTTCGGGTGAGCTTCCGCGACGCGGCAGAACTCCGCCTCCCAATCGCTGTCGAGGACGACCCAGTTGACGTGGTTCTTCGGCGGAGGGCCGTTCGTGTCCCACCGAAGCGACTTCGACGTCGTGAAGTGCACGTGGGACGTGGAGCCGACGGGGTTGTAGGCGTCCAGGAGCGCCTTGATCGGCGATTTCCCCTCGAAGGCGGCGGTGATTCCCGCCGTGATCCTGTTGCAGGCTTTCTCGGCGAGCTCCTGGTACATCAACAAGCCGGGGTACGTGCCCCCCTTACAGACCAGGCAGGTCTCCAGCCACTCCCGCGTGATGCGCTTCAGCTCACCGAAGAGGTGCAGCTTCGGCTCCTCCCCCGGGTCGCGCCACTTCGTGAAAATCAGGTGCTTCGTAAGCTCGAACATGAGCGTCGACAGCCGGACGTTCTCCAGGTGCTTGAGGTTCATGTCCTCGGACTTGCCGATGATACCGGCGTTGCGGGTCACGGAGGGGCCGACGATCTCGGGCGTGAGCTCAAGGACGGAGTCCTTGGTGAAGGTCGCCGTGAGCTTCTCCGTCGGCAGCTCGACCCGGTACCCCTCCACGCGCGGGAACCGGATTTCCAGGTGGTCCCGTTCGGGACGGACCGCGCGCACCTGGACAGTTTCGCGGGGCTTCTGCGCCGGCGCGACGACGGGCTTCGCCGTGAAGTCGAACGGTATCCCGAAAATGTCGGCGTACTCCGGGTTGAACAGCTTCTCGTCGTTGAGGTCGTAGGACTGCCGGCGCAGGGCGCGGCCGATGACCTGCTCGCAAAGGAGCTGCGTCCCGAACGCCCGCACCCCCAGGATGTGCGTGACGTTGTTCGCGTCCCACCCCTCCGTCAGCATCGAGACCGACACGACGCACCGGACCTGCGCGCCGAGCTGGTTCGGCTTCCCGACCGTGTTCATGACCTCGCGAAGAAGGTCCTGGTCGCCGATCGAGTCCGCGGCCTTCCGGTCCCCGGTGCGCTCCACGATGTCGTTGCGGAACCGCTGAATCTCGTCGGCCGCCATCTCCCGGAAGTTCTGGTCCAGAGCGCCTTCCGACTCCAGCTGCTCGGAGTCGATCAGGAGGGTGTTAGGCCGGGCGATTGGGTCGCCCGTCACCTCGTCGAAGTTGCGGAAGAGCGCGAGCCGCCCGTGCACCAGGGTGGACGTCCCGTCCTCCTGCTTTCGGTTGAAGCCCGACACGTAGTCGTAGACCAGCTTCGAGATGGACGTGTTCTGGCACACGATGATGAAGCACGGCGGCACGGGCAGCTTCGCGTCCTTCCACAGGTTGAAGGTCTTCTCGTAGTGCCCGTACAGGGTCTGAAGGGCTGACTGGAGGAGAATCGGCAGGTTGAGCGGATCGAGCTTCCCGGCCGCGCCGCGACCAGCGCGCGGCAGTTTGGGCTTGGCGTCCTTGAGGTTCTCCCACAGGTCCCGGTACTTCGGCATCTCGTCCCCGGGGATGTTCTCCGCAACCGGGACGCGGGGAAGCTTCACGATCCCGCACTCGATGGCGTCCATGAGTGAGAAGTCGCTCATGGTCCAGTGGAAAAGGGTTCCCTCCCGGTATCCCGACCCGCGAAGGAAGAAAGGGGTCGCTGACAGGTCGATGACCCGCGAGAGGCCGATCTTGCGCCCCACCGCCTCCAGCCCGTTGATCCAAAGGCGCGCGGCCTCGTTGTTTCGATCGACTTCCTGCTTTTCGTCGCCCGCCAGGCCCTCCTCCTGGGCCGCGGCCGGCTTCGAGCGGTAGCAGTGGTGCGCCTCGTCGTTCAACACGAGGACGTTCTTCATCCCCATCAGGTCGGGCATCACGCGCTGGAGCATCTGGCCCTCGGTCTCGTCCGTCTCCAGGTCGCCGCCAGTGCGGCCCTGGAGCAGAGCGCGACCGCCGGCAGACAGCTCGACCCGCTCGCGGAGCTTGAAGGCGTGGTAGTTGGTGATGACGATCTTCGCCTTGTGGATGTCCTCGACCTGGTCACCGGGCACCAGCTCGCGTTTCGAGTAGTAGCTGTCCGGGTCGTTCGGCTGGAGGACACGCAGGCGGTCCTTGATCGTGAGGCCCGGGGTGACCACCAGGAAGCCCTTGGTGAACGTCTTGCTCCCGGGGCGGCGGACCGCATTCACGGTCTGCCACGCGATCAGCATCGCCATAACGGTGGTCTTGCCGGCGCCGGTCGCGAGCTTGAGGGCGAGGCGGCTGAGCCCCGGACTGGCATCCCGGTTGACGTTTTCCAAAATCTCCAGGAACCGGCGACCGGGGGCCGTGTGGGGCGCGACCTCCGTCAGCCAGATGGCCGTCTCCACCGCTTCGATCTGGCAGAAGAATGGCCGATAGCTCGGGAAGTCGTAGTTCCGCCAGTGGTTCAGCAGGCGCGCCGTCTCCGGCGTCACGCCCCACTGGCTCGCCGGCAACCCGCGCCAAGTCGCCACGTGGCTGCGCACGTCGTTGATGATCGGCGTCGGGTCGTACTGCTGCTCCTTCGACGATATCCCCTTACCTTCGTCGAACGGCAGCAACGCCTCCTGCTCCTCCGCGCCCTTGTGCTTCTTCGGCTTCGGGATCGGCGTGATGTACTCCGCCCGGCGGCGCTTTTCGAGGATGACCTGCGTCGGCTGTCCCGCCTTGTCGAGCTCCCAGTGCCGCCGCGGCACCTCGTACGGAGAGTTCAGGATCGGGTGCTCGAAGAATTCGTTGGCCATTCTCAGTTCCTGAAGCCGCCCCTGCCGAAAACTGCGGCAAGAGAACCAGAGATCGCGGGCGTCAACTCCCTCCGTTGCCGACATCCTCGCCGCCCTCCCGGTCGATAAGCGAGGATACCCAGGGCGGGATGGGCCGCAAGGGATAGCCATGCAGCGCCCGTAAGCGCGGACTGCTGCCCGACCTACCGGATAGGGAACGTGATCGTGCGCGGCTTCCCCGTTCCTCCCGGCTTGAAGAAGTCCATGGTGTTGACCGGCCAGCCGGTAGCGGCCTCAAAGGCGGCTCGGGCTGCGGGATTCCCCGAGCCGAAGATGTCCTCCATCTTGCATCCGCTGCCGCCTACGAGGACGGGCACAGACCCGGGCAACGACTGGGCGGCGATCGACTTCGCGTTCGGGTCGACGACGACGACCTTTCGATTAGGCGTCACCAGCTTCTTCGTGCGATCGAGGAGGTCCGTGTCAGTCGGATTGAAGGCCAACCCGATCACGATGACGACCTCGACCTCTTCAAGCGCCTGGAATGCCCCCTTCCACACGTCAACAAGCTCACCCTCGATCCGCTTGTTCTGCTCGGGGTAGACCAGGTACGGGACGGTCGCCTCGTCGCAGCCGGACACCTTGCAGCGCCCGTCCGTGTTGTACCTGCGGGCATCCGTGATCTGCTGCAACCCATGTTTGGGGCAGCGGTCCCACGAGATGCTCCCGTGCAGCTTGTAGATGAGGAACTTCCGGATCGTCTGCGGCCACGGGCCGCAGCGGGAGATGATCGAGTGCGCCTCGGGCCGGATGATGTAGTGGAAGTCCCAGTCATCCGGATCGTCCAGCCCGTCCATGGAGGCGTTGTAGGCCACGATCTCGGGGACGCCGTCGTAATTCACCGTCACGATTGGCGCTGCAAACGGCTGGTCGCCTCCTCGAAGCACGAGGTCGAGGAAGCTCAGGTAGGCGTTGTGCCGCTCGTGCTCGTCCTTCATGTGCTCGATCTCGTGCTGCGCCGCCTGCAACACGCTGAAGATGCCGCGCAGCATCTGGTTGCGGCGGAATCCCTCGGGCGCGAGTCGAAGAATCTCCTCGATGTTGTCGACGACGTGCCCCGCCTCGCGGCTCAGCTCCTCCGGGTACTCGAACAGCGGTCGAAGCGACTCGCGTCCGTAGACGAAGGGATACCCGCGCCAGTCCTTCGATTCGTAATACCGGCGTGCATACTGCGGGAACTCGAAGGCCAGCGGTAGGCCGTAGTATTTCGAGAAGCCGGCACCGGTGAGGATTCCCAGGCCCTTCTGAGCCACTGGCGATGCCTCGAATCGGATGTGCTTTGCACTGGTGCCTGGCTTTTCAGCTAAGGAAATCTCCTCGCATCGACGACGTCACGGGGTAACGACTGGCACGGTACTTTGCGATCGTGCAGAGCCGGCGACCCACTCGGTTGGCAGGGGCTACCTCCTCGGCGGTATCACTCGCGGGGAAATCCAGCTGTCGACCCTAGCCCGGCGCCACGCCTTTTCTGAAATCGACCCGGAATAGGCTGCGTTTGTCTCCAGCATCAACACGGTGCCGCCGGTGAAGGTCAGGAGCATCACCTCTGCCTCGGCGCCACCCATGCCGGGGTCGTAGGCCCTCAACTCAACTGACAAGATCCGCTTTCCCTTCAGCGCTTCCAAGACAGCCTTTCGCTCCGGCTGCCGGAGGCGCCGCGCGTTATCGCCTTCCGTCCGCGAAAGGGCTCCGCGCCGGACAGCGCAGTTCCTGGCGCTCACCTTCAGCATGCGCTCCAGGTACTTGCGGATGCCCCGCGCCGACTTCGCCAGATCCTTCAGGTCCTTCTCGAACGTGGCCGTGGCGGGGAAAGCAAGGCGACGCTTTTCGCCGACGCCGTGGACCTTCACTCTCGCGGCGGCGCAGGTGCCGAACGCGTCCCACAGGTGCTGTTTCCCGCCGGCCTTCAGGATCTCCTTCATCGAGTTCATCGTCTGGTCTGAGTTCGTGAGCTTCACCGCAATCCCCGCCGCCAGCGCCTCAATCGCCTTCTTGTCCAGTTCGTCGATCAGCAGGCGGTACATCTGTTTGTGCGCCTCACTGTACGCCTCGCCGTTGTCCGCAGTGGGCCGACAAACCTGCGGGTTCCAGCTTCGCTTCCAGAGCGGCGCACCGAAAACCTCCGCGGTAATTGCCCTCACCAACCCCACCTCGCGGCGGATGACGTCGAGGGACTGGTCCTGGATCTCGTCGTCGCCCTCAAGACACCTTCCGACCCAGTTCCGCCACCGGGAGTCCTTCCCTCGATTGACGAAGTGGGGCCCCACTTTCCGGAACGCGTCCCACCTCTTCTTGTTCTCCGGACCCAACTTGCCGATGTCGGCGTGCCAGGCGCCGACGCAGTCCCCGCCGCCACGAAGCCGGCGATACCCGAACCTGACGTAGAGGTACTCGGGCTTACCCCTTCCTTTGACCTTCTCGTCCCCGCAGGCGACAGAGACGCGTGCCCCGAAGTCTTGTTCCACGATTTCGTACAGGTCGGGACGCTGACGGTAGAAATCCAGTACGCCCTTGTCGAAGTACTCGACACCCCGATCGTCCTCCGGATGCTTCTGCCCGTCGCCGATCATGCTGCTCGCTCCTCAATGGTCGCCCCGGACGTCAACGCCGCAGCGAGTAGCGTAGCGAGTAGGACCGCCAGTTCGCCACCGTGACCAGCCAATGGCCAGGCAACCCAAGTTGAATACCCTCCCCGAGCGCTTGTGAGTTCGAGGATCGGCACGCCGCCGCGGAATTCGGAAATTCGTCAATTAGAAGCCCGGGTAGGGATCCAGTCGTGTACCCGGGTATCTCAGTTAGTTTCGCCGGATTTGAAGTCCGGGGCGGCCTCCGCGGCGAATCCGCCCGAACTCTTCCTCACGTTCGCTTGTTCACAACGCGCTTCCTCCTACACTCGCCTATCACCTCCGATCAGGCCCCCACCCATGAAACTCGCCGAAGCCCTCCTCCTCCGCGCCGACCTCCAGAAGAAGCTCGCTTCGCTCAGGGAGCGCATCGCCCAGTCCGCCGTCGTCCAGCAGGGCGACAAGCCGCACGAGGACCCGAACAAGCTCCTCGGGGAAGCGTCCGGCGTCCTCGACCAGCTCGAGAAGCTGCTGTTCCAGATCAACGAGGCCAACCTGCAGCACAAGCTCAAGGACGGCCGGCCGCTGACGAAGGCGCTGGCGCAGCGCGACGCGCTGGCGATGCGGCATTCGGTGCTGGAAGCGGCGATCGGTGGGGCGAAGAAGCCGCCGGAGCGGTACGGGCTGAAGGAAATCAAGTGGGTGGCGAAGGTGAACGTGCAGAAGCTGCAGAAGCAGGCGGACGACCTGTCGAAGCAGCTTCGCCTGTTGAACGGCGCGATCCAGGAAGCGAACTGGAAGATCGAAATTTAAGGGACCCCGGGCGAGCGCAGGACCCCGAACGCCGGTCCAGGGGGTCGCATAAATACTGGCCGGCATCCCGCGCGGAGGGCAGCGCTTCCGGTCTCCGGACCGTGCACACGGCAGCCCAGCACGCGGCACATCAGCAATCCGCAAATCGCAGAACTCACTACCACGCGCTGACGGGGTCCTGTTTTTTTACTTCTTGCCGCTGGGCTGAAGCCCCTTCAGCCACGCCGCCCCGAGCACGACCATCGGCACCGATGCCGCGGCGAGCGGTCCCCACGCCTCGAGGGCGGGCTTGCTGTTGAACAGCAGGCCGACGCCGTCGTGGAGGCCGACCATGAGCAGCCAGAACGCGCTGAACGCGCCGCCGGCGATCAGGCCGAGCGCGGCGATCTTCGGCGACTTGCGGCCGAGGATGCAGAGCGGAAGGATGGCGAGCGGGCCGGTGAGGAGGAAGATGGCGACATTGAAGAGCTCGGGGTTGGAGAGGCTCCGGAGGGGCGAGCCGCCGCCAGTGCCGACGGCGCACCAGCCCAGGCCGCCGACGAAATTGGCGAGGCCGACGATGAAACCGAGGCCGAGCAGGGCTCCGCGCTTCATGGCTCCCCCCCTGAGATGCGGTGAAGGGGCACTGTAGCGCGGGGGGAGGGGTGAAACAAAGCGGTGCGGCCGGCGGAGTTACGCGGGGACTTCGTAGACCTCGCTCACGGCGACCTCGACTCCGGGCATGCCCGCGGGACGGATCACGTCACCCGCCTTGAACGTCCCTTTCTCGATCCACCTGGTGCCGCCGTTCTCCAGCACGCGGATCGTCCGACTCTCAGGATCCCCAATCCAGTACTGCGGAAAACCGTGCTCCAGGTAGAGCGTCATCTTCCGCTTCAGGTCGTTCGCGCGATTTGACGGCGACAGGAACTCGACCGCGAGGTCGGGAGGGCCAACGAGCACCTTTCCGACCCGCTTGAGGGTTTCGGATGAGAGGTAGACCACGTCGGGATGGACAACCGTTGTATCGGACAGACGGATGTCGATCGGCATGTTGACCTTCCCCAGCCCCAGGCGCCGGAGCTGCCCTTCGAGGACGAAGGCCAGGCGGAACGCGGCCCGCTGGTGCGCCCAGTTGGCTTGCGGGCTCACGACGAATACTCCCTCGATGAGCTCAGTGCGACGATCGTCGTCGCCGAGGGCGAAATAATCGTCGGCAGTCTTCCGGGGAAGGGCGTTCGGCATAAACGGAAGGATAGACCTGCGTCGCATGGGCGTTCAATCCGAAAGGAGGATTGGGGTTGTATGCAGCGTGTCCACCGCTTCAACATATCTGCATGATATGCCACATATACGAGCGTATCAAGCGCTGTTGTTGTAATACTTGGGTACGAAGGTCCGCCGCACGCCCGCCGCTACCGCGCTTCCCCGTCCACCGGCGCCGCCCAGACCTTGGTGCCGTCCGCGCCGACCCACCAGGCCTGCAGGACGACGGCGATGGCGCCGGTCTCGCCTGCCGCGCGGGCGACCTCGACCGTGCCGGTCGCGACGCCCTTTGCCTCGTCGAGCGTGAGCGCGGCTTCTCTCATGGAAGCGCCAACCGGTTTCCATTTCCCGTCGGCGCCGGGGGCGGGCGCCTCCTTGAGCGCGTCGCGCCGGACCCACGCGACGCCCCACGACTGCAGTTTGCCGAGCGGGTCGAACACCGGGGCGGTGACGTCGAGCCGCGCCTTCGCGCCGCCCTCCGCCGGTTTCGCGGCGACGGCCAGCACGCGGCCCTTCACGATCGAACGCAACCCCTCGGGCGGCACGAGGAACACCATCTCGGTCCCCTGGATGCGCGACGTCGCGAGGCCGACGAGGCGGCCGCGGCCGTCGAAGACCGGGCCGCCGGAGTTGCCGGGGTTGACGTCGCCGGAGAGCTGGACGACGACGCATTCGCCGGCGTCGTCGCGCCGCACCGCGGAGACCGAGACCTTCGTCACCGACGGCCCCGGGTTGTCGCCGGCGGTCGCGAGCGACGGCCCGAACGGGAACCCCCCCACGTACACCGTTTCCGTCTCCTTCACCTCCGTCTTGAACGCCAGCTCGATCGGCGCCGGCATCTCGTCCGCCGTGAACCGCAGGCACGCCACGTCGCGCTCCTTGTCCACCACCACCACGCGCGCCTCCACCTTGAGCTCGCCCTCCCGCCCGCTCTTCAGCACGACCGTCGCCGTCTCCGTCCCGCGCACCACGTGCTCGCACGTCAGCACCCACCCCGTCTTCCCGTCCCGCCGGAACAGGTAGCCGCTTCCCGTCTCCAGTCCCCGGAACCCCACGTGCTTCACGTAGACCGTCGCGTCCTTGATCTTCGCCAGCTGTGTGCCGGAGAGTTCTTCCGCGGAGGCGGTCAGGGCCAGGAGGGCGAGGAGGAGCGTGGCGCGCATGGGCAAAGGAGTCTAACGCAGGCGCGGGGCCAAAGATCGGCGCAAAGTCAGGCTGGTCCCGGGGCGGGGAATCGCTACCCTTGTGCGCATGTCCACCGAGCTCGTGACGGTTCCCGGGGAAGGGCAGAAGCCCGCGGCGGCGCCGCGTTCTGCAGAGATCGCGGCGCATCCCTATCTCAAGAACCGCATCGCGCGCGTCCTGGAGCACATCGACCGCGGGGCGTTCGGGGCGGTGTTCCTGGGCGAACTGGAGAACCTGTTCGGTCTCGTCGCGGAGCGGGTGTGGCTCGGCGAATCCACGCTCGCGCCGCTGCTGGGAATCCCCTCGGAGGACATCGAGGCGCGCCGGGCCGATCCCGAGCTGCGTCACCAGCTCTACGTCGCGGCGCACGAGCGCTGGAGTTCCTACCGCCAGCTGAAATCCGAATCGCCCGAGGCCGCCGAGGACAAGTTCCACGACATCCTCCAGGTCATCGACCCGTCCCTCGTCAGCCGCCACGTCGCCATCAAGGTCCTCCGGCCGGCGCTTCCCAACTCGGGCGACGCCGACATCGAGGCGCGGACGGCGGAGATCGTGAAGAGCCAGTTCCTGCGGGAGAGCCGGCTGCTCTCGGCGCTGAACCACCGGAACATCGTGAAGTTCTTCGGGCTGGTGGACGACCCGCACTACGGGCTGTGCATGATCCTGGAGTACCTGAACGGAGTGACGCTGGACGAGGGGCTGACGCGCGGGCGGATGCCGCCGGAGAAGGCGGTCGAGCTGGCGCTGGGGATCGCGGAGGCGCTGCGGTACTGCCACGAGGACCCGAGTCACCCGGTGGTGCTGCACCGCGACCTCAAGCCCGGCAACATCATGATCGTGAGCGGCGAGTCCGGCATGCGGCCGGTGCTGATCGACTTCGGCATCGGCAAGTTCGCGGGGCCGGCGCAGACGCAGCTCACGATGCCGGGGGCGATCTCCGGCACGCCGCGCTACATGGCGCCGGAGCAGTGGGAAGGCGACTCGACGAAGATCACGACCGCGACGGACATGTTCGCGCTGAGCCTGGTGCTGTTCGAGATGCTGGCGGGCGAGCCGGCGTACGGGACCGACGACGACGTCTCCGCGCTCCGCGCCATGGCCATGAACCCCCGCCTCCCGCACCCCAAGGGACTGCGCGACTTCGAGCACCTCCGCGGCATCTCGCGCCGCCTCGAGGACCTCGTCGAGATCGGCCGCCGCAAGGACCCCGCCCGCCGCTGGTCCATGGGCGAGTTCATCCTGCAGGCCAAGTCGATCTTCCAGACCCGCATCTACGAGCAGCCCCCCGAGGAACCCAAGTCCCTCACCGAACTCCGCATCGAGAAGAAGATCCACGACTGGCGCTCCGAGCAGATCGACACGCGCATCCACTACCTCAAGGTCGAGGAGGGCGTGAACGAGGCCGCCGTCCTGATGCGCGGGAAGCGCTTCGAGGACGCCGGCGCGCGGATGAAGGAACTCGTGAAGGAAGTGCTGCCGCTGCCGAAGCGGTACGACCCGCTCAAGCGCGCGCTGTTGCGGCGGCTGCTCGTCCTGGCCTGGATCGAATACCGCGCGGGTCTGTTCCCCGCGATCCCGGCGGTGCTTGAAAGCGCGGGAGCCCTTCTCGGCGCGATCCGCACCGACGACTACCCGCTCCTGTACACGCGCTTCCGCTACGTGGAGCGCCTGTTCGAGCCGCACAAGGCGGTGGTGCTGGCGCTGAACGTGATCCAGGCGAACTTCGTCAACGACGTCCGCACGGCGCTGGCCGCGCTGGGCGCGAACCCCGACCCCGCGAAGATCCGTGAGCTGCAGGGGCGCGTCGAGACCGGGAAGGCGATGTTCGCGCCGCTGGACGCGAAGCGCGTGGGGGCCGCCGCGCACAAGCGGGCGGCGCGGGAGCTGGACGAGCTGGCGTGCGCGCTGGCGAACCTGGCCGGGAAGTAGGAACAGCCTGTGAACCACGACGTCGCCGTCGCCTGGAACTGGGAACACGACGAGGCCTTCGTCGCCGACCTCGAGCGCGCCTGCCGGGACCGCGGGCTGACGTTCCGGTCCGTGACTCCCGCGACCGTCGAGGCCGACCTCGCGGCTGCGACCGCGGGCGAAGCGCGCTGGGGCGTGCTCCTCGACCGCGCGTGGGAGAGCGACCCGCGCTTCCTCCGCCTCAACGACGTCATCGCGACGACGTCGACGCGAATCCTGAACCGGCCGGAGCTGTCGGCGCGCATGGGAAACAAGGCCGCGGCGCACGCGCTCTTCTCGACGAAGGGGATTCCGCTGCCGCGGCTCGTGGACTTCATGCCGCGCGAGTGGTCGGATTTCGCGCTGTCGCGCGCAACGGAGGGTTGGCGCCGTCCGCTGTGGCTGAAACCCGCTTGCGCGGGGGGCGGCGACGGGGTCATGCCTCTCGATGAGATCCCGGCGCGTTTTCCGCAGACGGCGGAATGGCTGGAAGAACGCTTCGTGCTCCAGGAAAACGCCGCGCCGGTGACGATCGCGGGGCGGCCGGCGTGGTTCCGGGTGTTCCACGTGATGGGGACGATTCACCCGTTCTGGTGGCACCCGGAGACGCACGTCTTCGCGACGGTGACCGCGCAGGAAAGCGCGGAGCACGGCCTCGACCGCCTGACCCGCATCGCCGAGTCGGTCGCCCGCGTTGCCGGGCTCGACCTGTTCTCCTGCGAAATCTCGGTGACGGAGTGGGGCGAGGCGCTGCTGGTGGACCCGGTCAACGACCCGGTGGATTTCCGGCGGCAGTCTCGCGCCGCCGATGCGATTCCGGATGGGGCGCTGGCGGGGATGGTGGACGCCCTTGCGGCCGGGATGGCCGGAATCCTGGGACGAAACAACTCCCGGACCGCGTGAACGCCGAAACCGCTTACCTCTTCCGACACGCCGTCCTCCGCGACGCCGCCTACGAACTCCAGCTCCCCGGCGACCGCGGGCGGCTTCACGGGCTCGCTCTCGAGGCGATCGAATCGCTCGCGGGCGGGCGCCCCGATGCCGGGCCTGAAGATCCGGGCCGGCGCGCACCGCACCCACACCCGACGGACGCCTTCGCCGAGGAGCTCGCCGCGCACGCCGCGGCGGCGGCGCCCGGCCTTCCCGCGCTGCGATCCGTCCAGGCCGACTACCTCCGGCGCGCCGCGGCGCATGCCGATCGTGAATTCCGGAACGGGGCGGCCGCCGATCTCTGGCTGAGGCACGCGTCCCTGGTCACCGGAGCAGCCCGGGCCTTCTCGCTCGCGTCGGCCGCGGATGCCTTCCTTCTCAACGGGGATAGCGGCCGGGCCGAGCGATGGCTCAAGCGCGCGAGGACCCTCCGCCGCAGGGCGCACGATCGCGACGGAGAAGTGTCCGCGCTGAGCTCCCTCGGGGTTCTCTACGGCCAGACCGGCCGCATCGCGGAGGCCGAGCAGGCCCACCTAAGCGCCCTCGACCTCCTCACCCCGTCCATCGACCCACGGACGTCCGGCGTCGCTTACGGGAACCTGGCGAACTTGTACCAGGACACCGGACGCATCGCAGAGGCCGCGCGCATGGGCCGGACGGCGCTCGCCCTCCACCGCCGCGCCGGGGACCGGCGTTCGGAAGGGATCACGCTCGGGAACATCGCCCTTCAGCTCCAGGAACGCAGCGAGTGGAAAGAAGCCGAGAAGTCCTACCGAAGCGCGCTCGCGCTGCACCGGGCCGTCGGGAATCGGCGCCACGCGGGAATCGCTCTGGGAAACCTCGCCAACCTTCTCCGTGAGACGGGGAGACTCAGGGAAGCGCTGACGACCTATCAGCGGGCGCTCGCGATCCTGGAGGAGTGCGGGGACCGCCATTTCCTCGCAATCGTGCTCGGCAATCTCGGCGGTCTCCACGCGGACGACGGACGCATGGAGAAGGCCGAGCGCGTGTACCTCCAGGCGCTCTCCCTTCACAGGGACGTCGGCAACCTGCGCTCCGCGGGAGTGGTTCTGGCAAACCTCGGGGTCCATTTCCGCGCGACGGGCCGAATGGAGGAGGCCGAACGCGCCTACGAGGAGGCCCTCGCGCTTCACCGCAAAGTCGGCGACCCGCGCTCCGAGGGGATCGCGCTGGGAAACCTGGCCGCGCTGTACAAGGCGACAGGTCGGCCCGCGCTGTCAGAGCGCGCCTATCGCCGTGCCATCTCGATTCATCGCAGGGCGCGGAACCCCCGGCTGGAAGGCGCTCACCTCTGCGGCTACGCGCTGCTCCAGCTCGAGGCCGGCCACCGTTCCCGCGCGAAAGCGTCTTTCCGCAGGGGCGCCGGGATCCTCCGCAGCCTGGGAGACACGGCGCTTCTCGATCGTATGCTGGCCGCGATGAAGCGGACTTGCTCGGCCGCCGGCATGCCTCCCTTCGAGTAGGCCGTGCCTTGACGCAACGGGACGCGCGATCCACGCTTCCCCGCTCGATGCCCATCCCAAACTCCAGCGAGAGCGAGTACGGCGTCCCGTTCCCCGGGCGCACGGTGCCGCGCGACCGCTGGACCACCACGGGGCTGCGCGACCCGGGAGGCACGTTCGACTGGAAGGCGACGTTCGGGCGTGAAGCCCCGCGCGTGGTGGACCTCGGCTGCGGCAACGGGCGCTACCTGATCGGAAGCGCGCTTTCGCGGCCGGACCGCGATCACATCGGCATCGACCTCGTCCAGGTCGCCGTCGACCACGCCGCGCAGCGCGCCAACCAGCGCGGCCTCGCCAACGTCCGCTTCGTCGTCGGCGACGTCGTCACGTGGATGGAACAGCGCTTCGCCGCCGACTCGCTCGACGAAGTGCACATCTACCACCCGCAGCCGTACTACGAGGCCGACGCCCCGAACCGCCGCCTGCTCACGGAGGCATTCCTCGAGCGGACCTGGACCGTCCTGCGGCCGCGCGGGCTCCTCGTCCTGCAGACCGACAACCGCGAGTACTGGACGTACCTCATCGCCGCGGTGCAGAAGCATTTCGAAGTCGAGCGCCTCCCCCTCGCCTGGCCCGAGGCGCCGGCGGGGCGGACGCGGCGCGAGATCCAGGCGAAGGAGAAGGGGCTGCAGGTGTGGAGGATGGAGGCGAGGAGGAGGGGCAAGCCGCTGGACATCGCGGTGCCGCGGCCGGATTTCGATGCGAATCGGCCGAAGTTCCGGAAGCGGAGGGGGGTGTGAGAGTGGAAACTACAAGGAGCAAACTACAACTTCCAAGTAAACGCCAAACGGCAAACTCCAACCCGGGCCTCTGAGATTGGAACCTTGCCGTTTGGCGTTTACTTGGAAGTTGTAGTTTGCTCCTTGTCGTTTGCTCTCCGCACTAATCCCCCGTCGGCACCACCGTCGCCGGTTCCACCATCAGCACCACCGTCCTCTTCGGCGCCCGCGTCCGGTGCATCACCCCGTGCGGCACCATCAGCCCCTGCCCCGGCCCGAGCTCGACGGTGCGCCCTTCCAGGTCGATGTACAGCGTCCCCTCCATCACCTGGAAGTACTCGTCCTCGACGTCGTGCTTGTGCCAGTGGAACTCCCCTTCGAAGACGCCCAGCCGGATGAGGGAGTCGTTCACCTTGCACAGCGTCTGGTTCCACCACTTGGCCGGGCACGCCTTCGCGAGCGCGGCCGCTTCAACCAGCTCCAGCGGTCCGTACTTCACGTCCATGTGGATGTCGTAGTTGGTTGTCATGGGCGGCAGTCTATCGAAGTGCTGCGGCTATTTCGAAATCCGCGTGCCCGGGATCGGCAGGACGCCGCGGAGCAGCCCGAACAGCTCGCTGTAGTCGTCGGTCCACGGACGGCGCCCCGGATCGGCGACCAGGTCGACCGCGACGTTCCGGTCCTTCAGGAGCAGGTACCGCTCGGGCTCCGCGGTGATCAGCACCCAGGTCGAGGCACGCCAGAAGCGCGCTTCGTCGGGCAGGGCCCGCACCTGGAGCGCCTTGAGGCCGAGGACCTCGGCGCCCTGCGCGGCGACGGGGGCGAGGTCGAGGTAGCGGTTGGTGATGTGGACGGCGAGGGTGCCGCCTGGGTTGAGGTGGCGGCGGTACATCTCGAAGGCTTCGCGGGTCAGGAGGTGCGTTGGGATGGCATCGCCGGCGAAGGCGTCCACGACGAGGACGTCGAAGTGCTGGTCGGGTTCCCGGTCGAGGGCGAGGCGGCCGTCGCCGAGGACGACTTCGCTGCGGGCGGGGGAATCGGCAAGGTACGTGAACTCCGTGCGGGCGAGATCGACGATGAGCGGGCTGATTTCGTAGAAGCGGTAGACGTCCCCGGCGCGGCCGAAGCTGGCGAGCGTGCCCGTACCGAGGCCGACGATGCCGATACGCTGCGAGGCGGGACGCGGCTCGCGCGTGATCGCCAGCGCCGCGCCCGACCACGGGGAGTAGTACGACGTCGGTTGCAGCGCGCGCTTCGCGTCCAGGAACTGCTCGCCGTGGTTGATGATGCCGTGGAGCAGCATGCGGACGCGGTCCTTGCCGTCCTTGCTCTGACGGTCCGCGACGCGCAGCCCGCCGTAGAAGTCGCGCACCATGAGCCGCTGGCTCGACGCGATGCGCTTCGACTGCCACGCCAGCCCGGCGGCGATCACGATGCCCGCGAACGCCGCCATCCCCCAGGCGGTGCGGAAGAGCGACGTCCCGATGCGGGCGGGGGGATCGCGCCGGACGGCGGCGAGGGCGAGCGCGGCGCAGGCGGCGAGTCCGATCGGGAGCTCCCAGTAGCCGGAGAAGACGCGGGGCGCAGCCAGCCCGACGAACATCCCGCCCAGCGCCCCACCCGCCGCAAGGCAGAGGTAGAACGTCGTGAGATGCGCCGGGTGCGGCCGCATCCGCGCCAGCTCCCCGTGGCAGACCATGCAGCACACGAACATCCCCGCCAGGAACACCGGCAGGATCAGCCACAGCGTCGCCCCTTCCGTGTCCGGCCCCATCAAGAGCGCCATCCCGCCCAGCAGCAGGAACAGCAGCGGCAGGAACGTCCCCCGCCGGTACCACCCGCGCCCGTCAAAGCACAGGATGAACGTCACGAGGTACACGCTCAGCGGCAGCACCCACAGGAACGGCACCGACGCCACGTTCTGCGTCAGGTGATTGCTGACGGCCATGAGCAGAGCGGAAGCGCACGCGGACAGCAGGACCCACATCGCGTAGTCCGCTCGTCTTGGTGAAGCGCCCGGCGGCGCCGCGGCCGCCTCCGCCTTCAGCGCCCGCGCCGCCTTCCACGACACCAGCACGCACAGCAGCGCGACCGCCGCGAACGCGATCGACCACGCGTGCATCTGCCGCCGCACCCCCATGAACGGCTCGATCGCAACCGGGTACGTCAGCAGCGCAGCAAGCGAGCCGGCGTTCGAGAGCGCGAAGAGCCCCCAGGGAAGCCCTTCCGGATGCGACCGCGCAAACCACGCCTGAAGCAGCGGCGACGTCGCCGCGAGGAGGACGTACGGGAGCCCGACGGACATGGCGAGCAGCCCGAGAATGCGCAGGCTCGGGTCTTCCATCCCCAACGGCTTCCAGCCGACCGCGGGATTCACGGGCAGCGTCGCCAGCGCCGCAAGCAGCAGCGCCGAGTGGATCGCCGCCTGCTTCCCGGGCGTGAAAAACCGGATCAGCCCGTGCGCGTACAGGTACCCCGCCAGCAGCCCCACCTGGAAGAACAGCAGGCACGTGATCCACACCGCCGCCGATCCCCCGAACCACGGCAGGATCGCCTTCGCCGCCATCGGCTGGACCTGGAAAAGCAGAAACGCCGCCGGCGCGATGACGAGGCCGTGCAGGAGACGGGAAGGAGCAGCGGCCGCCGTGGACACGCGCGGAGTGTAACCGCGGCTTCTTCAGCGAAGCGTGATTCCGGCCTCGAACGCGAAGTCCCGTTGCGCCTGCAGCATCGCCGCGCGCTTCGTCTGTTCCAGCTCGTTCATCTTCGCGACGAGGTCCCTCAGCTTTGCCTCGCGCGCCGCGGGATCCCCGGACGTGTCCTTGAGGAGGGCGATCACCTCCGGGTAGTACCCCTGGATGATCATGATGTCGGCCTCGAGGAGCGCGCGCGCGGCCTCCCGGAACCTTTGTGCGGCGGGCGTGGAAGGGCCTCGAAGCCCATCGAGCGCGCGGCGCGAGTCCGTGATCTGGCCGCTGGCGACATCGAGGGCCGCGGTCGCCTGCGGAAGGGCATCCGGATTGTGGGAAAACGCGGTCACCTTCTGGTCGAGCTCTACGATGCGCGATTGCAGCCGCGCGTCGGCTTCCACGATCGCCTGGTTGAACGCGAGTTCTGCGGACCGCACTCCTCCCCGGCCCTTTACGGCGTCGATGATGCGCGGTGCGACGAAGATCGAGGCCGCCGAAAGCGCGAGGACGATCTTTACCGGTAGCGAGAGCCGGCTCCAGTGGGTCTCCGCCTCGATCGCGTCAGCTTCCCGCCGCGCCGCGATGATCGGGGACTCAGGCGGCCGCCGTGCGGCTTCTTCTGCCGCCGACGAGATCGGCTGGATCGCGGTTTCGCCCGGCATCGGCATCCTCACCATCCCGCCGCAGGCCGGGCAGCGCTCGACGGCGCCGGCAGAGGAGCGCAGGACGACGAGCTCCTTGGGGCAGTGGGGGCATTTGAGCTTCACGCCTGTCCATCGTGCCAAACAACCCGCTGCGCAGAATGCACTTTATGAGATCAGCCAGCTGGCCGCGGAATGCAGCCGGATCGTCCCTGGAATGCCCGGGACTGCATCGCTGTCCAGACAGACGACACTGAGATCCGCCCGCCCGTGTTCCCCGGAGGCCTCGAGCAGCGCCCGGAACTCCCGGTCCCGCGTCGCGGCATCGTCGAGGTTCGCGCAGACCTGGATCAATTCCTGCCGGCCTCCGGGATAGCGCGCGAGGAAATCGACCTCGTGGCCCTCCTTCGTGCGGACCCAGGTGATTTCCGCTCCCCGACGCTCGAGCTCGATGAGGACGCACGTCTCCAGCGCGTGCCCGACGTTGGCGCGCCCCGTCCGGTCGTAAACGGGGATCAGCCCGGGATCGACCGGATAGACCTTTCGCGGGTTCACCATTCGCTTCCGCTCGGACCCCGTCTCCATCGAAACCGTGCGGATGAGGAACGCATCCTCGAGATGGGCAAGGTAGGCGTGAAGCGTGTCCTTGCTGACGGGGATTCCCTGGGAGTGCAGGTCGCCGTGGAACCTGTGGACCGTGAAGGGCCCTGCGGCATTTCCAAGGAGGTGCCGGACCATCCACCGCAACGCGACCGGGTGGCTGACGGCATGGCGTTCAACGACATCGCGGAACAGCGCGGTGTCTACGTAGGTCCGCAGGAGGTCGACACGGTCGCGCTCCGGCACGCCGATCGTCTCCGGGAAGCCGCCGAAGGTGAGGTACTCGCGCAGGTCCTTCTCCACCGCCGATCGCTCGCGCGACGGCAGCCGGTCCATTGGCTTCTCCGGTTCCCGGTCCAGGTGACGCAGGTACTCGCGAAAGCTGAACGGGTGCACGACCGCCGCCAATGCCCGCCCTCGCATGCTCGTCGCCACTTCCCGCGACAGTAGCCGCGCCGACGACCCGGACAGGAACAGCTCCACGTCCTTCGCGTCGAGCAGCCGCCGCGCAAACGCCTCCCAGCCGGGCACCACCTGGATTTCGTCCAGCAGGAAGACCGCCTGACCGCGCATCCCAGGCTGCAGCCTGAAGTACTCCTCTTCAAGGATGTGCAGGTCCGCAGAACTCATCCCTGAGAAGAGTTCGTCCTCGAAACTGAAGTAGAGAAGCGCTTCCCGCGGGGTCCCGGCCGCGATCCGGTCCGCGATGACCTGCCAGAGCATCGTCGTCTTGCCGCTGCGCCGCATCCCGATGACCGCGACGGCCTTGTTCGGGACGCGGGGCAGCCGCACGTCGCGGCGGGTGAACCGCGGGACGGGGGCCGCGAGGGCGTCGATGAGCTTCTTTCGGAGGAGGTCGCGCATTTGTCCTTCTGAGAAGGACAATATATGCAACTATTGTCCTTATGAGAAGGACAATATTGATCGCGCCCGACTTACTGGGACCAGAACCTAGCGTCATCCATGCGCTTAACGACCGCATCGCGGTCTTCCCCATAAACCGCGGGAAGATGCAGGTACATGAGCAGGCCTAACTCAGACTCAGCCGAGGCCTGCACGAAAATCGGGCCATCGCCGTTGATGCACCGCGCCGCGATTTCCTGAAGCCTGTAGGCATCGCCGGATGCAAGGCGGACCAGCGCCTCCCCGGACAACAAGCAGGGCTGGTTGCTCGTCTGCAAGTCCTCCAAGTACTCCCATGAATCGGAGGAAAGACAGCCTGTCCCCCCGGCGCCTCGCGCTGAAACCTCGATATCTACGAAGCGTGTTCCCTTCGGTGTCGTCGAGCGGCGCTCTTCAAAGAAATGCGATTCCTTTTCGATCCTCCGGCACAGCCAGTCGGCGTTCTGTTCATTCATGGAGACTCCGATCCCGTCTTCGCTTCAAGTGCGGGCTGAGCCGCGAACCCCGTCCGGCGCAGGAAGGCTGATTCCACACGCCACCCGGAACCCGAAGTCGTACACCACCGCCTTCGAGTTCAGCGCCGTCCGGTCGCTCGCGCGCATCTCGATCGCCGGCCGCGCCCACGTCCCGCCCCGGAACCACCGCCGCCCGGGCCAGTCGCTTCCTGCGTCGTCGAGGCAGGCGTCGCGCGTGTTGCCGGCGAGGCCGCGGATGCCGTACGGGGACTCGTCGCCGGGGAACGCCGTCACCGACGCGGGGCGCGGCGCGCCCTCGTGCGAATGCTCCCCATTCGCCCAGCGCGGGTCGAGGTGCCGGCCCCACGGGTAGAAGCGCCGGTCGGGGCCACGCGCGGCCTTTTCCCACTGCACGCCAGTGGGCAGCGTCACGAGGAGACCCTCGCGCGAGCGCTTCCAGGCCGCGTACGCCATCGCGTCCTCCCACGACACCGCGGTGACGGGCCCATCGGCTTCCCAGGCGGCGGTCGTGTTCATCACCGGACGGCCGCCGGACCACGTCCACGGCGGGCCGGGCCAGAGCGGCGGCGCGTCCGGGGCCTCGCGCGGGGCGCGGCGGGCGGCTTCGTCCCTGGGAAGCGCGTTCAGGAACTCGGCGTAGTCGCGGCAGGTCACGGGCTGGGTCGCGAGGAAGAAGGCGGGGAGGTCGCGCGTCTCGGCCGGGCCGGCGTAGGGATTTTCGCGGTCGCCCTGGTAGCCGAAGGCACCCTCGGCGACGGGGGCGAAGCCGGCGGGGATTTCGGCGGGCCTGAAGAGCGTGACCTGCTGCTCGACGTGGCCGCCGCGCGGGACGAAGACGGGGACGCGCGCCGGGGCACGGCCGTCCTTGGCGACCACGAGGAGGTAGGAGCCCATGGGAAGTGTGCGTTTCGGGACGGGCGTGTGCCCGAGGTGGAAGCCGGGGCCCTGCGGGCGGAACGCGGAGGCCTTGCCGTACAGCTTGTCGAGGACGGCGGCCGGGACGCCGGGGCCCTGGAGGCCGTGCGGCGTGACGGGGACGAGGCGGCGGCCGACTTCCTCGTGGCGGAAGAGCCACACGTCGGCGCCGGCGAGGTCGTCGGCGTGGCAGAGCGACCCGTGGACGCGGAGGCGGGCGGCGCCGGCGGGCTCGAGCGCTCTCAGTCCTTCGGCCCCCGGCGTGCCGGCGAGCGATCGCCCGGAGAACGGGTGCCACTCGCCCGCGGCGAGCTCCTCTGGGAAGACCGTGCGTCCCTTCTCGAGGCACTCGCAGCGGAACGCGACCGTCCGCACCGCGAGCGTCCCCTCGCCGCGAAGCTGCGAGTCGAGCCGGCCGTCGTGGAACTCCTCGGCGACGCGCCGGTGAACGAGGGCCGCGACGTCGTCGCCGGACTCCTCGGCCTCGACGTGGCTCTCCCACGCGAGGTCGGCCATCAGGGCGCGAGCGTCCTTGTGGTCGCGGTCGTGTTCCAGCGCGCGGGTCAGCGCCGCGACGGCGTCGGCGTGCGCGGCCGCTGCCTGCCGGCGCAGCCCGATTGCGCCGTCCTCCGCCGCCCAGAGCGCCGCCTTGTCCGCGAGCGGCGCCGTTCCCGCCTCGAGCCTCTTCGCTTCCTCCCCCGCCTTCGCCGCCTCCTCGCGCAGGCGCCTTCTCCGGCCAAGCGCTTCCCGCACCTGCGCCACCGCCGATTCCGCCGCGACACGGCGGCGGTCGCGCTCCTTGGCGCCCTCGAGGAAGAGCTGGATTTCGTCGTGAAGGTCGCGGGCGGACTGGTAGCGGTCGGCGGGGCGGCGGGCGAGGGCGCGGAGGCAGATGGCGTCGAGTTCGGGGGGGACGACGTCGCCGGCGGAGGTCGTCGACGACGGCGGCATCGGGTCGGCGGGGCGCGGATCGCGCGCGCGCGACGGCGGCGTGACCGTTCCGTCGCGGACCCGCGTGATGACCTCCTCGACCGTCTTCCCCTCGAACGGCGGCCGGAGCGCGAGGATTTCGTAGAGGATCGCGCCAAGGGCGAAGATGTCGCTGCGGGCGTCGATGTCGTCCACGCGCCCTTCCGCCTGCTCGGGGCTCATGTACGCCGGCGTGCCGAGGATGTCCCCCGCGAACGTGAGGTTCGGGGCCTGGGAGAGCTGGATCGCCTCCGAGTCCGTGCGCTGCTGCGTCGACGTCTTCGACCGCACGCGCACCGTCGTGGCCGGGTCGCCCATGATGACTTCCGAGTCCCCGGAACCCGCGGGCTTCGCCTCCCCCGCCGGCTTCAGTTCCTTTGCCAGCCCCCAGTCCACGATCAGCGTCTCGCCGTAGTCGCCGATCATGATGTTCGAGGGCTTGAGGTCCCGGTGCACGATCCCCCGGTCGTGCGCGAACGCCATCCCGAGGCACACGTCCTGGAACACCCGCAGCAGCCGCCCGCGCGTCCACGTCCGCCGCGTCTCGATCCGCCCCTCCTGCAGGTCCCTCAACACGCGGTCCAGGTCCCGCCCCACCACGCGCTTCATCGCCAGGAACACCTGCGCCCGCCCGTCCGCCGAGGGCATCACCCCGAAGTCGTACACCGGGATGATCGCAGGGTGCTCCAGCCGCCCCGCCAGCCGCGCTTCCCGCGCAAACCGGTCCGGCGCGTCCCCGGCCTGCTGCTCATGGAGCAGTTTCACCGCGACCTGCCTTCGAAGCGCCTCGTCCCACGCCTCGACCACGCGCCCCAGCCCGCCGCGGCCGAGCTCGGCCTTGAGCTCGTAGCGGCCCGGGGCCGCCGTCGGCAGGACCCGCGACGAGAGCGCCGCCACCCGCACGGGCACATGGGTCTCCCTCACCCGCGCTTCCACGATCGCCCGCACCGTCGCCGCCTTCTCCGGCGCCAGGTACCCCCGCGACTCCAGCAGCCCCGCGAACGTCCCCCCCGGCGCGCTCATCCACACCGCCGCGGCTTCGAGAAGCTGCTCCCGCGACAGGAGGTTCATCTGGAGCGCGAGGAGCGCGAAGAGCAGGTCGGCTTCAGGAGGCATGGGAAGCGGCATTCTACGTCCGACCCTCATCCGCGGCCGTTTCCGCGTCATCCGCCGTTATCCGCGAATTCCTTCGCCCTTCCCTGCGCCAACAAAAAAGGCCCGCCATCGCTGGCGGGCCTTGGATTCTTCCTGCAACCGTCGCTAGTTCCCTTCCCCCGGCCCGCGGCCGTTGCGCCGCCCGCCGCCGCCCATGCCCCCCATCGCGCCGCCCCAGATCGCCATCGGGTTCTTCGCCAGCTCGTCGTACTTCGTCCCCTGCTCCGGCGTCAGCACCGCCTTGATCTTCGTGTCGGTTTCGGTGCGAAGCGCCTGCATCTTCTCCATCGGGTTCTCGCCTTCCTTGCGGTTCGTCATCGCTTCGCGGAACGCCGTGGTCTGCGCCGTGACGATCTCGACCACCTGCGCTTTCTGCTGCTTGGTCAGCCCGAGCTCGCGCGTCAGCGTGTCGACCACGCCCTGCGCCATCCGCGCCTGCCACTCCGCCGCCCGCTTGGCCTCTTCTTCTTTGCGCGCCTTTTCCTTCGCCGCCTCGCGCTCGGCCAGCACGGTCTCGATCGCGCCCTTGAGCTCGTCGCCCACCGGCGTCTTCACGGCCACGGGGCCGTTGGGGTTCGCGGTCCCGCCCGTCTTCACGGCCGCGGTCAGCGTCTCCTGCTCCGAGCGGACCGTCGCCACCTCGGCCTTGAGCTTGCTCAGCTCCTTCTGCACGTCCGCCACGGTCGCGGGCGCGCCGGAAGCCGCAGTACCTCCGCCCGCTGCGGGTGCGTTCTCCATCTTCCCGAAACGCTCTTCCAGATCCCTGAGCGACCCCGAGACCTTCTTCAGCTCGGCGATGCTGAACGCCATGCCGGCGCAGGCGACCAGGGCGATGAACGTGGCGACGACGGAGATCTTGTTCACGAAGGGTTCCTCTTTGAAATGACGTGTTGGAAGCGGCATCGTACCCGGTGGAGATGGGAAATTTGCCGCTGATGTAAGAGATCTACGGCCGGGGCTCGCGGCCGTTTGCCGCCGGGGAAGGCAGCCTCGCCGAGAGGACCGCCCTCACCCCGCTCACTGACGACACCGACCGCGGCGGAAACCCGCTCCGTGAAGTCGCCCGCGAGTTGTCCCCCGAGTGCGTCCAGAACCCGCCGCGGTACAGGCGCCAGCCGGACATTTCCTGCCCGGGGTCGTTGAGGCAGTGCTCGTGGGCGTTGCCGGCCATCCCGCGGACGCCGTAGGGGGACTCGTCGTGCGGAAAGTCGGTGACGCGGGCGGGGCGGGAGCCCTCGGGGGACGACCGCGCGTTGTTGGCCCAGCGCATGTCCATGTGGTGGCCCATCGGGAAGATGCGTCGGTCGGGACCGCGAGCGGCGTGCTCCCAGTCGATCTCGTGGAACATCGTCGCCGGCTCGCCGAAAGTCGCCGCGCGCCAGGCGGTCCAGGCGACGGCGTCTTCCCAGGAGATGCCGAGGACCGGCCATTCTTCTTCCCAGTCGAGCGGGACGTTCGCAATGCGGCGGGCTTTCGCGCGCTGTTCCGGCGAAGCGCCGGCCAGCCACGCGGCGGTGGGGACGACGTACGGCGGCCCCGGCCAGTACGCCCCCGACGCGGCGAGCTCGCGCGGCACGCGGCGGGCCGCTTCCTCCGCTGGAATGGCGTTCAGAAACGCGGCGTACTCGCGGCACGTGACCGGGTGGCGCGCCACGAACAGGTCCTCCGTCTCCATCGGCGTCGCCGGCAGCGAGTACGACAGCGCGCGGTCCCCCTGGTACGTGAACGTCCCCCCCGCCACCACCACGGTCCCCTCCGGGATCTCCTCGCGCCGGTACAACGTCGCCCGCTGCGTCACGTCCTCGCACCGCCCCACTGCGACCGGCACCCGCGCTGGCTCGTGGCCGTCCCTCGCGATCACCGCGAGGTACGACCCCATCGGCAACGGCGCGCGCTCGAGCGGCGTCTTCCCGAGCCAGAGCCCGGGGCCGCGCGGCGTGAAGGGCGACCCGGCTTCGAACACGCGCGCCGCCGCGACGCGCCCGTCCGGGCCGCTGGGGCCCGCCGGCGTCTCCGGAATCAGCAGCCGGCCTTCTTCCTCGTATCGCCAGACCCACACGTCCGCCCCCGCGACCGGCACCGCGCGGCACTCAGCTCCATGCACTCGCAGCCGGATCGGCCCTCCCGGCTCCTTGTCGGGCAGCCCCTCGGCCCCCGCGTGCCCGTCGAGCGCTCTTCCCGAAAACGGGTGGTACCCGCGGTAATTCAGCTCCTCCGGCAGCACCATCCGCCCTTCCACCAGGCACCGGCACGGGTACGCCTGCGTCCGCACCGACAGCGTCCCGTCCCCCTTGAGCCGCAGGTCGAGGTCGCCGTCGTTGAACTGCTCCGCCACCCGGCGCGCGAGCTGCGCTTCGGCCGCGTTTCCCGCCTCGTCCATGGCGATGAAGCGCGCCCAGTAGAGTTCCGCCTTGAGCCGCCGCGCCTCGGCGTGGTCTTTCACGTGGCCGAGCGCGAGAGTCAGCGCACGCTCCGCCTCGGCGAATGCCTCGACGGCCTCGGCCTCGAAGCGCGCCGCGCGGTCCTCGGTCTCCCAGAGCTCCGCCTTGTCCGCCCACGCGGGCACTTTCTTCCCGATCTCCAGCGCCTTGCCACGCGCCGCCCGCCCTTCGCGCGCCAGCCGCTCGTGCCGCTCCGCCGCATCCTGCGCCCGCCGCACCTCCGACGCCGCGAGCGCCGCGTCGCGTTCGCGCTGTTTTACCCCTTCCAGGAACAGCTGGACTTCGTCGTGGAGTTCGCGGGCGGACTGGAAGCGGTCGTCGGGCCGGAGCGCCAGCGCCTTGAGGCAGAGAGCCTCGAGTTCCGGCGGGATCGGACGCCCCGAGGCATCCATGGTGGAGGCCGCGACCGGCCGGGCGGCGATCGCCGCCCGGATGCGCTCCGAAGGCGCGACGATGCGCCCGCTGCGGACCAGCTCCAGCATCTCGTCGACCGAGTTCCCCTCCACCGGCGTCCGGAGCGTGAGGATCTCGTAGAGCACCGCCCCGAGCGAGTAGATGTCGCTCCGATGATCCACCCCATCGACGCGCCCTTCTGCCTGCTCCGGCGACATGTAAGCCGGCGTCCCGATCACATCCCCGTCCAACGTAAGCCCCAGCCCGATCCCCCGCCCCAGCCCCCCCGCGCCCCCTGCCCTTTCCTCCCCAATCCCCTGTCGTTTTTCCTTCGCGAGCCCCCAGTCCACCACCATCGTCTCCCCATACTCCCCCAGCATCACATTCCCCGGCTTCAGGTCCCGGTGAATCACCCCCCGGTCGTGCGCGAATGCCATCCCCAGGCACACATCCTGGAACACCCGCAGCAGCCGCGCCCGCGTCCACTCCCGACGCGCCTCCGGCACCCCTGCCGCCAGCAACGCCAGCACCTGCCCCAGGTCCTTCCCCTTCACGCGCTTCATCGCCAGGAACGTCCGCGGCCGCCCGTCCGGTCCCGGCACCTCGCCGAAGTCGTACACCGGAACGATCGCCGGGTGCTCCAGCCGCGCCGCCAGCCGCGCCGCCAGCCGCGCTTCGCGCAGGAACCGCTCCCGCAGGTCCGCCGGCAGGTCGTCCAGCGCGAGCTTCAGCGCGACCGAGCGCTCGAGAAGCGCATCGTGCGCCTCGACGACGCGCCCGAGTCCGCCGCGGCCGAGTTCGCCCATCAGCCGGTAGCGCACGGAAGGCAGGGGTTCCGCTGCCTCGCCGCGCGACGGCGCCACCCGCGTCCGGTCGATCCCGCTCCGCGCCACGCGCGCCTCGACCATCCCCCGCACCGCCTTCGCCTGGTCGTCGCGCAGCGCCGCCTTCGCGCGCAGCATCTCCTCCAGGCTCCGCCCGCCGGCGCCCGTCCACACCGCGACGCACTCCAGCAACTGGTCGCGGTTGACGAAGCCCAGCTGGAGCGCGAGGAGGCCGAACAGCAGGTCGGATTCGTGGTCTTCCACGACCGCGAAGGTTAGAGACGGGCGGGCGGGAAGGGAAGAAGCGCGGCGTCTTACTCGCGCCGGGCGGCTCCTGTCGACGGCAAGGACAAGAGTGACTTGCCGGCGTCTTTCCTCGCGAATCGCTCCTTCGCCGCGGTCATCGCCTCGCGGAGCTTCCTGCGCAGCAGTTGCTTCGGGAGCATCCGCGTCCAATAGGTCGCGACTCGAATCCGGCTCTTTTCCAACTCCAGCAACTTTACCGTCTCCTGCCTGTTTCCCGCGCACAGGATCAGGCCGATGGGTGCATGACCGGAGTTGCACCCCCCGGCGGGCCGGCGTCGGGGACGATCATGCGGGTTTCCTGAAGCGTGGGCCGCCTGCGTGGTGAGCACGCGGTCTGTTCTCGAAGTGTCGTGCGGCGCGATCGTCCTCTGACAGG
>CAZPWT010000057.1:0-23571 GCA_964590435.1 uncultured Planctomycetia bacterium
CCTGTCAGAGGACGATCGCGCCGCACGACACTTCGAGAACAGACCGCGTGCTCACCACGCAGGCGGCCCACGCTTCAGGAAACCCGCATGATCGTCCCCGACGCCGGCCCGCCGGGGGGTGCAACTCCGGTCATGCACCCCGGATCGGGGTCCGCCTTGACGCCGCCCCTTCACAACCGATACGATCCTCGTCTTCCTCGAAGTTAGGAAACTGTTATGTGGCCTTGGCGGGCCAAGCCGCGCCGTTTCTCCCTGACACGCCAGGGCCCGGTCCAGCCCGTCGAGACCGTCGGCCGCAGCCACATCACGTTCAATGTCCTTGCCGGGACGCTGTTTACGCTCGCCACCGTCGCGCTTCTGTCGTGGAGCCCCGCGCGCAATTCCGGCGACGTCCTCCGCGCTCTGGACGGCGCCCAGGTCTGGCTCCGCCTCGGCGGCCACCTCGTCCTCGCTGGCCTCGCCGCCGCCGTCACCGCGCTCGCCCTCTCTTTCCTGGCGCCGGACCTGCACCGCAGGCCGGGAAGCGTCTTCGCCTGGGGCCTCACGCTCGTGGGGCTCTTCGCCTCCGTGCGGCTGTTCGAGGCCATGGGATGGCCGCTTGAGCTCGTCCCGGTCACGCTCGCGGGAATGGTGCTCGCCGTCGCCCTCGGCCCGGGGCTGGCCTTCGCCAACATCCTCGCCTTCACGCTTCTCGCCCGGCTCACGGGCGTCCTCGTCGGCGACGACTACCACTCCGTGCTCGCGCTCTTCCCAGGCTCCGTCATCGCCGTCTTCGGGATGCGCACATTGCGGCGCCGGTCGCGAGCGCTCAACGTCGGCCTTCTCGCCGGGCTCGTGCACGCCGCCGCCCTTCTCGGCATCCACCTCGTCTCTTCGGGCGAGCTCTCGCTCCGCGGCCACATCGACTTCGCGCAGAAGGACGCCGCCCGCGGGCTGCTCAACGGCGTCGCCACGGCCTTCGTGATCACGGGGCTGCTGCCGTTCCTCGAGCGCGCGTTCAAGATCACGACCGAACTGTCGCTCCTCGAGCTCGCGGACTTCAACCAGCCGCTGCTGAAAAAGCTGTCGCTGGAAGCGCCGGGGACGCACTACCACAGCATCCGCGTTTCCGAGCTCGCCGAGGCCGCCGTCGCGGAGATCGGCGGGAACGCGCTTCTCACCCGCGTCGGCTGCCTCTACCACGACATCGGCAAGACGAACAAGCCGGAGTACTTCTTCGAGAACGACCCGCAGGCCGGCGCGCGGCACAAGTCGCTTTCGGCGGCGATGTCCACGCTGATCATCAAGGCGCACGTGAAGGACGGGGTGGAAATGGCGGAGTACTACGGCCTCCCCGCCGAGGTCATCGACTTCATCACGCAGCACCACGGCACGATGATGATCCAGTTCTTCTACCGCCAGGCGATCGCCAGCGCCGAGGAGTCCGGCACCGGCGAGTCCGTGGACGCGGAGTCGTTCCGCTACCCGGGACCGAAGCCGCAGACGCGCGAGACGGCCGTCGCGATGCTCGCCGACGGCGTCGAGGCCGCCGCGCGCACGCTCGCCGAGCCGACCCCGACGCGCCTCGAGGGCCTGGTCCGCGACATCGCCCTCGCCCGCCTCAACGACGGCCAGTTCAACGAATGCAGCCTCACGATGCAGGAACTGGAAAAGTGCGTCGCTTCTTTCGTCCGCACGCTCGTCGGCATCTACCACTCGCGCGTCCGCTATCCCAACCAGAAGGCCGACACCGACCTCGACCAGCTCGCGCGCGGCATGGCGGGGCTGCCGCCCAAGGTCGCGGAGAGGCCGTGATTCCTGTCCGGGTGTTCGGGGGGAAGCGCCTTTCCGCCGCCCTGCGCCGCACGGTGGCCGCCGCCGCCCGCGCGGCGGGACCGCTCGAGGGACCGCTTCACGTGCACGTGGTTTCCGACCGCGAGATCCGCCGCGTCAACCGCGAGCGACTCGGCCACGACTGGTCCACGGACGTCTGCACGTTCCCGATGGAAGAGCCGTTCCTGTGGGGGGAGCTCGTGGTCAGCCTCGACACGGCGAAGCGCGAGGCCGCGGAGCGCGGCATCCCCGTCGCCCGGGAGCTCGCGCTCTACGTCATCCACGGCGTGCTCCACCTGCGCGGGCTCGACGACCGCACCGGCCCGCAGCGGCAAGCCATGCGGCGCGCCGAGGCCCGCAGCCTGGCGAAGATCCCCGGCCCTCCCGCCACCCGCCGAAAAAAAAAGAGCCACCGCCGCAGCGGTGGCCCCGTTTCCTAGTCGGTCCTTCGACCTTCGACTTTCGACGCCGTTCCTACTTGTCCTTCGGCACCTCAGGCACCTGGATCGCCTCGAGCTGCTTGATCGACGTCTCCAGCGCCTCCTTCTGCGTCTTCAGCTGCTGCACGAGCGTCACCGTCATCCCCTGCAGCTCCGTCAGCACCTTCATGACTTCTTCCTTGTTCGCCATGTTCACGACGTCCACCTTGCCCTTGATCTCCTCGAGCTGCTTCTCGAGCGTCGCGAGCTTCTTGTCCACGTCGTCCAGCGTCTTCAGGCGCGACTCGTTGATCTGCGCCGTGACCCAGTTGCGCGGCGCCCCGTTCGACTCCAAGTCGTAGACGCGCTTCCCCAGGTCCTTGTCGAGGTCCTTCTTCAGCGCCGTCGTCGCCTCGGCGGCCTTCTGGTCGGCGTACGACTGGTTCTCGGACTTGGCCTTGGCGAGTTCCTCCTCGAGGGTGGAAGAGCTGACGCCGCAGCCGGCGATGGCGAAACTGCCGAGGAGCACGAGAGCGAACTTCATGGGGCCTCCGTGGAGATGGTTGCTGGGGAGACGAAGGGCGGAAGTTACCACTCGCGCGGGGCGGAGGGGAGGAGAAAGTGGAAACCGGTCCATATCCGCGGCCGTTTCCGCGTCATCCGCCATTATACGCGCAATATTTTCCAAAATAAAAACAACGGCATTCGCGGATCAGGGCGGATGACGCGGAAACGGCCGCGGACAAAGGCTCCTCCTACTGCGCCGTCCACACCAGCCGGAACCCGGCTTCCAGCGCATCGGCCCCCATCCCCGGCAGACGCGCGGTCAGCAGCGCCGCCTTCTCGCTCGAGTCGTACCGTCCGCCGCGCAGCGTCTTGACTCCCTTGTAGAGCGATTTCGTCGCGTCGTAATCCCCCGTCGTCCACTCCATCACGTTCCCGGCCATGTCGAAACACCCGAACGGGCTCACGTCCCCGGCGGCGCTTCCCGGCGCGACCGGCCCGGGCGAGCGGCGCGCGACGTTGGCCTTCGACGCGTCGAACGCGTTGCCCCACGGGTACAGCCGGCCGTCCGTCCCCCGCGCGGCCTTCTCCCACTCGTCCTCGCCCGGGAGCCTCCAGCCGGCGCCCTTCCATTTCGCGTACTCGGTCACGTCCGCGAGAAGGGCGCCCCGCACCGGGAGTCCGCCCTGCCCCTGCGGCGGCTTCGGCCCGCCCCAGGACTTCGGCGCCGCGATCTCGCGGCCGGCCGCCTTCGACGCGACGAGGAACGCCGCCCACTCGTCGCACGTCACCTCGCGCACCTGGATCCAGTACGACGGCAGCTCTTTCTCCGCCGCAGGCTCGCCGCAGAGAAACTTCCCGCCCTTCACGTACGCCAGCCCCACCGGGATCGCCTTCTCGATGCGCGCCTTCCCGGCCTGCGCCTCGTTGTGCGTCGCCACGTGCGCCAGCGCCGCCTCGAACTCCGCCCGCGCCTCTTCCAGCTTCTTCTCCCCCTCGAGCTTCACCCCGAACTGCGCGTGCTTGTCCGCCGCGCCGATCTTCGCCTTCTCGATCTGGTCGGCCAGCGCCGTCGCCTGCTCCGGCGTCGCGATCTTCGACGCCTCCCGGTACTTCTCCAGCGCCACCTCCGGGTCCGCCGCGTCCGACGCCTCCTTCAGGAGCTGCGCGTACGCCTCCGACGACGTCGCATGCTTCTTCGCCTCCACCAGCCGCGCCTCCGCGTCCGCAAGCCCCTCCAGCGCGTACTTGCGGCCCAGGTCCACCGCCTTCTCCAGGCTCTCGATCGCGTCCTTCGGCTGGCGCGCGTCGCGGGCGTCACGGAGGAGGGTCTCGAAGCGCGTCCGGGCCTCGCCGCGCTCCTTGTCGTGCGCAGCCTTCTCCTCGGCGGCCTTCACCTTGGTTTCGATGCCGGCGAGCATCGTGGACGCCGGGTCGAGGGCGCGGGCCTCCTCGAGAAGGGTGCGCGCCGCGACGGGGTCGCCCCCGTCGGCCTTGCGCGCGGCCTCGGCGAGCTTCTGTTCCACCTGCTGCTTCTTCAGCGCCGCCGGGTCGTCCGGCTTCACCGGCGGCTCATCGACCGGGTCCTTCGGATTCTTCGGCGGCACTTTCGGCGGCGGCTCCTGCCCCTTCCCCGTCCATTTCGCCAGGTGCGCGCGCAGGTTTCCCTCGAAGCCGCGCTTGACGCCGTCCGGCGGCACGAGGCCGAGGGCGGCGACGCCGCCGGCGAGGGCGACGAGAAGGAGGCCCAGGAGCATCGGCGCCCGGGAGCGGCGCTGCACGAGAGTCACGCCCTTGGAGGACGTGACCGGCCGGTCGATCGCCGTGTGGTCCCCCATCGCGATGCGCGGGCGCTTGCCGCCGAGGAACGACTCCAGGTCCTCGAGAAGGGCCTCGGGGGACTGGTAGCGCTCCTCGGGGAGCTTGCCGAGGCACTTGAGGACGATCGAGTCCATCTCGCGCGACACCTTGGGCTCGAACGAGCTCGGCGACGGCGGCTCGTCGTAGATGTGCATCGACAGGAGGCTGATGGCCGTATCGCCCTCGAACGGCGTGCGGCCGGTGGCGAGCTGGAAGAGCATGACGCCGAGGGAGTAGATGTCGGAGCGGATGTCGGCCGGGCGCCCCTGGGCCTGCTCGGGGCTGATGTACTTGGGCGTGCCCATCACGGTGCCGGGCAGGGTCTTCTCGTTATCTTCCTTCTTGAGCTTGGCGAGCCCGAAGTCCATGACCTTGATCTTCACGTTGCGGAAGTTCGTGAAGAGCACGCTCGAGCCGTGCTTGCGGGTCTCGGCGTAGGGGACGATCGCCTCGGGCCCGGGTGCGGACGCGACGAGGATGTTGGACGGCTTGATGTCGCGGTGGACGATCTTCTCGGGCGAGCCCCACGCGGCCTTGAGCGCCTTTCCGACGGACACGCCGATCACGGCGACCTCGGCTTCCTCGAACTTGCGCCCCTTGTCGATGAACTTCTGCAGCGTCGCGCCCTCGACGTACTCCATCGCGAACCACTGCGCGCCCTCGTGCTCGCCGGCGCCGTAGACCTGGATGATGTGCTCGCTGTTGATCGACGCGAGGCACTGGGCTTCGCGGCGGAAGCGGGTGACGAAGTCCGATTCGCGCGTCATGTCGGCGTTGAGGAACTTGACCGCGACCTGGCGGTTGAGGGAGCGCTGGCGGCCGAGGTAGACCTTCCCCCATCCCCCCTTGCCGAGGATCTTGTCGGTGAAGACGTCGAAGTCGCCGATGGCGATGACGGGCACGCGCAGGCTCCGATGCGGACGCGCTAGTTTAGAGGAAGGCGCGCGGAGTGGAAAGCACGGGAACGAGGGAGCGGCCCGCGGCCGTCCAAAGAACGACCTGGCCGCAGAGGGCGCAGAGTTCGCCGAGAACCGCCCGAAGGTCGGGACCCTCTGATCTCTGCGCCCTCTGCGGCTCCCTGCCGTTCGGTCACGCCGGGCGCGTTGCCAACTCGACCAGGTCGTCGACGAGCGACCCGTCGCGCGGCGCGCGCGCGCGGAACGCCTCGCGGGCAGCGGCGTCGGCGATCGTGAGCGCCCGGAAGACCTCCGCGGCCTGCCGGCGGACGTCGGGGTGGCGCGCGAAGTTGAAGACGGCGCGCTCGAGCGCGGGCAGCGCTTCCCGCAGCGCGAGCGTGTGCGCGACGCCGAGCCAGCCGGACGCCTCGTCGTCGTTCGCGGCGCGGTCGAGGCCCTCGACGACCTCGTCCGCGCGGCCGAGGGCGAGGCCGAGCACGGTGCGCTCGTCGCCGCCGGCGGCGCGCCACGCGGCCTCAAAGCGCGCACGGCCCGCGTCGCCGGCAAGGCGCCAGTACGCCGCGGCGGCGATCCGGCGCAGCGCGGGAGGCCGCTTCGAATCCGAAAGCACGCCGGCGACCGACTCGCTCGCGCCCTTCGCGCCGGACGCCACGGCCAGCGAGATCGCCTCGATGACGTCGCGCGAACGCATCATCGGGTCCGCGATCCGGTCGGCCAGGAACCGCTCCTCCGGCGTCAATCGCACGGGCACTTCCCCACCGGGAACGACTCGATGAGGCGCATCGCCTCGAGGCGGACGAGGCCGCCGCGGTCCTCGTCGCGGGCGAACGGCGCGAGGACGAGGATCGTCTCGGGGCGCGTGACGGCGTGGATCGCCTCCATCCACGGAAGGAGCTCGGCGTCGGTGACGCCGGGCTGCTCGAGGAGTTCCTCGAAGGGCCAGCGGTCGGGGTTCACGGCGGGGATTGTAGGGGATTTCCAACCGCCCGGATTATTTCGCCTTTGCAACCATCTCCATCAGCTCCACGAACTCCGCGCGATCGCCCGAGGGATCGCTCCCGAGGCCGCCCTTGGCGAGCTCGATGACGAGCCCCCAATTCGCGCCCTCGCGGAGTTCCGAGCCGCGCAGGAGCATCCCCGCCATCGCGACGGAGGTCGCGAAGTCGAAATCATCGGACGCCTCCGCGCGGCCGTCGACGAAAGGCAGCTCGAACTTCTCGCTGACGTCGCTTTCGGGCTGCTTGAAGCGCAGCTTGACCGTGAGAAGCTCCGGGGAGTCCCCGGCCGCGCCGGGCTTGCCGTACTTGAGCGGGTCGACGGCGATCGAACCGTCCTCCACGCCCGCCGGGACGATCTCGTACAGCGCCGTGACCTGGTGCCCCGCGCCGATTTCGCCCGCGTCCTTCTTGTCGTCGTTGAAGTCGCGCGCCGCCAGCATCCGGCTCTCGTAGCCGACCAGCCGGTACCCAGCCACCTTCGCCGGGTTGAACTCCACCTGGATCTTCACGTCCTTCGCGACCGTGAGCAGCGTCCCCGTCATCTGGCGCACGAGCACCTTGTGCGCCTCTTCCAGCGAATCAATGTACGCCGCGTTCCCGTTCCCCTTCTCCGCGAGCTCCTGCGCCTTCGCGTCCTGGTAATTCCCCATCCCGAAGCCCAGCACGCTCAGGAAAACCCCGGTGGACCGCTTCTCCGCGATCAGCTTCCCGAGCTCGTCGTCGCTCGTCACGCCGACGTTCCAATCGCCGTCGGTACAGAGGATCACCCGGTTGATGCCGCCCTTGATGAAGTTCGACTGCGCGACCTCGTAAGCGAGCTCGATCCCCGCCGCGCCGTTGGTCGATCCGCCGGACGACATGCCCTTGATCGCCTCCTCGATCGCCGCGCGGTCCGAGCCGCCCGTCGAGGGAAGCGCGACCCCGGTAGTCCCCGCGTACGTCACGAGCGCCACGCGGTCCTGCGACCGCATCCGCTTCACGAGCATCCGCAGCGAGTCCTTCACGAGCGGAAGCTTGTTGGCCTGGCTCATGGAGCCGGAGACGTCGACGAGGAACACGAGGTTGGCCGCGGGCGCGAGGGAGAAATCGACGTCGCGGGCGCGGAGCCCGATGCGGACGAGGCGGTGGCGCGGCGCCCACGGCGCGGCCTGCGACTCGACCGCCGCGGAGAACGGCTTCCCGTCCCGGGGCGCAGCGTAGTCGTAGCGGAAGTAGTTCAGCATCTCCTCGATGCGCACGGCGTCGCGCGGCGGGAGCTGGCCGTTCCGGATGAAGCGGCGGATGTTCGAGTAGGACGAGGTGTCGACGTCGATGGAGAAGGTCGAGAGCGGATGTTCGGCGGCGCGCCTGAAGTCGTTTTCCTCGCGGCGGGCGTAACCCTCGGCGGAAGCGGCCGGATCGGGGGCGGTCGCGAGCGGGCGATCGGCGCCGACCGCGGCCTTGGCCATGTTCTGACGGCCTCCCTCGCCTGCACCACCGCCGACGCCCATGGCGTCGTAGATGACGCCGCGAGGATTGCGGCCGAACCCGAATCCCTGCCCGAGCAACGGCCCGCTGTCGGCGACTTCGTTGTGGTCGGATTCCACCATGTCGTACGGGACGATCGAAGGGTCGGCGTACGACGCGTCCCCGAGTCGAGGAAGGCCCTTCCGCTCGAACACGTCCCTCGGGCGCTCCATCAGGAACCGCCGTTCCGTGCGCGGGTCCATCGGGATGATCGTCGCCTCGTGCATGTCGTCGGTCGCCACGACGCTGAACGTCACCATCGCCGCCACGGCGAGAACGATCAGGTGCAGGCTCGTCGAAATCGAAAGCGGCCACAGCAGGACCGCCGCCCGGAACGCGCGCTTCATGTCTCCCCCTCCGGTTCAGTTGCCCGTCGTCGGGCAGGAGGTGGGAACGAACGGACCCCGCGAAGGATCAGTCTGATCGGGAAATTTCTGGCGCTACTCCCGGACGCGCTTCCGCCTCAGGATGTGGTGATAGTTCTGCGCGAACCGGTGCGCCTCGTCGCGCACGTACTGCAGCAGCCGGAACCCCGGGCGGTGAACGTCGGGGCGCACGGCCTCGCTCCGCCCCGCGATCCACAGGTGATCGCCCTCGTGCTTCGCGAGCCCGACCGTGACCGGCGGGCGCACGCCGGCCTCCGCCAGCGCCGCCAACGCCGCGTTCAGGTGCCCCTGCCCGCCGTCGATCAGCAGGATGTCCGGGAACGCCGCCTCCTCGTTCTTCAGGCGCGTGAACCGCCGCCGCACGACTTCGCGGATCGAAGCGTAGTCGTCGATCTGGTCGACGGTTTTTATCTTGAAGCGCCGGTAGCCGGACTTGAAAGGCACGCCGTCGACGAAGCTCACGAGGCTGCCGACCGAGTCGGTTCCCTGCAGGTGCGAGATGTCGGTCCCCTCGATCACGCGCGGCCGCACGTCGAGCCCGAGCAGGTCGCGCAGGTCGTCCACGCTCTTCACCGGGTCCAGCGGGATCAGGTCCGTCTCCATCGCGTCGTCGAGGTCGCGGTGCTCCTTCAGGTGCTCGATCGCCACGATCTGGTCGCGCACGACCGCCGCCAGCTCGTATTCGCGCGCGTCGCTGTGCTCCTTCATCCGCGCCTTGAGCTCCCTCAGCAGGTCGCGCTTCGCCCCCGTCATCATCCGCCGGAAATTCTTCATGTCCTCGGCGTAGACCTCGCGCGGCACCTTGTCGGCGCACGGCGCGGTGCAGCGCCCGATGTTCCAGAGAAGGCACGGCCGGAAAAAGCGGCGCTTTTCGTCGTCCTCGCGGATCTCGAACGTGCAGGTGCGGAAGCGGAAGATGCGCTGGAAGACCTTGAGCGCCGCGCGGAGCTGCCCCGAGTGCGTGAACGGCCCGATGAACGTCGCCTTCTCCGGCTCGCCCGCCGGCACGTACGTCTCGCCCTTCGCCGTCGCCCGCTGCCGCGCCAGCACGTCCATCTCGCGCGTCAGGAACACGAACGGGTACGCCTCGTGAGAAATCCCCAGCATCGTGAACGACTTGTCGTCCTTTTCGCGCGCGTTGTACCGCGGCTGGATGTCCTTGATGAGGCGCGACTCGGCGAGAAGGGCGTCGACCTCGGAGTCCATCTGGAGCGTCTCGAGGTCCTCGACCTGCGCGACCATCGCCGCGATGCGCGGGTCGTGGTCCGCCGACGGCTGGAAGTACGACGAGACGCGGCTCCGCAGCGACTTCGCCTTCCCCACGTACATCACCACGCCCTTCCCGTCCTTCATCAGGTACACGCCGGGCGCGTCCGGGAGGGCGGCCAGCTTGTCGGCGATCGCCTCGCGGCTCACGGGTGGAGCCTAATCCCGCCCGCGCCGGAACCGCCGCTTCGCGTGCTGCGGCTGGGTCGGCCCGGGCCGCGGGCCGGGCTGGGGCGGGGTGGACGGCGCGGCGGGGGGCGCGCCGACCGAGGGGCCCGCGGGAGGCGTCGGGGAGTTCGTGAGATGCCATCCGGGGGCGCCGGCGCCCGAGCCGGGCTTCGGCTTCGCCGCGGTCAGTTGCGCGAGGATCGCCGCCATCTCCTTCGCCACCTCGCCCAGGTTCGCGTGCCGCGCCTCGGGCTCCTTCGCCGTCATCCGCACGATCAGCGCCGCCGTCGCCGCCGAAACGCCCGCGTTGAAATAGCGCGGGTCCGCCGACGGCGCATCCGGAGGCTGCACCCCCGTCACCATGTGGAACAGCGTCGCCCCCAGCGAATACAGGTCGCTCCGGACGTCGTTCTTCCCCGCCCGCGCTTCCGGCGCCGCGTACGGCGGCGTCCCCTGCGCCCCGTCCGGGCCGTGGCCGGGCCGCCGAGTGAGGCCGAGGTCGCAGATCTTCGCGTGGCCGTCTTCCGTGATCTGAAGCGCTTCCAGCCGGATGTCGCGGTGCATGACGCCGGCCTTGTGGGCGGCGTCGAGCGCGAGGGCGGCCTGGCGGGCGATGTCGACGGCGCGGGCCTCGGCCATGGCGCCGCCGCGGGAGAGGAGTTCGCTGACACGGGGGCCCTGGACGAATTCGCTGATGAAGTGCCAGGTGTCGCCGGCCTGGCGCATGTCGATCCACTGGACGATGCCGGCGTGGTTGACGCGGGCGGCGGCGCGGGAGTCGCGGACGAGGCGCTCGACGAAGACGGGGTCCTTCATGAAGGCGGCGTCGAGGGACTTGATGGCGACTTCGCGGTCCATGGCGATCTGCTTGGCGCGGAACGTGTGGCCGAGGCCGCCTTTGCCGAGGTAGCCGGAGACGTGGAAACCGTCGATGGCGGGCGCGACGACGCCTTCGGGCATGGCGCCGACGGGCGGGGACATGACGGCGGTTTCCGAGGCCGGGCTCGTGAACACGGCGGCGACCTCGGGGACGTCGCCGGCGGGCTGCCACGCGTCCATCTCGGTGCGCCAGACGTACGTCGTCGGCACGAGGATCCCCTGCTCGGCCATCTTGCGCATCGCCTTGTACTCGAAGGGCCCCACGGGGCGGCCGTCGCGCACGAGGAACCAGTCGTCGTGCTCGGGGAACTGAAGCGTCGCGGGCGGCATCGTGGACTTCGCAGGGTTTGAACCCGGAGGCGGGTCGGTCGTTTCCTCGGGGGACGTCGACGGCGGGACGTTGGCCGGGACAGAGCCCGGCGCCACGACCGTCTCGTCCGCAGGCTGGAACAGCTCCTCGACATCGCAGTGCGTCACCCGGTTCGGCGTCGCCAGCGGCGCCCCGCAGCTCCGGCACCTGAACGCCTGCCCCGTCTCCACCTTCGGCGCGTTGAACAGCGCGTCACATTTCTCGCAGCACAGGATCTGCTTCTTCTGGTAGTCCAGGATGTGCTGCACGTGGTCCACCGTGATCAGCCCGCGCTCCACCATGATCTTCCCGAGCCGCACTTTCCGCCCCAGCCCCTCCAGCCGCGCCTGCTCCCGGATCGCCGCGTGGGCGTCCTCAGCGCGGACCAGGTGAAGGGCGATGGCGACCTTGCCGAAGAGCGAGTCCTGTTTCCGGATCAGCGTCGTCGAGTGGCGCTTCTGGAGATTGCGTTCCTGTTCGGCAAGGAGCGTCGAGAGGTCGACGGCGGAGATGAACCCGCGGGCGACGAGGACTTCCCCGAGCGGGCGGCGGGTGGATTCCTGTTCGGCGACGGCGAAGTCGAGCTGCTCGCGCGTGACCAGCCCGTGGGCGAGGGCGAGTTTGCCGAGGAGGATTTCTTCGCTGCCGTGGGGGAACATGGGTGTGGTGGGTTGCTGGACGCCGGGTGCGGAGAGGCTGGCGAAGGTGCGGGAGGCGGGCGGACGCTGGCGAAGGCTAACGGCGGGGCCGCGATTCTAGCAGCGAAATTACAAACTCCGCCTTCGCCAGCCTTCGCCAGCCCTCCGCACCTTCGCCAGCCTTTCCGAGCCTTCCCCAACAAGCGCATTCCCCCCACAATGCGCCGCATGTTCATCGCCGCCATCGAAACATCGGGCCCGCGCGGCGGCGTCGCGCTCGCCGACGACGACGAGCTGCTCGGCGAGGAGACGTTCGAGGAAGGGATGGTGCACGGGCGGGCGCTGGTGCCTTCGCTCGACCGGCTGCTGAAGAAGGCGGGGATTGCGCCGCGCGACCTGGGACTCGTCGCCGTCGACGTCGGCCCGGGGTCGTTCACCGGCGTCCGCGTCGGCGTCTCGGCGGCGCGCATGCTGGCGATGGCCGTCGGGTGCCCCGTCACGCCGATCGTCTCGCTCGACGTGCTCGCCGAGAACGCGGAGGACCTCGAGGACTTCGTCTGCCCCGTCCTCGACGCGCGCTGGGAGCACGTCTACGGCGCCGCCTACCGCCGCGACTGGGTCTGGCTCCGCACCGAAGGCCCCGCGGCGTACAAACCCGAATGGCTGACCGCGCGCCTCGCGGCGGGAACGACGGTTTTCGGAAGCGGCGTGGACAAGTATGCCGAAGCGTTCGCGGGATTCCCGAAAGGGCCGGCGGAGTGGGGAGTCCCGAAAGCGGAGGTCGTCGCAAGGCTTGGATGGCAGGCATTTCAGGCGGGCGCCGCCGGTGATCACAACCTGTTGCGCCCGCTGTACTTGCGACCAACGGAGGCCGAAGTAAAATTCGGAGTCGCCGAAACTCTTCGCCCCCCCGGGTGTTAGACTCCCGGTCTCACACTCCGCACCCTTCATCCCGTTTCAGGAATCGCCACCATGAAGTTTGCCCTCGGCACGGTCGCGCTGCTGCTCGCCGTCACGCTCACGTTCAGCGCGTGGGCCGTCACCGACCTGCGCCGCCAGGTCCATGATCTCGAGACGAAGGTCACGACCCTGAGCGAGCGCCCCGCGGCGCCCGCGCCGACGAACGCGCCGGCGACCGAGTCCGCTTCGACCTCCCACTCCAGCAGCCCCTCTTCGACCACGGGCGGCACGGACTCGGTGAATTCCGCCGGCACGGCCACCGACCCCGGGAGCAAGCCGACGGACGCCGTCGCCAGCAAGCCTGCGACGGGCACCCCGCCGGTCGGCTCGACCGTCCGGCCCGAGGGCTGGACCGACGCGGACCGGACGGCGTTCGAGAAGGAAGTGCTGTCCGTGCTGGACAAGCGCGAGAAGGAGCGCGATGCGAGGCAGGAAGCGCGCCAGGCGGAGTGGATGACGTCGCGCCTGAAAGAGCAGCTCAAGCTCACCGACCAGCAGGCCGTCGAGATCGGCAAGATCGTGAGCACCACGATGGCGGACATCGAGAAGATCCGTTCCACCATGACGTCCGAGAATCGCGAGGAAATCCGGCCGCAGATCCAGGCGACGCTCGCCACGGCCGACACCCAGGTGAAGTCGCTTCTCACCGCCGAGCAGGTGACGGCCTACGACGAGATGAAGAAGCAGGGCGGCGGGATCATGGGCGGCGGGTTCGGCGGGCGTGGGCGCCGGGGAATGGGCGGCGGAGAAGGGCAGCCGCAGTAACGGCGGGTTGGTGGTTTGTGGTCGGTGGTTGGTGGCAAGGACGACAAGCAGCCGGGGCCCTCGGGTCCCGGCTTTTTTCGTCGCCTGAGGAGAGCGCGAGGGACCGGGCGAATCGCTGGCCCGGCGTGAGCGCCCTCAATTACCCCTTCTTCCCCTGCGACGCCACCGCCTTCGCCGCCGCCTCCGCCGCCGCTGCGTCGCCAAGATAACGGTGCGACTTCGGCTTGAGGTCGTCGCCGAGCTCGTACAGCAGCGGGATCCCGGTGGGAATGTTGAGCTCGGTGATCTCCGCCTCCGACACGTTGTCCAGGTACTTCACCAGCGCCCTCAGGCTGTTCCCGTGCGCGGCGATCAGCACGCGCTTCCCCGCCTTGATCGCCGGCGCGATCGTCTCGTGCCAGTGGGGCAGGAACCGCGCGACCGTGTCCTTGAGCGATTCCGTCTTCGGCAGCTCCGCCGGCTTGAGCGACGCGTACCGCGGATCGCGCCCCGGGAAGCGCGGGTCGTCCGCGGCGAGCGCCGGCGGCGGGATGTCGTACGAGCGCCGCCAGATCTTCACCTGGTCCTCGCCGTGCTTCGCCGCCGTCTCCGCCTTGTTCAGCCCCTGCAGCGCCCCGTAGTGCCGCTCGTTCAGCCGCCACGAGTTGTGCACCGGGATCCACATCAGGTCCATCTCCTCCAGCGCGATCCACAGCGTCTGGATCGCCCGCGACAGCATCGACGTGAACGCCACGTCGAACACGAACCCCTCCTTCTTCATCAGCTTCCCCGCCGCGTGCGCTTCCTCGACGCCTTTCGGCGACAGGCGGACGTCGGTCCAGCCGGTGAAGCGGTTTTCGCGGTTCCAGTCGGACTCGCCGTGGCGCAGCAGGATGAGTCGGGGCATGGAGGCTCCTTTCGAGGGTCGAAGCCGTCAGTTTAGGGCGGGAAGGGGCGCGGGGCAAAATTCCGGTCGCGGCTACTTCTTGTCGACGGCCTGGAGTTTCTCGTCCGCCGCCTTCGCGAGCTTCGAGGCCTGCGGATCCGCGGCGTACTGCGTCGAGACGCGGCGCCAGTACTCCTTGGCCACCTCGGGCTGGCCGCGGGCCGCGTAGGCGTCGCCCAGGTTCAGGAGCGCGGCTGCCTGCCAGTACGGCTTGTCCGTGAACTTCTCCACGGACCGCTCGTAGTGCTCCTTCGCTCCCGCGAGGTTGCCGGCGTCGGCGTAGATCATGCCGGTGTAGAACTCCGCCTGCGCCACCTGCCGGGATTCGGGGAACTCCGACAGGATGCGGGCATAGGCGGCCAGCGCCCCGTCGGGGTTGCCGGCCGTCCACTCGCTCCACGCCACCGAGGAGAGCGCCTCCGCGATCCTCGGGTCGCCGGGGAAGCGCTTGAGGAACTCGCGGAAGATCGCGTCGGCGCGGCCGGTGAGCTTGTCCTGAAGCGCCATCTGGGCCTTTTGCCAGACCTGGTCGGCGGAGAGCCCGGCCACGTCCTCGACGGCCGCTCCCTCGGCGGCGCGGTTCAGCTCGCGGAGGCGCGCCTCCATCCGCGCGACCTGCTCTTCCAATTTGCGCAGGCGGGCGCCATCGTCCGAAGAGGCTTCGGTCTTCCCCGGCGGAACCGGGACCACGGGCTCGTCGGGCGTGGGGCTCCCAGTGAACCGAACCTCGGGCGCCGGCGTGGGCCGCGGCTCGGGCGAGGCGCGCTCCGCTTCCAGCACCGCGATGCGCCGCTCGAGATCTTGCCGCGCCCGCTGTTCGCGCGACACGGCGATCGCGGAGAGGAGGATCGCGACCAGCGCGGCGGCCACGGCGACGAGGACCGGTTTCATCGCGGTGGAGTATAGCGGCGAGCCAGTCGTTTTCCTGTCAAGGCCCCGGCGCACGCGCTACGCTGCGACCTCTGGCGGATGGCGTTCCCCGACCCCGGCACAGGAGGCAGCCCGATGAAGCTAGGAATCCTGCTCGTGGCGTTCGCACTCGTCTTCTCGCCGGGTTGCAGCTCGACAACGGTGAACAACAATGACGGGGACGAGGTCGAGGAGAACGACGGCGAAGCGCACGGAGAGGACAGCGGCGACGCCTGGGACGGGACACGCTGGGTTGTCGTCGACCGCGGTCACCGCCACCACGCCGGATGCGGGCACTTCTTCCACCACGGCGTCTGGAACATCCACGTCTCGACGCACGTGTTCTCCGGCCCTCACCATCACTTCAGGGTGCGCGTCGTCCATCACAGACGGCATCGGTAGCCGGGCGGGCGGCCGCAGGTTCGGCGAAGCGGTGCCACTTGGCGTGCTCGCGGGCGCTTGAGACGTACACCCGCCGGACGCGCTTCCCCAGTCCGCAGGTGATTTCGAGCGGGATGGTCTGGGCGAGCTGCGCCAGGTGGGTGACCTTGATTTCGCGGGAGGCCTGGCGGCCGATGAGGACGACCTCGTCGCCGACGTGGACGCCGGGGATGTGGCCGACGTCCACGGTGAGGTAGTCCATGGTCACGGTGCCGATGACCGGGGCGAGTTCGCCGCGGATGAGGACCGCGCTGCGATTCGAGAGCGCGTAGGGGTAGCCGTCGTTGTAGCCGACCGGCAGCGTCGCGATGTGCGTCTTGCGGCGCGTGAGGTGCGTCTGGTTGTAGCCGATCGTCGCGCCGGCGCGGACGCCCTTGAGGAACGCCACCTGCGTCCGCAGCGACAGCACCGGCTTCACGTGCACGTCGTGCACGCGGAACATCCCCGGGTCGATCCCGTAGGTCGCGATCCCCGGCCGGATCAGGTTCCCCGGCACCGGCGACAGCCCGATCGCCCCCGAATTGGCCAGGTGCATGAGCGGCGGACGGATCCCGGCCTGCGCCAGTTGCGCGGCGACCGTCTCGAAGCGCGCGATCTGCTGCCGCGTCGCGTCCAGCGAGCGCTCGTCCATCCCGTAGGCGGACGAGAAGTGCGTCGAGAGCCCTTCGAGTTCGAGGTTCGGGTCGCCGACGATCCGCTGCGCGATCTCCAGCGCACGCACCGTCGAAGCGCCGAGGCGTCCCATCCCCGTGTCGAGCTTGAGGTGGACCTTCTGGCGCTTCCCCTGCCGCCGGGCTTCCTCCGCGATCCGCGGCACCATCCCCGCGGAGTGGATCGTCGGCGTGATGTCGTAGGAGACGACCCACCCGATTTCTTCCTCGATGACCGCGCCCAGCACGAGGATCGGGGCGAGGATCCCGGCCTCGCGGAGCTCGAGGGCTTCCGTCGAGTCGCCGACGCCGATCATCGAAGCGCCGGCCTCGATGGCGACGCGGGCGCAGGGCGCCGCGCCGTGGCCGTAAGCGTCCGCCTTGACGACTGACAGCAGCGCGACATCCGGCCCCGCATGGGTCCGGATCGCGCGGACATTCTCGGCAAGGGCGTCGAGGTCGATTTCGGCCCAGACGCGGTGTTTCTTCATCGAGGGGAGGGGCTCGGTGTGAGGGGACGGCGGCGTGGAATTCGGGCACAGAATTGATCGGCCGCAACGCCGCGCGAGCTTGAGTCTCCTGCGCGAACTGGAGCAGGTGTCTTCCCAGACCACCTTTCCACCGCAACGCAATCCTTCGACTCGGCCTGTGGCCTCGCTCAGGATAAGCCGGGCCGCAAGAAGCTCGGACGTGAGAAGGCTCATTCTCGGCCCGGCTTAGCGGATCGAGTACTCGACTTTCAGCGAGAAAGTGGAGCCGTTGTCCGCGATCCGCCCAACCACTTCCCCCTTGTCGTCCTTCACCTTTCCCTCCAGCGTCCTGGCTTCGCCCTCGATCGTGAGCGACACGGGGTGGCCGGTGCCGAGGTCCCAGAGCAGCGCACCCTTCACGTCGAACTGCACGCGGAAGTCCTGGCGCGAGTCCACGGCGATGGAGCCGGCGAGGGAGAGGGTGGCGATGCGGGCGCCGTCCTTTTCGGCGACGCCGGCGAGGGTGACCTTGATTTCGGAGGTGTCGGCGGGTTCCTCGCGGGCGCCGCGGACGAGGATGCGGGCGAGGGCGGCGGCGGGGACGGACCAGGAGTCGCCGGGGGACTTGGGCGCGAGCGGCAGGAGGACGCGCCACGGGGCGGGCTCGCGGGCGGCGGACTTGACGGCGTCGGGGGCGTCGGCGGGGGTGGCGTCGCGGCCGCGGATCTCGACGGAACGGCCCTCGAGGGCGGTCGGGCGCGCCTCGGCGCCGTCCTGGCGCTCGCGGGAGAGCGGCCACGACGTCTTGAACGCGGTCGGCGTGTCCTTCGTCGCCTCGAGGATGCGCGTTTCGCGCCGCTCTTCCCGGGCCACCGCCGCCGCCTGCTCGTGCGTCGCGCCGTCGGTCCCCTTGTCCACCTCGGTCATCTTGAGGCGAAGCGAGAGTGTGGCCGAGGTCACCTCCGTCCAGGTGTCGCCTTCTTCGTACTTCGGCGCAAACGTCTCCTGCGCGAAGGCGGATGAGACGAGGAGGAGCGAGGCGAGCGCGGTCCGGAGCATGAAGCGAGTGTGGCTGGTTCGCGGCAAGGTGACAAGTTGCGAGTTACGGGCCTGCCCGCCGAAGCTCCGCAGGAGCGTAGGCGGGTTGCGAGTTACGAGGAACGGCGCGCGGACTGCGGGCTGGTCGGGTGATACTTGCCGCGGGGGCGCGACTGCGGTTCCGTGCTTTTCCGTTGCTCCGTGCATTCCGTGTTATGTCGTTTTTCGGTGAAGCGAGGGCTCGGTTCGAGAGCCTCTATCGAAAAACGGCGGAACACAGAAGGCACTGCGGGACGGAGAGACACGGAACGGGCTCGGCGGATACCGAGCGTTGCCTACCGCCCCGGGCTCATCCCGCTCACCACCTCGCGGGGATCCACGATCTCCGTCACCTGCAGCCCGAAGTTCTCCCCGGTCCGCACCGCCTTGCCGCTCGCGACGCGCTTCTCGCCCAAATACAGGTCCAGCGCGGCCGCTACGGGCTTCTCGAACTCGATGACCGTGCCGACGCCCAGCGCGAGGACCTGGCCGAGCGTCATCGAGCGCTCCGCGAGCACGACCGCGAGCGGGACCTGCATCGCCAGGACTTCCTCGATCGCGCGCTTCATCTCTTTCTCGCCGCCTCCGTGACTTCCACCGACCACCGGTTGCGCCACGTCGCGGCCTTGCCTGCGAACTTCGGCTTGCCTTCGATAAGGAGCGTCACAGGCTCGCTCGCGGGATGCGCCGTCTCGATGACGTCGCCGGCCTCGATGTTGAGCAGTTCGCGAAGGGTGATCGTCGTCTCCGCCAGCACCGCCGACACCTTCACCGTCGCGTGCGCGAGCGGGCCCTTGACCTGCGGCGGCGCCACGGCGGCCGTCGCGGCGGCAGGGTACCAGCTGTGCGCCTCGACGTCGGCCACGAGCGGCTCGATCGTGACGTACGGGATGCAGACGTTCATGCGGCCCTGCGCCTCGGCGACGCGGACCGAAAATCCCGCGACCACCACCAGCTCGTTCGGCGGCATCGCCTGGATCAGCAGCGGGTTCGACTCGCTCGAAACGGGCTTCAGCTCGAGCTTCTTCACGATCGCCCACATCGAAGCGATGTCCTCGAGCGCCCTTCGCGTGATCGTCCCCGCGAGCGTCCACTCGATCGCCGTGAGCGGCCGCTCGGGCATCGGCCCCGCGCCGCGGCCGCCGCCGAGCAGGCGGTCCATGACCGGGAACATCATGTCGGGGCTGAACTCGATCATCATCGAGCCGGCCAGCGGCTCGCAGCTGAACAGGGTGAAGCACGTCGGGTTCGGGAGCCCCGCGACGAACTCCTGGTAGGTCATCTGCGCCATGGACTCGAGGCGCACCTCCGTGAGCGTGCGGAGCATGCCGGACAGCGAAGCGCCGAACGACCGGGCGAAGACCTCGTGGAGGTTGGCGAGGGCGCGGATCTGTTCCTTGGAGACGCGCTCGGGGCGCTTGAAGTCATAGGGGAGCGACGCCGCGGGAGATTCCGCGGAAGCGAGCTGGCCGGATTCGACGACCTTGAGAAGGGTCTCGACTTCGGCGGGGTTGAGGATGTCGCTCATGGGGCAACCTCGTAGAGGGCTTGAAACGGCAACTACAACGTTTCAATTTTCAAGTAAACGGCAACTACAAACGGACAACTTCAAGGCCCGGGAATTGGAGTTGACCGTTTGGAGTTGCCGTTTACTTGAAAATTGAAACGTTGAAGTTGCTGTTTCCCGCCTTTCGCCTAATTCTTCGGCTTCCGCATATCAATGACCCACTCCTCCGGCCCCAGCTTCCTGAACTGCGCCCGCACCTGCCGCTCGACATAGCTCGCGTCGTCCGTCAGCGCCCGCTTCTCGCCTTCCATCCCGCGGTTGGCCTCGACCTTCGCCGCGATCTCCGCGTCGAGGTCGGCCACCCGCTGGTGCAGCTTCGAGTTCTTGCGGTACGCCGCCACCGACGTCGTCGCGAGGAATCCCGCGAGCCCCAGGACCACCAGGGCCCAGAACCCCCACGAGCCGAGATCGAGCAGCTTTTTCGGGTCCGCCGTCGTTCGGACAGTCGCCATGGTATCGCTTTCCACCCCGGGCCGGATCGAGACTCGTTGCACGCCCACGCCCCTGCCCTTAACTTCCTGTGGTCCACCGCCTGCCCCGCGCCCGTTCGCGGGCCCGGAGCAGGCGGCTATCCCCGTCTATCGGCTCGGAGGTGCCCTTGCCTTTTGCCCGACATGGACTTCGCGAGATGTTTCTCGCCTTCCTCGTCTCCGCAGGGCTCGCCGCCGGGGTCTGGTTCCTCTACCCGCCGGCCTCCCCCGCCCCGTTCCTCCTGTTCCTGTTCGTCCTGTCCTTCTTCCGCGACTTCAACCGCGCCACCCCTTCCGACCCCGACGTCTTCGTCTCCCCCGCCGACGGCCGCGTCACCGAGATCACCGACGTCGAGGAATCCCTCTACATCAAGGGCCCCACCGTCCGCATCGGCATCTTCCTCTCCGTCTTCAACTGCCACATCAATCGCACCCCCTGGCCCGGCACCGTCGAATACGTCCAGCACTTCCCCGGCCTCTACCTCGACGCTCGCCACCCCGACTCCGGCCCCAAGAACGAAGCCAACGCCCTCGGGTTGCGCGATGACGCCAGAAATGTCAAAATGCTCGTCCGTCAGGTCGCCGGCCTCATCGCACGCCGCATCATCTGCACCGCCAAGCCCGGCGACCGCCTCGAAAAAGGCCAGCGCTTCGGAATGATCAAGTTCGGCTCCAGGACCGAGCTCTACATCCCCAAAGACCGCGTCGGTTCCATCGCCGTGAAAGTCGGTGACACCGTCTACGGCGCCCAGACGATCCTCGGGAGGCTGAAATAGAGTGAAGGGCACGCGCCGCTTCAAGGTCAAACGGCTCAAGCACATCGGGCTGCTGCCGACGCTCGTCACGCTCGGCAACATCATCTGCGGGTTCGCGGCCGTCATCTTCGCGGCCCGGTCGATGGTCGCGGGCGCCCTCAAGCAGATCGAGCTCAGTTCCGACCTGTTCCAGGTCTCCTGCTGGATGGTGATCGTCGCGATGGTCTTCGACGCGCTCGACGGCCGGGTGGCGCGCATGACCGGCAGCGCCTCGAAGTTCGGGGCGGAGCTGGACTCGCTGTGCGACGCCGTGTCGTTCGGCCTCGTGCCGGCGTTCCTGGCGTACGTGACGATCGACGCGTGCGGCGGGATCGTGCCGCGCAAGGTCGCCGTCGTGATCTGCGGCGTCTACGCGGCGTGCGCCGTCCTGCGGCTCGCGCGTTTCAATGTCGAGACGACGCTCGACGAAGAAGCGCACATGTCGTTCCGGGGGCTGCCGTCGCCGGCCGCGGCGGGCGTGGTGGTGTCGCTGGCGCTCCTGCGCGATCACCTCGCGGGTTCGAAAACGGCCGACGCGATCGTCCTCTGCCTGCCGTTCGCGGTGCTGGGAAGCGGGATCGCGATGATTTCGAACGTGCGGTACGTGCACCTCGTGAACAAGCTGCTGCGCGGGCAGCACCGGTTTGCGCGCATGGCCGAAGTCGTGCTCGTCGCGCTCATGGCAGCGATGGAGCCGGTCGTAACGATGGCGCTCGCCTTCTGCGGCTACGCGATCTCGGGCCCGATCCTGTGGTTCTTTCGCAGGCCCCAGCCCGCCCTGATGCCCGGTGAGCCTCCGGCGCAGGGGAAAAAGCCGTCAGGGGCGTCCGGGGGATCCTAGAAGTGCCCTCGCTGGCGGCCATCGGGCTCGGCTCGAACCTGGGCAACCGAGGGAAGTTCCTCGAAAGCGCGCTCGCGGCGATCGCACGGCTCCCCGGGACGCGCGTCGCCGCCCGGTCCGCGTTCGTGGAAACCGACCCCGTCGGCCCGCCGCAGCCGCGCTTCCTCAACGCCGCCGCCATCGTCGAGACGGCGCTGTCCCCGGAGGCCCTCCTCGGCGCGCTCCTCGGCATCGAAGCCGCGCTCGGCCGCGTCCGCGGCGCCGCAAAAGGCCCGCGCACGATCGACCTCGATCTCCTCACGCACGGCCGCCGCCGCCGCCGTTCCGCCCTCCTCACCCTCCCCCACCCGGAACTGCACCGCCGCGCGTTCGTCCTCGAACCGCTCGCCTCCATCGCCCCCGACCTCCCCGTCCCCGGCCGCGGCCGCGTTCTGCAATTGCTTGCCAAAATCCGCCGCTAGAGCGTTCATTTCGGGCGGGAATCAAGGGGAAAAGGGTCGCTCTTCATGCCGAAGGTCGTTCACACCGTCGCGGAACTTCACAAGATTCTGCAGCCGCTCTGGCGCAAAGGCGAGCCGGTCGGGTTCGTGCCGACGATGGGCGCGCTCCACGAAGGCCACGTTTCGCTCATGCGCCTCTCGAAGGCCGGCGGCAACGTCCTCACCGTCGTGTCGGTCTTCGTCAACCCCCTCCAGTTCGCCCCGGGCGAGGACTACGACGAGTACCCGCGCGACCTCGCCGGCGACGTGAAGGTCGCCCGCGATGCGAACGTGGACGTGGTGTTCGCGCCGTCCGTCGCCGAAATGTACCCGCGCGGCTTCGTCACCTGGTGCGACCAGGACAAGATCACCGAAAAACTCTGCGGCGGAAACCGCCCCGGGCATTTCCGCGGCGTCCTGACCGTCGTTCTCAAGCTGCTCAACATCGTCCGCCCGACCAATGCCTACTTCGGCCAGAAGGACTACCAGCAGTCGGTCGTCATCCAGCGCATGGTCACCGACCTGAACCTCGACGCGAAAGTCCACGTCTGCCCGATCGTCCGCGAGCCCGACGGCCTCGCCATGTCGAGCCGAAACGTCTACCTCGGGCCCAAGCACCGGCAGGAAGCGCTCGTCCTTCACCAGGCGCTGGACCGCGCCAAGGAGTTGATCGGCGGCGGCGAGAAGAACGTGAAGAAGCTGCACAACGAGGTGAAGAGGATCATCGGGACGGCGAAGAGCGCGAAGATTGATTACATCGCGATCGTGCACCCGGAGACGCTCGAAGACGTCAACGACGTGAGCGGGAAGACGGTGATCGCGGTCGCGGTGAGGTTCGGGAAGACGCGGTTGATTGACAACGTGATCGTGGAGTAGGGAAAACGACAGGGGTTGGGGAAGGGCGGGTTGGGGATGGGGTGGGCTGGGGATCGGGCGGGGGCTGGGGCGCACGAATGGGCGGGGGTTGGGGTTTGGGGCGTGGGTGGTCAGGCGGGAGGAGAGAGGATTTCGGGGCCGCAGTGGCGGATCAGGCCCAGGACCATGGGGATGAGTTTGAGCAGGAGGCCGCGGACCGGGCCGGTGAGCTCCAGGGACGCGAGGCGCAGTTTCTCGATCAGGACAACCGCAGCGCCTGTCTCCACGGCGGAACGCTTGGCGTAGCGGTAGAAACGGCCCTTTTCGGCGCGGACCCATTCCCCGGCGCCCTCGGCGATGTTCAGGACCACGGAACTCGCCGCGCGGCGAAGCTGGTCGGCGAGGTAACCACGCCTGCGCGGCAGCGCGTCCGCGACGAGGTCCGCCTGTGCGGCCATCTCCAGCGCGACCTGGAACACGTCGAGCGTCTCGAACTCGAACCGGCCCATGAATCATCTCCGAATGATTGTTATGTATGAACATTACAACATCAACCGTGTCTGTCAATGTAGATTTGTAGAAATTCCCCGCCTGCCCATTCCCCTTCCGTCCACCCCCTCCCCTTCCCATCCGTGCGCCCCAGCCCCCGCCCCCGCCCGAGCCCAC
>CAZPWT010000058.1:0-14322 GCA_964590435.1 uncultured Planctomycetia bacterium
TTCTCCCGCGCAGGTGACTTGCGAAATGCCATGGCTGCCCCCTCTCCAGAGGACCGCCGGCCCTACAACCCCTCATGGGATCGCTCGCCGGTCACCCTATTCATCGGCCAGCCGGGGGGTGCAACTCCGGTCATGCACCCCGGGCGGGGTTTCCCGTTGACTCCGGGGGGGCTCGCTTCGTACCGTTGGAAGCTCGAGAAACCCCGTTTTCCCCCGGAGAATCACCTTGCGGCTGGGCCGTCCCCTCATCGTCGTGTCCACCCTCCTGGCAGGGGTGGTGTTGCTTGGTTCGGGGGGGTGCAAGAAGGGCGGTTCCGGGGGTTCGTCGTCCAAGGGGAGCGACTACGACCTGACGGCGTTCCCCGGGGCGCCGGTGGCCGACGGCGACGTGGGGGATGACGGGAAGGGCTTCAGCCCGCCGGGCACGGACATGATTGCGGGCTCGCTGCGGTGCACGCCGAACGGTGACCGCGGGACGATGATGGTGACGTACGGGGTGTTGAGCGGCGATCCCCCGGTGGCGAACCTGATCGCGCAGTACTACGACGGGGAATCCTGGACGCCTCCCGTGACCCTCGGGGCGACGGACGCCTCAAGCGCGGTGGGTTCCGTCACGTTCTCGGGCGTCGTCCACGCCTGGCTGAACACGAGCGAAAACGCCGCCGACACCGCCAGCGACCGCGACGGCGACTGCGTCATCTTCTGGCAGGCCCGCGACGCGGACGACGACGGCGTCCTGACCCCGGACGGCGAAAACCGCAACCTGTACTCGACCTATTTCAACGCCCGACAGCGCGACGACATCTCCAAGGGATTCGGTTTCCAGACCGTCGGTTCCCGGCTCAGCACGCAGGACGAGGCCGGGGAAGACGTCATGTCGTTCGGCATCGCGACGGACGGGCTGTGCGGGGAAGCGCGCTGGGACGTGGGCCGCTGCAGCTACCGTTACGGGGAGCAGACCAGTGGGATCGTGGTGTTCTGGAACCAGCGCGAGAACGTGGACGGCAAGGACGGGTTCGACGACCGGGCGATTTACTGCTGCGCCATCGCGCTGGATGCGCCCGTGACCTCCGACCTGCCGCTGACGCCGGGCGCGGGCGTCGGCGCGCCGGTCCGGCTGGACATCGCCGGGCTGGGGGCGTCCGACCTCGGGGCGTCGAGCGCCGAGACACAGGTCGATACCTGCTTCCTCTCCTACAACAACCTCGTCGTCTTCCGCGTCGCCGCCAACAACCGCACTTCCGATCCGGACGCCGCGACGCACGTTTTCGACGGCGCCCCAACGACCTATAACGCGGCGTCCGCGGCCGGCGAGGACTCTTCGCTCGAGGCGGTGACGTTTGACCTGGCCGCGGGGACCGTTTCCCCCGCCACGGTGCTGCACGCCGTCGCGCCCGTCTCCAGCCCGACCGACGCCCTTCGCAACGACGCCGATTTCCTCCGCCGCAACGCCGAGCCTTTCACGGCGGCCCAGCCGTCGGCCTTCGGGCCGGACGAAGGGCTGGCCGTGGTCGTGCTTCTCTCGGCCGAGTCGGACGACGACACGAACGATTCCAAGGCGGATCCGGCCGACGCCGGCGGGCTCGCGCTCTCCGAGATCGACCCCGGCACCGGGGCGCTCCTCTCGCACGCCCTCGTGAGCGACGGCGACCCCGCGATCGCCGACTTCGTCGATTCCCGCAGGATCAGCGCCCGCATCAGCCGCAACGGCGACTCCGTGCTCGTCGCCTGGCTGCAGGACGCCGCCGGAAGCTCCTTCATCGACCAGGCCCTCTTCGCCGCCCAGTACCTCACCACACGCCCCGACGGCGACGGGCTCTTCACCCTCCCGCCGCTTTCCTCCACCCTGTCGGCCCCGGTCGCGGTCAACGCCGATACCGACGGGTTCGACGTGCAGAACTTCGCGTGGCAGGAAGGACTGTCCTACATCTGCGGCGCGCAGTCCGACCCGGACGTCATGAACCTCGCGTGGTCCCACCCCGGCGCGACGGGCGACAGGCTCTTCACGGGCCGGGTGCTGGCAAGCCATGAAGCGCCCGCGGCCGTGGCGGCGACGCCGGCGCTGATCGCGTCGTGCGACTCTTCCGTCTGGTCGCTCGCTCCGCCGGTGAACGACGGAGGGCAGGAGTACCGGATCATCGACAGCGGCGAGGGCGGCAACGTCTTCGCTGTGTACAACATCGACGTGGACGCGACCGCGGGAGCCGATATCCGCGTGTTCGCGAGCCGCACCGGGCTTGCCGCCGGCTCCGGACCGGTGGACAGCAACCTCGCCTCGCGCGAGGCCGGACACCAGGCCTTCACGCTTATCGGCACTCCCGCCGGCGATTCCATCGGCGTTTTCGATCCCGTTTCCGACACGGACAGCGACGATCGCCCGCACGGCTACAGCCGCATCCACCTGTTCTTCCGCGAGCAGAAGACGTCGGTTGCGGCCGGCACGGGAATGGCCCTTCGCACCCGCGCCTTCGATACGTCCGACAACGGCCTCGCGTTCGGCGATTCCTTCAACCCGAACGCCGGCGCCACGTTCGCCGCCCCGTTCGACCTCGACCTGCCGCTCATCGACCCCGCCGCCTCCGAGGACGCCGACGTCCGCGGGTTCTCCGTGGAAGACGACGCCGTCGGCGTCTTCTTCACCGAGACCGGGCACATCTGGTACCAGGAGTTCCACGACAACGGCTCGGCGTTGGGCTGGATCAACGACTCCGGCGTCTCCCATCCGCTCCTCGTCGACGACGACGTCACCAGCGAGTCCGAGTCCGACCGCGTCATCGCCAGTTTCGAGCTGTTCTCGACGCGCACCTGCACCTGCAGCACCCTCCATGGCGCCACCGTCTTCTTCACCAAGATCGCCGACGACGGTTCCAAGAACGAGCGCCTGCGCGTCAGGATCCGCGAATAGCGCCCCCATGAAGAGGTTCTGGGTCGAAACGTTCGGCTGCCAGATGAACAAGCTCGACAGCGAGCAGTTCTCCGGCGAGCTCATGAAGAGCGGCTACACGCCGGCGACGGGGCAGGACGACGCGGACGTCATCCTCTTCAACACGTGCAGCGTCCGGGAGCACGCCGAGCAGCGGGTCTACTCGCGCGGCGGGCTGCTCAAGTTCCGCAAGGCGAAGGACCCGGGGCTGGTCGTCGGCATCCTGGGTTGCATGGCGCAGCAGGAGCGGGAGAAAATCCTCGACCACCTGCCGCACGTCGACCTCGTCGCGGGGCCGGACCAGTACAAGAACCTCCCGGCGCTCATCGAGGAGGCCCGCAATTCGGCCGAAGCGGTCCTGGCGACGCGCCACACCGCGTTCATCCCGAAGTTCGACCGCCTCACCGCGCCGCGCGAGAATCCGTGGCAGGCGTTCATCCTCGCGATGAAGGGCTGCGACGAGATGTGCAGCTACTGCGTGGTGCCTCGGACGCGAGGAAGGGAAGTCTCCAAGCCGATCCCGGAGATCGTCGAGGAGGCGAAGGTGCTGGCGGGGCAGGGCGTCGTCGAAATTACGCTCCTCGGCCAGAACATCACCGCGTACGGCGAGAAGGAAGGCAAGGAGCTCGCCGACCTCGTCGAGGCCGTCGCCGGCGTTCCCGGCATCCGCCGCGTCCGCTTCGTCACGAGCCACCCGCACCACGCCACGCGCCGCCTGTTCCGCACGATGCGCGACCTGCCGAACGTGATGCCGCAGATCCACATGCCTGCGCAGAGCGGCAGCGACCGGATCCTGGCGCTCATGAAGCGCACCTACACGAACGCGGAGTACCTCGACATCGTCGCGATGGCGCGCGAGGAATGCCCCGGGATCGAGGTCGCGAGCGACTTCATCGTCGGCTTCCCGACCGAGACCGAGGACGATTTCCAGGCCACGATGAAGCTCACCGAGCGCGTCGGCTTCGGCTCCGCGTTCATCTTCCAGTACAGCCCGCGCCCGGGCACGCCGGCGATCCGCGACCTGGCGGACGACGTCCCGGACGACGTGAAGCTGCGTCGCAACCACGAGCTGCTCGCGCTGCAGGAGAAGGTGCAGCTCGAGAAGAACACGGCGCGCGTCGGCGCGACCGTCGAGGTCCTGGTCGAGGGGCGGAGCGACCGGAACAAGGAAAAGTGGGTCGGGCGCGGCCCGGACAACCGGATCGTGGTCTTCGAGGGCGACGGCGACCTGGCGGGGAAGTTCGTGGAGACGCGGATCGCCCGCGCGACGGCCCTGACGCTCTACGGCGAGCCGGTGCGCGAGCCCGTCGCGGTCCCGCAGCCCTGAGCTATTTGTCTTCCCGCAGCGCCGCCAGTTCCTTCGCGAGGCTCTTTCCCAGCCCCGACATGGACTCCAGCGCCGCCTCCCGCTTCAGCTCCAGGAGCGTCCGTTCGCTCGAGCTCGACGTGATGATGTCGGCGTCGACGCGCGCGTCCGCCGTGGCCACGGCCCGGACCCGGCCGGTGCGGACGTCGATGAGCGCGCCCTCCGCCGCCGCGTAGACTTCCACCGTTTTCCCGGGGATCACGAAAATCGGCAGGATGAACCAGTTCAGGTTCGACCACTCGTTGAAGTACGTGTCGGAATTCTCGCCGCGGCCGAAAACCAGCACGGAGTCGCAGCCGACCCGCGCCGCCGCATAGCGCACCGAGGGCAGGTCCGCCCTCGGGGGAAGGAACATCCGCGGCACCACGCGCGCCGATTCGACCGAGCTGCCGGTCTCTTTCCGGAATGCTTCCAGCTCCTCCGGCGTCAGCGACTCCGCGGCGAACCCCTCGCCGCAGCGCCGGATCTCCACCACCGCGACCCTCGGCGGCCCCGCGAGCCCCGGCGCCTCCACTAGCGCCCGCAGGATGTCCTCCTCCGTCACCCGCGGCGCCCCGGACCCCTTCTCGATCCCCACGCCCGGTCCCCGCAGCGGTTCCGCCCCCTCGCCGTCCGGGTCGAACACCCCGATGTCGATCTGCGGACGTTCCAGGTTGCCCGTGGAGCCGCAGCCGGCGGCGATGACGGCCAGGAGGATTGCTGGAAGAGGACGCATGGCGGTCTCCTTGAGGATGGTTGTCCCCGTGGAGCGCGGACAGGCGCGCCGGGTTCACGAGTTTCCGCTGAAATCCGTCTCTTCATTTGTCGGCCATGCCGCTCTAAGCTGGCGGCACTTCCATGGACCCCCACGACTGCATGCGCCGTGCCCTGGATCTCGCGCTCCAGGGGATCCCGGCGGCGTTCCCGAACCCGATCGTCGGATGCGTCCTGGAAAAGGACGGGGAAATCGTGGGCGAGGGCGCGCACCTCGCGTTTGGCGGCCCCCACGCGGAGGTGAACGCGATCGCAGCGGCCGGGGCTCGCGCCAAGGGCTCAACCGCCTACGTGACGCTCGAGCCGTGCACGCACCACGGCAAGACGCCGCCCTGCACGGACGCCCTCATCCGGGCCGGCGTCCGGCAGGTCGTCTACGCGGCCACCGACCCGAACCCGAAGACCTCCGGCAAGGCGCGCGCCCTCCTCGAGGCCGCCGGCATCGCCGTCGACTCCGGCCTCCTCGAACTCCTCGCCCGCCGCCAGAACGCCCCGTTCTTCAAGACCCACACGCTCGGCCTCCCCTGGGTCACCGCCAAGTGGGCCATGACCCTCGACGGCAAGATCGCCACCTCCTCCGGCCTCTCCAAGTGGATCACCGGCGACGCCGCCCGCCAGCGCGGCCGCCGCCTCCGCGCCGAGCACGCCTGCGTCCTCACCGGCATCGGCACCGTCCTCGCCGACGACCCTTCGCTCAAGGGCCCCGACGGCGTCCGCACGCCGAAGCGCGCCGTCGCCGACGCCAGCGCCCGGCTGCCGCTGGAGAGCCAGATCGTGAAGGGCGCCCGCGAGGTCGAGACGTTCGTGGGGGTGTCGAAGGCGGCGCCCGAGGCGAACGTGCAGCGCCTCGTCGCCGCGGGATGCAAGGTCATCGCGCTGGAGGCCACGGTGGACGGCATCGACCTCGCCGCGTTCCTGCGCGCCATCGCGCCGCACGCCACGTCGGTCTTCGCCGAGGGCGGCTCCCACATCCTGGGTTCGCTCTTCGACGCCGGCCTCGTCGACGAGGTCTGCGCGTTCGTCGCGCCATCGGTCCTCGGCGGCGCGCTCGCCCCGGCGCCGGTCGGAGGCAAAGGGAAGACCGGCCCCGCGCTGGCGGAGCGGCTGCTGGAGGTCCGGACCGAGGCGATCGGGGAGGACTTCATGATCCGCGGGCTGCTCAAGAGCGGGTACGGGGGAGTCCTGGCGGGCGTGACACGTGTAGCCGCGCCTGCTGCAGGTCAGTAGCCCGCCTGCCCGCCCGGCCGCGCCGTGCTAGACTCACCGTCCACCATGATTCCGCCCGGCACCCCCGAAGACGAATCCCGCCGCCTCGCCGCGCTGCGCGCCCTCCGCATCCTCGACACTCCCGCCGAGGAACGCTTCGACCGCATCACCCGGACCGCGCGGCGGCTGTTCGGCGTGCCGATTGCCCTGATCTCACTCATCGACGGGGACCGGCAGTGGTTCAAGTCGTGCCAGGGGCTCGGCGTGAACGAGACCGACCGGTCCATTTCGTTCTGCGGGCACGCGATCCTGCAGGATGTCCCGCTGGTCGTTGCCGACGCCACGGCCGACCCGCGCTTCCACGACAACCCCCTGGTCACCGGCGACCCCAACATCCGGTTCTACGCGGGGTGCCCCCTGCGATCTCCCGACGGCGCGAAGCTCGGGACGCTCTGCCTGATCGGCCGCGAGCCGCGGACCCTCACCGACGAAGAGGTCGTCGCGCTCAAGGACCTCGCCGCCTGGGCCGAGGGGGAGCTTTCGCAGGTGCGGCTGGGCGAAACGCAGCTCGCGCTGATCCAGGAACGCGATGACCTCAGGCGCCGCGCCATGATCGACGCCCTCACCCAGGTCTGGAACCGCGGCGCCATCATGGAAATCCTCAAGGCCGAGGTATCCCGCGCCGCACGACAGGCCCATTCGCTCTCCGTCGCGATGGTCGACGGCGACCGCTTCAAGCAGATCAACGACACCCACGGCCACCAGGCCGGCGATGCCGTCCTCCGCGAGGTGGCGCAGCGCCTCCGCGGCGCCCTCCGCGCCTACGATGCCGTCGGCCGCTACGGCGGCGAAGAGTTCCTCGTCGTTCTCCCGGATTGCGGCGTCGCCGCCGCCCGGGCGCTCGCGGAGCGGGTGCGGGAAGGCGTCTGCGGCGCGCCCTTCGACGCGGGGAAGGCAAAGCTCGCCGTCACGGCGTCGGTCGGCGTCGCGACCTCCGAGCCCGGGAAATCGTTGTCGCCCGAGGAACTGGTCGGCGCCGCCGACGCGGCCCTGTACCGCGCGAAATCCGCAGGCCGGAACCGGGTGGAAGCGGCGCCGGCGAAGTAGCCCGGCCTACGCCGCCCCGATCCGCGTGAGCGCCTCCCGGATCGCGACCGCGAGCTTGCGCTTGTCGTGGCGGATGAAGTGCGGCCACTGGCGCTTGAACTTCCCGGCGCGGGCGTATTTCTTCAGTTCCTCGGCGGTCGGCCCCTCGGTGAGGTCGCGCGCGATCCAGTGCGAGGGCCACGGCTTCGGCGCGGGGACCGGCGACGACGCGTGCCGTGCGTACAGCCGCAGGAGTTGCGGCGGAGGGACGCCCGTGTTGATCACGACCGCGTCCGGCTCGCGTCCGATCATGCGCTTCACCGCCGCGACGTGCGCCGCGGCGTCCATGCCGTCAGTCTGTCCCGGCTGGGCCATGAGGTTCGCGACGTAGACGACCGGGGTACGGGCGAGGGCGGCGCGGACTCCGCGGGCCGCGAGCACGCTGCCGATTCCCGTCCAGAGGCTGCCGGGGCAGACGACCGCCGCCGACGCTTGACGCAGCGCGTCAACGATCTCGCGGGTCGCCGGCAGCGCGGGTTCGTGGAAGACCCGCACGATCGGCGACAGGTTCCGCCGGCCGATGATCGCCCACTCGCCCTTCACCGTCTTCCCGTCCGCCAGTTCCGCGCAGACCGCCGCCGAGGCGTCGCTCACGGGAAGCACCCTCACCGCCACGCCGGCCGCGGCGCCGATCTCGAGCGCCGCCTGCGTCAGCGACCCGCGCGCCGTCGCCAGCGCTGCGAGCATCAGGTTCCCGGTCGACGTCCCTTCGAGCGAGCCCTGCGTGAAGCGGTGCCGCAGCAACTCCGCCACGGCGTTCCCGTCCGGCGCGATCGCGGCGAGGCAGTTCCGGAGGTCGCCGACCTGCGGGATCCCCAGCACGCGCCGCAGCATCCCCGAGTGCCCGCCGTCGTCCGTGACGCCGACCACCGCGGTGGCAGGGATGCCGCGCAGGGCCGCAAGCACCGCCGCCTGCCCCGTCCCACCCCCGATGGTGACGATCCCCCGACCGCGCGAATTCATCGCCGTTTTCACTTTCGACCTTAGACCTTCGACCTTCGACGTCGTCTTTCAAGCAATGCTCAAGTCCCCGAAAAACGGCAGCGGAAACTCCAGCGTCCTCTCGTCCCCGCACGCCCCGCACTTCACGTCCAGCCGGTCCGCATGCCCCCCGTCCGCTCCCGTCGCCAGCGACTGCATCTTCACCTCGTACTTCGGCTGCCCGCACTTGCAGTGCATCCGCGCCACCACCCAGTACTCGCGGCGCAGGTCGCTGAAGTGCCGCGCCACCGGCATCGTGCGGCTCGCGACGTACGCGTCCACCACCAGCGCCACCCGCTTGAGCAGCTCGTTCTCGTACGGCTGCCGCGCCTCGTCCTCGTCCAGCCCCGCCTCCGTCAGCACCTCGTCGAACCCCTCGAACATCTTCCGCGCCGTGAACAGCACCATGTACCCCACGGGGTGCTTCTCCAGCTCCGGCAGCTTCGAGAATTCCTCCTGAAGCGCCTTCTCCGCGGCCTCATCCGGGTCCGCCGCCGGCCGCCGCCGGAGGACTTCCTGCGCGGCGCGAAGCACGGTCTCGTCGAGTTGGTCCATCGCGATGATCCCGTCGAATCCGAATACGGAGAAGTGCTCGCCGATCATCGCGAAGTACCTCTGCCGCTGCGACAGCGTCGCCAGCAGCGCCCCGATCGCCTCGCGGGAAGAAGGAAACGCGGCGGGGAGCGCGGCGAGGCCGCGCGCAATCGCGGCGGATTCGCGCTCGACGAGCTTCGTGACTTCGGGGTTGTCGCCGGCGCGCATGGGCGGAGTGTAGCGTGGCGAGGCGGTGTCGTGCAGTTACTTGCCGGGGTCAAACAACTTGCGGTTCGATTCCCACCAACCTCTCCAGGCGGCGGCATCCTCCTTGAAGTCCTGGCCCGTCAGGTGCCGGAGACCTTCAGCAGCCCAGTAAATATAGAACTCGTGGCCGTCACCGCCCTTTCCGATCGCCGATTTCTTGAACTGGGTCGAGAGGCACGCGATCAGCGTTTCGACTGCTTCTGGTGACCGTAGGTGGCCGAGTACCTGAATGCAGGCCAAGGTCACGTAACCATCGGGGTCATCATCGATGGACTGCTTCAGGAATGGAATGGCTCGGGTATCTCCGCGGTCGCGAAGGTAATAAACGACTGTGCTTCGCTGGAAGCCATCCAGGGCAGAGTCCCGGAAGAGTGCGCAGAGGCGCGGGATGACGTCGCCAGGTTCGAGCACCGCAAGTGCAAGCCGAGCCCTGAACAATCGCTCTGACGCGCGATTGTCCTCCCCGGACGCGCCGGGAAGCCGTCCCCCAGCGGAAACCAAGCGCCTCAAGTGCGGTATCGCCCGGGCGTCGCCCACCATTTCAAGCGACTGGACGGACTCGACGTGCTCCAGATGATCAAGAAGCACCGGAACGGCCGCTTTCGCCTTCAATCTCCCCATCGCGAGAATCAGGCCCGGCAGCAATCCTGTTTCGTCGTACTCCAGAGTGATTCGCTCCAGGAGGCATTCCATGAGTACCGGGATCGCCCGTTCGTCCCCAATCTCGGCCAGCGAGTTGATGATATAGCGATCAGCGGGGTGTGACCTGACGCGATCCAACAGCGCCGGGACGCCTCGAGCGCATTTTTTGCGCCCAAGTGCGAGAACCACCTCTTCCGCGTGGAACGAGCGCAAACACACTTGTCGCTGATTCGAGCCGTCATCCTCCAAGGAGGTGAGAAATCGATCGTCCGAAATCAGGGTTGTCGCAAGGTCCACAGCCCAGTCGGGAGGCGCGCCCTGGAAGGCATAGAGCAGTGCCGCCACGGCACTGTCGGCATTCTTTGCGTCTTCCCTGTCTGTTGATTTCATTGCCTCCAGAATCGCCAGTGCCGCGTCCTTGCTTCCGCGCGAAGCGGCTTGCACGGCGTAAATCAGGCACAGGGCGGGCGACTTGGATTCGGCAGCCCTCCGCCGGTCCATCTCCGTCCGCACACTGCTTGCGGAATATTTGTCGAGGCTTGCGATGAGTTTGCTGTTTTCACAGCGGAGCATGAGAACGGCCGACTCTTCACCGGACTCGTTGTGGTCAAAGCTGTAGGACCGTACAAACGCAGGGAATTCGGCCGGCAGTGCCGGCGCTTCCGGTGCGTCCGAAGGGGCCGTCCGGAACGCCTCCTCGATGACTTCGCGAAGCCGTGATTCGGCTCCCGGGGTCCCCAAGGGCCCGAGTTTTTCGTTGGCTTCCTGGCGGGTCCGGGCGTCAAGTTCGCGGCCGACGAGAAACTCCACTGGTTCTAGCCTCCGAAATCCTGGGCGCGCATCTGCCACTCCGAGAACCTGGAAGTCGATTTCGTACCAGAATCGGTAATAGCCTTCTTCTCGGATCTCAAACGTCTCGGAGAGGTCGACCGACCAAGCCTCCACAACGGCACCTATTTCGAGCGCGCGCTGCTTCGACCCGGCATCGGCCTCATGCTCCTTCGCCCTACACGGGATGTCCGTGAAAGTGTCCTCCCTGACCACGTCGGCGTTGTCTTGAGGCCCGAGCCAACTCCGCTGGAGCCGCAGCTTTATGCCTTTCCGGAAGGAGTGTGATCCGTCCGGAAGGCGGCGATGGATGTCAACCGGCAGTCGCTTGACCTCGCCCGAACCTCGACGCGCGAGCGCATGAACTCGAACCGAGCCTCCAACGCTGAGCGAGAAGCGGCCCCACTTACCGTCTTTGAGGCCAACGCCGGGGTTCGTGAAGCGGAAGTCGAACGCGTCCGGCGCCTCAATCCAGGCGGAGCGGAGCTTCCCGGGATCATCAGGAATGATTTCGACTTCGGCGGCAGTTACGACGCGCGCTCCTTCTTGCGCAACGATTCCGAAGTAACGCTTCCATTGGCCGCCCACGAACAGTTCCTCCGCCTGGCACACATAGCAGCACACGGGACCTCTCGCCAGATCCATTGATTGCCAGACACCAAATGTAGGAGTCTCAGCAAGTTGGACCCATCGGGAGTCGCCGAGGCCTTCAAGAGAGAACAGGGCTCTGCCCTCCGCGACATCAGCCTCGTTCGCAGTCTTCTCGAGCTCGCGGAAGTTCAGCCCGAATCGGAAAGGGATTGGCGATTTCAACCAAGAATTGCCGTACTTCTCGGCAACAGGATCAGCCGCGGCCGCGGCCAAGCCGACGGCCAATACAAGGAAGACCACCGGGACAGTACTTAGTTTCACAGGCATTTGAACGCGTTGGCGCCCCTCAGGTTCGGCTACTCCAGCATCTTGAGAAACTCGGCCTCATCGATGATTTTCACCCCAAGCGTCTTCGCCTTGTCCAGTTTCGACCCCGCGTTTGGCCCGGCGACGACGTAATCGGTGTTTTTGGAGACGCTCGACGCCGCTTTGCCGCCGAGCTCGGCGACCTTGGCCTCGGCTTCGCGCCGCCCGAGCTTCACGAGCTCTCCCGTGAACACGAACTTCATCCCCTGGAACTTGCCGCCTTCGACCTTCTTCGGTTTTGGCCATTTCAGGCCTGCTTCCAGAAGCCTCTCCACGAGGCGGCGGTTGCCTTTCGCCTGGAAAAAGTCGTGGATGACGGTGGCGACGCGCTCACCGACCTCGGGGACTTCCTGGAGTTGCTCGACGGTCGCGTCCATGAGGGGGTGAATGTCCGCGAAGTGATTCGCGAGGTCGCGGGCGGTGGATTCGCCGACGAGGCGGACGCCGAGGGCGCCGAGGAATTTCTCGAGCGTGGTGTTCTTCGAGGTTTCGAGTTCGGCGAGGAGGTTTTTCGCGGACTTCTCGCCCATGCGGTCGAGGTCGGCGAGCGTCTCGAGCGTCAGGTGGTAGAGGTCGGCGGCGTCCTTGACGAGCCCCTTTTCGACGAGCTGGTCGACGATCTTTTCGCCGAAGCCGTCCATGCCGAGGGCGTGGGCGAAGTGGAAGATCGTCCCCTTGACCTGGGCGGGGCAGCTCGCGTTCGGGCAGCGCGGCACGGCCTCGCCCTCGGGCCAGGAGACGTCGGCGCCGCAGACGGGGCATTTCTTCGGCATCTCGAGGTCTCGTTCCTGGCCGGTGCGGCGCGCGACGACTGCGCCGACGATCTCGGGGATGACGTCGCCGGCGCGGCGGACGGTGACCCAGTCGCCGATCTTCACGCCTTTCTTCGCGACGAGGCCGGGGTTGTTCAGCGTGGCGCGGCTGACCGTGACGCCGCCGAGCAGCACGGGCTTCAGCTCCGCGACCGGCGTCAGCGCGCCCGTGCGCCCCACCGACACCGTCATGTCGAGGATCTGCGTGACCTCCTCGCGCGGCGGAAATTTCCACGCGATCGCCCAGCGCGGGCTCCGCGTCCGGAACCCCATCTCCTCGCGCAGCCTGAAGTCGTCCACCTTGACCACCGCGCCGTCCACTTCGAAATCCAGCTTGTCCCGCCGCTTGAGCCAGTCCGCGTGGATCGCCGCCAGCTCCTCCGCCGTCTTCCCGCGCTTCAGGTGCCGCGCGCACGTCGGCAGCCCCATCGTCTCCAGCTCCCGCAGCGTCGCCTCGTGCGCCGTGAACTTCACTCCCTTCGCTTCCCCGAACCCGTGGATCATGATCCGAAGCGGCCGCGACGCCGTGATCTTCGGGTCGAGCTGCCGCAGCGACCCCGCGGCGCTGTTGCGGGGGTTCATGAACGTCTTCTCCCCCTTCGCCGCGAGCTCGCGGTTCATCTTCTCGAAGTCCTTCACCGGGAAATACACCTCGCCGCGCAGCTCGAGCCGTTCCGGCGAAGCGCCCTTCAGCCGCAGCGGCAGCCCGCGGATCGTCCGGAGGTTGTCGGTGATGTCCTCGCCGACGTCGCCGTCGCCGCGCGTCGAGCCGCTGACGAACAGCCCCTTCTCGTACACCACCTCCACCGCCGTCCCGTCCACCTTCGGCTCCACCACGAACTCCGGCGCCGTCCCGCCCGCCGCTTCCACCGCGCGCTTGTACCAGTCCGCGAACTCCTCGGCGGTCATGGCGTTCTCGAGCGAGAGCATCGGCACCGTGTGCCGCACCTGCTTGAACACGTCGCGCGGCGCGGCGCCGACCTTGTGCGTCGGCGAGTCCGGCGTCGCGAGCTCCGGGTGCGCGGCCTCGAGCTCCTGCAGCTCGCGGAACAGCCGGTCGTACTGGGCGTCCGACATCACCGGGTCGTCGAGCACGTAGTAGGCGTGAGAGGCCTCGGTGAGGGAACGGCGGAGATCGGCAGCTCGGTTGTGATGGTTCATTCGGTAGCCGCTTTGAAGAACGACGTCGAAGGTCGAAAGTCGAAGGCAGGACTCCCTCGCAGCGCGGCGCGCGTCGTTTCGCAGCCCTTCCTTCGACCTTCAACCTTCGACCTTCGACGTCGTTCTCCCCCCGACAGCCTTCCTATAACTTCTCGATCTCTTTCAAATAAACCTTCGTCGTAATCTCGATCTTCTCCAGCACCGAGTTATCCAGCAGGATCTTCAGCTGCACCCGGCTCGACTTCGGCATCGACTGGAACTCAACACCCACATGGTGCGCGTCGTGCTCCGCCGACTTCTGGCACCACACCACACGCCCGCTCGCGTTCACCTTGTCCCCCGCCTGCGGCGCCTCGATCTGCACCACGATCCCCATGTTGGGCGGAAGGGCGGTCTTGGCGATGAAGTGGCACCCCGTTTCGGAGATGTTGAGCGCGATCAGCTTCTCCCCGAACATGTTCAGGAACGACAGCACCCCGCCCCGCTTGAACCGCAGCGTGCAGCCGCGGACGCCGAAGCGCTTCTTCTTCCGCCGTTCCTGTCCGTCCCAGCCGCTCATGAAGGGATTTCAGCACGGTGCGCGGGGGCGGTCAAGGCGGCTCGAACTGAGTATCCATCACACCTTGAAACGCGTTTCACCCAAAAGTAAAGCCTCCTCGACGGTCGAAAGGGGTTGTGGCGCAACACCCTGACCACGAGGAGGCTTACGATGACGCGGAATATTTCCAAGATTCTTATCGGCAGGA
>CAZPWT010000059.1:0-12337 GCA_964590435.1 uncultured Planctomycetia bacterium
GGTGGCGCAGCGCGTCCGCGGCGTCGGCGCTTCCGATGCTCTCCAAAATCTGCAGCGCGTGCTGCCGGCGCAGGTTCTGGGAAGAGGGGCTGACGCGGGCCTCGGCGGTCCTGACGAGGAGTTCGAGCTCGGTCCGCCAGGCGCCGGCGGGCTCGCCGGTCATGGCGCGCAGGAGTTCGGGTTCGGCCTGGATGCCCATCCAGTGGAGGTCGTCGCGGGCGGCCTGGCGGCGCGCGAACGACTCGTCGCGGAGCTGCGCGATCAGGCGGCGGATCTGGTCCGGGTTCTCGCGCTCCGCGAGCTTTTCGCGCAGGAACGCGACCGTCTCCGCCGATCCGGATTGAAGCCGTTGGGCCGCCGCGAACGCCCGGTCGGCGCGTTGGCAGGCGAGCTCTCCCCAGTCGAGGTTGGGATCGCGGGTGGTCGCCTGCGGCGGAGGCTCCGGGGGCGGGACCGCCCAGATCCGGGTCACTCCCGAGTCGTCCACGATCGCGATCCGCCGCCCGTCCGGCGCCCAGGCCAGGGCGACGCCCTTCCCCGGAATCCGGAACCCCGTGACCTGGTGGAGGTCGGAAGCGTCGAGGATGCGGCAGACGTCCCCGACGGCCGCAAGCCGGGTCCCGTCGGGGGAGAACTGAAGCGTCCCGATGTCGCCGATCTCGCCTTTCAGTGCACCGATGCGCGGACGGCCGGAGACGAGCAGGTCGAGCGACCCCCAGTTTCGCTGGACGACGGTGCGCGTCCCGTCCGGCGAGACCAGGAGTTGAGTCGCAAAAACGCGGCTTTCGGGCGCGCCGGAGTCCGCCACCGGCATGCCGCAGGTTGTCTCCGAATAGTGAAGCTGGTCGCGCGCCCAGTCCAGCTGGACGAAGACGTCCCCCTGCGGCGACAGGGCCCCGAGTAAGTGCTCCGCTTTTCCCAGCAATCGGATCGCGGGAAGCTCTCCCGGTTCCAGCAGGTCTCGCAGGAAGAATCGGTCGCTTTCCTCGGACTCCCGCCAGGCGAACGTCCCGCCGTCTTCCGAAAGCTGCGCGTAGGCAGGAGGCGACTTCAGGGGCTTCCGGAGAAGCGTCACCCCGCTCGTCACGTCGGTCACGCGGAGCCAGCCGCCCCCGAAGCTCGCGGCGACGAGCGTGCCGTCCGGCCGCGCGGCCAGGCCCAGCAGCCGGTTCCCCGGCGCGACGTAGCCGCGCCGGTGTTTGCCAGTCTCCGAGTCGAATGCGTGGACTTCGACGGCTCCGCACGTGATGAATACCGTCGCGCTCTCCGGAGACCAGGCCACGTAGCGGCGCGGGTCGGGGTCCGGATCCTCGATGCGAAACGTGCCTTCGGACATCGACAGAAATCGTACGCGGCGAGGTCCCCACGGAACCGCGACCCAGGAACCCCCCGGAGATACGGCCGCGAAAGGGTGTTCCACCGCCGGTACCCGCGCTGACCAGTCGCGGGTGATCGAGCGCCGGGTCCGTGCACGCACGGTCCCGTTCGCGTTGACGGCTGCCACCTGTCTTCCGTCCGGCGACATCGCCAGCGCCACCGACTCTTCCAGCCATCCGCGGGAGTAGGCGTCGATGATCACCCCGGTTTCAGGATGGAACTCCTGAAGGGGGCCCAGGTTGATGTGGGCGGTCACGGTGAGGTCGGAGGGACCCCATCCCACCCATGTTGCCGAAACGACTTCACTCGGACCGAAGGCCAACTCGACTTTGCCTTCCGGCAGGCTGACGATGGCGACCTGGGGTTCCAGCCCGGCGACGGCCAGTTTCGTTCCATTGGCCGAAATTGCGATCGCTCGGATCTGCCGCGCCGGCGAAGGGAGCAACACCGACGCCTCCTCCTCGTTCAGGTCTGTCCGGCGGAGCTCGCCGTTCGCGGTCGCGGAAATCAGCTTCCGCCCCATGGTTGTGAAGGCGACAGCGACCACGCGACTCCCGTGGCTGACCCGTCGCACTTCCTTCCCCGATTCGGCCTCCCAGACCACGACCTCCTCCCGTCCTCCGGCTGCGATGAAGCGGCCGTCCGAGGACCAGGCGATGCACCCCGGATCCAGGTCAGGACAGGTCCAGCTCCGCCACACACCCCCGTTGGACATCGCCCAGAGCGCGATCCCCGATCCTGCGTCGCAGACCGCCAGCACATGGCCCCTCGGCGACCACGCGATCGCCCGGATGTCATCGTTTGCCTCGAACGGCGAATTGCCCAACGTCATCCGCTCAGGCTCAGGAATCTCCAGCAGCGGCGTCGCTGCCGGCTCTTCTCCGACCGCGCCCAGCGCGGCCGAGACCAGGAGGCACGAAGAGAGGATTCGAAGTCGCATGACGCCTGCCGAGTATGAACGAACGCTCCCGCAGATCGTTCCCCCATTTTCCTCCCTCATTCCGTAGAATCCCCCCCAATCTCGCCCTACCCGCCCAATCAACGTGCCCGACCCCTCAAAAACCGCCACCATCGCCCGGGACATCCTGCTCGTGCAGGAGGATGCGGATGTCCGCAAGGCTTGGTCCTCCGCCCTCCGCATGGCCGGGCTCGATCCCCATCCGCTGGAGTCCGTCGAGGCGGTCTGGGAAGCGCTTCTCGATCCCCGCACCTGGCGAGCGCTCGTGGTGGATCTCGGGTTCCTGGGGGGCGAAGCCACGGGGTTCCTCGACCGGCTGAAGGGCGCCGGGCACGTCATCCCGACGCTCCTGGTCGCGTGGGACGAGAGCGTCGCAAAGGCGAAGCCGGTCCTGGCGTACCCCGCGATCGCTTTCCGCCAGCTTCCCCTCCAGCCCCGCGACCTCATCGCGGCCGTCCGGGCGCTTCCGTCTCCTGCGCCACCTGCGGGGCCGAGCAAGTCTCAGGGACTGATCATCTCGCACCGGCCTGAGGGGATCATCCGCAAGGACACGGCGCGCGAGAAGGCGGCGCTTCTGCCGCACGCGGCCGCTGCGAGGGCGGAGGAGGAGAAGGCGGCGGCCGAGGCGGCTCGGGCGCCGGTCCGTGACGAGAAGATGAACCGGGAGCTGGAGCGGGCGCGGGAGATCCAGGCGCAGCTCCTTCCGAAATCGATCCCGCACCCGGACGGGTTCGAGATCGCGGCGCAGTACGTCCCTGCGGAGGAAGTCGGCGGCGACTACTACGACGTGATCGAGCTGCCGGACGGGCGCGTCGCGATGCTGGTGGCGGACGTGTCGGGGAAGGGGATCAGCGCGGCGATGGTGATGGTGATGGCGCGGACGGTGTTCCACGCGGTGGCGCCGTTTGCGCCGAACGCGAAGCAGCTCGTGGTGCAGGCCGCGGCGAGCATTGCGCGCGACCTGCCGGGCGGCATCTTCCTGTCGCTGGCCTGCGGCGTGCTCGACCCGAAGACGGCCGAGATTTCCATCGTCAACGCGGGGCACATGCCGCCCAAGCACTGGACGCTGATGGACGGCAAAGCGATCGTCTGCGACATCGACGTCGCGGGGGGGGCGATCGGGCTCGTGAAGGGAGCGTTGTTCGAGCGGACGCTTCGCGACGTCACGATCACGATCCAGCCCGACGAGCAGCTGGTCTTCTACACGGACGGCGTGAACGAGGCGATGGACGCGAAGAACGAGGAGTACGGGGACAAGAAGCTGCACATCGCGGTGAAGAAGAACGGGGGATCGACGGCGGAGGAGATGGCGCAGGGGATCCTGGACAGCGTGCTGTATCACCGGGGGGACGCGCCGGCGAGCGACGACATTACGATTTTGGCGGTGAGGAGGATCTGGTGAAGGCGGGGCGGCGGGTCGTGGACGCCCGGCGCTGAAAGGACGTCGAAGGTCGAAAGTTGAAGGTCGAAGGTAACGGCCTCGAAACGCCAGCTTCCTTCATCTCGCCGGGCCGTTAACCTTCGACCTTCGACTTTCGACGCCTTTCAGTTCCACCGCGAACGCCTACTTTCCTCCGATCCACTTCTTAAACCACCCAACGATCCGCTCCAGCCGATCCACTCGCCGGTCCGGCCTCCCGCTCCTCGACATCCCGTGCGGCTCCTGCGGATACCGCACGAATTCGCACGGCACCTTCTTCCACTTCAGCGCCGCCCAGAGCTGCTCCGCCTGCTCCATCGGGCAGCGGTGGTCCTCTTCCTGGTGCTCGATCAGAAGCGGCGTCTTCATCGCGTGAAGCCACGTGAGCGGGGACATCGCGAGGTACTTCTTCGGGTTCGACCAGGCGTTGTCGTCGCCGTAGTAGCCCTTCGGCCAGGCGTACCCGAAATCGCTCGAGCCCACGAACGAGAGGAAATTGGAGATCGAGCGCGAGGAGACGCCGGCGGCGAAGCGGTTGGTGTGGCCGACGATCCAGTTGACCATGAAGCCGCCGTAGGAGCCGCCGGCGCAGCCGAGGCGGCGGCGGTCGAGGCGGGGTTCGAGGCGGAGGCACTCGTCGGTGAACGCCATGAGGTCGTCGTAGTCGAGCGTCCCCCAGTTGCCGGCGCAGGCGCCGAGGTGCCGCTCGGAATACCCGGTGGAGCAGCGCGGGTTGCAGTACAGGACCGCGAACCCCTTCGCCGCGAGCACCTGGAACTCGTGGATGTAGACCTTGGAGTACTGGGTCGCGGGGCCGCCGTGGATGTACAGGACCGCGGGGCACTTCTTCTTCGCGCCGAGCCCCGGCGGGAGCAGGATCCAGCCCTGCGTCTCGTGGCCGGCCTTCGTCCGCGACCAGACCTCGCGCGGCAACGCCAGCCGCCGCGAGGCCATCAGCTTCGTGTTGAACGCCGTCAGCGTCCGCGGCTCCCCGGGCGCCCCATGGAACGGGTCCACCCGGATCTCCCCCGGCGTCCCCGTGTCCGAGAACGCCGACACCACCCGCTCCAGCTTCCAGTCCACGTCCCAGTCGATCGCCACGCCGGGTTGCTGGAGAAGCGGCTCGGGTTCGCGGCGGAAGATGTCGACGCGCCAGATCTCGGCGGAGCCCTCGCTGACGAGCACGAACGCGACCTCGCGCGAGTCCGGCGACCACGACGGCCGCGGCGTCGGCGGGATCCCGAACGTGTCGCTGATCGCGCTGTTCGAGATCGAGCGGTCCAGCCCCTTCGACAGCAGCACCGGCTTGCCGCCGCCCGACGGGATCAGCCACAGCTTCGTGTGCACCGAGTTCCACCGCGCGTCCGGGTCCGGCTGCCCGAGGAACGCGATCCATTTCCCGTCGGGGCTGACGCTGATATTGGAAGCGCCGCCGGCGAACTTGCGGATCTTGACGAGGCGGCCGCCGCCGGCGGGGATCCGCCAGATGTCGCTGCGCTCGAAGTCGCGCTCGGGGTCCTCGGAACGGTTCGAAGTGAAGTAGATCGCCTTCGAGTCAGGGGCCCAGCACGGGTCCCCCTCGGTGTACTTCTCGTCGCGCAGGAGCTGCTTGCCCTTGCCGCTCGCCGCGTCCACGACCCAGAGGTGCGCCTTGCCGCCGGGAAGGAACCCCGCGCCGTCGAGCTTGTAGAACAGCCGCGAAATCTCGCGGACCTTCGGCGTCTCGTGCCCCGGCTCGCCGCGCTTCTTCATCTCCTCGCGCTTCTTCGCCTCGGCGTCCTGTGGCGTGAAGATCACGGCGAGCTTCTTCCCGTTCGGGGACCACCGGAAATCGGAGATCGACCCGCCGAGCTTCGTCAGCTGGCGCGCTTCGCCCCCGTCCGCCGGGATCACCCAGATTTCGGATTTGCCGCTGCGGGCGGAGAGGAACGCGATAGACCTGCCGTCGGGGGACCACTGCGCGCCGGACTCGCTCGACTTGCCGTGCGTGAACTGGAACGGCTTCCGGGCGCCGTGGATGTCGCACATCCAGAGGTGCGACACGTTGCGGAGCTGCTCGCGGTCGGGCTGCGAGACGGCGACGACGGCGCGCGAGCCGTCGGGGGAGAGGCGGCAGGAAGCGGGCTGGGCGAGCTTGAAGAGGTCGTCGATGCGGACGGGGCTGGGCATGGGGAGTTCCCGTGAAGGTGGAGGGGCGGAGAATATCCAAAATCGCCGCGAGCGGCCCGAATTCGGCCCGTTAATCCAACGATCATTTTGCGCTCAGGCAAACTTCAACCTCGCGGCTCACAATGAGTCCGGTTCACGAGAGGATTCACCATGGTGCGCGACTATGACGTGATTGTCGTTGGGGCGGGGCCCGCGGGGTCGGCGCTCGCGTCGATCCTGGGGAGCCGTGGGGTCCGGACGCTGCTCGTTGACCGCGCGGTGTTCCCGCGCGAGAAGTTGTGCGGCGAGTTCCTGAGCCCCGGGGCGCTCGGGACGCTGGATCGGCTCGGCGTGCTCGGAGCCGTCGAGACGCTCCCGCACCGAAAGCTGGTCGGCCACGAGGTCTGCTCCTACGACGGCGTCATGATGCGCGGCCGCTACGTGACGGTCGGTTCGTACCGGCCCGTGCGCCCCTATGGCCTCGCCGTCCGCCGCACGCTCCTCGACCACGCGCTGTTCCGCCACGCCTGCTCGTTCCCGTCCGTGACGGCGCTGCAGAACTTCCGCGTCGAGGGATTGCTGCGCGAGGGAAGCGAAGTCCGCGGGATCCAGGGAGGGGGAAGGGCGTTCACGGCGCGGCTGGTCGCCGGCTGCGACGGGGTCAACTCCGTCGTTGCGCGGGAACTCGGGCTCACGCGGCTCGACACGCGCCTCCGGAAGATCGCTCTCGTCGGCTACTGGCGCGGCATGGAGACCGGCAATTTCGGCGAGGTCCACCTGGGCAACCCCGGGTACTTCGCGCTCGCCGGCGTCGATTCCACGACGGCGAACATCAACTTCGTGCTCGACGGCGAGGAACTCAAGGCGGCGAACGGGAATCTCGACGCCTTCTACGACGCGCACATCCTGCGGAATCCGCGCCTCGCGGGGCGGCTGCGCCACGCTGTCCGCACGGGCCCGGTCCGCGCCACGGGGCCCATGGCGCGGCGCAACCTCGGCTGCGTTGCCCCCGGCGCCATCCTCTGCGGTGACGCAGCCGAATTCGTCGACCCCGTGACCGGCGAGGGCGTGTTCATCGCCCTCCGCTCCGGCGAAATCGCCGCCGGGCTGGTGCTGGAAGCGCTGCAGTCCCCGGAGGAGACCCTTCGCGTCCGCCGGTGGCCTGCAGCGCGCGCCGCCGAGTTCGGCGAGCGCCTGAACAACTGCTGGCGCGTGCAGCGCCACCTCCCGCGACGGTGGGCGATCAACGCCGTGCTGCGCCGCCTCGCCTCCCGCCCGGATCTCGCCGACCGCGCCGTGTCCGTCTCCGGCGACTACGTCCCCGCCGGCGCCGTCTTCAACCTCAAGTTCCTGCTCTCGTTCCTCAACCCCTTCGTGCGCCGGACCAGCGCTTCCGGCGGCGGCCCGCCGGAACCGGCCGGAATCGGCGAGGGCGCGGACGTAGAATATGCGGTCGAAGGGAGCCGCTGATGTCCGTGAAGATGGCGACGGTTCTGCGCAGTGTCGCGTTGCTGGGGCTCGGAGCCCTGGCAGGCGCGGGCGGCGGCGTTGCGGTCTGGCAGAAGCTGCATCCACCGCTGAAGCCGCGCCCGGACCTGTCGGGCGCGCCGGGAGGCGGGTCGCTGGCGCCGCCCGAGGGACCCCCGGAGGAGCCGGCGCCGCCGGAAGAAATCGCGGTGAAGCCGCCCGAGGCGGTGAAGCCCGCCGAGCCGGTCAAGCCGCCGGAGCCCGCGAAACCCCCGGAACCGCCCAAGCCCGCGGACCCGGGCCCGGAGTTCTTCGGGTTCGCCGTCGGCTCCGCGGCGCGGGCGCCGGAGCCGAAGCCCGAGCCCCGGCCCGAGCCGAAACCGGAACCGGTGCCGGAACCGCAGCCGCCGCCCAAGCCCGTCGTCGCGCGCCTCGCCTTCATGAAGGACCGCTGCGTCGCAGGGTTCGACGGCAAATCCACTCTTCACGATTTCTCCGGCTGGACGAAATCGGTCACGGGGACGATTGAGTACGAGAAGGGCCGCCTGGCCGAGACGGTGAAAGCCTCCTGCACCGTCGACGCCCGCACGCTCGACACGGGCGACGCCGACCGGGATCACGAAATGCACGAGAAACACCTCGAGACGGAGAAATTCCCGGAGATGAAATTCGAAGTCTCCGGGATCACGCTCGCGGGCGGCGATGCCATGGCCATGAAGGGATCCCTTGAGATCCACGGCGTGAAGAAGGACGTCGAGATCCCGTGCACGCTCAAGGTCCGCCGCGACGGCTTCATCTATGTGAAAGGCGAACTCCGGTCGAAGATGACGGACTTCGGCGTGACGCCTCCGTCCAAGGCCGGGTTCATCAACGTCGACGACGAGATCCGCGTGTGGTTCGAGGCGTGGGCGGAGCCGGTGAAGGGAGAGCGCAAGTGAAGCCTCGCCTCCTCGCGCTCGTCGCCGCCGCGGCGTTCGCCGCCGGGTGCGCTTCATTCGAGAAGAAACCGCCGCCCGCCGACCTCGGCGCGGCGCCGCCGGAGGAGGAACCCGTCGCCGAGCCGGCGCCGCCGCCGCCGGAGCCGGCGAAACCGCCCGAGCCCGCGAAGCCCCCCGAGCCGCCCCCGAAACAGGAGCTTCCCGGAAGCTGGACGATGCTCGCGGCCGCCGGCCCCGGGTCCGCCGCCGTGCGGCAGGCCGACATGGAATTCGGAGCCGACGGCGCGTGGTGCGGGTCGATGCTGGTCGAGGTCGACGGAAAGAAGCGCTTCCAGTCGCTGGAAGGGGAGTGGCGGCTCGCGGATGGAAAGGTGAGCGTGAAGTTCAGCGACGGCCGCGAGCGCACCTGGGCGGTTTCGTGGGAAGGCGCGACCGTCGTCCTGAAGGATGGCGAGGCCGAGCTGCGCCTCGATCGCCGCGAACGGCGGTAGCGCTTCCCGGCGCACCCGGTTTTTTTCCCCTCTGATAGACTCCCCCCGTGAGCACCGACTCCCCGGGCCTGGGCGAACGCATTCACCGCCGCTGGCTGGACATCCAGGCGTTCTTCAAGCGCGACATCTGGCTCCACAAGCCGGAGAGCCGCATCCGGCGGTTCGGGTACCACGTCCTGCGCATGGGAGTGCTCACCGTCGAGGGGTCGATTCGCAGCGACGTCTTCCTGCTCGCCGCCGCGCTCACCTACCAGGTCATCTTCGCGCTCGTGCCGCTTCTCGCCGTCGTGCTTTCGATGTTCAAGGGGTTCGGCGGACTGTCGGGCGTCTCCGGGAAGGCGAAGGACTACCTTCTCCGCTACATCACGCCGGAGGTCGGCGACAAGCTCGTCACGACGATCGACTCGTTCATCGGGAACATCAACGCCGCCGCGATCGGCGTCGTCGGGTTCCTCGCCCTCGTCTACACCGCCCTTTCGCTCATGCAGACCGTCGAGAAGACGTTCAACAAGATCTGGGGCATCAAGTCCCCGCGCCCGTTCTTCCGACGGCTGATGGTGTACTGGACGATGCTCACGGTCAGCCCGATCCTCCTCGTCGCGTCGGTCGCCATGACGACGTTCGTCCAGAGCAACGGCCTGTACGCCTGGCTGACGAGGAACGTCCCCTACTTCGGCGCCGCCACCCTCACCCTCACGCCTTTCGTCTTCGCGTGGGTTCTCTTCACCGGCGTCTATCTCTTCATGCCCAACACCCGCGTCCAGCTCCGCTCCGCGTTCATCGGCGCGCTCGTCGCGGGGACGACGTGGGAGGCGATGAAGAGCCTGTACGTCTGGTACAACACGAAGGTCGTCACCGCGTACGCGTTTTACGGCTCGCTCGGGTCAGTCCCGATCTTCCTGCTCTGGATCTACCTGAGCTGGATTATCGTGCTCTTCGGCGCCGAGGTCGCGTTCGCGGCGCAACACGTGGAGACCTACAAGCGCGAGATCGACTCGGTCAAGGTCAGCCACGCCGACCGGGAGCGGTTGTCCCTCGTGGTGGCGATCCTGTGCGTCAAGCCCTTCGAGTCCGGCCAGCCGCCTCCCACGGCGGACGCGATCGCTTCTTCGATGAATGCTCCCGTCCGCGTCGTGCACGACATCCTCTACGAGCTGGCGTCGAAGGGGATCCTGCGCGAGGTCGGGCTTGGGGGGAGCAAGGACCCGGGATACCTGCCGGCGCGCAACCCCGAGCAGTTGACGGCGCGCGACGTGCTGCAGGCGGTGCGGTCGTTCGGGGACGAGTACGCGCTGCCGGCGGGGGACGAGGCGTCCGAGGCATACCGGCTGATCGACGAGGCGGAGGCCCACGCGACCGACGCCCTTTCGCGCGTGACCCTGAAAGCGCTGGCCTCGCGGAACGGCACGCCTTCCGCGCACTCTCTTCCTGCCCCGGCGCAACCCGGCTAGACTCAGCCCCGTGAAACATCGCGCAGCGGCCGTCCTCCTCGCCCTCATGGCCCTTCCCGCCTCCGCCGGCTGGAAGTGGGACATCGACGAGGGGTTCGTGCAGGACCCGGCGGTGGCGGAGCCCTCTTCGCCCGAATCCGCGGACGACCTGGCGGCGGCGGGGGAGTTCGGGCGGGCGGCGGCGCGGTACGCGGTGCTGGCGGAGGCGGCGGGGGACGACCTGCCGGTGAAGCGGCTGGCGTGGCTGAAGTGTGCGGACGCGCGGATCCTGAACCGGGCGTGGTCGGACGCGATCGACGCGTACGAGAAGTTCTCGGCGCTGGCGGAGACTTCGGCGGAGCGGCTGCGCGCGGTGCGGTTCCAGGTGGAGGCGTGCATCCTGGGGGTGCGCCGGGGCGCGGACTTCGATTTCTTCGGCATCATCCGCGGGTCGCAGTGGGCGGCGAAGCGCGGGCGGGAGCTGCTGACGAAGTACCCTTACGAGGACTGGTCGGCGAGCGCGCGGCTGCGGTTCGCGGTGGCGCTGCTGGACGCGGACAAGTTCGACGAGGCGGTGGTGGAGTACGAGTTCCTGCTGAACGACTTCCCGAATTCGGCGTGGACGCCGACCGCGAGGTTCCGGAAGGCGGAGGCGCACCTGTCGCAGTTCGCGGGGATGGCGTACGACCCGCAGCCGCTGGACGACGCTCGGCGCGAATTCCGGCGCTACCTCGACGACTATCCGGACGGGGACAAGACGGAGCAGGCCCGCGCGCGGCTCGGCGACCTGGACGAACTCCAGGCGGAACGCGACTGGAAGAACTACGAGTATTACGTCCACCTGCGCCGCTGGCGCCCCTCGCTCACCTACCTGAAGGAGATCGTGCGCCGCTTCCCCGCCACGACATGGGCCGCGAAGGCGCGGGAGGAAATCCCGGACCTGGAGCGGAAGGTCCGGAACCTGGAGCCGCAGGAACGCGAGAAGGCGCCCAAGTGAGGCGGGCGATCCCGGCGGTGGGGCTTCTGCTCGCCCTCGCGGGGTGCGGCTACCAGCTGGGGGAGCCGACGATCGCCGGCGCAAAGTCGATCTCCGTGGACATCCCGGAGAACCACACCCTGCGGCGGGGAAACGAGTTCGGGTACGGCGGGCACGAAATCGACCTGGCGCAGCAGGTCCGGGACATGGTCCTGGCGAGGTCGGAATACGAGCTGGTCGGCGCCGGGGATGCGGATGTCCGCGCGACGATCGAGATCGTCAGCTACGACACGCCGTTCCTGGTCGCCGACAAGTCCGACCGGCCGCTGGTAAGCAACGTGGCGATCGAAATCCGACTCAAGATCGTCCGGCGCGACGGCAGCGTCGTCTACGAGGGGAATCGCCGCGAGGTCGGCTACCTGGTGCCCACCCGCGACGAGGACGAGGGAACCGCGCGCGCCGAGGCCTTCGAAAAACTGTCCCGGTGGGTGCTCAGCCAGCTCGAAGGAGGGTGGTAGCGCCGCGACCCGCATGGACGGGCGACCGCCGGTCGGGTAGAATCTGAACCCCCGCGCGGCAAGACGCCGGAATACCGGCAGCCCGGCCGTGCGTTCCGTACAGAGACATGGAAAACCAGGAAAAACCGCCGCCACGCCCGCAGGAACAGGGATTCAGGCCCCCCAAGGGCTTCCTCGTTCTCCTGCTCTTCTTTGCCGGCGTCCTCATCGTCCTCCACATTTCCGGCTCCGGCGGCGGCCTCTCGGGCGGCGACGAAAAGCTCGACCAGGTCCAGTTCCAGAAAAAGCTCACCGAGGGGCAGATCAAGACCGTCCGGATCGAGGGGCACGAAGTTTCCGGCGAGTACGCCTCCGAGGGAAACAAGTCCAAGACCTACAAGGTCACCTTCCTCGAAAGCTACTTCACGCAGGACAGCCATCTCAAGGACCTCCAGGCCTCCTACGTCGCCAACTTCAAGGGCGATGAGAAGGACAAGAAGTTCGAGGTCGTCGCCCCCAGCCCCGTCACCCAGTTCCTCTTCAACCTCGTCCCCTGGATCATCCTCCTCGTCGTCGCCTGGTTCCTCCTCTTCCGCCAGATGCGCGCTTCCGGCCCCGGCTCCATCCTCGCCTTC
>CAZPWT010000060.1:0-155318 GCA_964590435.1 uncultured Planctomycetia bacterium
CCTGTCAGAGGACGATCGCGCCGCACGACACTTCGAGAACAGACCGCGTGCTCACCACGCAGGCGGCCCACGCTTCAGGAAACCCGCATGATCGTCCCCGACGCCGGCCCGCCGGGGGGTGCAACTCCGGTCATGCACCCACTCAGGGGGAGCGGCTTGACACCACCCGGTCCCCCCCGTAGCGTCGATGCCCATGGCCACCGTCAATGTCCGGCTCGGGGATCGTTCTTACGCCGTGGCCATCGGCCGCGGCCTGCTGCCCGCGCTCGGACGCCGCGTCCGGTCGGCCCTCGCCCGCACCGGCTTCGCGCTCGTCGTCGCCGACAAGAACACCGAGCCCCGCTACGGCCACGCCGCCGCGGCTTCCCTCGAGGCCGCCGGATTCCAGACGCGCACCGCGATCGTGCCCCCCGGCGAGGGATCGAAGTCGGCGCAGAGGCTGGAAGGGCTGTGGGCGGCGCTGGCGGCGGCGAAGGCCGGGAGGGATTCGCTGGTCGTCGCGGTCGGCGGGGGCGTCGTGGGCGACCTCGCCGGGTTCGCGGCGGCGACGTGGAACCGCGGGGTGGACCTCGTCCAGGTCCCGACCACCCTTCTCGCCATGGTCGACGCGGCGATCGGCGGCAAGACCGGCATCAACCTGCGCCAGGGCAAGAACCTCGTCGGCGCGTTCCACCAGCCGCGCCTCGTCTTGGCCGACCTCGACACGCTGAAAACCCTTCCCGACCGCGAGTTCCGCGCCGGCCTCGCGGAGGTCGTGAAATACGGGCTGATCGGCGACCCGTCCCTGTTCGCGCTTCTCGAGAAAAACGCCGGCGACGTGCTGCTCCGCCGGCCGGCGCTTCTGGAGACCATCGTCGCGCGCTGCGTGGCGCACAAGGCGCGGGTGGTGGCGGAGGACGAGCGGGAGGGCGGCCCGCGGATGCTGCTGAACCTCGGGCACACGTTCGGGCACGCGGTGGAGGCGGCGACGGGGTTCAAGCGGTACCTGCACGGGGAAGCGGTCGCGATCGGGCTGTGCGCCGCAGCGACCCTGGCGGGGAACGGCGGGGTGGAGCCGCGGGTGAGGGGGCTGGTGAAGGCGCTGGGGCTGCCGGACCGGGCGCCGGGGTTGAGCCCGGAAGGGCTGCGGCGGATTGCCGCGGGGGACAAGAAGGCGCGGGGCGGGAAGATCCGGTACGTGGTGTGCGAGAGGGTGGGGAAGGCGCGGGTGGCGGGGGATGTGAGTGAGGCCGACGTGACGGCGGCCTGGGAAGCGGTGGTGAAGGGGACCGGCAGGGGGCCGTGATGAGTTGTGAGTGGTGAGTATTGAGAATGAAAGAAATATCATCGGGTGTGGTTGACATGGTGCGTTTGATGGTGTAGGATTACGGCGCTGATCGGGGACGTTTGCGCGGAATCACGGCGGATTTACGGGCGCTTTTTCACGGCTTCCCATGAACGATCTCGAAATCCTCGTCTCGCTCAATGCCAGCGAACGCGTCGGGTGTGTCCTGCTCCGACGGCTCCTCGACCGGTTCGGGTCGCTGGCCGGCATCGAACGGGCTTCCGAAGGCGCGCTGGCGGAGGTCGACGGCGTCGGGCACTCCGCAGCGGGCGACCTGCGGCGCGTGATCACGGAGCGCATCGGCGTCCGCGAGCTCGAGGACGCAAAGAAATGCGGCGTCCGGCTGATCGCGTACGACGATCCAGAGACGCCCCCCGGCTTCCGCGTGCTGTACGACGCCCCGCTGGTGCTCTACGTCCGCGGCACCCTCCTCCCCGAGGACGCCGCCGCCGTCTCCATCGTCGGCACCCGCGAGGCCACGCCGTACGGCCTGGCCGCCGCCGAGCGGCTGTCGCGCGACCTCGCCGACGCCGGCATGACCGTCGTCTCCGGCCTCGCCCGCGGCATCGATACCGCCGCCCACCGCGGCGCGCTGCGCGCCGGCCGGACGATCGCGGTGCTGGGAAGCGGCGTCATGCGCGTCTACCCCGAGGACAACGCCGCACTCGCTTCCCGCATCGCCGCCCGCGGCTGCCTGCTGAGCGAGTTTCCGCTGCGAGCCGAACCCAACGCCGTCCACTTCCCACGCCGCAACCGCCTCATCGCCGCCCTCGGCCTCGGCACCGTCGTCGTCGAGTCCGGCGAATCCTCCGGCGCCCTCATCACCGCCGACTGGGCCGTCGAGCAGGGCAAGGAAGTCTTCGCCGTCCCCGGTCCCATCGGCAACCCCGCATCCGTCGGGTGCCACAACCTCATCAAGCAGGGCGCCAAGCTCGCCGCCTGCGCCGACGACATCCTCGAGGAGATCGGTTTCGCGCGCACCTCGACGCCGCTCTCGCCCGTCGAGGACCGGGTCCTGGAAGCGCTGTCCGCCGGCCCGCGCGCGGCCGGCGACCTGGCCGAGGAGACGGGGATGAGCCACGAGGAGGTCGAGCACGCGCTGGAGTCGCTCGTCCGGCGGGGAAGGGCGAAGCGCGAAGGAGAAGCCCATGTGCGCGCTTGAGTGGAACGGCTCAGATGGTCATAATGACCATATGAAACGAGCCCCCTTGAAGTTGCCGCCGGACACGGTCGGCGTCGCCGCCGCCAAACGTGACCTCATCGCCTTGATCGACCGGATCCTGGAATCAGGGAATCCGATCACCATCGCGCGTCGCGGGAAACCCGTGGTGCGCCTTGTCGGTATCGAAGAGCCACACTATTGGCGTTGGACTCCGGTGGCGGCCCTCCCCGACGATGATCCTTTCTGGAGCGGTGAAAACCTGACTCGAAATTGGCGCCGCGATCCACGCTTCCGCGGCGGCGGGCCACGCAGGATCCGATGAACTACCTGCTTGACACCAACATCCTCAGGGAATTCGTCAGGTTACGTCCTGACCGGAACGTCGCCCGGAGACTGTCCCAGACCCCGAAGGAGAATCTATTCACGAGCGCCCTCTGCATTGCCGAGTTGCGCGTATGGTCCCGCCGCGGAGATGATCCCGGGCAACGATGGGAGAAGGTCCTTTCCCGCATTACCCCGAATCTGACCGCGGCGCTGCCTTTCAATGAGGGAGTGGCCATATCGGCGGGCGATCTACTCTTCGACCTCCAGTCAGCGGGTTGGTCTCTGCCACCCATCGACGGCCTGATCGCGGCCACCGCTCTCAAACACGGCATGATCCTCGTTACTCGAAACCTCCGCGATTTCGACCGGATCCCGGGGCTTGTCCTGGAGAACTGGTTTGAATGACGAGTTGCTTGAACCACGCAGGGCGTGAATACGATGACATCTCATCCCTTCTCGAAAGGCGGCCTGCCTTCAGCAAGGAAACCCTCATGGAACGCCCCCGAGTCATTGGTTGGCTGTACTCGAAGCAGAAGTTTCGGCTCGGACCGGGACTCCGACTCAATGTCTACCTGATCCAGCAGTACATCGAGGAAATCCGGAACCTCGTCCAGAAGACCGGCGTGCCGGCCGTCGTCACTCTCGGAGGGCGCAGAGTCCTGACCATCGTTCGAGCCAGACCGCGCAAGCTGGGAAAGTCATGGCTCAGGCAACTTCGGTTCTTCGATACGATTCCCGATTCGCGGAAAGCCACGCGATCTTGGAGGAAGTACGAGGCGAAACTTCGCAGGGCGCGAGTGAAGCGGCGATTGACGCGGCGGAAGGGTACGTAATGGCAATGGGCTCGAAGGACATGTTCAGTCACGGCGCGATTGCTTCCCTCAAGAGGGCAGCAAAGAGGAATGACCCGAGCTCCGTTGAATGGCTCGGAATACTGTCCAGGGATGGGCAACGCGACAAAAGGGGAAAAGTCCTTGTTCGTAGAGACCTCCGCGCTGCGAAACACTACTTTCGCCGCGCCGCCGAACTCGGGAATCCGTACGCGATGGTGGCGTATGCGGACCAATTGTCGCTTCCGGGAAGTCGAACGCTTTCGTTGCGAGAGGCAATGACCTGGTATCGACGCGCCTTTCGTCTCGGCGAAACCATCGGTGCCCACAACCTGGCGGTCACGTATCAGAATCAGGGGAGACTCCGCCTCGCGGTCCGTTGGTTCCGACGCGCGATTCGCGCAGGAGACGCCTCTTCGGAATTGCCTCTGGCTCTGGCTGAGATGTACGGATCCGGAACTCGTCGAGACCCGCGCTCTGCCGTTCGCCGCTTGAGCCGAGTCGCGCGAGGTGAACCTCGTTACGTTTCCCAGGCCGAGCAGGAGGAGGCGATGCTCACGCTTGCCTTGGCATACGATCAAGGCTGGCTTTTGAGGCGCGACCACGCGATGGCCATCACCTGGCTGCGCAGGGCAGCGAAATTGGGCAGTGATGCCGCCAACGCTCTTCTTCGCGACCTGTGCCAGGAACCGCGTCGCTGACTCGGATTACGCCGTATACGCCTCCGCCAGCGCCTCCGCCTTTACCCGGCTCCGCAGCAAGGTCCTCTTCGGCGGGCCGCCGTCGAGGTGGTCCCAGGAGAAGACTTCGTCCTCGCCGCGCTCGCGGAAGTTGTGGGCGTCGGCGTCGATGCCGCAGCGGGTGAAGACGTCGAGCCAGCGGCGGTAGTCGAACTTCTCGTCCCACGCGTCGAACGTGCAGCCGCTCTTGACCGCCTCGACCAGCACCGGCGCGAGCCGCCGGTCGCCGCGCGAGACGACGCCCTCGATGTAGGCGCGCTCGGGATCGTGGACCTTGAGGTGAATCTTGCGGGAGCGGATTTTGGAATGCATGCGCTGGCGGATGTCCTTGAAGCGCTGCGCCGTCGCCATGGCTTCCCACTGGAACGGCGTGTGGGCTTTCGGCACGAACGGCGACACGGTGACGTTGAGCTCGCCGTCGCGGTTGGTGGCGGCGCGGGCGCACTGCGAGGTCTTGATGATCGCTTCGCACGTGGCGTCGATGTCGGCGTCGGTCTCGTGGGGGAGGCCGATCATGTAGTAGACCTTGATGACGTCCCAGCCCTCGCGGTAGGCAGCAGTGGCGGCGGCGTAGAGGTCCTCGTCCTTGATGAGCTTGTGGATGACCTTGCGCATGCGCTCGGTGCCGGCCTCGGGGGCCATGGTGAAGCCGGCCTTGCGGATCGTGTTGAGGATCCCGGGGATGTTGCGGATTCGCTCGTTGACGCGGAGGCTGGGCAAGGAGATGCCGACCTTGCGGCCGTCGAATTCCTGCTTGAGCCGCGCGACGAGTTCCTCGAGGTGGGGGTAATCCGCCGTCGAGAGCGACGTCAGCGCGATCTCGTCGTACCCCGTGCCGCGATACGTCTCCAGCGCGTACTTGACCAGCGTCTCGACGCTCCGCGCCCGCACCGGCAGCTTGATCATCCCGGCCTGGCAGAAGCGGCACGCGTGGGGGCAGCCGCGCATGACCTCGAGGTTGATGCGTTCGTGGACGCACTCGATGGCGGGCACGATTGGCCGCGTCGGGAAGAACGAGTTCTCGAAGTCCGAGACCTGCGCGCGGTGCACGAACAGCGGCGCTTCGTCGCAGTTCGGCAGCGTCGAGGCGAGCCGGCCGTCCGGCGCGTACTCCGCGTCGTACAGCGATGGCGCGTAGACGTTCGGGATGCGCTTCACGAGCTCGCGCAGGTACTCGCGGCGGTCCTTGAAGCGGCCCCGAAGTTCCGCAACGGCGTTGGCGAGGTCGAGGATGCGGTCTTCGCCGTCGCCGAGGATGAAGAGGTCCACGAACTCGGCGATGGGTTCGGGGGCGAAGGAGCAGGAGCCGCCGCCGATGACGAGGGGGTCTTTCGCGCCGCGGTCGGCGGAGCGCAGGGGGATTCCAGCGAGGTCGAGCATGTTGATGACGTTGGTGAACGACAGCTCGTACTGGAGCGAGAACCCGAGGATGTCGAAGGCGCGGACCGGGGTTTTCGTTTCCATCGAGAAGAGTGGCACGCCGGCGGCGCGCATGCGGGCTTCCATGTCGCTCCAGGGGGCGAAGACGCGTTCGGCGGCGATGGAGGGCTCGCGGTTGAGGAGGCCGTAGAGGATCTGGAGGCCAAGGTGGGACATGCCGATTTTGTACGTGTCGGGGAAGGCGAGGGCGACGGAGACCCGGGCTTTCGCGTGGTCCTTGACGATGGAATTCACTTCGCCGCCGATGTACTGGGCGGGGGAAGTGACCTGCGGCAGGAGGGGTTCGATGCGGCTGAACAGGGACACGAGGGCGTCCTGAATTGGTGAAGGGGGAAGTTTACCAAATGGAAGGAAGGAGGAGGCGCTCCCGGGGAAGGCAACGGCCACGAAAGGAAAAACGAAAAATGAAAAAGGAAAAATGAAAAGGGCCGGCGCGCGCGCGGCGGCCGGCCTGTGTTTTTGTTTTTCGTTTTTACTTTTTCGTTTTTCTCTTCGTGGCCGTTCTCGCCCTACCCGCGCAGTTTCGTCAGCAACCTCTGCACTTCCGCCATGGCTTTCTCCATCCCGGGCGCCCCCTCCGCCTGGAATCCCAGCATCGTCTTGATGCGCGGATCGAACATCATGATCGCGCTGACGATCTGGTTCGTCTCGTCGCGGTCGACCTCCAGGCCGGAATCCGCCGCGTTCAGCTTCTCCACCACCTCGCGCACGAATTTCGTCACCTTGTCGGCGCTGCGGCCCATCTGCATCTGCACGCCCAGGATGATGTCGAAGACCTTCAGCGCCTTCTCGTTGTACGTCTCCCCATCCTTCGCGTTCTTCGCCTTGATCGCGTCGATGAGCAGTTCGCGGAGCGTGTCGCGGTCGGCGAGGATCGCGCGGGCCACCTGCCACTCGGGAAGATCCTGGTGCGTCTCGCTGAAGACGTCGCGCACGAGGCTCGCCATCTTCAGGTCGTCGAATTCCGTCGTTTCCGGGATTTCCTCGTGCGGCGCCGTCGGCGGCGCGGGCGCGGGCGTCGCGGCGGGGACCGGCGGCGAACCGGCGACCGGCGTCGCCGGGCGCACCTGCGGCGCCGCAACCGCCACCCCCGATCCCTGCCCCCCGAACTTCTTCCCGCGCCGCTTCACCAGGACTTCCAGCGCGTTCGAAAGGAACTTCCGCGCCTTCGAGTCCATGCAGGTCGCCATCTTGACCTGCATCTGGATGATCTGCATCCGCCGATGCGGCAGCACGAAGATCTCCGCGAGCGCGGATTTGGCTTCGTCGAGGGTGCGGATCATGGATTCGTGGAATTGTCCCGGAGAGTTGCGGGGCGGATAATAAAAAAAAAGCGCGCGCGAGTCGAGGAAGTGCGCGAGTCTACTCCACGGCGCCTCGTCGCGTGCACTTTCAGCGCTTTTCGCCCCCCAGCGCCGCCTCGACCGCGTCCGCCAGCTTCTCGAGGTCGGGGCGGTCCTTGACCTGCGCGAACGCCCGGCGGGCCTCGGGGATGCGGCCGGTAAACAGGAGCCACTGGCCGAGGTAGTCGGCGGTGCCGCCGCCGCGGAGGCCGGCCTGGACGAAGAAGTCCGGGGGGAGCTGCGCGAGCGGGAGGCGGAGGCTCCCGGACGGCCGGTCGAACGTCACGGCGTCGTCGTCGACGCCCGCGACCGTGGAGGCCTCGCCGCCGATTTCCACCGACTCGCCCTTCATCTTCGCCAGCCCCTGCACGACGCACCCGAAGATCCCCTTCGACTCGATCACCGTCCCCTCGAGCCAGTCCATCTCGTGGCGCAGCTCCGGCCGCTCGGACGCCACGCGCCGGAGCATCGCGATCGCGGCCTTGTCGTCCCGCGCCAGCAGGTGCTTCTGCAGCTCGATCAGGGCGGGACCGAGGTGGGGAAGGGCGTCTTCGTGCTGGCGGCGCGTGCGCAGGTTCTCGGCGGCCTGGATCGCCTTCTGGGCGGCCTCGGTCAGCTCGGGGACGTCGAACGCGACGGCCTCGTGCCAGGCGGCGATCGCCGCGTCGTAGTCCTGCAGTTCCAGGGCTCGGGAAGCCCGGCGGTCCACCATGAGGAACTCCCCGCGTGCCGCAGCGAGGACGACTTCCTTCAGCTTCGCGATCCGCTCCGCCAGCGCCGGCCACGCCGCGGCCTCGAGGTCGAGCACGCGCAGCGCCGCGCCGAATTCGCGGGAAGTCACCATCTGCTGGTTGCGCGCCTCGATCGTCTTCCAGGCCTCCTCCTCCGGCCGGACCGGCGGCGCCACCGGGGGCGGCACGGCGGCCGGCGCGGGACCCCGCGCGGGGGGCTTGCACCCCGCGAGCCCGGCGGCGAAGAGGAGGGCGATGACGAAGCGGCGCATCCCCGGAATCTACGGCACCGCCCGCCCCGGCGCTAACCCCAAATCGGCGCCAACGCCGGCCCCCGGCCCGCGTATATTGACCAACCCCTCAAGGAGGCCTTCATGCGATCCCTGTTTGTCGCGTCCGCCGTTGCCGCGCTGGCCCTCGCCGTCGTCGCAGACGACAAGGTCGGCAAGACGACCGCGCCCGCCCTGATGACCAAGTCCACGCAGGACCTGCGCAAGCTCCCGGGGTATCACTTCAAGTATTCCGGCACCATCGGCGAACAGTCGCTCGAGACGACCGGCGTCGTGTGGGCGTCCGGCCTCATGCGCCAGACGTCCGCGCAGGGCGCCGAAATCTGGCGCAAGGACAAGGCGGCGTTCGCCAAGGACAAGAACGGCAAGTACGTCGGCGCCGCCTCCCTCGGCCAGGCCGAGCAGGCGATCGTCCAGTCCCCCACGCCCGACGCCCTTCTCAATGAGGCCCTCGGCGTCGCGAAACTCGCGAAGTACGTGCAGGACGAGGAAGTCGACGGGAAGGAATGCAAGGTGGTGGAGTGCGAGGCGCCGCAGGCGAAGCTGAAGGAGTACATGGAAGCGGCGGCGAAGTACTGGCGGCCGGAGTATGCGGGGTTCGTGAAGAGCCTGCCGCTGGACGAGAAGGAGTCGTACATGATTTACCGGCTGTTCATCTCGAAGGAGGACCTCGTGATCCGGCGGATCGTGCGGGACACGAAGGTCGTGGTGGCGGAAAGCGCGACGAAAGGCCGGCCCGAGTTGGCGGCGGCAAACGGAAAGATGGACCAGATCCTGACGGTGGACCTGACGAAGCACGGGGAAGGGTTGGACGAAGAGGTGCCGGCGGAGATCAAGAAGCTCCTGCAGGTGAAGTAGGGAGAAACGGCAGGGGAAGGGGTAGGGGCGGGAATGGGTTGGGGTGGGCTGGGGCGAGGGCGGGGGCTGGGGCAACAAATTGGGACTGGGGAAGGGGCCGCCCGCGACCCCATCCCGTGCCCCCGTCGTTGCCCCCGCCCCCGCCCGAGCCCAAACCCACCCCAACCCCCGCCCGTTCGTTCCCCCGCCCCTGCCGTTTTCCCTACCCGATTTGAGTCACAACCCCAGCCCTGCCAATCTGTTATGCTAAACCGACATAACGCAGGGTTTCTCCCTCCCACCACCGTCTCATTTACGGGGCTGTCCCATTCCCCCCAGCGGCGAAATGGACCATAAAACCGACCAGGACGACGCGCTTCTCGTCAGCAGGTCGCGATCCGGCGACCGGCAGGCGTTCGAGCAACTCGTCCACCGTCATTCGGCGCTCGTCGGCGGCATCGCTTACCAGGTCATCGGCGACTCGGAAGGCGCGGCGGACGTGGCGCAGGAGACGTTCCTGAAGGTTCACCGCCGGCTGGAGACCTTGGAGGACCCGGCGCGGTTCCGGGCGTGGCTGTGCGGGATTGCGCGGACGACGGCGATCGACTGGCTGCGCAAGAAGTCGAAGGACCAGTCGCTGGAAAAGATGGAGGCGGACGGGAAAGAGCCGGTCGCCCCGACGCCGAGGGAAGGATCGCTGGAACAGGAGGAGATGTACGCGAAGGTCCTCCGGGTGGTGAACGGGCTGCCCAAGGTGTACCGCGAAGCGATGCTGATGAAGCACCTGGAGAAGCTGAGCTACGCGGCGATGGCGAAGAAGCTGGGAGTGAGCGAGGCGACGGTGGAGTCGCGCTTGTACCGGGCCAAACTGATGCTGAAGGATGCGCTGGCGGAGTTCTACGAGTGAGCTGCGAAGGCTACGGGCTGCTGATTTCGAAGTGGGTGGACGGCGAGGCGAAGCCTGAAGAGGCGCGCCGCGCGGAGTCCCACGTCGAGACCTGCGCGCCGTGCCGGAAGCTCGCGGAGGAGTTCCGCCGGAATGCGGGGCTGGTGGAAGCGGCGTTCGGGCCGGAGCCGTTCGGGCACCGGATTGCGGGCGGCGTGTTCGGATCGATCGCGCGGCGCGAGACGCTCTGGCGGTGGGGAGCGCGTCTCGGGGCGGCGGCGGCGATCCTTGCGGCGGTCCTGGTGATCCGGGCCGACCGGGATGCGGAGCGGAAGCGCTACCAGGAGCTGGTGACGGTGGCGCTGAAGGTGGTCGAGCAGCGGCAGGCCGAGCTGGACCGGATGCACGCGGAGGCGCCGGCGCCGAAGACGGAGATCGCGTGGTTCCCGTACCCGGTGTACATGGACCGCGACGGCCAGCCTGTCGATCCGCCGGCCCTTCCGCCCGCGGTGGCGGACGGCTCGAAGCCGGATCCGCGGCCGCGGGTGCCGGAAAAGAGGCCGGGGACGATCGCGAAGGACCGGGTGGACGCGTATGCGGATTACGAGACGGGGAACGTCGCGCTCTCGTGGAACATGGACCGCGTCGTGTACGCGTCGCTTCGCCGGCAGGAGCCGCAGCCGGCCTTCCTCGTGTACCGCCGCCAGGAGGGAGTGGAGGACTGGGGCGTCCCGCTCAACGAGGGGCTGCTCCTCGAGCCGAAATTCGACGACGTCACCGCGCGCGGCCTGACGTCCTACGAGTACCGCATCGTCGCGATCGCCGGCGGTCTCCCGTACCCGTCCGACGAGGTCGCCCACGTCAAGACGCCGCCGGACCTGCGCGTCGAGTTCAAGGGCCGCGGCACTCTCGACGCCCAGACCTCGTTCCTCTTCGGCGTCCACGTCCGCGTCGGCGGCAAGTGGCTCGACGAGACGTTCCGCGTCGTCCCCGGCGAAGTCATCGGCAGCCCCCGCAACGGCGTCGATTACTCCACCGGCGTCATCTTCCGCGGCGCCGACCTCGCCAACCAGCCCCAGACCCAGATCCGCCGCCTCTGCGCGATCATCGAGACCCCCACGGCGCGCCTCCCCCTCTGGGCCGGCTCCAGCGCCCTCGGCTCCCGCGAACGCCTCGAGACCGACGAACGCCCCCGATAGTCGCGCCGCCGGGCAAACGCCGGGGGCCCCTCGCGAGTATCACTTCGGTCCCTTCACGCTCTTCCCACACCCTTCGAGGCCCCTGCATGCGCTTCTACGCCGCCGCCGTCGCCGTCCTCCTCGCCGCGTTCGTCTTCGCCGAGGACGCCAAGGACTCGCCCGACGAGACCACGATCAAGCACATCAAAAAGACGGAAGAGTTGCGCGGGCTGAAGTTCAAGAAGAACCCGAGCGTGAAGTACTGGAGCACGGACGAGCTGAAGAAAATGATGACGGCGGACTTCGACGAAGAGATGCCGGAGGCGAAGGCGAAGGACATGCAGGAGGTGCTGTACGCGTTCGGGCTGACGCCGAAGGGGTACGACCTGCGCAAGGAGTACCTGGACTTGATGCTGGAGCAGATCGCGGGGTTCTACCACCCGAAGACGAAGCTGCTGTGCCTGATCCAGGGGAAGTCGGGGAGCGGGATGGAGGAGGAGACGGTCATCATCCACGAGCTCAACCACGCGATGCAGGACCAGCACTTCGACCTGACGCGGCTGCAGGACCTGACGGCGAAGAACGACGACATGTCGACGGCGCTGAAGAGCCTGATCGAGGGCGAGGCGACGATGGTGATGTTCGACAACGTGCTGATGCAGCAGGGCGGCATGACGTCGGACCAGGTGCCGGGGATCGAGGGGATCATCGAGGCGCAGATGAAGGCCAGCGGCGGGATGGGCACACAGCAGAAGCTCGACAAGGCGCCGCTGGTGATCAAGGAAGGGCTGATCGGCGCGTACATCGACGGCTTCAAGTTCTGCGTGGCGGTGAAGCGCTCCGGCGGCTGGGACGACCTGAACAAGGCGTGGGAGGACATCCCGGTGTCGACGGAGCAGATCCTGCACCCGGACCGGTACATCAAGCGGGACATGCCGCAGACGGTGACGATTCCCGAGACGATGGACGGGCTCGACGGCTGGGAGAAGGTCGAGTCGAACGTGATGGGCGAGTTCGGCGTGAAGATGGTGCTGCTGACGCTGAAGCCGAAGTCTCCGAAGAGCGGCGCGGAGGCGGCGGAGGGGTGGGACGGGGACCTGTTCCGGCTGTACCGCAAGGACGGCAAGACGCTTCTCGCCTGGGCGACGGTGTGGGACACGGAGACGGACGCGCGCGAGTTCGCTTCCGCCTACGTCAAGGCGATCCGGAAGAAGCTGGACGGGCTGGACGACGTGAAGGCGGACGGGGACGCGCTGTCGCACGACTCGGAGCGCGGCTGGGTGGAGATCAAGCGCGAGGGGCGCAAGGTGTTCGTGGCGGAGGGCGGGTCGGAGGCGGAGGCGAAGGCGGCGGTGACGGGGATGATGAACGGCGCGACGTTCGAGGAGATGAAGCCGGGAGTGGGCGCGAAGAAGTAGCGCTTCCGGCCGGTTGGGCGATGATTCCGGGCCGCGGGGATTCCCGCGGCCCGTTCTTTTTCCGGAGGCGAGGATGCGCGCGGTGGTGCAGCGGGTGAGCCGGGCGAGCGTCGACGTCGGCGGCGAGCGCGTCGGGGAAATCGGCAAAGGAATGCTGGTGCTGCTGTGCGTGCTCAAGGGGGACACGGACGCCACGGCGGCGAAGATGGCCGAGAAACTCGCGTCGCTGCGGATCTTCGAGGACGAGGCCGGCAAGATGAACCTGGCGCTCGACCAGGCGGGCGGGGAAGCGCTGGTGGTGTCGCAGTTCACGCTGGCGGCGGATCTGCGGAAAGGGAACCGGCCGGGGTTCGACGCGGCGGCGCCGCCGGACGAGGCGAGGAGGCTGTGCGATTTCGTGGTGGCGGAGTTGGGAAAGAGGGTGGCGCGGCCGGTGAGGTGCGGGAAGTTCGGGGCGATGATGGACGTGGCGCTGGTCAATGAGGGGCCGGCCACCTTTGTGCTGGAGCTGGCGGGGGAGTGACGAGTTTACGAGTTCGGTTCGGAGTTCGGCGTTCCGGGTTCCGAGCCAGTCCGGAGTTGAGTCGCGAGACCGGGAACCCGCGACTCCTCGCAACCCGGAACGCCGAACTCCGAACCGAACCCGCAAACCCGCAACTCCCCACCTGCTAAAATCGCATCCCATGCTCCTTCCCGCCCTCCTCCTCTCTACCCTCCTCGACCTCATCTTCCTGAAGGATGGTCGCACCTGGACCGGCGAGGTCATCGAGGAGCAGGCCGAGCGCGTCAAGATCCGCATGCCCAAGGGCGCCGTCTGGGTCGCGCGCGCCGACATCGACCGCATCGAGACCACCGCCCAGCAGCGCGATGAGTACCGCGCCCGCGCCGCCGAGGCCGCTTCCGCCGCCGATCACCGCTCCCTCGCCCTCTGGTGCCGCGAACGCGCCCTCGCCGGGGAGGAGAAAGCCGAGTGGGCCGCCGTCGCCGCCGCCGACCCTTCCCATGAGGAGGCGCACAAGGCCCTCGGCCACGTGCTGTACGACGGCCGGTGGATGACGCCGGCGGAGGCCGCGAAGGCGCAGGGGCTGGTGGAGCGCGCCGGGGAACTGGTGACGCCGCTGCGCGGGCAGGTGTTGGACCTGCTGGACCGCGTCGGCAGCGAGGACCTGGTCGAGCGCGCGGAGGCGACGAAGGCGCTGAAGAAGCTCGACGCGGACGGGCAGGCCGAGCTGGAAAAGCTGGCCGAGGAGGCGCGCGCGCGGCTGGCGGCGGCGCTGGGGAGGGAAGCGGCGGTGACGTCGGCGCTGCAGGAGCGGGCGAAGGCGGTGCGCGGGCTGCTGATCGGGCTGGTGACGGACGAGGAGCGGTACGTGAAGCGGGCGGCGACGGACGAGCAGCGGACGCAGGTGCGCGAGTGGATCGGGGTGCTGGAGAAGATCGGGGCGGACCCGGCGGGGGCCTACGTGGAAGCGGACGCGGGGCTGTCGCGCGATGTGCTGCGGCTGTCGAGGGCCGACGTGGCGCTGGGGAACGAGGACCGGGCGGCGGCGATGGGCGCGGCGTTCCGGGAGAAGGCGGGGGACGAAGGGGTGTACCGCGGGATCGACCCGTACAAGACGCTGCGCGCGAAGGTCGACGCGGACAACGCGGAGCTGAAGCTCGGCGAGTCGGAGCGCGCGCTCCTGGACCTCGTCGCCCGCTACCGGCTGCGGCTCGGGCGCGCGCCGCTCCGGTGGGACGAGAAGCTCGAGACCGCCGCGCGGCAGCACAGCGAGGAGATGGCGAAGCTCGACTACTTCTCGCACGTGTCGCCCGTGGCGAAGTACGCGACGCTGACGAAGCGGATGGAGCTGGTCGGGTTCAAGTCGGCGTGGATCGGCGAGAACCTGGCGCGCGGGAACGACCCGCCGGCGGACGTGCTGCTGGCGCTTCAGGATTCGCCCGGGCACCACCGGAACCTGGTGTTTTCGGATTACTCGAGGGTGGCGATCGCCAGGGAAGGAGAGTATTGGACGATGTGTTTCGGCGGGGAACCAAAGGAGTGATGGGCGAGTTTGGGGTTCCGGAAGTTGAGTTCCGCGTTCAGGGTTCAGAGTTCCGGGTTCGGTTGGGGTTGGGGGTTTGGGGTTCAGAGTTTCGGAAATCGCTTTCAGGTTGGCTCGGGCGGGTTCAGAATCCGGGGCACAGCCATGAGCAGCAGCTACCGCGAGTCGTTCGCTCCCGCCGCCGGGCAGTACGCGCGGTCGATTTCCCATGCGGACCCGGTGTCGCTCGCGCGGATGTGCGCGCTGACCGGCGCCTCGCGCGAACGGCTCGCCCTCGACCTCGCCTGCGGCGGCGGCCACTCGACCTGGGCGCTCGCGCAGGCGGGATGCCGCGTCGTCTCGCTCGACGGCACCCCGGAAATGCTCGCGGCGTGCGGCATCGAGGGAAAAAAACGCGGGCTGACCTTTGACCGCACCCTCGGCGACGCCCACCGCCTCCCGTTCCGCACCGGCGCCTTCGACATCGTCGTCTGCCGCATCGCCGCCCATCACTTCGCCAACCCCCTCGCCGCCCTCCGCGAAATCTCCCGCGTCATGCACCGCAAGTCCCGCTTCTATCTGTACGACCTCTCCTCCCCCGACTCCGAGCCGATGGGCCGCTGGCTCGACACCGTTGAGGGCCTCCGCGACCCCTCGCACGTCTGCTGCTGGTCGACGCGGGCCTGGGAAGGGCTGGCGCTGGGGGCCGGGCTGCGGATCGTGCACTCGGCGCGGTACCGGCGGCAGTACGAGATGGTGAGCTGGCTGGGGCGCATGAAGGTCTCCGACAAGGTGCAGGCCGAGATCCGCGACCGGATCAGGGCGGTGCCGCCGAGCTGGCACGACGAGCTGTCGGTGGACCTGTCGGTGGAGCCGCCGATTTTCGGCACGCCACTGCTGGAATTCGTGGCGGAGAAATCCTGAACCGCCGATGAACCTCGACGACGTCCGCGCTTCGTTCGGCCCCCAGGCCCGGCACTACGCCGGCGGACAGTCGGCCGCGCTGTTCGGCGACCCGGCGCGGATGGAACGGATGTGCGCGCTGGCCGGGGCGGGGAAGGGCGTGCGCGCCCTGGACCTCGCGACCGGCACGGGGTTCACCGCGTTCGGGCTCGCGAAGGCCGGCTGCCGTGTGACCGCCCTCGACCTGACGCGGCCGATGCTCCTCGAAGCCCGGGCCGCGGCGCGAAAACAAAAACTCAAGGTCGCGTTCGCGGAGGGCGACGCCCACCGCTTCCCGTTCAGGCCCGCCTCGTTCGACCTCGTCACGTGCCGCCTCGCCGCCCACCATTTCCCGCACCCCGCCGCCGCCGTCCGCGAATCCGCCCGCGTCCTCGCCCCCGGCGGCCGCTTCTACCTGTTCGACATCTCTTCCCCCGAGGACGACGCCTTCGCCCGCTGGATCGACGACACCGAGATCCTCCGCGACCCCAGCCACGTCTCCTGCTGGCGCGGCCGCACCTGGGAGGCCCTCTGCGCCGCGGCCGGCCTCCGCGTCGTCCACAGCGAGCGCCCCCGCTGGCGCTACCTCATGGACCACTGGTTCGGGCGAAGCGACATGACGCCGGAGAAGAAGGCGCGGCTGGTGGAGCGCATCAAGGCGGTGCCGGAGGGGTGGCGGGAAGCGCTGTCGCTGGATCTGTCGCAGGATCCGCCGGCGTTCGGGACGCCGCTGGTGGAGATCGTGGCGGTCAGGGACTAGCGTTCGGGCGGTCAGCTTCCTCGGCGCGCTTGACGAGGTATGACCGGATCCGGATGTCGGAGATGCCGGCTTCCTGCAGCCATCGGAAGGGCTGCTGCCTGGCGTGGCGCAATTCGACGATCTTCGCGATGAGGGCGGGTTCTTCCTTTTCCAGGAGGGCGATCTGCCGGTCGAGCGAGGCCTTCTCCTTCATCCGTGAGCGTGCCCAGAGGGCGTTGAGCACGCCGACGGCGGCGATGGCGACGAGTGTTCCGGAGACCCAGCCGTCCTGCCAGAGACCGATCGAACCGCCGGTGCCCAGGATCGCCATGCCGACGCCGGTGTTGAACTGGGCGCCGGGCGGGAATGAATGGAGCTTTCCATAGAGATTGCGCGCCTCGTGCTTCTTCATGCGGTGAATGTTGCGCCGATGCCGTAGCGCAGGTCAAGCTGATCGCTATTACAGGATGTCGACGAGCCCCATGCGCCTGCCGAGCCGCCGCAGCAGCTCCGCGCGCAACGGCTTGTGCCGCTTGAGCCCCGGGTCGGCCGCCACCAGCGCGAACGCCTCGTCGCGGGCTTTCGCGAGCGCCGCGGCGTCGCGCGACAGGTCCGCGAGGTGGAATTCCGGCGCGCCGCTTTGCCTCGCGCCGAGGAACTCGCCGGGGCCGCGGAGGCGGAGGTCTTCCTCGGCGATGCGGAAGCCGTCCTGCGTTTCCTCGAGGATCCGGAGGCGCTTCAACGCGTCGCCCCCGGCGTCGCCGGCCGCGAGGAAACACTTCGAGGCGTGCGACGAGCGGCCGATGCGGCCGCGGAGCTGGTGGAGGGTGGCGAGGCCGAAGCGTTCGGCGTTGCCGATGAGCATGAGGGTTGCGTTGGGGACGTCGACGCCGACCTCGATGACGACGGTGGAGACGAGGATGTGCGTGCGGTTGGCGCGGAAAGAGTCCATGGCGGCGGCCTTTTCGTCGGGCTTCATGCGGCCGTGGAGGAGGCCGACGGCGAGGTCGGGGAAGACGTCGCGGGAGAGGTGCTCGTGCATCTCGATGGCGGACTTGGCGGCGACGCGGTCGCTGGCGTCGACGAGCGGGTAGACGAGGAACGCCTGGCGGCCGGCGGCGACTTCGCGGCGAATGTCGTCCCAGACAGGGTCGAGCTCGGCGGCGGAGACGACGCGCGTCGCGACCGGCGTGCGGCCCGGCGGGAGCTCGTCGAGCGTCGTGACGTCGAGGTCGCCGAATGCCGTGAGCGCCAGGGTGCGCGGGATCGGCGTCGCGGTCATGACGAGAACGTGCGGGCGCGAGCCCTTCGCGGCGAGCGCCGCGCGCTGCATGACCCCGAAGCGATGCTGTTCGTCGACGACGGAGACGCGCAGGTTCTGGAACGCGACGTCGGGCTCGATGAGCGCGTGCGTCCCGATCGCGATGTGCGCGGCGCCGCCCGCGAGCCGCTCCAGCGCTTCCCGGCGCGCCGCCGCCTTGAGCGATCCCGTGAGGAGCACGCACTCCGTCCGCGAGCCCTTCAGCCACCCCGAAACCGTGCGGAAATGCTGCTCCGCGAGCGTCTCCGTCGGCACCAGCAGCGCGGCCTGCCCGCCCGCGGCGACAGCTGCGAGCATCGTCGCGAACGCCACCGCGGTCTTGCCGCTTCCCACGTCCCCCTGCAGCAGTCGGTTCATCGGGCGGCCGCTGGCGAGGTCGGCGCGGATTTCGGCGACGGCGCGTTCCTGCGCCGCGGTCAGCGCGAACGGCAGCCGCGCGCGGATGCGGCGGTCGACGTCGGGAGTGACCTCGATCGCGCCGGTCGGCTCGCACGTCGCGGCGCGGCGCCGCAGCGCCATCGCCAGCTCGTAGAGGAAGAACTCCTCGTGGATCCAGCGGGGAAGGGCCTGCTGGAGGGCGGTCGTGTCGGCGGGGAAGTGGATTTGCGCGAGGGCCGCCGGGAGGCGGCAGGCGACGTCGCCCGGCAGGTACTCGGCGACCTTCGGGCCCTCGAGGTCCAGCGCCTGGCGCACGGCGCGCCGCAGGCTGTTCGGTCCCACGCCCGCGACGGCCGGGTAGACGGGGATAATGCCCCCCGTCGCGATCCCCTCCGCCTCGCCGCCAATCTCCTCGAAGTCCGGGTTGTGGAACTGCAGCCCGGGCTTCTTCCCCTTCCCCCAGCCGACGCGCCCGCTCACGAGCAGTTCGACCCCCGGCGCGAGGCGTTTCTTCACGTCGTACCGCCCGAACCACACCGCCGCGATTGTCCCCGTCTCGTCCTCCAGCACGGCCTGCGCGATCGGGACGCGCCTGCGGAAGCGCGGGACGGTGAGCGTCCGGACTTTCGCGCGGATCGTGTGCTCGCCCTCGGCGAGCTGCGCGACCGGCGTCACCGTCGCGCGATCGAGATGACCTTTCGGCAGGTAGAACAGCAGGTCGCGCAGCGTCCCCAGCCCCGCCGCGCGAAGCGCCTCGAGGCGCGGGGCGGCCAGCCCCTTGAGCAGCTCCAGCCCGCCCTTCTTCACGCCCCCTCGACCGTCTCGACGTCGTCGGTCGGCTCCGGGGCGGGAGGATGCTCGTGCTCCTGGATCTTCTTCGCCAGCGCGGCGAGCTCCGCAAGCAGCGGCGCCAGCGGCTTGCCGTGCAGCCGGGCCGCTTCCTCGAGCGATTCCTTCTCGACCGCGACGCACGTGTCCATGTCCTTGCCGACGCGGCCGACGCAGCGGTAGCCGAAGCGCTCCAGGATGCGGTGCGATCCCGGGAGCCGGCGCAGGACGTTGTCGATCAGGCGGTCGCCGGTGATTTCCTCGGGGAGAAGCGGCGGGCAGGGGATTTCCTTGCCCTCGTTTTCCCAGAACGCCTCGAATTCGGACCAGTCGCGCTTCCCGCCGACGCGATGCGGGCGCGAAAAGAGGTGGCCGAGGAAGCTGCCGTAGAACTTGCGTTCGAAGAGTTTCTCGAGGGCGGCGAGGGCGGCGTCGGAGTGGAGGGCGCGGAGGCGGTCGATGGCGGGGTAATAGCCGAGTTCGCCGACGGCCTCGGCGGCGGTGTCGCGGACGTGTTCGTTCGGGTGGTTGAGGGCGAGGGCGACGACGGGGGCGGCGCCGGGGGCTTCGAGGGTCATGAGGATGCCGATTGCGTCCGCCGGGGACTCGTCGAGGACGTCGGCCTTCGCCAGCGCGAGCCGCAGGTAGGATTCCGCCGGTCCCTCGGCCTCGGGAGGCGCGGCTTTGCGGAGACCGGCGAGGGCCCCCGCGTCGCCAAGGGCGAGCTGGGCCAGCAACTGGGGGATGTTGGTGTCGGGGGAAGACATTTTCGGTGAATGGCGAACGGCAAAGGAAAAACGAAAAACGAAAAACAAAAAACGAAAACCGCCGCCTCACTTCGCAACCGTTTTCGTTTTTCCTTTTTCGTTTTTCCTTTCGTGGCCCTTTTTCCCCCTAGGTTCTCCCCAACCTCTCGAGGATCGCCTCTCTCATCGCCGCGGGCACCCCTTGTGCCTTCGTGAGCTTGTCCAGCGCATCCCGGGTCTGCGCGACTCCCGCCCTCGCGCCGTCGAACAGCAATTCGATGATCCTCCTCCGCAGGTCCTCTCCCGCCTTCGCGTCCGACGACAGCTTCGCGCGCTGCGCGATCTTCCCGAGCGACACCAGCAGAGCCGACCGGTCGTCCGGGTCCTGGAAATCGCGGTGCACCGCCAGTTCGCACAGCTCCACTCCCACCGCCGCGCACAACCCTTCCATCCTCTTCGAACTCTCCTCCAGCGCCAGCGCTTCCCCCAGCATCATCGCCACGGGGACGTGGACGATGCGGGCGCGAAGGGCGTCGATGATGTTGAGGCGCAGGTGGAGGGGCGTCTCGCGGCGGGCGGCGATGCGGCCGAGGCCCGCGCCGAGGTCGCTGATGTTGCCGGGGCTCCAGATGACCTCGCAGTCGACGACGCGCTGCCAGTGGAACATCAGCCCCTGGGTGATTTTCTCGAGGAAGAGGTCGGTGGAATTGCCGGAGAGCGCGATGCGGATGAGCCCCGCGATGAGCGTCGGGATGAGGATCGTGTGCGCGCTGGACGTCTTGCTGATGGAGAGCTGGAGCCCGTCGTTGGTCCACGCCTGCTTGACGAAGTCCTCGGGCATCTTCGAGTCCAGCAGCCCGAGCAGCGTGAGCCCCGCGCTCATCTTCTGGTCGACCTCGACGTGCCGGCTGCTCACGGCCCACGAGTACGCTTCGAAGAGCTCGAACCGCGAAGGGAAGTCGCGCAGCATCGTGCGCAGCTCCATGGCGGTGCCGCGCACCGCGGCGGCTGGCGCGCCCGACAGCGCCGCGATCCGCCCGAGCGTCCCCGCCAGCAGCGGTTCGTTCGGGAAGCCGCCGGCGCGGTAGAGGTCGATCATCACCCGGAGCGCTTCGCCGGACTCCTTCGCGAGCGCGGCGTCGTCCGTCAGGATCGCGTCGAGCGAGCGCAGCGCAATCTCGCGCTCGACGGGGTAGGGGCTCTCGCGCAGCGACTTGAGCAGCACCTTGACCGCCGGCGCGCCGACCCGCCGCAGGAACGCCTCGGAGATGTGGATGACCTCGTCGAGGTTGTAGTCGTGCGCGCTCGAGATGACCTGGAGGGTGATCCGTTCGCGCGTCGCGGCCGGGGCCCGCGAAATCGCGTGCGACTCGAGCGCCGCGATGCGCGCGGGCTTCCGCGCCGTCCGGACGATCTCGATCAGCGTCTCGCCCCACCGCTCGGCGGCCGCCGCCGACGTCTCCTTGCGCTCCGCCACCTGGTCCGCCAGCCGGATCATGAACGCCCGCTGCCCCGGCGAAACGGTCTTCATCGCCTCCAGCAGCGCGTCGATCGCCACGTCCCCCAGCGCCAGCAGCGCGTTCGCCGCGCGCCGGCAGTCGAAGTCCGCGTCGTTCCAGCCCGCCACCAGCGACGCCGTCGCGCGCGCGAGCCGCTCCGGCCCTGCCGCCAGCGGGACGCGCGAGAGCGACACGTGCAGCAGGGCCTTGGACCGCCGGTCCGGCGCGGACTCCACCTCGGCCCACAGCAGCCCCGCGAGAAGCGCTCCATCCGCTTCGCCGATCTTCCCGAAGAACTCCGAGACCGCTTCCGCGACCTCCGCCGGCCCGGCGTAAAGCCGCCGCGCCGAGATCCGGATGATCGCGCTCGCGAAGTCCTGGTTGCGCACCACGTACGGCGCCAGTTCTCCGAGCGCCTTCAGCAGCTGCGCCGCGCGCGGAGGGTCCGGCGCCCCGCGCAGGTCCGCCGCCAGCGCCGCGATGACCACCGCCCGCTCCGCGTCCCCCGCGCCGGCCGCCCGCCTCGCCAGCGCGTTGATCGCCGCCCGCTTCTCCGGCGCCGACCCGTCCGACAGCGTCCGCACCGCCGCCGCCGTCGCCTCGTCCAGCCCCAGCGCCCTCAACCCCGCCGCCGCCTCCGCACGCACTTCCGGCGACTCGTCGGAAATCGCGCGCAGCAGCAGCAGGCCTTTTTCGTTCTGGGGCAGGGAGGTCAGGACGACCTTTCGAAGGGCCTCGATTTTCGCCTTCGGATCGACGCCCGTGAGGATCGTGAGCTTGAGCTTGTTCAGATCCTCCGCGGACAGCGACGCGGCGGCGAGCGCGCCGGAAGCGGGCATGAGCGCGGCCATCGGGTCGACGTCGATCGGCGAGAGCGCAAGGCCGTTTCCGGCGGAGGGCTGCGCCGGCGGGGCGAACTCGGGCGCCGCTGCGAGCTCCTCCTCGAGCCCGAGCACGCGCTTCGGCCCCTGTTCCTCGATCGCGAGGTCGAGGTCGAGCTTCGCTTCCGCCGCGAGCGTCTGGATGCGGTCGGTGTCGAGGCGGGCGGCCTCAGCGAGGATTTCCTTCCGGAGGAGGAACGCCTCGACGGGGGTCCCGGGTTTTGCGGACTCGAGGACGGTCGCGGTGAGTTCGACCTTGGAAGCGAGGAGGGCGCCGATGCGGACGGCGAGGCGCTGGCTGAGCCCGAAACGGCCGGTCAGGTCCTGTTTGGTCGGGCGGAGGCCTTCAAGCATGGGGCCTATTCTACACCGGAGCTTGCGGGGGAGTTGCGGGTTGGGGGTTTGGGAGTTCGGTTCCGGGTTCGGGGTTCCGGGTTCCGGGAGGTTTCGGGTTGGGAGTTTGCGAGTCGAGTTCTGCGTTCCGGGTGGTTGCGAGTTCGGTCTCGCGAACGGAGAACCTGACTCTGAACTCGACTGCAAACTCTCAACACGCAACCCCTCGGAACCCGGAACTCCGAACCCGGAACGGAACTCCCAAACTCCCAACCCGTCCCGCTCATTTGATCCCCGCAGCCCATCCTTCCAGGTCTTCCCCCTTCAAATGCACGAACAGCGTCTCCCTCTTCCCTCGCTGCACGAACAGCGACACGCTCCCGCCCTTCCGCGACTTCACGAGGCTCACGAATTCCGCCGGATCCGAAATCGGCGCGTCCGCCGCCTCCAGGATCACGTCCCCTTCCAGCAGGTCCTTCCGCTTCGAATACAGCACCCGAAGCCCCTTCACGTCCGCGTCCAGCCCCGCTTTCTTCGCCTCCTCCTCCGAAAGCTGCCGGATCGCGATCTCCTCGCCCTTGTGCGCGCTCGCCCCCTGCTCCATCCGCTCCGGGCGCGCTTCCTTCGGCTCCGTCCATTCCGGGCGCCTGGCCGCATTCGCGACGTCCAGCGCGACGCGGAAGGCGAGGCGCGCGACGTCGGCGGACTTGTCGAAGCGGATCTTGTCGGCGCTGTCGCCGACCTGGTGATAGTCCTTGTGGAAGCCCGAAAAGAAGAACAGGACGGGGACGCGCTTGTCGCGGAAGGGCTGGTGGTCGCTGCCGCCGGGGTCCTGGTCGAGGAAGTCGAGCGTGAGTTTCGACTCGGGCTGGTGGGCTTCGACGAGCGGGCGCCACGCGGGGCTCGTCCCGGCCCCCGCGAGCCCGATCTGCCTCGCGTTCTTCGGGTCGTCGTTCGCGTCGCGGCCGATCATGTCGAGGTTGACCATCCCGACGGTCTTTTCGAGCGGGAACAGCGGGTGGTCGACGTAGTAGCGCGAGCCGAGCAGCCCGATCTCCTCGCCCGTGAACGCCACGAACACGATCGTGCGGTCCGGCCGCTGCTCCATCGAGCAGAGCGCTTCCGCCACCTCGAGCATCCCCGCCGTGCCGCTCGCGTTGTCGTCCGCGCCGTTGTGGATCGTGTCGTCGCCGCTCCCGAACGAGCCGAGGTGGTCGTAGTGCGCGCCGATGACGAGAACTTCGTCCATGCGCGAAGCGTCGCTGCCGGGGAGGACGCCCACCACGTTGCGCGCCGTCTTCTTCTCGGTCGTCTGCAGCCGCCCGACGACCTGCGTCCGGATCTTGAGGTCTCCCGGCACCGTGAACGTCCCGGAGTTGCCCGTGCCGTCGATGTCCTTCTGGATCGCGATCAGCTCTTCTACCGTGCGGTGCAGGATCTTGCACGCCGTCTCCATCGTCAGGAACACGACCGGCATCCCGCCCGCCTCGTTTCGCGGCGCCTTGCCCTGCTCGAAACCGATCGACGTCCGGCTCACCATCGCCTCCGGGACCACATCGACGCTCTGGAACAGCGGCACGTGCTCGCCCAGCGGGTCGTTCAGGATCGCGATCGCCGCCGCGCCGTGCGCCCTCGCGTTCTCCACCTTCGACTCGAACGTCGCGTGCCGCGTCATCTTCTTCCCGTCCCACGCCGACTTCGGGTCGTTCTCCTGCGGCTCGTGACGGAACACAAGCACTACCTTCCCCGTCACCTCCAGGTCCTTGTAGTCGTCCCACCCGTACTCCGGCGCCGTGATCCCGTACCCCGCGAATACCACGCCCCCCTCGACCGTGTCGTTGCCGCTTCCCGGGCCGATGGTGAAGTGCTTGAACCCCTCGAACTCGAGGCGTTCGTGTTCGCCCTGGAAGCGCATTTCGAGGAAGTAGTTGTACTTGTAGGAGGAGACCCAGAGGGGGACGTCCTGGAAGAAGGAGCCGTCGGTGCCGGCGGGGGAGAGGCCGACGCGCCGCATTTCGGACGCGACGTATTTCGCGGCGGCGTCGTTGCCGCGCTGGAGCGTCGCGCGTCCCTCGAGTTCGTCGCTCGCGAGGAACTCGATGCGGGCCCTCATGTCGCGGGCGCGGATCGTCGCGGCGGCCGCCTCGGCGGCGGGATCGGCGAGGCAGGGAAGTGCGGACAGGGCCGCCAGGGCGGCGGCGGGCAAGGCGAATCGCATTCTGGGCTCCTCGGTGGTCCCCCCGGGGAGCCGTGATTCTACGTTGGAAAGCGGCGCCGCGGAGGCGGGAATTCCGGCTTCAGCGCCGGCGCTTGAGCCCGAGCTTTTCGCGGAGCCGCGCGTTGACCACCGGCGGAACGAGCGACTTGACGTCCCCGCCGTTGCGGGCGATTTCCTTCACGATCGACGACTTGATGTGCGCGACGGAATCGTCGGCGAGAAGGAAGAGCGTTTCGATAGCCGGGGCGAGGCGGCGGTTGTTCCAGGCGACGGCGAGCTCGAGCTCGAAGTCCTGGCCGGAGCGGATTCCGCGGACGATGAGGCGCGCGCCGGACTTGCGGACGAAATCGACGGTGAGGCCGGGGGCGCGGCGGACGACGACGTTCTTCGCCCGGACCGCGGCGCGGATCATCGCGATCCGCTCTTCGGCGGTGAAGGTCGAGTTCTTCGTGGTGTTGTCGGCGACGGCGACGATCAGGCGGTCGAACAGCTTCGCCGCGCGCTCGATGATGTTGACGTGCCCGTTGGTGATCGGGTCGAAGGAACCGGGGTAGACGGCTGTTTTCATGGGGCGGGCTCCAAAAACGGCAGGGGAAGGGGCAGGAGCGGGAATGGGATGGGGTGGGCGGGGGCGAGGGCTTGGGCGCAGGGACGGGAATGGGTATAGGGCAGCGGCGGGATGGGGAACGGGTACGCGGGTCGTCTTCGTCGAGCGTTGACCCCTGCCCCATCCCTCCTTCACCCAATCCCCCGCCCGTGCGTGCGCCCGATCCCTCGCCCGAGCCCCAGCCCACCCTCCGCCGAAGCCCGAAGGGCGAAGGCGGACCCCTTCCCGCGCTTGCCCCTACCCCTGCCGTTCTACCTCCCAACCGACTTATACGTGAACCCCTTCTTCGCCATCTCCGCCGGGTCCCAGATGTTGCGCCCGTCCACCACCGTCGGGTGCGCCATCAGCTTCTTGATCTTGCCGAGGTCCGCCTTCCGGAAGTCGTCCCACTCCGTGCAGATCGCGAGCAGGTCCGCCCCCTCGAGGGCGTGCCACATGTCCGGCGAGAACTCGATCCCCGTGAGAAGCTCCTTCGCCTTCTCCTGCCCCTTCGGGTCGAACGCCCGCACCTTCGCCCCCGCGTCCCGCAGCGCCGAGCAGATCTTGATCGCCGGCGACTCGCGGCAGTCGTCCGTGTTCGGCTTGAACGCCAGCCCCCACACCGCCACCTTCTTGTCCCGCAGCATCCACAGCTCCTGCTCGATCTTCTTCAGGAACTTCTCGCGCTGCTCGTGGTTGATCCGCTGCACTTCCCGCAGCAGGTGGAAGTCGTAGCCCAGCTTCGCCGAGATGTCGACGAAGGCGTCGACGTCCTTGGGGAAGCAGCTCCCGCCGTACCCCAGCCCCGCGTAGAGGAACTGCGGCCCGATGCGCGAGTCGAGGCCCATGCCCTTCGCGACCTGCGTCACGTCGGCGCCGGACAGCTCGCAGATGTTCGCGACGGCGTTGATGAAGGAGATCTTGAGCGCGAGGAACGAGTTCGACGCGTGCTTGATCAGTTCGCTCGACTTGATGTCCACGACGAGGCACTTGTCGCGGAACTTGTCGTAGAGGTTCAGCATCATGTCCTTCGCCCGCTGCGTCTCCGCGCCGATCACGATCCGGTCCGGCGCGAACGCGTCCGCCACCGCCGACCCTTCGCGCAGGAACTCCGGGTTCGAAACCACGTCGAACTCCGACCCCGGCTTCGCGTACTTCGAGATCGTCAGCTTCACCTTCTCGCCCGTCTGCACCGGAACCGTGCTCTTCTCCACGATCACCCGGTACTTCGTCAGGTGCTTGGCGATGTCCCGGCTCACCGCGTCCACGTACGACAGGTCCGGCGCCCCCGACGGCAGCGGCGGCGTCCCGACGCAGATGAACACCACGTCGCCGTGCTCCATCCCCTCCTTGATCGTCGTCGCAAACCGCAGCCGCTTCGCCTTGCGGTTCTTCGCCACCAGCTCGTCCAGCCCCGGCTCGTAGATCGGCATGTGCCCCTGCTCGAGCATCTTCACCTTGCGCTCGTCGTTGTCGATGCAGAGCGCGTCGTGCCCCAGCTCCGCGAACACCGCGCCGCTCACCAGCCCGACGTAGCCCGTCCCGATCACGCTGACTTTCATGAAGCTCCTTTGGTCTCTCGAATCGGCCCGGTCGCCGGGCCCCACGCCGTCCGCCCATCCTGACCCGCCCGCCCCGTCACGGCCCCTGCAGCTGGTGCTCCTTCTTGCCGTGAGGGATCAGGCCCACCGAAGCGCTGAACTCGTCGCGGCCGCTGTCGAAGCGGAGCCGCAGTTCCAGGTCGAAGTCGTGCAGGTTGCGCCGCACGCCGTATTCGTGCTTCAGCGCATGCCCGTTCTTGAAATCGTATTCGGTTTCCCCCGAAACAGTCCACTTCTCGGAGAGCCTCCAGTCGAACCCCAGGCCGACGGTGCTCGTCAGGCCGCGGACGTACTGCTGGGTGAGGCGCACCTTGAGGTTCTCGGCGACCTTCATGCGGAACTGCGCGTGGGACTCCTCGATCCTCCTGGAGTAGGGGCTCCAGTCGACGGTTCCGGCGACGTTGATCTGGTCGCTGACGGCGGCCTCGACGTCGAGGTTGACGGAGGAGACGCGGCGGGAGCGGTACCGGCCGTCGTCCTCGGGGTGGCGGGTGATCCAGTAGGCGGGGTAGAGGGTGTTCTGGGCGTTGTGGCGGCGTGTGTCGCGGGCGGGGTCGGGGTAGAACTCGATGGCGAGGCCGATGTTGAGCGCGTCGTAGATGTCGCCGGTCTTCGGGTTCTTCGTCTCGAAACGGTTGCGGAGCTCGATGGAGATTTCCTGGAACCGGTCGGCCTGGTCGACGGCGTCGAACTGGTAGAGGCGGGAGGAGGGGACGGAAGTGTACTGGTCGAACCAGCGGGCCTCGAGGCTGGCGATGTGGCGGATGCCCTGGACGTGGAGGAGGTCGTTGTTGAAAGGGACCATCTTCCAGGCGGCGATGCGGGCGCGGGCGCCCCAGGCGACGGCGTAGCGGTCGACCCACCAGTCGGTGCCGGGGGCGACGTCGTAGTAGGTCCAGCGGCCTGCGGCCCAGGGCATGAAGCGGACGGGGCCGAGGGAGAACGGGCGGGTGAGGGTCTCCTGGAGGTCGGAGCGGACGGTGCGGGGCTGGGCGAAGTTCTCCTCGGCTTCGTCCTTCATGTGGCGGACGTTCGCCCACTGCGCGTGGTGCGACAGGTAGACACCGCCCCAGAGGGGCTGGGTCACGAGCGACTGCGTGAACTGCGGGAGGTACTCGACGTAGTCCTGGAAGCTGTTGATCCGCGGCCGGTAGAGGGCGGTCATGGCGAAATTGCCCTCGATGAAGCGGACGAGCGCATACGTTTCCGGGGCCTTGTCGTTCTTGAATTCCTTCTCGAGGAATTCCTCGCGGAAATTGCGGTCGGAGACGTAGTGGAACTCGAGGTCGGCCGACAGGCCGTTCCAGATGGTCTGCCTGTGGAAAAAGCGCCCGCGTCCGCGGTCTTCCTTCTCGATGGGGTAGAGGCGGGAATTGAAATCGGAGGGCGGGACGTCGCCACGGTCGTGGATGTAGTAGACGTCGCCGAAGCCGAGGTATCCCTCCCACGCGTATTCGTATTCGGGGCCGAGGCCGACGCCGCGGCGCTGCATCCAGTCGAGGTCGAACCCGACTTCCCCCCACGTGTCCGTGTCGGGATCGCCGTCGGCATCGAGGACGGCGTTGCCCTTTTCGTCGCGGTGGGTCTTGGGGATGTCGATCCCGAACTTGGAGAAGACGGCGTGGCCGAAATTGCGGCTGCGCTCGTACCGGAGTTTCCGGAGCGGGATCTGCGAGCCGAAGGTGACGGGGAGGTACGGTGTGTAGAGCAGCGGAAAATCCAGCGGGTTGATGTGAAGCGTAACCCCGTAAACGTCGATGTCGCGGGAGGTCCAGTCGCCGTGCACGACCACTTCTTTTGCCACGACCTTGTAGTCCGGGATTTCGAAGTCGCAGGTGGTCACGGTGATTCCGGAGCCGGTGGTATCCCCCTGCCCGGCGCGGCGCAGTTCCTCGGCGGACAGCGTGATCGGCAGGGCGCGGCGCTTGGAGGCGGTGCGGAGCCTGGCCTTCTGGACGAGAAGGGTGCCGGTCTCGAGGTTGACGTAGGCGCGCTCTCCCTCGAGCACCTGCCGGCCGTTCTCCATGCGCAGGTGTCCCTCGGCGTAGAACTCGCGCAGCTCGAACTTCGGGCTCGTGAGCGGTTCCGAGTCCTTCTTCATCCAGATCACGAGGTTGTCGGCGTAGACCTTGATGGCGCCGTAGCTGATGACGGCGCTCGGCGAGACGGTCGCGATGCGGCTGCCATCGGCGTCTTCCTGGATCTGCAGCAGGCCCTCGTAACGGAATTCCCGCGTTCCGGGGGCGGCGGTGGGGCCGGGCTGCTCGGCGGGCGCCGACAGGGGCACCGCGAGAAGGAGGCCGAGCGCGGCGACAGCGCGGGCGAGGCGGCCGGGCATCCTCGGATGGTACACGGTAGGGGGAAGGGTGGAAACGTTCGCGCCCGCTGCGGCGGCCATGAGATCCCGGTGAACTGCCTTCCGGCCGGCGCTTCACGTCTCGCCGGCATCCTTCGACTCGCCCTGCGGGCTCGCTCAGGATGAGCCGGGCGGAGGAGGCGCTGGATCCCAGAAAGGCGTTCGTCCGCCCGGCTCAAAAAAAACCTCCGCTTGCGCGGAGGCCATACCCCCTAGAGGACTCGAACCTCTATTCCAGGCTTCGGAGGCCTGTACTCTATCCATTGAGTTAAGGGGGCTCGGCGCCCATCTAACGGGCTCACGCCGGAAAATTCAAGCCCGCTCGCCCCCTTTCTCCCGGATAGAATCCCGCCATGCGGCTCCTCGCCTGCCTCCTCGTGGCCGTTTTCGCCCTCTCCGCCGCTTCCCAGGTCCCCGAAGCGCCGCCGCCCAACCCGGCGCCCGCGCTCGTCGCCCGGCTCGGCGCCGAGGACGCCGCCGAGCGCAAGGAAGCCTACCAGCAGCTCCGCGCCCTCCGCCGCTCCGCCGTTCCCGCCCTCCAGGAAGGCGCCCGCTCAACGGACGCCGAAACCGCCGCCGCCTGCCGCGAACTCCTCGGCCTCGTCGAACGCTCTTCCATGCGCCTCCTCGACGGGAAACTCCCTGACGACACGCCGTGGTGGAAAGCCCGCTCCGCCCGAGTCACCGCCGACTTCGTCGACACCCCGCTCAGCGAAATCGTCGAGTCCGCGAAGGAAGACCTCGGCTTCGCCATCCGCGTCACCCCGCCCGCCGCCAACCTCTCCGACCGCCTCGTCACCGCGCGCTTCGACGCCGCCCCCCTCGAGTTCCTCCTCGGCTGGCTCCTCCTCTCCAGCGTCGATCCCGGGTCCACGTGGCCGCCGCGGCTCGGGTGGAACGGCAAGGAAGCGATCCTCGCGTGCGAGCAGCGGCCGGGGTCGACGCGCATCACCGTCGAGTACCCGCTGGACGAGGCGCTGAAGGGCGTGCAGCCGGGCGACGTCCGCGCGCTCGCCGCCTTCATCGAGAACCTGGGAAAGACCGACGGCGCTTCGGCCACCGTCGAGATTTCCGACAGGGGGCTGAAGGTGCGGGCGTCACCGTTCACGCAGGTGGACGCGTCGCGGCTGATCGACGAGTTCCGGCGTGCGGCGGCGGGGCTGAAGCGTCCCGGGGAGGAGCTGGAGGAGAAGGCGATCGCGGCGGGGGAGAAGAAGATCTCGGTGCGATGGCAGCAGACGCCGCTGGCGGACGCGCTGGCGGAGCTGAGCGAGAAGACGGGGGTCCCGTGGAAGGTGGACCGGCGGGCGTCGCAGTGGGGCGGGATGGACGCGTGGCACATTTCTCCGCAGGAGGAGCCGGCGAGGGTGGTGGCGAAGTCGATCGCGGACCGCTGGTCGATGGCGCGGATGGAGCAGCGGTGGGGCGCGTGGTGGATCATGGTGGACCAGGGCGCGGGGAACCAGGAGCTGGTCGTGCGCCCGGCGGGGGAGTTCGTGCGGCGCATGATGATGGCGGACCGGACGTGGCAGCCGGGCGGGATCGAGTCGTGGCTCAAGGGGCGGAAGCCGGACAACACGGGGCGCTGGAATCCGTCGACGAGCCAGACGGTGGTGGCGTGGTTTCCCGACAGCGCGCGCGTGGCGATCAGCGCCCCGCGCGCCGTCGTCGAGTCGCTCGACCAGCTCTTCGCGGCGCGCATCCGCGAAGGCGAACTGCGCATGGCGCGGATCGAGGGGCGGCCGCCGCCCGAGGCGACGGTGATGTCGGCGGAGGAGATGAACCGCCGGATGGGAGACCGTCTCGCGAAGGAAAAGATCACGAAGGAAATCAAGTCGGAAGGCTTCCGCGAGAACGAGCTGTTCCAGGAAGTCTTCAAGTACCTGCACGACGCCCTCGGCGTGGGTTCGACCTCCGGTTCGATGACCGGCGGCAATCCGCGGAACCGCCCGATCCGCGCGTGCCGCCTCAAGGAAACAAGCCCGCGGGTCCTCTGGCAGTGGCTGAATGAGGGCTCCGTCCCCTGGTTCCTCTGCCTCTACCCGGAACGCCGCTCGGCCTCGTGGGGCATCGGGATGTCGTCCAACTGGGACACGACCCCCGCTGCCGCCGCCGTGAACCGCTCCAATCTCCACCCGACCCTCGAGAAGGAGTACCTCGCCTTCCTCGAGGCGCGCGACCCGGAATCGAAAAAGGCCTTCGCCGCCGAGCCCGCCATGCCCGGCGCCCCCGTCGTCGGCGCCGTCAAGCTCCCGCGCCCCGCCGCGGACCTCTTCTTCGCCGCCGTCGGCCTCGACCCGGCCGCGACCGCGGGAAGCGTCGAGGCCGCCGCGGCCGCCCCCGCGTGGCTCGACGTCGCCGTCGCCTGGCCCGCGGCGGACCTCACCCTCGAGGAATCGCTCTTCAAGCTCGCCGAACTCTGCGACATTTCCTTCATCCTCGACGTCGAGCCCGGCGCCGGCCCGACGCGCAAGCTCGGATGGAAAGAGGCCTCGAGGACGCCGCGCTCGATCCTGGAGGAGGCGGTGGAAGCGGCGGGCGCGACGTGGACGGTGCGGAGCGAGGGCGTGATCTGGGTGACGTCCCGGCACGGCGATGCCCAGGCCTGGGTCTGGCTCGACGGCGGGGCGCCGCTCGGCGCCGAGGAGGCCGCCGCCGCCGCCGCCGAATTCGCCAAGACCGGCGACACCTTGCTCTGCTTCGGGCCGACGGCGCGGTTCGCGGCGAAGTGCGCGCCGGCGAGGGCCGGCGGGGCGCAGGCGGCGTTCGATCGCGCCCGCGCGGCGGCGCGCGACGCGGCCCGCGAGGAGGCCGCGAAGCTCGAGGAGGACGTGCGCGCCGGGAGGGAAGTCCCCGCGGGGCTGGCCGGCGCGATGGCGCTCGAGACCGTCGCCGCCGCCGGGTCCCCCGAGGCCTCGTTCGCCCTCGCGCGCCGCATCGCCGCGGGCGGCCACTTCCGCACCGCCTTCCGCCGCTTCTCCGACATCGTCGCCTCCGCCCCTTCTCCCGACCTCCTCGCCCGTGCCCAGGCCGCTGCGGCTGCCGTCGCCGTGCGCTTCGGCCCCTCCGATCCCGCGATGGACGCGGAGACCATCCGCCTCGCGCAGGAGGCCTTGGGCGCCGCGGACCTGCCGCCCGCCTCCCAGGCCGAGGCGCTGGAAGCGTCGGCGGAGGCGTGGCGTCGCGCCGGGGAAGCCGAGCGCGCCCTGGAGTGCTACCGCCGCATCGAGCAGCTGGGGCTCGACACGGAGGAAACGCGCCGCTGGCGCTCCAAGCTCGAGTCCCTCCCCGCCGGCCGCTGAGAACGCGAGGAAGGCCGGGTCGCCGCGAGCGAGGCATTTGGTTGACGCGAAGTCCGCCGCCCCCTAGTCTCACCCCTTACGCGCCCTTCTCCATTTCTCTACATAGGGAGGAACCGACGTGGCTGACGTCACCGAAAAAGCGGGCGGCATGCTGGACGCCCGGAAAGCCAAGGCTGTGTTCGTGCTGGGGGTCGGGCTCTACCTGCTCATGACCTTCTGGACGCAGTCGCCCGTCTACAAGCTGGCGGCGATGGCGAGCAAGGGGGAGCAGCTGGATTCGATGAAGACGCATGAGCTGGACCGGCCGGTGATGCCGCACGAGCCGGCGAAGCCGCCCGAAAAGGCGAAGGACGTGGGGGACCTGAACAACCGGTTCGACAAGCTGAAGAAGACGTACGACGAGAAGAAGAAGAAGTACGACGACGACCTGGTCCACGCGTACGAGAAGGAAGAGTGGATCTGGGACAACGAAGAGGCGCCGGACCTGCAGGAGGACGAGAAGGAACTGGAGAAGGACTACAAGTGGGCCAAGGCGACGATGAACAACTGGGCCTACTGGGCGTTCGTGGGCCGGTTCATCGCGTGCGTGCTGATGCTGATCGGGCTGGCGTTCACCGCGGTGAACGGGTCTGACTGGGAGCGCGCGGCGGCGATCGTCGTGATCGGCCTGGTGCTGGTCGGGACGGGCGGCGTGTTCACCGGGATTAATCCGGTGATGATGGGCATGAAGTAGGCGGAGCCAAAAACAGAACCCCCGGCCTCACGGCCGGGGGTTTTTTTGTCGGCGTGGGGGCTACTTCGCGTCGTCGAACTTGATCCCCTTGCGCTCCGCCTGCTCGTGGATCGCCTTCTGGACCGCGCTGTCGAAGCCGTCCTTCGAGCCGAGCTTGGCGAGTTCGTCCTTCAGGTACTGGGCGCGCTTGGCGTCGAGTTCCTCGATCTTCTTGCGGAGCTCCGCGCGCTCGGCGATCTTCGCCGCGACGAACTTCTCGCGCTCCTCGGGCGTCATCTTCTTCATTTCCTCGGGGAGATCCTCGTCCTTCAGGTCGGAGAGCTTCTTCGAGCCCTCCTCGACGGCGCCGATGAGATCTCCGCCCCAGTGCGCGTTGGCCCCGGGAGCTGCCGCCGGTGCGCCGGCGCCCTTGGACATCGCGGCCGCGCGGTCGGCCTTCAGGTCGTCGCCCGCGCCGCGGAGGGACTCCTCCGCGTCCGCTTCCTTCTTTTCCATCTCCCTGCGCCGGCCCGCGTCGCCGAACGCGATGCGGCCGCCGCCGAGCTTGCCGCCCAGGTCCGCGAGTTCCTTGTCAAAGGGCGTCGCGATGACCGCCACGCCGCCGCCCTGGTCGATCGTCACGAACGTCCCCTCGGCTTTCTTCGCGATCTCCGCCCACACCTCCCCGGTCTTCGCGTCGCTTCCGCACCGAATCGTGTTCACGATGATGTCCTTCTCGATCGCGGCCTTCGCGAGGGAGTTGTGGTCGAAGTCGTCGCCGTAGTCCTCGTGCGGGGGGGCGTCGCCGACGAGGAAGATGATGCGAAGGGCGTCCTTGTCGGCGCTCCAGGTCATCTTGTCGATGGCGGCCTTGAGCCCCGCGTTGACGTGCTCGGGGCCGTCGCCGCCGCCGCCGGCCTTGAACCCCTTGAGGACCTTGTAGATCCCGTCGAGGTCGTCGGTGAGGTCGGTTTCCTGCGTGACGTAGGCGTCCTTCTTGTCGCGGTAGGCCACGAGCCCCACGCGGATTTCCGGCGTCGGCTTGCCGCGAGCGACCTCGTTCGCGATCGACCAGATCTTGCGCTTCGCCCCCTCGAGCAGCCCGCCCATCGAGCCGGTCGTGTCGAGGACGAAGACGAGGTCGACCTTCGGCGCCTTCTGCTTTTCTTCCTGTTTCGGCGGTGAAGCGGGTTCGTCGGCGACGGCAGGCGTGCAGAGCGAGCCGTAACCGATGAGCAGCCCGCAGGCGAGTCGTTTCCAGGCGTTCATGGATCTCTCCTTGTGTCCCGTGCGATTGTGGGTGTCTGACGCGCGGGGCGGGCGGGGAGTTCCGGGGAATCCGGCTTTACTGGCGGATCGCGCGGAGGCCGATGTCGCGGCGGTAGTGGATGCCGTCGAAGCGGATGAGGCTCATCGAGCGGTAGGCGGCGTCGCGGGCGGCGGCGTGGGTCTTGCCGGTGGCGGCGACGCTGAGGACGCGGCCGCCGGCGGTGAGGATCTTGCCGCCGCGGGCGGTGGTGCCGGCGTGGAAGACCTGCACGCCCGGGACGCGCGACGCCTCCTCGAGCCCGCTGATCTCGAGGCCCTTCGGGAACTCGCCGGGGTAGCCGCCGGAAGCGGCGACGACGCAGACGGCGGGGTCGGGGTGCCACTCGAGGTCGGCCTTGGAGAGTTTGCCGTCGATGACGGCGTCGATGAGGTCGAGGATGTCGGTCTTGAGGCGCATCATGAGGGGCTGGGTCTCGGGGTCGCCGAAGCGGGCGTTGACCTCGAGGACGCGGGGGCCGGAGCGGGTGAGCATGAGGCCGGCGTAGAGGACGCCCTTGTAGGGGCGGCGTTCCTCGCGGAGGGCGTGGACGAGGGGGACGAAGACTTCGCGGGCGGTGAGCGCGGCGAGTTCCTCGGTGAAGACGGGGGCGGGGGAGTAGGCGCCCATGCCGCCGGTGTTGGGGCCCTCGTCGTTGTCGTTGACGCGCTTGTGGTCCTGCGCGCTCTCGAGCATCGCGATCGTCTGGCCGTCCGTCAGCGCCAGCACCGAGACTTCCTCGCCCGACAGGAACTCCTCGATGACGACGCGGTCGCCCGCCTTGCCGAAAACGCGGTCGCGCATCGCGGCGGCGAGCGCGGCCTGCGACTCCGCCGGCGTCCGGCAGACCGTCACGCCCTTCCCGGCCGCGATCCCGTCCGCCTTGACCACGACGGGGTGCGGCGTGCGCTCGACGTACCGCGCGGCGTCGTCGTAGCGGTCGAACACGCGGAAGCCCGCGCTGGGGACGTTGTGCTTGCGGAAGAGGTTCTTGCACCAGGCCTTGGAGGTCTCGATCTCGGCGGCCTCGCGGGTGGGGCCGAAGATGCGCATGCCGCGTTCCTGGAAGGCGTCGACGATGCCGACGGCGAGCGCGGCCTCGGGGCCGACGACGACGAGGTCGATTGCCTGCTTGCGCGCGAATTCGAGCAGCACCGGGACGTTGTCCGCCGCGATGTCGGCGCACGTCGCGATCGACGCGATCCCCGCGTTGCCCGGCGCGCACCAGATCTGCGGCCGCCGGGGGGACTGGGAGATCTTCCAGGCCAGCGCATGTTCGCGCCCGCCGCCGCCGACGATGAGGATTCGCATCGCGGGGGTTATAACAGAGCGCGGGAGAAAAGCCCACGGGTGGGGGGAGGAGACGGCGGCGCGGGGGGTGGTGCGAGAGGGTGATGCCGCGGAATGACCGGGGAAACAGCAACGACAACCTGACAATTTTCAAGTAAAGAGCAACTTCAAAGGGACAACGTCAAGCCTGCAGGAGGGGGGTGCCGGCTTCGCGAGCGGCGCAACTCTTCACATCGGGCAAGCCGCCTTCGCAGACATCCTTGAAGTTGCAGTCTTGAAGTTCGCCGGTTACTTGAAGTTCGCCTTCTTGTAGTTGCCGTTTCCGCCCCATTCCCGGCTACTTCTTCTCCGGCTGCTCTTCCTTGTCCTTCGCCCCCGACTCGTTCTTCGCCGCGGTGGCCGCATGCTTCTGCAGGAACCACTCGCGCCACATCTCGAGGTTCTCGCCGTAGTTCAGCCCCGTGCACGCCGCCAGCGCCCGGATGAACGCGGCCTTCTCCTTCTCCGCTTCCTCCTTGCGCGCCGCGTCCTCCGGGTCAGCAAACGGCGTCATCCCGCCGCTCGGCTTCCCCGGCACTTTTCCCGCCGCCTCCAGCGCCCGCTTCGCCTCGTCCGACATCCGCGTTCCCCCCGCCAGCCGAGGGTCCGCTTCCGTCGTCCCGAATGTCACCCCGCCCTTCGGCGCCGCGGCCTTCACCAGCGCGTTCAGGAGAGACTCCGCGGCGTTCTCGTTCGGGAACTCGCAGAGCGCGTTCGCGGCGCGGATCCGGACGTACGAGTACTCGCTCGAAAGCCCCTTCTGCACGTGCGTCCACGTGTCGGGATGGTTCAGCTTGTGAAGCGCGTCGAGCGCGGCGCTGCGAAGCGCCTGGGACTCGTCGACGAGGACGCGGCGGGCGAGGCGGGGAAGGGCCTCGGGGCGGTTGAGGGCGGAGAGGGCGCCGATGCAGTAGGCGCGGACCTCGGCGGTGCGGTTTTCGACGTTTTCGAGGAGCGGGGCGAGCTTGAGGTCGCCCGGGATGGCGTCGAGCTGTTCGCGGGCCTCGTCGCGCGCCGCGACGTCATTGGAAGAGAGCTTGCGGAGGCACTCGCGGACCTTCTCGGCGATCGCCTTCTCGAGTTCGCGCTGCTCCTTGAGCGCGGCCTTGAGCTTCGCTTCCTCGGGCGTCATCCACGCGTTGTCGAACTGGACGAGCCCGCGGGCGCGGCAGTAGTCGTCGAACGTCATCCAGCGCCCCTCGTACTGCTCGTGCTTCAGCTCTTCGTGCGCCCGGCGGAACGCCTCGCGGCGCGCCTTCGTCTCGGCCGGCTCGTTGTCGACCTCGGCCTTCGGCGGCGGCGGCCCGGGCTCGGGGCCCGACGCCAGCACGCGCTCGAACTCCGCGGCCGCCTGCTTGTCGAGGTGCATCTCCTTGCACCAGAGGGCGAGGTCGAGAAGGGCCTTGGCGTCCGTGGCGTCGACGCGTTCGCGGCGCTGCTCGTAGACCTCGAGCGTGGTGGCGCCGTGGATGACTTCGCGGATCTGGTGGCGGGGGATCGTCACCGCGCCGTTCTTGACCTGCACCTTCACCTGCGCCTCGGTCTCCTCGACGATCTTCCCTTCGATTTTCCGCCCGTCGCGGGTCACGACGGTATCGGCGGCCGCGGCGGCGGCCAGGACAAGGGCGAAAACGAGGCTGCGCATGGCAAGACTCCACTGTCCCCCGGAGGCGGGATCATAGCAGGGAGGGCGCGCCGCGCGCCCCGAATTCCGCGCGCCTCCTCATTCCCTTGACCCTCGTTTCCGGCGCGGATACGTTCCGCGGACTCACAACAGGGACCCACAATGAACGTCCACGAATACCAGGCCAAGGAACTGCTCCGCCGCTATTCCGTCCCCGTCCCCGATGGCCGCGTCGCCACGACGCCCGAGGAAGCCGAGAAGGCCTTCCGCGAGCTCAAGGCGCCGGTCGCGGTCGTGAAGGCCCAGATCCACGCGGGCGGCCGCGGCAAGGCGGGCGGCATCAAGGTGGTCAAGAGCGCGGAAGAAGCGCGCGCGGCGGCGAAGGAGATCATCGGGAAGGTGCTCGTGACGCACCAGACCGGGCCGCAGGGGCGCCAGGTGCGCAAGGTGTGGGTCGAGACGGGGACGATCCCGGAGAAGGAGTTCTACGTCGGGATCGTCATCGACCGGAACGCGCAGAAGCCGGTGCTGATGGTGAGCCCGGCGGGCGGCATGGACATCGAGGAAGTCGCGGCGAAGACGCCGGAGAAGATCTTCAAGGAGGCGGTCGGCCCCCACGGCCTCCAGCCCTTCCAGGTCCGCAAGCTCTCGAAGGCGCTCGGGCTCGACGCGGGGCTCCAGAAGCAGGCGCTTCCGCTCCTGACGAACCTCTGCCGGATGTTCGTGGAGCTGGACTGCTCGCTGGCGGAGATCAACCCGCTGGCGATCGCGGGGGGGAAGATCCTGGCGCTGGACGCGAAGCTGAACTTCGACGACCGGGCGCTGTACCGGCACCCGGACGTGGAAGCGATGCGGGACATCCACGAGGAGGACGCGGCGGAGCTGGAGGCCGCGAAGATCGGGATCTCCTACATCTCGCTCGACGGCAACATCGGCTGCATGGTGAACGGCGCCGGGCTCGCGATGGGGACGATGGACGTCATCAAGCACGCCGGCGGCTCGCCCGCCAACTTCCTCGACGTCGGCGGCGGCGCCACAAAGGACCAGGTCACCGCGGCGTTCCGGCTGCTGCTGTCGAACTCGAACGTCAAAGCGATCCTGGTGAACATTTTCGGCGGGATCATGAAGTGCGACGTCATCGCTTCGGGCGTGATCGAGGCGGCGAAGGCGGTGAAGCTGGCGGTGCCGCTGGTGGTGAGGCTCGAGGGGACGAACGTGGAGCTGGGGCGCAAGCTGCTCGCGGAGAGCGGGCTGGCGCTGACGGCGGCGACGGACATGGCGGACGCGGCGCAGAAGGTTGTCGCGGCGGCGGGGAGGTAAGACCGGGTGGGCCACGAAACGCAGCTCGTCGAGGGCATCCGCGCGGGATCCCGCGCCCAGTTCTCCACGCTCGTGGAGCGGCACTCGCGTGAGCTGTATTCGTTCCTGGCCCGCATTTCCGGCCCCGACGACGCCGAGGAACTCGTGCACGAGACGTTCGCTTCGGCCTGGAACACTTCCTCGACTTTCCAGACCGACCGGCCGATCCGCATCTGGCTGCTCAGCCTCGCCGTGAAGGCCGCCGCCGCGAAGGCGGGGTTCGACGGGAGGTGGGAAGCGGCGACGCGCGTGGAGCTGGGGTCCACGGGCGCGCCGTCGGCGGACAAGGTCCCGACGGACGCGGTCGAGGCGGGGAAGCTCGCGGCGCTCGCCGTCAGCGATCTGCCGTTCCCGCAGCGCGCCGCGCTGGTCCTCCGCGCGTTCGGCGGGTTCGGGATCCCGGAGATCTCCGCCACGCTGAACGCTTCGGGCACGACCGTCGCGGCTCTTCTGGCCGCATCGTACTTGTCGTTCGTGAACCGGCTCGAAGTGAGGGCGGCCCGGTGAACACCTGCGAGGATTTTGAAAAGCTGCTGCCGGCCTACGTCGCGGGCGTCGCGGACCCCGCGGACGTCGCGGAGATCGGCGAGCACATCGGCGACTGCGCGCCCTGCATGAACGACTTCCAGCGCGTGGTGAAGGACCTGGGGGCGCTGAAGGCGTGGCGCGACCCGGTGGCGCCGGAAGGGCTGGCGTCGCGCGTGCTGGAGCGGCTGGTGTCGGCGGAGGAGAACCGCCGGCGCGAGGCGCTGGGCGAAGAGACGTCGTGGGGCGAGCCGGTGCAGCAGGCGCTGACGTGGGTCGTGCTGGGCGCGCTCGGGCTCGTCATGCTCGCGACGCTCGTCACGGCGCAGTCCGCGGCGCGCTACGAGTCGAAGCGGCGCGCCTGCGCGGACAATCTCCGGGAAATCGGCGTGGTCGCGGCCGCGGAGAAGCGGCTCTACGCGCCGCTCGGCGACCTGAAGCTGAAGGATCTGCTGGAGAAGTCGCACCGCGACGCGCTGGTCTGCCCGATCGCGGGCGGGCTGCCGAAAGCCTCGGAGGAGGATCCGCCCCGCGAGGGACTTCCGCCCCCCTGGTCGTCCTACCGCATGAACCTTCACGGCCCGACCTACCTTGCGGGAGACGTCCGCTCGAACCACCGCTGGCTCGACGCGAACATCCTGTTGAACGACGGCTCGGTGATCACGGTGACGCCGAACCAGGCGGAACTGTGGGACCTGCTCGATCCATTTTCTCCCGGCCGTTAGTGGCCCGACCGCTTCGCCACTACGCCGGGATTTCGGGAGACGCAACGTGAGTGTCCTCGTCGGCCCCAAGACGCGCTTGATCTGCCAGGGCATCACCGGCACTGCCGGCGGCTTTCACAGCGGCCAGTGCCTCAAGTACGGGACGAAACTTGTCGGCGGCGTGACGCCCGGAAAGGGCGGCACGACCTGGACGACCCCCGAGGTCCCCGACGCCAAGGTGCCGATCTTCGACACCGTCGCCGAGGCCGTGAAGGCGACCGGCGCCAACGCCACGATGATCTTCGTCCCGCCGCCGTTTGCGGCGGACGCCATCATGGAAGCGGCGGACGCGGGGATCGACGTGATTGTGACGATCACGGAGGGGATCCCGACGGTGGACATGGTGAAGGTGGCGGACTACATGAAGGGCCGCAAGTCGATTCTCGTCGGCCCGAACTGCCCGGGCGTGATTACGCCGGGGGCGTGCAAGATCGGGATCATGCCCGGCTACATCCACAAGCCCGGGCGCGTCGGCGTCGTCTCGCGCAGCGGCACGCTGACGTACGAGGCGGTGTGGCAGCTCACGAGCCGCGGCATCGGCCAGTCCACCTGCATCGGCATCGGCGGCGACCCGATCCTCGGGACGACCCACACCGACGCGGTGCGCCTGTTCAACGAGGACCCCGACACCGACGCCATCGTCCTCATCGGCGAAATCGGCGGCACCGGCGAAGACGAAGCCGCCGAGTACATCAAGAAACACGTCCGCAAGCCCGTCGTCGCCTTCATCGGCGGCCAGACCGCGCCCAAAGGCAAGCGCATGGGCCACGCCGGCGCGATCATCAGCGGCGGCAAAGGCACGGCCGCCGAGAAGATGGCCGCCCTCCAGGCCGCCGGCGTCACCGTCTGCATCAGCCCCGCCGACATCGGCTCTTCCATGGAGCGCCTCCTCAAGGCGAAACCCGGCAAGGGCAAAAAGCCCGCGAAGGCCGCACGCAAGCCCGCCAGCCCTTCCCGCCAGGCCAAGCAGAAGCGCGCGGCGAAGTCGGGACGGGTGAGGCGCAAGTGAGCCGCCCCGAGGCCCGCGACGTGATCGGTGCGGCGCTGGCCGAGGACATCGGGCCGGGGGACGTGACCGGGGAGACGCTGTTCCCCGCCGGCCAGAAGGCGCGCGCGGTGCTGTTCTCGAAGTCGGCCGGCGTGCTGGCGGGGGAGTGGGTCGCCGCGGAGGTGTTCCGCCGGCTGGACCCGAAGGCGAGAGTGAAGCGGCTGTCGCGCGACGGGTCGGCGCTGAAGCCGGGGACGAAGATCCTCGAGGTGCGCTCCACGGCGCGCGCGCTGCTGGCCGGCGAACGCACCGCGCTGAATTTCCTCCAGCGGCTGTGCGGCATCGCGACGCTCGCGCGCGAGTTCTCGAAGCGGGCGCGCGGCACGACGGTGCTCGACACGCGTAAGACGACGCCGGGGATGCGCGGCCTGGAAAAGTGGGCCGTGCTGATGGGCGGCGCGTCGAACCACCGCTCCGGTCTCTACGACGCCGCGATGATCAAGGACAACCATCTGGAGCTGCTCGGCGACCGTTTCGACATGCGCGTCCCGATGGCGCGGCTGCATGCGAAGGGCGTAAAGGTAACGGTCGAGGCGAAGACCGAGACGGAGGCGACGCGCGCGATCATGGCCGGCGCCGACCGCGTGCTCCTCGACAATTTCAAGGTCGCGCAGCTCGCGAAGCTGATCCCGCGGCTGCGCAAGGTTGCCCCCAAGGTGGAAATCGAAGTCTCCGGCGGCGTCCGCCTCGACACCATCGCTTCCATCGCCCGCCTCCGCCCCGACTTCGTCTCCGCCGGCGCCATCACCCACTCCGCCCCCGCGCTCGACATCTCGATGGATATCTTCCCCGAGTGAGCACCCCGCTCGACGCCGCGGCCATCACGCGCGGCCTCCGCCCCCACCGCATCCCCTCGCGCCTCGTCTGCCTGGGGGAAGCGCCGTCCACCAACGACGTCTGCTGGGAGCGCGCGCGGGCCGGGGAGCCCGAGGGGTTCACGGTCACCGCCGAATCCCAGACCGCCGGAAGGGGCCGGTTCGGCCGCGCCTGGCACTCGCCGCCGGGCAAGGCGATCGCCGTCTCCGTCCTGCTCCGCCCGTCCCTGCCCCCCGAGCGCCTCGCGCTCCTCACCGCCGCCGCAGCCGTCGCCGCGGCCGAGACCGCGGGGCCGGAAGCGCGGATCCGGTGGCCGAACGACGTCGTCGTGAACGGGAAGAAGCTCGCCGGCGTGATCGTCGAGGGGCGTGAACCGGGAGCCTTCGTCCTCGGCTGCGGCCTGAACGTGAACCTGCTTCCCGCGGACTTCCCCGACGACCTGCGCGCCACCAGCACGTCGCTCCAGATCGAACGCGGCGCCCCGCAGGACCGCGGCGCCGTTTTGCGGACGCTGCTGGAGCGATTCGACGCGCGCTACGAAGAAGCCCTCACCGGCGACGCCTCGCTGGCCACCGCCTGGCGCGACCTCTCCGCCCTCATCGGCAAACGCGTCACCATCTCCGAGGGCGGCCGCGACTACCGCGGCGAGGTCGAGGACCTCGACGTCCTCGACGGCATCGCCGTCCGCCTCGAAGGCGCCGTCCGCCGCTTTCGCCTCGAGCACGTCGAGCGGTTGCGCGTGGGGTAGTGGTTCGACTCGCTTGATTCCGAGGGTTGCACCCTTCGGGCGCAACCCACGAAATCAAAGCTCGCTCACCACCTGCCCGGCAGGATGGACGCATTCCGCGGGTTTTGGTAGGTTTCTCCCCCTCGTTCGGGCGTTTAGCTCAGCTGGTTAGAGCGCATGGATCACACCCATGAGGTCGGGGGTTCGAATCCCTCAACGCCCATTCGCGCGAAAGTGCTCGTCGCTTCGGCGGCGGGCGGCGCGGCCATTCCGTGACAGCGGTTGCCGCGCGGATAGAAGTTTCAGGTCTCTGGCAGGCTGGAGTGCGAAGGTTAGGTGCCGCGCTGCACCTACCCCCGCCTTGGTTTCCCTACGAGCCCCCACTTCCGACGCGCTCCCACCTGCGCGGAAGCGCTGGGAGCGAAACCCATGCTCCCACGCGGGTGCCTTGCGGCCGCTTCGCAGCCGCGCGCGTGCTCCGGCGCGCTGCGACGCCCGCGCGCTTCGCGCGCGGGGGGAAGCGAACTCAGGTTGGAATTGCACCGAAGTGTGTTAGAGCCCACATCAATCCGCGCACCAACCACTCATTCGCGGGATCGGAGCCTAATCTCGCACTCTCGATCAAGGTCTAGCGGGAACTCAGCGCGTGTAATGCGCTCGAGCTCTTCTGCGCCAGCGCCACGCTTGACCGCCTCGGCAACCACCTTGGCAAGTTCAGGGGCATCCTGGGTAACGCGGACTTCAAAGCGGTCAGGGAAGGCACCCGACGAGGACCAGTTGGCATCCGGTTCGCCGATGCCCTTGAATTCAACGAATCCGTTGTCATCCGTCTTCGCGGACGCCAAGTTGCCACCGCTCGCAAGCGAAGCAAGCTTTACCGTCATGCCGACGATCGCATTCCCGCTGACGGCATCCACGAACCTGACTTTGACCCAATGAGGTCCGCCGACCGGGTCAAATCGAACCTCCTGCGTTGTTTGTGGCAGGATTAGGGATCCTGAGCCGTAGCAGATGCCCCACTTTTCATGTCGGGCAACAAACCAGAACCGGCGGCCAGCCAAATTGGCGTAAGCCTGACCCGCGACGAGGGGTACGTCGAATTCCACAGATCCATCGGCGGAAGTCTTTCGAACTCCCCGACGCGAAGGGGTCAATCCGTCATCGCTCGCGACTTCGGAAATGAAGCCAACCGATGCTTCCGAGAGTGGCCCTCCTGTGGCGTCCTTGATCACGATTCGTACTCGCGGTGGGGCAACTTGTGTCAGGCGCACATCGAACACTCCGGGACGGGCCGCGTAGAACCAAGCACTGAAGTCCTTTGTCAACGTGGTTTCAACCTCCAGCGGAACGCCTCCGCCACCGCGAATCGGGTCCTTTCTGAATGCAAATCGGAACTCAGCGGGGAGGTGATCCACCTGAAAAAGCCCTGTCTCATCCGTCGGAACTCTAAGTTCGGGAGAGCCGACGATGAGCTTCTGAAACAAGGCAAGCTCCGGAGAACCGAGCGGCACTCGAGGCCAAGCCGAGATCCACACCTCAGAATTCCCGAGGGGCGATCCTGCTGAAGTATGGAAAGTTCCCCGGATTCTGACTCCAAGCGCGTAGGAAATTCGTACTTCGAAATCCTGCGTTGCTGACTCCGGGACAGCAACCCGAGTCGTCGCCCAATAGATGCGATCCTGCCTCAAGCATGCAGCAAAGACTTCGAGGCTCTCGCCCTCGCGGAAAGCTCGTGGCGAAAACGTGCACTGTCCCGATTCGTCGGTCCTGCTGACCTCAATACTTCCGCTGGCATCTCGAACGGCAATCTGCGAAGTCCCAACGGATACTCCATCCTCGCGCATGACTTTTACAGTCAACCGGAGAATGCGGCCCTCTCCCGACACCTCGGAACCCTCCACCGAGGACTTGGATTCCTCGGCAGAGGTTCCTAGGCTCGTTGATCTGCTACCTGGGCCCACAACCGTCCGATTACGAGTGAAGAGGTAGGCAACACTCAGGCAAGCGAGTGCAAGGACCAGCGCTGAAATCACGCGAACTTGCCTACTCAAGATACTGCCTCCTCCGACACCAGGACGAAAGCCGCACGGCGATCAATGTCCAGTTCCGATCTCGATCTCCTTTCCGTCCTTGCCTTCGGTTGCACCGTCAACCGCCGCACCAGACTCTCCAGGCTCGGCTGAGGCCGTCTCGCCGATTGCCGTCGAGCTTCCACCGTCACCTGACGTGTTACCCTCGCCCACACCGACGCCACCCGTCGCCGCAACCGCGGTTGCACTCCCGTGCGCAGATATGGCTGTCGAGCTTCCCGAGTCGCCGCCGTTTCCGTTGCCCGTCGGATTTGCTCCCGCCCCTCCACACGAAACCGCGGAGCTCTTGCCGATCGCCGTGCTGTTTCCGCCATCCTCGCCTGTGCCCGCAGGAGCATCACCAGCGGCGGAGCCTGCCGTTCCGTTTTCTCCAGTCGCGTCTGCCGTGGAATTGCCTCCGCCTTCGCCGCCCGAGGCATATGCGGAGGAGTTCTTTCCGCTGTTCCTGGCGTGCGCGCTACTCCCGTCATTTGAAGTCGCGATGACGATGGAATTGCTGCCATGATTGTCCGCGGTCGGTGAACCCCAGACCAGCAACTTCCCGCCCCCGAGCAGGATGGCGGCATTCTTGCACTCAGGGTGCTGCGCCATCGCCCTCGCGAAACACTTCAACGCGTCGCAGAGCGCCTCTGGAGAGCCGCCAGCGTACAAGAACGGTTTCCCCGTTCCTTCCTCGAACAGGATCTGAATCTGGCATTCCTGAAGCGCCATCATGACTTCTTCGGGGCATCCTGCTCGTGCCGTGGAACCGCGCGTCCAAGCGAGACAGCACACAGCGACCGTCAAAAACCGTGGCAGTAATTTCACCGAGCACCCTCCAAAAAAGGATGACGAAAATCCCCCCCCCCTCGAGCGCGCCATGTGTCCCCTCCCCGGGAGCCCAGTACAGGCGCGAGCCGGGCCACTTTACTTCTCGACCCGATCAGAAACAAAACTCAAAGTGTCGGCCGAAAACAAAACCACCCCGGCGGGTTCGCCGGGGCGGGGGCGAAATCCAGACCTGATGGTGCGCCCTGCCTGTGCCCGAGTCGGAACGGCCGGTTGAGGTGGTACTGTACCTGGAACACCGCAGAGGAAGCTTTGCCGGAGGGAGCGTGGGGTGCGTCGCCGATCCCTGGGAGTGTCCAATTGGTGCTTCTCCTGGAAGGTGTGCAGGCGTTCCCCATTGCAGGCTTCCCTTCTGGAGGCTCCCGGGTATGCGAAAACTGACTCGGAGCCAGTGCGTGCTAGATCGTCCGTAATTTGTAACCGAATTCCTCAACGCTCATTCGCGCTATAGCGCTCGTCGCTTCGGCTGCGAGCGGCGCGGCCGTTCCGGGCGCGGGGTTGCGGCGCGAACCGTGGCTCTTCGATTCAGGGAAGCAGGCGAAGAGAGTTCAAGGGCCGCGCCGCCCGCACACCTCGCTCCTCGCACTTTCGCGCGAATGGGCCGAACGGCTGCGCAGCGTCTGCATTGCGTTCGACTTTGCTTCTCCTCGAAACGGAGCCGCCGCGCGTCTACTCCGCTGCCCGCCGCAGCAACTCCGCCACCTCGGGATCTCCCTTCATCACCGCGTCGGCTTTCCGCAGCCACGCCAGCGCTTCCGCCTTCTTCCCGGCCTCCAGCGCGTCGCGGCCGGCGATGAACCACCGCTGCCCGGCGCGGGCGCGGAGCCAGCCGGGGGAGTCCTGCGGCATCGCGGCGAGCCTTGCGAGGCGCGCGCCGACGTCGCCGCCGCCGGAGGCCGCCTGGCGGGCGGGGGAGCTGTCCTTGAGACGCAGGTCGCGCCCCGTGGCGTCCAGGAACTGCGGGTCCGCTTCGATGCCGCGCGCCATCTGGCCGAGGTTGAGCTGCGGCTGGAGCTTCTGGAACTCCTCGAGGTTCGCGGCGGTGCGGTCGAGGAATTCGCCGAAGGGGGAGCACTTCCAGACGAGGTTGTAGTCGAGGAGGTCGCAGCGGGAGTTCCAGAAGCGGAGGCCGGGGCCGGCGTGGAAGGCGACGATGTTGTCGGCGACGGGGGCGGTGCTGGAGCGGGAGACGATGCCGGGGCCGCCGCCGCAGGTGGTGTTGTGGCGGATTTCGGCTGAGCCGGTGGCGCCCTGGGAGCCGACGCAGGCGATGTTGGCGGCGTCCTCGCGCTGGGGGGAAGTGGCGTTGTCGGAGCAGACATTGTCGATGACGAGGGCGCGGGGGGCGTCGAAGACGAGGATTCCCCAGTCGGGGAAGCCGGAGACGTCGTTGCCGCGGATGACGAGGCCGGGCTGGCGGAGGGCGTGGATGCCGATGCGCTGGCCGCCGCGCAGGCGGCAGCGCTCCGCGGCGCAGTCGGGCCCCTCGAGGGCAATGCCGGCCCAGCCGGCGTCGGCGATTTCGCAGCGCACGACGACCTGCCGCTCGCCGGTCACGCGGATCGCTTGCTCGAGCGTGCGCTCGAGGCGGCAGTCGCGGATCACCGAGTCGGCGCCGCCGGAGAGCGCGATCCCGCCCTTGTCGAAGTCGTGGATGAAGAGCCTTGCGGCGACGAAGCGGCGCGCGCGGTTGCAGACGACCGCCGCTTCCTCGCCGCGGTTGAACTCGAGGTCGAAGACGGAGGCGCCGCAGCCTTCCTCGGCGAGGAGGGCGGCGGCGCCCTCGGGGGCGCGGAGGACGGGGTGGGCGCCGGGGGCGGGGCGGAGGAGGACGCCGGGGGGGAGGGACCAGCCGGCGTCGTGGAGGCCGTCGGGGACCTCGACGACGGAGCCGGGAGGGGCGCCCTTGAGGGCCTGCGGGACGGTCTTGAACTCCGCGCCGACCGGGCGCACGGCGAAGCGGGCGCGGGCGGTTCCGCCGCGGGGGATGTCGACCGCGCAGAGGCGCTCCACGCGGCCGCCGCGGGACCAGACGAGCGTGCACTCGCCGGGCTGGAGCTCGATCCCCGCGACCGGCGTGCGTCCCAGCGGGCGCGCCAGCCCGGCGTCGCGCGCCGCCGCCAGGCCGGGGAACGTCTCCTCGTCCCACGTCGTCCCCGCCTCCGCCTCCACCAGGTCCACGTCCATCGCCTCCGCCGCGTCCGCTTCCAGCATCCCCGTCCCGCGGGCGAGCTTGCCGAGCGCGCGGACGTCGTCGTCGTCGCGCCATTCGGAAGCGTAGGCGAGGAGCGCGAGCGCGCCTTCCCAGTTGCGCTCGTCGAGCTTGCGCCGGACGTCGGCGACGAAGCGGCCCTTGCGGGAGCGGAGGAGGGATTCGCGGGCGCCGGGGAGGTCGGGGGCGAGGTCGAGGGCGGCCTGGAACTCGGCGATGGCCGCTTCCCAGCGTCCGGCCTCGAGGGCGGCGCGGCCGGCGGCGGCGTGGGAGTCGGCGTCGGCGATGCGGAGGCGGTCGCGTTCGCGGCCCTGCCAGGTGGCCCAGCCGGCGGCGGCGGCGAGGCAGACGGCGCAGACGGCGGCGGCGGCGACGGCGACGAAGTGGCGGCGGGCGGCGCGGCGGATGCGGTGGGTGAAGGGGGAGGGGATGGCGCGGATGGTTTCGCCGCGGAGCCAGCTCTCGATGTCGGCGGCCATGGCGGCGCCGTCGGGGTAGCGCAGGCCGGGCTCGCGCGCCATGGCGGTCGCGACGATGGCGCCGATGTCGCGCTGCAGCCCGGGGCGGCGCATCGTCACCGGCTCCGGCTCGCTCGCGCGGATGTACGGCAGCAGCTCGTCGAGAGCGCTTCCCGGATACGGCTGCACGCCGGTCAGCATGCGGTAGAGGACGCAGCCGAGGGAGTAGACGTCGCTGCGGGCGTCGACTTTCGCGATGCGCCCGAGGGCCTGCTCGGGGGAGAGGTACGCCGCGGTGCCGACGGGCGCGCCCGGCGACGCATCCGCGCCGTCCGCGCCGCGCGCCAGCCCGAAGTCCGAGATCTTCACGCGCCACGCCGCGCCGCCGCCCTCGGCGACGATCGCCCCGGCGTCCCCCGGCGCCGCGTTCTCGAGCAGCACGTTCCCCGGCTTCACGTCCCAGTGCACGATCCCGGCCGCGTGCGCCGCCCCCAGCCCGCGCGCCACGTCCCGCGCGATCTCCAGCGCCGTGCGCGGCGGAAGCGCCCCCTGCAGGAGCAGGAGCGTCTCGAGCGAAGGGCCTTCGACCATTTCCATCGCGACGAAGCGTTCGTCGTCGGCCTCGCCGACGTCGAAGACGCGCGCGACGTTCGGGTGGGAGATTCCCATCGCGGCCTGCGCCGCGCGGAAGAACCGCGCCGCGATGTCGGCCGCCGTGCCGTCGCCGACCTTCAGCAGCCGGACCGCCACGGTCTTCTTCGTCGAGTTGTCGGTCGCGCGGTAAACCGCCCCCGCCCCGCCGCTCCCGATCTCCGCGTGCAGGTCGAACCGGCCGACGCGGCGCAGGACTTTTTCGCGGCGGCGGATCGTCGTATCGGAGGCGCTCGGCGGCGGGGGAGCGACCCAGGCGGCCGGCGCGGGGGCGGGCGGCGCGACCGGCGGCGGCGCCGAGGGCTCGATGATCACCGCTCGCGGCGGCGGCGGCGCAGCGGGCGCCGGCTTGGGCGCCGGCGGCGGCGGCGCCCCCAGCGCCATCGCTTCCGTTGCCGTCAGCAGCTCCGTCAGCCGCGCTTCCGGCCGCGCCTGCAGCCCCGCCAGCAGCTCCTGTGCGCGCTCCGGCGACAGCCTGCCCGTCTTCTGCAGGACGCCGACGAGAACCGCGTCGGAGGATTCGGCCATGCGCCAATTATAGGGGTGACCTGAGGCCCGGGAGTTGCAATACGGGGGAGATGCGGCAAGGCCAACGTTGGGTCGGAATTGTACGGAGGCGTGGACGAGGGGCGGAAACGGCAACTACAAGAAGGCGAACTTCAAGGAAACGGAGAACTTCAAGACGGCAACTCCAAGGTTTCGGGAGAGAGTCGCGGCTCCGTCGGGCCGAGAAGTCCAGATTCGGGCAGAATTGCAGTTGTCCGTTTGAAGTTGCTGTTTCCTTGAAAATTGAAATGTTGTGGTTGCCGTTTCCCCCGCCGTCCTCTCCGTAAGGCGACATCTCCCCCGAATTCAGGATAATGCCGGCCCCATGATCCTCCTCGCCAGCGCGCCCTTCCCGTCCTGGAGCGTCCTCCCCTTCGTGGGGATGCTGCTCTGCATCGCGCTGCTGCCGCTTCTGTCGGAGAAATGGTGGAACCGGAACCGCAACAAGGCGCTCGTGGGGCTCGTGTTCGGGTTTCCCGTCGCGGCGTGGACGGCGTGGGCCGAGCCTGCGGCGCTCGGGCACACCGCGCTCGAGTACTTCGCGTTCCTCGCCCTGCTCGGCTCACTGTTCGCCGTCTCGGGCGGGATCGAACTCCGCGGGTCGCTGTCCGGGAAGCCGGCCGCGAACACGGCGCTGCTCGCCCTCGGCGCCGTCCTCGCGAACTTCGTCGGCACGACCGGCGCCTCGCTCCTCCTCATCCGTCCCTTCCTGCGCGCCAACAGCCGCCGCGCGGACAAGTCCCACCTCGTCGTGTTTTTTATTTTCATCGTCTCCAACGTCGGCGGGCTCCTCACCCCGCTCGGCGACCCGCCGCTCTTCCTCGGCTTCCTCCACGGCGTCCCCTTCACGTGGACCCTCGGCCTCTGGGGCCCGTGGGCCGTCGTCGTGGGCGGATGCCTTGCCGTGTTCTTCGTCGTCGATCTCGCCCGGTTCCACAAAGACCGCGTGTCCAGCCACGTCCCGTCGCACCCCGAAGCCCACGGGCTGTCCCTCCGCGGCCTCCCGAACCTCTTCCTCCTCGGCCTCATCATGGCCAGCGTCTACGCGGGCGGCGCGTGGGTCGCGCCCTGGGCCGCCACCCGGTGGGGACACGCGGGGGACGTCGTCGCGAAGGGCTTCCAGGTCGTCACGCTCGCCGCGATCGGCGCCGCCTCGCTCGCGACGACGCCGCGCGACATCCGCAAGGCGAACGAGTTCACCTGGCATCCGTTCATCGAGGTCGCCGTCCTTTTCGCCGGCATTTTCGTGACGATGGTGCCGGCGCTGAAGCTCCTCGAGGCGAACGGCCGCGACCTGCACGTCACGCAGCCCTGGCAGTTCTTCTGGGCCACGGGCGGACTGTCGTCGTTCCTCGACAACGCGCCGACCTACCTCGCGTTCCTCTCGATGTCGCAGTACCTGCCGGACGAGGTCGCCGGCACGACCGCGCTCGTCCTCGCCGCGATTTCGTGCGGCGCGGTCCTGTTCGGCGCGATGACCTACATCGGCAACGGGCCGAACTTCATGGTCAAGTCGATCGCCGAGCACGCCGGCGTGAAGACGCCGTCGTTTTTCGGGTATATGGGGTGGGCGCTGGCGGTGCTGGGGCCGCTGCTGGTGGCGGTGACGCTCATGTTCTTCATCTGAGCCGAAGCGAGGTTCTTGCTCTGAAGGTGGGTCGCAGGAGGGCCACGCGGGGAAACGGCAACTACAAGACGACGAACTTCAAGTAAGAGGCGAACTTCAAGAGTGCAACTTCAAGGACTGCCGACCGGAGGCTCCTCCGATGCGGCGAAGAAGCGCGATTATCAGGGGGTGGCGGCTACCGGCGGCGTTGAAGTTGTCGTCTTGAAGTTGCGGTTTACTTGGTGATTGAATCGTTGTCGTTGCCGTTTATCCGGCCGACTGATCGCATCGGCCCTTCGCGTCCCGGTTGCGCGCTCTTGTTCCACTCTCCCGCGCCGCCGTACACTGCTCCCCGCGGCTCGCAGCGGTCCTCCCGGATCGCACGGGCCGCCTTGGGGGCAGCGCGCGATGGCGGACACGCCGCGGGACAGGGGCGGGTCGAACCACGACTCCTCTTCCGCGATCGTCAACCCGACGGACTCGTGGCCGGCGATCCCTGAAGAGCCCGAGGGGATCGAGCCCGCGTCCACCGCGAGTTTCACGGTCCGCCCGGCGGACGCCTCCACCCCCGGCGCTTCCTCCACCCCCTCGGCTGCGCAGCCGCGCCCCGAGCCGCTCGCGCCCGGCGCGAAACTTGGGCGCTACCTTCTTCGCCGCGTGCTCGGCCGCGGAGGCATGGGGATCGTCTACGAAGCGTGGGACGAGCAGCACACCCGCGCGGTCGCCCTCAAGACCCTTCATCTCCCCGACCGCGCCGCCGACGGCACGCTCATCGAGCGGTTCATGCGCGAGGCCCGCGCCGCGGCGCGGCTGCGGCATCCGGGGATCGTCACCGTCCTCGACGTCGACCAGGACCAGGGGCGGCACTTTTTCACGATGGAGTTCGTCGAGGGGCGGTCGTTCGAGAAGTGCCTGCGCTCGCCGGACGCGGGGGCCGAGTTCCCGCTTCGTCGCCGCGTCGAGCTGCTGCAGCAGGTGGCCGAAGCGCTGGGGCACGCGCACCGCGAAGGGGTGATTCATCGCGACGTGAAGCCCTCGAACATCCTCATCTCGAACGAGGGGCAGGCGCGGCTCACGGACTTCGGGCTTGCCGGGGAGACCGCTTCGTCGGACCTCGAACGCCTGACGCTGGCCGGCGTCGTCCTCGGCACGCCGCAGTACGTCTCCCCCGAGCAGGCGCAGGGCGGCTCCCGCCGCGCCGTCCCCGCTTCCGACGTGTACTCCCTCGGCGTCGTCCTCTACCGCGCCGCCACCGGGCGGTTGCCGTTCGAGGGCGAGGGGGCGAAGGCGATCGAGGAAGCGGTGCGCGGCGAGGCGCAGCCGCCGCACGAGCTGAACCCGTTCGTGCCGCAGCCGCTGGAGGCTGTGGTGATGAAGTGCCTGCGGAAGGACCCGGCGACGCGGTACCGGGACGGCGGCGCGCTGGCCGCCGACCTGCAGCGTTTTCTCGAGGGACTTCCCGTCGAGGCGAATTCCCCGGCGACGCGGCGGCGCGCGGCGGGCGGGGGGCGGAAGCTCGTGATGGGCGCGGCGGCCGGAGTCGCCGTGCTTTCGATCGCCGCGATCGGGATCGTTGTAAAGCTGGCCGGGCGACCGACGGGCACGACGGTAGAGACGGCGGTGGGCCCGACGACCCCTGCGGCGCGCCCGATGGCGGACGCGGTTCCGCCGGCGACTGTGCTTTCCGCCGAGCCCGCGCGGGCCCGGGCCGTCCAGGCCCGGGCCGCGGCCGAGGGACTGCGCCGGGCCGCGGCGCGCGCAGGCAACCCGGCGGAAACCCGCGCGCGGATCCAGGAAGTCCGCGAGTCCGCCCGCGCCGCGCTGCGGGCCGCCCCGGGGCTCGCCGACGCCCACGCCGCGCTTGGCGAGGCGCTTCTCGCCGAGGGAGATTTCCCGGAAGCGGCCGCCAGTTTCCGGTCGGCGCTTCGCGCGTCGCCCGCGGATGCGCGCGCGCGATTCGCTCTGGCCTGGACGGCGTGGTGGCTCGCGACGTTCGAAACGGCGATCGACGTGTTCCTCGACGGGCGCGTCGACACGGCCCGCGCCCGGGCGTTCCGCCAGGAAACCGCCGCGACGCTCGCGGACGCGGACCTGGCGAGCCTCCCGGCGCCCGACCGGCTGGTCGCGGAAGCCCTGCTCGCGGCGGCGCGAGCGAAGACCGACGCGCTCCGCGTCGCCTGCGATGCCGGCCAGAAGCTCCCGGAAGACGACCCCGCCGCGTGCGCGCTTCTCCTCATCGACGGCGCCTGCGCGCTCGGCTCCGAGCGCACCGCTCGCTGGCACGACGCCGCACGCCGCTTCTCGCGCGACCCACTCGCCCTCGCCCTCTTCGCGCTGAACGGCGACCTCCGTTTCCACCCCGACGAGAAATCCCCGCGGCTGGAGGAAGCCGTGGTCAGGGCTCCGCGGCTCGGGCCGGCGCACCTCGGGCTCGCGATGTGCCGGCAGTGGGGAGGCGGCAAGCCCGCCGATGTGGCCGCGGCGTACGCGGCGGGGATCGACGCGTGGCCCTCCGACTCCGCCGGGCTCGCGCTTCGCGGCGTCTGGCGCGAGGAGACGGGCGACTTCACGGCCGCGCGCGCCGACTACGACGCCGCGCTTCGCCTCGACCCGACCCGCCCGACGGTCTTCCTGCGCCGCGGCGACCTGCGCTCGACGCACGACGACTGGAAAGGCGCCATCGCCGACTTCGACTCCGCCGCGGCGCTTCAGCCCGGCAACGGCCCGATCATCGTTCGCCGGGTGGTGACGCTGATCCGCCTCGAGGACTGGCGGGCGGCGCTGGCGGCGGCGGACCAGGCGCTCGCGCTCGACCCGACCGACCACAAGGCGTGGCTCTGGCGCGGCCTGGCCCACGCCGGGCTGCGCGACGACGAGGGCGCGCTCGCCGATTTCTCCCGGGCCACCGACCTCGACCCCGCCAGCGCCGACGCCTGGGAGGACCGCGTTTTCGCGCATCTCCGGCTCAAGCAGTGGAAGGAAGCGCTGGCGGCGGAGAAGTCGCTGTCCGCGCTGCGGGCGCCGACCGGCCGGATTCTCTGGGCCCGCGGGTGCTCGCACCGGAACCTCGGGAACGTGATCGCGGCGGAGGCGGACCTGGCGGCCGCGGTCGAGAAGGACCCCGGGCTGATGGAGGCGTGGCTGGAACTCGCGCGGGCCCGGCAGTCGAGGGGAGACGCGGCGGGGCAGGCGACGGCCGCGCGGAAGGCGATTGACCTGGCGCCCCCGGGGCATCCGGACCTCGAGGAAGCGAAGCGGCTGGCCGGCGAGAAGTAGGTTAGAACTTTCTCGCGAGCGCGCTGCCGCCGATCGCGAGCGCCAGTCCGAGAACCAACTGCGCCGCGACGTTCAGAAGCGCCTGGAGCGGCTGCTCCGCCCGGCCGAGCTGCACGGTCTCGAACGCGAACGTCGAGAAGGTCGTGAAGGCGCCCAGGAACCCGGTCGTGAGAACCAGGCGCGTTTCCGGCGAGATCGCCCCGCGCTCGTCGGCGAGCGACGTGAAGAACCCGAACAGGAGGCACCCCAGCGCGTTCACCGCCAGCGTCCCCCACGGGAACCCCGGTCCGCGCCACTTCAACACGGCCGCCGCGAGCCCGTAGCGGGCCAGCGTTCCGGCGGCGCCGGCGAGGGCGAGAAGGCCAAGGGTCCGGGGCAGGGGAGCACCCTCGCGAGGGGAGAAGTCTCCCTTTATCGGCGCTTCCGCCGCCGCCCCTTCAATTCGGCCCTCAAGCCCGCCCCGCCCTCAAGCCGATGAAGAACGGTCGAACTCCGTCCCAGAGTCCCTCCCGGGAGGCCCGCGTGCCGCGTTCATTCCTTTCGTTCGTCAAGGCCGCCGCCCAGCTGGCGTTCCTCGGCGTCATCGGCGTGTCGCTCTACTCGTGCACCGCGCGGCCCGTCGAGCGCGGCCAGGCGACGCTCCCCGGGCTGCAGGGGCCGCCGGTCGTCAAGGTCGCGCTCGGGAAGTACTTCCCGGCGCCCGCCAACTCCGTCGCGATCGCCGTCGACGGTGAGTACAAGGTCGCTTCCACCGCTTCCGGGGCGATCCTCCATCACGGGACGACGATGCCCGAGACCGCGCTCGCCGCCAATCCCAAGGGCGGGATGCTCATCGGCCGGCAGGCGTTCGGCGAACGCGACCTCCGCATCCTCCCGGCGTTCGATGGGACGATGCGCGTCGGCGACCGGAGCTACCGCGGCACCCTCCGCGCGATGCTGAACGAGCAGGGGAAGCTCCTCCTCGTCAACGAGGTCCCGATGGAGTCCTACATCGCCGGCGTTCTCGGCGCCGAAATGCCCCTCGACTACCCGCGCGCCGCCCTCGAGGCCCAGGCCGTCGCCGCACGCACCTACGCCCTCTTTGAGATGCGCCAGGCCGAAATCGATGGCCGCGCCGAACTCTTCCACGTCTACGACGACACCCGCTCCCAGGTCTACGCCGGCACCCTTCGCGAAACCGACAAGGCCCGCTCCGTCGTCGCCGCCACCCGCGGCGTCGCCCTCCTCTCCGGCGGCCGCCTCTTCTGCGCCTACTTCCACTCCACCTGCGGCGGCCACACCGAACCCGCCAACCTCTTCTTCGACGTCCCCGCCATGGCCCCTCTCTCCGGCCGCGCCTGCGCCTACTGCGAAGGAGGCAAATGGCGGCGATGGGAAGCGACGATCGCGAAGGCGGACCTGTGCCAGAAGCTCGGGGTGAAGGACGTGTCGAAGCTGCGGATCGCGGAGAAGGCGCCGGGGATCCACGCGCTGCGGATCGAGGCGGGCGGGCGGAGCTGGAACGGGATGGAATTCCGGCTACTGGCGGGGCCGGACAAGCTGCCGAGCACGGCGTTCGAGGTCGAGGATCGCGGCGCGAACTATGTTTTCCGCGGCACGGGATACGGGCACGGCGTCGGCCTGTGCCAGGTCGGGTGCAAAGGGATGGCGGAACTGGGATACGAAGCGACCGAGGTGCTGAAGTTCTACTATCCCGGGGCCGAGGTCCTGAAGGTGTACTGAGGAGGCAAGAGTCGGCTTGCGTGGAACGGCTTAATATGAAATATGTAATATGAAATAGTTAATATTGAATGACAGGCCCGCTGAATTGCCCGGTTCACCGACTGGTCCTTCCATTTCGTATTCCATATTCCATATTTCATATTTCACATTGAGTCGTTCCTTCGCCCCCCCCCCGGCACACTTGCACCCCTTCTCTTCCCCCGCCATGATGTCCGCCCCGTGACCCCGACCGATATCTTCTCCATCTCCCACCGCGACCCTCTCGGCCGCGCCCGCGCCGGCCTCCTTCGCCTCCCCCACGGCGACGTCCCCACCCCTGCCTTCATGCCCGTCGGCACCCACGCCACCGTCAAGGGCCTCACGACCTCCCAGGTCGCCGACACGGGCGCCTGCATCCTCCTCTGTAACGCCTTCCACCTCGCCCTCCGCCCCGGCGAAGACCTCGTCCGCGAAATGGGCGGCCTCCACAAGTTCATGAACTGGCGCCGCCCGATCCTCACCGACTCCGGCGGCTACCAGATCTTCTCCCTCGGTAAACTCTTCGCCGTCGACGACGAAGGCGTCTCCTTCCAGTCGCCCGTCGACGGCAAACGCCTTTCCTTCACCCCCGAACGCGTCGTCGCCATCCAGGAAGCCCTCGGCGTCGACATCATGATGCCCCTCGACCAGCCCGTCGGCTGGCCCTGCGAACTCGACACCGCTCGCTTCGCCATGCGCCGCTCCGTCGCCTGGCTCAAGCGCGCCGTCGCCGCCAAACGCACCGGCCAGGTCCTGTTCGGCATCGCGCAGGGAAGCGTCTTCCGCGAAGTGCGGCACGAGGGGACCGCGGGGGTTCTGGAGACGGGCGTCCCCGGGCTCGCGATCGGCGGCCTCGCGGTCGGGGAAGGGCAGGAGTTGATGCTGCTGGGGCTGGACCACGCGCTGTACGGCGTCCCGCCGCGCTACCCGGTCTACCTGATGGGCGTGGGAACCCCCGCGGACCTCGTCGAGGCGATCGACCGCGGCGTCGACATGTTCGACTGCGTCCTCCCGACCCGCAACGGCCGCACCGGCTGGGCCTGGACCTCCGAGGGCGTCCTCCGCATCCGCAACGCCGTCTTCCGCGACGATCCGCGCCCGCTCGACCCGCGCTGCGACGGCCCCTGCTGCGGCGTGTCCCGCGCCTACCTCCGCCATCTCTTCGTCGCCGGCGAAATGCTCGGCCCCACCCTGCTCTCGTTTCACAACCTCCGCTACTACCAGCGGCTCGTGGAGGACGCCCGCGAAGCGATCATCGAGAACCGGTGGCCGGCCTACAAGCTGCAGGTGCTGGACCGCGTGAAGCGCCTTGGCGTGGGAGGGAAGGCCTGAGCCGGGCCGGGCTTACCCCGCCGCCTTCTTCTGCAGGTACTCCAGGTTCTTCTTCACCTTCGCCGCTTCGTCGCTCTTCGGGTACGCCTCGACCAGCTCGAAGGCGCGCTGGTGGGCGAGCTTCCAGTTTTCCAGCTCGATGAGCGTGCGGACGCTGGACATGAGCTCCTGGGCGGAGGCGAAGGGCTTGCCGCCGGACTGGGCGGAGCCCATCAGTTCGGCGCGCGGGTCGGGCGCGGCCGGGGCGGGCGCAGGCGCTTCCCCGGGCGTCCGCGATTCGCCCATGAGCCGCAGGATCGTCGAGACGCCGTACATCGCGCCCGCGTTTCCCAGGCCGACGATTCCGACGGCGACCAGGAGGAACGGGTCGTGCGCCGACGGGTTGAACGCGTACGCGAACAGCGGCGCCATGACAGCGATCAGGAACATCGTCCCGGCCATCACCGCAAACGCGACGGCGCCATCGCTCCGGTTCATCCGACCCTCCCCGTAAGCCCCCCGCGCCCCCGCGTTACTTCCCGTCGAGCTTGAATTTGCAGTTGTCCTTCTTGAACTGCTCCAGCGCGTCCGCCACGAAGCGTCCCTGCTTCTGCCGCAGGATCTGGCTCTGCAGCTGCTGCCGCTTCGCCGTGAAATCGTCCGCCTTCGGCGCACGCTTCTGCACCAGCTCCACCAGGTACTGCCCGCTGTTCCCGTAGGCGACGCGGGCGTCGCCGCGCGCCTCGATCTCGAACACGGACTGGAGGAACTGGCGCCAATCGGCGATGTCCTGGACCTGCTCGCTCCGCGTGACGTACTCGGTTTCCTTCACGTCCAGCTTGCGGTCGGCACAGACCGTCGTGAACGTGTCCATGCGCAGGGTCGCCAGCTCGTCGTCGGTCGGCTTCGCGCCGGCGGCGATCTTCTCGCCGTAGGCCTTGTCGTAGCGGCTCTTGAACTCCTGCAGCGCCGCGTCCGCTTCCTTGCGCGCCAGCAACCCGGCGTCGCGCTCGGCGCACTTGGTGACGCCTGTCCTGCGGATGTGGTTCGTGGCGAGGTAGGACTCGCCGCTCGACTTCTCGATCAGGCGGACCATCAGCTCGGCCTTGTCGGTGCGGACCGGCGTCGACCGCGCCGTCTCGAGATTCTCGTTGAAGAACATGTACCACTGCGGGCTCCCCGCCTTGGGAATCCCCAGCTGCTCGTCCAGCACCTTCACGTCGTCCTCCTCGAACCACGCGCTCGTGCCCGGCGCCTCGAGGTTGAACTCCTTCGCCAGGTCCGTGAACGACGGCTTCGCCACTCCCTGCATCCGCAGCTCGAACACCCGCTCCTTCACCTTCTCGAGCACCGCCGTGGCCTGCTCCGCCGCCTTCTGCGTCTTCACCTTGTCGATCAGCTCCGCCCGCACGTCCTTGAACGGCTTGTAGGCGTCCTCCGACGGCTTCTCCGGCTCCTCGTGGTCGTGCCCCTCGTGGTCGTCATGGTCGAACATCGTGGAGGGGAGGAAAAGCCTGTCGGACGGCGGCAGCTCGCAGGTGAAGATCGGCCGGCGGAATTCTTCCTTGTGCGTGTCGTAGTAGGCCTGGAGATCGGCGTCCGACGGGTCGTCCTTGATCGCGGCCTTGTACGGCTCCAGCGGGACGCGGATGAACTCGAGGCGCGCCTGGGGCGCCTTCCGGAAGCCCGGGGCCGACTTGAACGCGCGGAGGTAGTCCACGAGCGCCTTCTGGCTCACCTTCGACTGCGCGGCCTTGCGGAACTTCACGTTCGTGAAGGCCACGTACTTCGCCTTGGCGCGGCCACCCGTCTTCATGAACTCGTCGAACACGTCCTGCGTCGCGGCGGTCACGCCCGACTCCAGGACCGTCAGGTACTTGTCCACCAGCAGGAACTCGCCCACCGTCTGCTCGTAGTCCTCCGCCGTCATCTCCATCAGCGTCAAGTGCGCCGTGTACTTCTCCATGTCGAACCCGCCGCCCGTCGACAGCGTGTCTTTCACGCGCTGGTTGACCTCCGGCTCCGTGACCCTCATCCCCTCCTGCTTCGCCGCGCCCAGGATCGCGCAGATGTCCGCCGCCAGCTCGCGGTCCATCTCACGCGTGTCGCCGCCGCCCAGCGCATAGGCGTAGAGGTTCTTCTTCGGGTCCCCCGCGTACAACTGCCCGCCATGCTCCAGCAGGTACGACAGGAACATGTTCCCGCGCCCCATCAGCGCGCGCTTCCACCGGAAGACCATCCGGTCGAACTCCGGACGCGTCCACTTCTGCTCCGGCGTTTCGATGGCGATGTCCTTCGAAGCGGGATCGCCGTCGTTTCCGACCGACCCGGCGACGCCCGACAGCACGAACGAAATCACGATCACGGCAAGGAAGACGCCGAAGATCAGCCGGTCGTACTTCTTCAGGTTCTTCTGGTAGTACTGGAACATGCGCTCATCCTCTCAACGAAAACGGCAGAGGGCGCGGAACGCCGCTCTGCCGGAATGTTCGACGCCGCCCGCAGGCCGGGCGTTCCCGGCCCGTCCTGACTACGCCTTCGCAGGCGCCACGGCCGCTTCCGGCTTCGGGGTGGCCGTCGCCCCGGCGCCTTCCAGCATCTTCACGATCTTTTCCCTCACGCGCGTCCCCTTGCCGACCCGGCCGCGGAGGTAGTACAGCTTGGCACGGCGCACGGCGCCCTTCTTCTTCACCACGATGTCCGCGACCTTGGGGCTATGGAGCGGGAAGACGCGCTCGACGCCCTCGCCCTGCACGATGCGGCGCACGGTGAACGACGCGCGGGAGCCGCTCCCCTTGCGGGCGATGACGACGCCCGTGTAGATCTGGATGCGTTCCTTGTCGCCTTCGACGATCTTCACGTGCACCTCGACGGTGTCGCCGATATCGAAGCGGGGAATGGACTTGCGGTAATTCTCTTTCTCGATCTGCAGGATCATCGGGTGCATGGCGTGGGACCTTTCGAAGCTTCCGGGTAGGCCGCCGGGATGCCCGGCGGGACGCGGCATTCTACGGAGGAGGGGAGCGGAGTCAATTGGAAATACGGGCCGCCCCTACTTCGCCAGGCCGATGAGGCTGATGAAGGTCCGGATGTCGTTGTCCTCGTAGGTGAAGGACAGGCCGCCGAAGACCTCCGGGTGGTGGAACACCCGGTTCACGCCGACCTGCGCGTGGAACCACTTCCAGATCTTCGTGTCCACGTAGATGCGCGTGTTGATCCGTCCTCCGCGCTCGTCGAGGTCGTCGGGGTCCGTGTAGGCCTGGCGGACTTCGGCGGCGATCTTCACGTCGTGCTCCAGCCACGGGATCGTGACGAGATAGCTCGCCCGCGCGCCGACCTTGCCTTCCAGCATCCCGATCGCCGTGTCCAGGCGCCCGTCCATCCACTTGAACCCCAGGAGCGCCGTGGCCTTGATGAAGACCTTGCCTTCCTCGCGCTCGAGCTGCTCGGGGAAGCGCCACGGGGTGCGGTCGGTGGCGATCCAGCCGGCGCCGCCGACCTCGAAGTAGCGGTCCTCGGTGGGGAAGATCTGAAGCGAGGCCCAGGGGGCGGGGACGCCGGAGCCCTGGTGGTACCACGCGCCGGCGGTGACGAGGGTCTTGACGCGCGAGGCGGCGCCGAGGGTCTTGTCCATCGCGTCGAGCGTCCCCTCGGCCTTGTCGTAGAGCGCCGGCTCGTTGATGAGCTTCCCGATCGTCCCCTGGCCGTTGTCGATCTTGGCCATGATGTTCTTGAGCGAACCGGCGACTTCCTTCGCCTCCGCCACGGTATCGGCGATGTCCTGCGCGAGCTTGTCATCGCTCATCAGGCGCCCCGCCGCGCCCTCGCCGCGCTCGATCTTCTCCGTGATCTTCTGGACCGAGGCCACGGCGTCCTTCATCTGCGTCATCAGGGCCTTGGCCTCGTCGTAGAGCGACGGGTCGTTCAGGATCTTCCCGACCGTCCCCTCGCCGCGCTCCGCCTTCGCGAGGATCTCGTTCAGCTTGTCGGCGGAACCCTTGAGGCTGTTGTAGACGTCGTCCGACATGATCAGCTTCGCCAGCGTCCCCTCGCCCTTGTCGAGCTGGTCTCGCACCTTGCCGATCACGTCCCCCGCCTTCGTGATCACGTCCCCGGCCTTCTTCAACTCCACGATGGCCTCGCGCACGTCCTTCATCGCGGCCGTCGCCTCGTTGTAGAGCTTGTCGTCGTGCAGCAGCTTCCCCAGCGTCCCCTCGCCGCGCTTCAGCTCCCCCGAAATCTCGTTCAGGTTCGCGATGAACTCCCGCACGGCCACGCGGTTCTCCTTCACCAGCTCCCCGATCTCGTCGACCGGCGACCCCGGCGGCAGCCCCGTCAGCACGGTCGTCACGTCGACCCTCGGCTTCTCCGGCGTCCCCGCTTCGATCGCCACGTGCCGCCCGCCCACGAGGCTCGACATCGCCACCTGGATCACGTAATCCTGGCGGATGTCGATCGGGCCGTGCATCCGCAGCGTGGCGATCACCTTTCCCGGGTTCAGGTCCAGCCGGTCCACGCGCCCCAGCTCCAGCCCCGACACCCGCACCGGGTCGCCTTCCTTCAGCCCCCCGACGTTCTTGAACTCCACCCTCAGGTTGTACGTCTTCTTGAAGATGTCCAGGTGCCCGACCGACACCGTCGCCGCGCCCAGCACGATCAGTGCGATCGTGAAGACGATGCCGACCTTGAACGTATTGGCGGAGTTTTCGGTCATGGCGTGAAGGGCCCCGAGACAGGGAACGAGGGACTCTAGCGGGGAACTGCGGCTGCGCGCAAGGGCGGCGATGAATCGGGGTGCATGACCGGTACCGCACTGGACACCCCACTTCCCAATGAGGCGAAGGATCAATTTGCACGAGCCATGCGCAATTGCATCCTTTCGTGTCCTTTCGTATCTGCGCCAGGCTCGTGGCTGTTTGTCAGACCTTTCCTCTGCCCTCTTTGGCTTCATGCGATCACAGAAAAATCAGCTCGGATGACGGCCGGAACTTCCGGGGATACGGCCACGAGCCTGGCACTGATAAAAAAAGACGGGAAAAGATGCGCGCCCGTGCAACGGGTGCGGGCCGTGACGGTCAAGGACCCGACAATTCGTCGACCGCACCCACCCGCCCCTCGTTACAATCCGAGCCCCCTCCGGAGCCTCATCGATGCGCATCGCCTTCGCCGCGCTGTTCCTCGCCCTTCACCTCGGAGCCTTCGCCGACGTCCTTCACATGAAGAACGGGACGACGATGGAAGGGCGCGCGCTGTCCGAGGAAGGCGACGAGTTCACGTTCAAGCTCAACTCCGGCGGCCAGATCCAGGTGAAGCGCGCCGACATCGAGTGGATCGAGTGGTCGAGCGCGGAGAACGCGAAGGCGGAGTTCGACAAGCGGCGCAAGCCGGGAACGGTGGCGGGGCTGCTGGAAGCGGCGGCGTGGGCGAAGTTCCACGGGATGCGGGACCAGGCGGAGGACGCGTTCCTCGCGGTCCTCAAGATCGAGCCGCAGAACGCGACGGCCAACGAGGGGCTCGGCCGGCGCAAGTTCGCCGACAAGTGGGTGTCGGAGGACGAGTACATGAAGCTCACCGGCCACGTGAAGGCCGGCAACCGGTGGGTGACCGCGGACGAGAAGAAGAAGATGGACGAGGGCTGGGAGTGGGTGAACGGCAAGCTGACGTCGCCGGACGACATCAAGCGGTCGAAGGGGCTCGTCGAGGTGGACGGCAAGTGGGTCACGAAGAAGGAATACGACGAGATCATGAAGAAGCGGGCGGCGAACCCGGACAAGCCGCCGGCCGGCGGGGCCGACAACCCTCCCGCCGGGAACAACCCGCCGGCGGGAAGCGCGAAGGTGCCGGGGCTGGACGGCAAGCCGACGCCGGACGACAAGCTGACCGACGCCGAGAAGAAGAAGCTGCACGACCCCAAGGAAGAGGCCGCGATCCTCGCCTGGCTGGGCCCCAACTGGCGCGCCTACTCCGGCATCCACTACCGCCTCGTCACCTGCTGCGACGACAAGGACCCCGACTTCGACCGCAAGTTTGTCGAGAGCATGGACCACTTCTGGTGGCGCTACCAGGAGCTCTTCCAGAAGCAGCCCGAGCAGAAGAAGCTGCACAACATCATGGTCCACGCGAGCAGCGCCAGTTACGACGAGTGGCTCAAGAAGAACAACGGCGGCGGGGGGATGGGGGCGTTCGGGACCTACGTCCACTCGATGCAGTTCAACCCCGCGATCCTCTGGCACCGCCACGTCGACGGCATCGACGACAACGTCCGCACGACGCTCTTCACCGGCCGCCACGAGGCGTGCCACCAGTTCGTGGCGTTCTACGTGCGCGGCGACGGGGGGCCGTGGTTCCAGGAAGGGATCGCGGCGATGCAGGAGCCGGACATCCCGTATTACCTCTACCCGTATCGCTGGGACTACATCCGGCTGCAGGTGCTCGAGGGGAAGAACGACATCACGCTGGCGGACCTGATCAAGAAGTCCAGCTCCCTCGACGCGAACCAGAACTACTCCCGCGGCGCTGCGACGCACTGGTTCTTCCTGAACTACAAGGACGGCCTCTACCGCGACAAGTACGTCCAGTTCCTGTGCAAGGGGTCGATCGACAGCCCCTCGGCGCTCGAGAAAGCGATCGGCGTCCCGATCGACCAGCTCGACAAGCAGTACCGCGAATTCATCCGGGAGATGGACGCCCGGCGCGACAAGGAAGAGCCCAAATGGGCGCCGGGGCAGAAGCCGCCGGGGGCGGGCAATGCCAAGTAGGCTTCGCCGCGCACTCGTCCCGCTGGTCGCTTCCATCCTCATGGCGGCGGGCGCGGCGGCCGACGTCATCCACCTGAAGACCGGCCGGACGATGGAGGCGCCCAAGGTCACCGAGGACGAAAACGGCGACGTCAGCTTCCGCGTCGAGGGCGGCGGGACGATTACGGTGAAGCGCGACCAGATCGCATGGATCGAGCTGTCCGACAAGAACGCCGCGAAGGAGGAGGTCCTCCGCCGCCGCAAGCCCGGCACCGCCGACGCATTCTGCGACGCCGCGCGCTGGGCCGAGTTCCACGGCATGAAGGCCGAGGCGCGCTCGGCCTGGGTGTCCGCCGTCGAGAAGGACCCCGCCTGCAAGCCCGCGCACCTCGCCCTCGGCCACCATTGGCTCGACGGGAAGTGGCTGGAGGAGGAGGAGTTCCAGAAGGCGACGGGGCACGTGCTGTGGGAAGGGAAGTGGATCCTGAAGGAGGAGAAGGAGAAGCTCGACCAGGGCTGGGAGTTCGTCGACGGCAAACTGCTGTCGCCCGACGACGTGAAGCGGTCGAAGGGGCTCGTGCTCAAGGACGGAAAATGGGTTTCGAAGAAGGAACTCGAGGAGGCCGAGGCGAAGAAGGCGGCGCTCGAGCGCGAGGAGAAAGAGGCGGAGGCCAAGCGCCACGACCCGAAGGAAGACGCGGCGCTCCTGGCGAAGTACGGCGACGGGTGGCGCATCCACGTCGGCAAGCGCTACCGCCTCGTCACCAACGTCGACGCTCCCCCCGAGGAATTCGACCGGAAGCTCGTCGACATGATGGACGGCTTCTGGAACTACTACTGCGACACCTTCAACGTCCACCCGGTGCAGAAGTCCCTTCACAACCTCGTCTGCTACTCGAAAGCGGAAGATTTCGAGAAGGTCCCCGGCGCGCCGCAGGGCGGGTACGGCGTCTACCTCCACGGCGAACCCTTCCGCCCCGCGGTCCTCTGGTACATGGAGAAGCTGCGCGGGTCGTCGTTCACGGCGCGGCACGAGGGCGGGCACCAGTTCGTGGCGCATTATGTGCGCGGCGACGGCGAGGCCTGGTTCTCGGAGGGGATCGCGACGACGTTCGAGTGCGTCGGGGACGTCCCGTTCCAGGATCACCTGTACCGCTGGGAAGTCGTGCGCAAGGCGGTTCTGGATCCGGGCGGTTTCCGGCTGACCGACCTGGTCTCCGGCAAGCTCCCCGACCGCGGTTCCAGCTACTGCCTCGGCGCGGCGACGCACCTGTTCTTCCTGCAGTCGAACGACGGCGCCTACCGGAAGGCTTACCAGGAGTACCTCAAGACCGGCGACACGAAGTCCCCGGTAGCGCTGGCCAAGGCCGTCGGCAAGGGGATGGACGTGCTCCAGGCCGAGTTCGATGCGTGGGTGAAGGACCTGAACGGGAAGCGCGACCCGCGGATCAAGGTTCCTGAGAAGAAGTAGCCCCTACGTCGGCGGCGCAAATTCCTGCCGGTCGTCCGGCTTCGCGTCGGGCTGCTGCGGCGGCGGGGGGGCCGGCGCCGCCTCCGCGGGCTTCGCGCGCTTGTAGCGCTTCGTCTCCCCGCTCTTCTCCGTCATCGGCCCCGCGACTTCGCCGTGCACGAACTGGTGCACGACCACGTCCTTCGTTTCGTCGAGGTCGGAAGGGCTGCCGGTGAAGTAGATCCGGCCGTCGTAGAGGAGCCCGATGCGGTCGGCGATGCGGCGCGCGCTGGCCATGTCGTGGGTGACGACGATCTGCGTCACCTTGAGCCGCTTCTTCATGTTGATGATCAGCTCGTCGATCGCGGCGGTGCCGATGGGGTCGAGGCCGCTGGTGGGCTCGTCGTACAGGACGAGCTCGGGGTTGCGCGAGATGGCGCGTGCGAGGCCGACGCGCTTGCGCATGCCGCCCGAGAGTTCGCTGGGCATCTTGTGCTCGACCTTGTCGAGGTCGACGAGGTCGAGCTTCTGGCGCACGGTGCGGAGGACTTCGTCTTCCGGCATCCGCTCGATTTCGCGGAGGGGGAGGGCGACGTTGTCCTCGACGTTCATGGAGGCGAGGAGGGCGCCGCTCTGGAACAGGTAGCCGATGCGGCGGCGCACGGCCTCGGCCTCGGCGCGCGTGGACTTGCCCATCTCGGTGCCGAAGACGGTGCAGGTGCCGGAATCGGGGCGCATGAGCCCGATGATGTGCTTGAGCGTGACCGACTTCCCGGTCCCCGAGCGCCCGATGATGACGAACGTCTCGCCCTTGCGGACCTGGAGGCAGAGCCGGTTGAGGATCTGCTTGCCGCCGAGGGATTTACAGAGGTCGACGATCTCGATGACGTGCTCAGGCATGGGCGGGGAGTGTGTCGGCGTCGGGCCGGGAAAGCAAGCCCGCCGAGGTTACTGGTAGACCATCCAGGTGAGGATGTAGTCGAAGACCAGGATGTACACGAACGAGATGACGACCGTCCGCATCGTCGCCTTCCCGACGCCCTCGGCCCCGCCGCGCGCCCGCATCCCCTGCGAACACCCGACCCCCGAGATCAGGATGCCGAACACGAGCGCCTTCAGCAGCCCCGAATAGATGTCCTTCAGCTCCAGCGTGTCCAGCGTGTGCTTCATGTACGTCGTGTACGACAGGTTCAGGATCCGGTCGCCCACGAACGCGCCGCCGAAAATGCCGATCAGGTCGACGTACAACGTCAGAAGCGGCGCGACGAGGGAGAGCGCGACGATGCGCGGGAGGACGAGGAAGTACACCGGGTCGATCGACATCACTTCGAGCGCCTCGATCTCCTCGGAGACCGACATCGTCCCGACCTCGGCCGCCATCGTCGAGCCGACCAGCCCGGCGAGGATGAACCCGGTCATCACCGGCCCCATTTCGCGCACCATCGAAGCGGGAACGACGATCGCGATCAGCTCTTCCTGCCCCCATTTCTGAAGCGTGTACCCGGACTGGAGGGCGAGCACCATTCCGCTGAACATGCCGACGATCATGGCGACGGGGAAACCGCCGAACGCGCAGGAGGCCATCTGGGCGATGGTCTCGACGCGCTTGCGCCAGAGCCACGGGAGCCAGAAGACGGTCTGGCCGATGAGGACCAGCGTGTGGCCGATCCCCTCGATGCTGGCGACCATGCGATTGGCGTAGGCCCAGATCACCGGGAGCCTCCGCGGTAGAGGCCGCGGCGCTGGATCACGCGTCGCGCCGGGTCAGGGACGAGGTACCGCACGGAGCGGCCCGCGGCGATCCGCGCGCGGATCTCGGTCGCGGAAACGCCGACGCGCAGCTCGACGCACTCCGCCCGGCGGCCGCGCGGCGCCAGCTTCTCCAGCCGGCGCACCGCCCCGGCGGACGTCCCGGCGCGCCCCGCCACGATCACCTGCGCCATCTCCAGGATCCGCCGCGGCTCCCGCCACCCCGGCAGGTCCGCCGCCGAATCCTCGCCGATCAGCAGGAACAACGTCGCTTTCCCCGCGAGACGCGAGCGGAAGTGCTCCAGAGTGTCCACCGTGAACGACTTCCCGCGCCGGCGGATCTCGACGTCGCTGGCGGCAAAGCGCGGGTTGCCCGCGATCGCGCGCCGCACCATCTCGAGCCGCGCCGCGGCAGGGGCGAGCCTCGCGGCGTCCTTGTGCGGCGGTTCCCCCGCCGGAACGAAGATCACCCGGTCGAGCCCCAGCCGCTCCGCCGCTTCCTCCGCGACGATGAGGTGCCCGACGTGGATCGGGTTGAACGATCCGCCGAAGATCGCAATGCGGGGAGGCCGTGCGGGCATGGGGACTTCTAGGTGTAAGATGTCCGGGAGCGCAAGTCGAGTGCTTCTTTCGACTTGCACCCCAAACCCATGGCCCTTCTCATCAAGAACGCCCTGCTCGTCACCATGGACCCCAGCCGCCGCGTCCTGCGCGGCGACCTCCTGGTCGAGGGCTCGCGCTTTCATCGCGTCGGCGTCATCGGCCGCACGGACATGCTGGGCCTCTCGAAGCTCACAGTCATCGACGGCACCGGGCTGTGGGCGATCCCCGGGCTCGTCCAGGCCCACGTCCACCTCTGCCAGACGCTGTTCCGGAACCAGGCGGAGGACCTGGAGCTGCTGGACTGGCTGAAGCGGCGGATCTGGCCGCTGGAGGCGGGGCACGACGAGGAGTCGATGGAGGCGTCGGCGCGGCTGGGGATCGCGGAGCTGTTCCTGGGGGGGACGACGACGGCGCTCGACATGGGATCGGTGCGGCACACGGAGGTGCTGTTCGAAGTGGCGCGGGCGATGGGGCTGCGCTACATCGGCGGGAAGGCGATGATGGACGACCCGGGGACATTCCCGGGGCTGCGCGAGCTGACGGCGGACTCGCTCGCGGCCAGCGACGCGCTCGCGAAAAAGTGGGACGGCGCCGAGGACGGCCGGCTTCGCTACGCCTACGCGCCGCGGTTCGCGCTGTCCTGCACCGACCGGCTGCTCCGCGAGGTCGGCGAACGCGTCGCGGCCGGCGCCCGGCTGCACACCCACGCCAGCGAGAACCGCGCCGAGTGCGAGCTCGTGAAGACGACGCGCGGCGCCACCAACATCCGCTATCTCCAGCACACCGGCCTCTGTTCCCCCCGCTCCGTCTTCGCCCACTGCGTCTGGCCCGCCGAGGGCGAACTCGAGACCCTCGCCGAAACCTCCACCGCCATCGCCCATTGCCCTTCCAGCAACCTCAAGCTGGGAAGCGGGCTCGCGCCGACGCCGGACTACGTGGCGCGCGGCCTTCGCATCGGCCTCGGCGCCGACGGCGCCCCGTGCAACAACCGCCTCGACGCGTTCGAGGAGATGCGCCTCGCCGCGCTCCTCCCGCGCCCGCGCTTCGGCCCCGCCTGCCTCACCGCCGAGCGCGTCTTCGAGATGGCGACGATCGGGGGAGCAGAAGCGCTGGGGCTGGACAAGGAGACGGGGTCGCTGGAGGAAGGGAAGCAGGCGGACGTGGCGCTGGTGGACCCGCGAGGGGTGCATGCGCTGCCCCACGCAGCCGACGTCTACGCGACGATCGTGTACGCGTTGAGAGCGGCGGACGTGCGGCACGTCGTGGTGGCGGGGCGGGTGGTGGTGCAGGACGGGGAGCTGAAGGGTTTGAGCGTGGAAGCGATCCGGAAGCAGGCGGTGGAGCAGTGGGAGAACGTGAAGGTGCAGTCGGGGATCGTGTGAGGTGAACTGAGCATCCGGCGGCGCTTGTAAGGCCGCCCTTACACAATCCTGACGAATTCGCTCCGGAATCGTTGTTGTAACTCAATGCACGCAAATAACTTAAGTCTGGAACGAATCGCGGGAATTCGGCATGCCCATTGCGCGTACTAATCCCTAACCAGACTGCACGACTCTAACCCATTCGGAGCCCTTCGATGAGACTCTCGCTCGTTCCTGCCTTCCTTCTCGCTTCCGCCCTCGCCTTCGCCGGCGACAAGGACAAGAAGGAAAAACCTGCCCAGGTCCCCGCGGATTCGATCCACTGGGCCCACAGCTGGGAAGAAGCCAAGGCCGAAGCCAAGGAGCGCAACGTCCCGATCCACGTCGCGTTCCACAAGGATCACTGAGGGGGCTGCACCGTGATGGACAGTTCTGTCTATCCGAACAAGGACGTGATCGCCGCCTCCAAGCTGTGCGTGAACATCTTCTGCAACAACGAAACCGACCACAACGCCAAGAAGAAGTACGGGAACGAGGAGTGGTGCGAGGAGAACTACGGCCAGATCTGCGATGAGCACGTGAAGAACCACAACCAGACCAGCTCGCTGTTCTTCAACGGCACCATCCCCAACCCCACCACGATCCTCTGCGATCCCGACGGCAAGGAACTCAGCCGCAAGAAAGGCGCCGCGACGGCGCAGGAACTCGCCGACATGATCAAGGAAGCCGCCAAGAAGGTCGGCCCCGGGATCACCCAGGACGAATTCCAGTTCCGCAACGACAAGTTCAAGGCCGCCGACGAGGCCGTGAAGGCGAACAAGATCAAGGACGCCGTCACTGCCCTCACCGCCGTCACCAAGCAGTTCGGTAAGAGCCCTTCGGCCAAGAAGCTCGCCGACCAGGCGCAGGCCAAGCTGGACGAGCTGAACACGGCCGGCCAGACGATCGTCGACAACGCCAAGGCAGACGCCGCGGCGGGGAAAGTCGACGACGCGCGCAAGGCCCTGAAGGACGTCTACGCGAACTACAAGGGCCTGGAGTGCTCAAAGGCCGCCGAGAAGGCGATGGCGGAATTGCCCAAGGACAAATAAACGGGTGAAGGGAAATGGACGGCCCCCGGCGCGAGCCGGGGGCCTTTCTTTTTATTTCCCGACGCTGATCTTCCCGTCCGCCATCAGCGGCGCCAGCGAGTCCGCCAGCTCCTTCTCGCGCGCCTGCTTCGCTTTCTTCCAGGCCTCGAAATCGGCCTCCGTCTTCTTCTCCGTCTCGTCCACCGCCGCCAGCTCCGCCTGCAGCTTCGCCCGCTTCTCCGCGAATTCCTTCTTCGTCGCCGCAAGCCGCTGCACCAGGAACCGCTCGTAGGCGTCCAGCGCCTGGTCCTTCCGCACCGCGTCCGCCACGACCTCCTCCGACGGCACCCCGGCCGTGGCGAGCTCCGCGAGAAGCGCCTTCTGCCGGTTCTCGGGGGACATGTCCTTGTAGAGCGCCTTCGCCCCCAGGTCGCGGAACTTCTCGGCCGTCATCCCGTGCGCCGGCGGCTGGATCTTCGCCGCCGCGTAGACGTCCTCCGGCGTCGCCTGGAACCCCTTCGGCCCCGACACCACCTCCACCTTGGGCCCCGTCAGCTCCTGGATCGACACGACGCGCGTCTTCGTGACCAGGATCTCGGAGGGCGGCTTCTGGCCGGCGGCCACGTTGGAAGCGCTGGCGACGTAGAGGCCGGACTTTTCGAGGAGCTTGAAGAGGATCGACATGGTTTTTCCCTTTCCTTCGGCCTACGACAAGGACAGCGCGAGTTCCGCGAGCCGCGCCTCGATCTGTTCCGGGGACATCTTGCGGTAGCGTTCGGGGAGGAACTTGTCGTCGGTGCACTCCTTGACCGCGACGAGGTCCATGTACTCCATCTTGCGGGTGTGGGCCGACGGGCGGAAACCGCCGAGTTCGTCGCGGATCATCGCGGGGAGGCCCTTCTTGCGGTCCTCGTCGCCCGCAAGCTGCCAGCGGCGGTTGACGCGCACCAGCAGCGCCTCGAACTCGTTGCCGCCGATCTCGCCCATCTCCTTCGGCACCTTGGGGACGTCCTCCGGCTTGATGTCCATCTTGAGCTTGCGGCACATGATCTTGAACAGCGTGTTGCGCTGCTCGTCGGTCTGGGGAGGGAAGAGCGGGATGTGGACGTCGAGGCGCCCGGTGCGCTTGAGGTCGACCTCGAGGAGGTCGGGGCGGGAAGTGGCGAAGACCCAGAGGATCTTGCCGCGGTTGCGCGTGTCGGACATTTCCTTGGCGAGCATCGAGTAGACGCGCCCGCTCACGCCGCCGTCGTTGGAGTCGCTCTCGCGCTTGCCGGCGGCCTGGTCGGCCTCGTCGACGAACACCATGACCTGCCCGAGGGCGTGGAGGATGTTGAAGATCTTCTCGAGGTTGCCCTCGGTCGAACCCTGCCACTTGTCGCGGAAGTTCTTGAGCACGACGCACGGGATCCCGATCTCGCCCGCCCAGCAGAACGTGAGCCACGTCTTTCCCGTCCCGATGCGGCCGTTCATCAGGTAGCCCATCGGGATCGAGTCGAGCTTGCCGAGCCGCAGCAGCCGCGCGTCCTCCCGCAGCCACTTCCGCGCCTCGTCGTGCCCCGCGACGTCGTCGAGCGTGTTCGACACCTCGATGAAGTCGAGCAGGCCGTAGCACTCCTTCTCGATCATTTCCTTCTTCTTCTTGATCAGGAACGGCGGGTCCACGCGCTGCCCGTTCCGCACAGCCTCCGTGATCATGTTCTGCACGTTCACGCGCGTCATGCCGATCAGCTTCTGCGCCAGCGCTTCCATCGGCACGTCGCACATCTTCTCGAACTCGGGAAGGGTCGTCTTGAGGTTGGCCAGGTACTGCCCGAGCTCGGCCTCGCCGGGGAGGGGGATCTGGATCTTGGCGCTGTGGGGGGACTGGGCGACCTGCTGGTTGATGTCGGCGAGGTTCTCGGCGATGAGGACGGTGCAGGCGTGCGAGCCCTGGATCTCCGGGTCCGCGGCCCACTCGAGGATGCGGATCAGCGGCTCCGCGAACGCGTTGGAAATCTGCAGCACCTCGCCGCGCGGCACCACGAACTGCGCCCAGTCGAGGATCACCGCCACCTTCTGCTTGTTCAGCACCACGTGCACGTACCGGTCGATCAGCTCCAGCGCCGCCCGCGGGTCCCGCGGGATCAGCCCCGGGTTCGACCCGAACGACGTCTGGCTCCAGGTGTCCAGCCCCTTCAGCGTCGTCAGGAAGTTCTCCATCCCCTTCACCGGCCGGATCCCCGCCCCCCGGTTGTACGTCAGCACCACGTCGTAGTTCTTGAACATGGTGTCGACGAGGAAGGGCTTGAGGCCGCCGAATCGCGCCTTGCCGTCCTCCTCGATGGAGACGAGGTCGTTGACGTTGCCGTGCAGGACGAACTGGGAGACGGTGCCGCCTTTGAAGATGCGGCGCATTTCTTCGGCCCAGGCGGGGATCTTGACGGGGGCTTCTGGCATCAGGGCGCCTTCCTTTGTGAGAGCTGTCGAGGGTCGAGAGTCGAGGGCGTCTGCCTCGCCCCTCGACGCTCAACCCTCGACTCTCGACGATTTCCTCAGCGGCTCAAAACCTGGGTTAAATCCCTGGAACCGGCGGCGGGCCCGCCGCCTCACACCTTCAACCCCCCCGGCATTTCCATGTCCTCGATCCCGCCCAGGATCTCCTGGTTCGTTTTCATCCAGTCCTGCGTCTCCGTCAGCGTCCCCGCGATCGAGTCGATCTTCCCCGACAGGTGCCCGCCGTCCTTCGCCATCGCCGCTTCCTGCGCGATCAGCTCCACCTGGTTCTCGATCCGCTTGAGCTCCGCCTCGATGAACTCGAGCGCGTTCTTCGACTCGTCGAGGTTCACGAGGCGCTTCTTGAGGATCTCCAGGTTCGACTCGACGGACTTGCGGAGGCGTTCCTTGGAAGGGTCGGCGAGCTGGGTGAGCTGTTCCTCGGAGCGCTTGATTTCGTCCTGGAGGTCCTCGCGGTTGGTGGTGCGGGCCTGGGTGAGGATGGTTTCGCGGGAGACGAGGAGCTTGAGGAAGATCCAGAGGAGGCGCTTGAGGCCGCCGACCTGGACTTCGCTCATGGCGCCGGGGGCGAGGGACTCGCTCATCTGGCGGATCTGGCCGCAGCGGATTTCGAGGTCGGCGTAGCGTTTGCGGGCGAGCCCGGGGACGCCCTGGAGCATCTGGGCGGCCTTGGCGGAGAAGTTGAAGTCGTCCTTGGCGCCGGCGGAGGCGTTGACGATGCGCTGGAAGCGTGGGTTATGGGCGAGCAGCATGATGAAGCCGAAATCGAGGCCTGCGCCGAGGAGCCAGAGGGCGGGGTGGACGAGGAAGCCTGCGATGCCGAAGCCGAGGAGGGCGAGCCAGTTCACGGGGATGCCGCCGAGGCCCGGGATGGGCCAGCGGACGTTGAAGGCGGCTTTGATGTAGCCCCAGAGCCCGATTTTCTCGGCCATGGCGAGAGTTTACCCCGTGACCTTCTTGAATTCGTGGGCGACGGCCTCGAGGGCGGCCTTGAACTCGGGCTTTTCCTGGATCTCGAGGGGGTCGACGCCCTGGGACGGCGGGATGAGGTCCTTGACCTCGACGGCGATCGTGCCGGGGCCCTTGGTGAAGATCCAGACGCGGTCGCCGAGGTAGACGGCCTCGGTGATGGAGTGGGTGACGATGAAGACGGTGGCGTGGATGTCGTTCCAGAGGTCGACGATGAGGCGCTGCATCCCGATGCGCGTGGGTTCGTCGAGGGCGGAGAAGGGCTCGTCCATGAGGATGATGGACGGCTTGAGGATAAGGGTGCGGGCGATGGCGACGCGCTGCTGCATGCCGCCGGAGAGCTGCGACGGGTACTTGTACTCGTGGCCGGAGAGGCCGACCTTCTTGATCATCTCCATCGCCATGTCGTTCATGGAGTCCTTCGTGAGGTCGAGCTCGCCGCGGTGGATATCGAGGCCGAAGGTCACGTTCTGGAGCACGGTGCGGTGCGGGAACGACGAGTAGCGCTGGAAGATCATCCCGCGGTCGCGACCCGGACCGCTCACGGGGACGCCGCGCACCAGGACCTCGCCGGTCGTCGGCGGGACGTACGCCGGAAAGCCCGCGATCAGGTTCAGGAGCGTCGACTTCCCGCACCCCGACGGCCCGACCAGCGCGATGAATTCGCCGCGCCCCGGCAGGTCGTCGATCCGGAAGTTCACGTGATGGATCGCCGTGTACGCCTTCGACGTCCCCTTGTTGAACGTCATCGAGACGTCGCCGCGGAATTCGACGACCGGCGGAAGGGCCGGGGTGTTCATCGCGCCGCCTTCCAGGGGAACATCTGTCTCCCCACCCACGCAAACCCCTTGTCGATCAGGAACCCGATCGCCACGATCAGCAGCACCACGAAGTAGACCGTCTCCGGCTTCCCGCGCCGCTGCGCCACCTGGATCATTGCCCCCAGCCCCTTCTGCATGTCCACGATCTCGGCGAGCATGATGTAGGTCCAGCCCACGCCGAACGCGAGCCGCATCGCGTCCCAGATCTCCACCGCCGCGATCGGGATCATGACCCGCGTGACGATGTGCCGCTTCGTCGCCCCCAGCGTGTACGCCGTCTGCAGGTACACGTCGTCCACCTGCTCGACGCTCTTCACCACCAGCGGCAGCAGGTAGAACGTGCCGGCGATCGCGAGAAAGTAGACCTTCTGTTCCTCCTCGGTCCCCCAGAACAGGATCGTGAGCGGCACGAGGGCTGCGATCGGGACGTAGCCGCCGACGACGGACATGGGGCGGAAGAGCGCGCCGACGCGGGTGAAGGCTCCCATGCCGATGCCGAGGGGGATGCTGACGAGGAGGGCCACGCCGAAACCGAGGCCGACGCGCTGGAGGCTTGCGCCGATTTCCTTGTACACGTTCCGCGTGTCCTGCTTCCCGAGCAGCTTTACGCCTTCCCGCGCGACCTCCTCGGGCTGGGGCATCATCGCCCCGCCCTTGCGCTCCTCGGGCGCCCCGCGGGTCCGCCACGTCCACCACCCGAGGATCACGACGAACGGGATCAGCCCCAGCACGACCGCCCACAGAGGGGCCAGCGGCGTGCGGATCGCGAAGAAGCGGTTGATCAGGCCCTTCATGGCGTGATCCCTATCTCCCGCCCGGAGCAGGAATCACGCCGCCGGGGGAGCTCACCTATTTCTGCTCCGGCTGCAGGATCAGGATCTCGACGCGGCGGTTCTTGGACTGGTCGAAGGGATGCTCGGGATCGGCGGGCTGGTCCCAGCCGGCGCCTTCGACGACGAACTTCTCGGCGGGGAAGATGTCCTTGTACTTCTTCACGAGGGCGGCCTTGACGGCCTCGGCGCGGCGGCGGGAGAGGTCCTTGACCATGCCCGCGTCGACCTTGCCCTTCATGGAGGAGTCGGTGTGGCCGACGATCTTGACGTAGGCGGCGGCGAACTTCCCGGAGAGTTCGGAGACCTTCTTGAGGGTCTCGTCGACGAGGGGGTCGTAGAGCTTGTCCTCGATCACGTTGCCGTACTCGTCGCGGGCCTTCTCGTAGAGGTTGTCGGAATTGGGGAAGAAGTTGATGCGGATCGTGTTGGTGAGGATCGTCGCCTCGGCGCCGCCGCCGCCGGTGGAGACGCGCGGTGCGAACGCGGACTTGTACTCGTCGACGTCCTTGTCGAACGTCTTGGCGGCGTTGATCTGGTCGAGGACGGAGAAGTCCATGACTTGGTCGAAGTTCGCCGGGTTGTCGACGATCCCGAGCTTGCGGTAGACGTACTTGACCGAGTTCCACGTCGCCTCGAAGTTCGTCGGGTTGTTCTGGTTCTTGAAGAACTGCCAGTTCTCCGCGAAGTTCGTGACGTGGGCGTCGTACTGCATCTTGGAGACGTCCTCGGCGGTCATGCCGTAGAGGTCCGCCATCCACTTGAACGCATTGGCCTGGTCGTCACGGGCGATCTTCATCCCGTGGAAGATGCCCTCGACGAGCCCCTTGACGATCTCGGGATGGTCCTTGGCAAAGTCGGCGCGCACGGCCCAGACGTCCGCGATGAGCTTGTTCGCGTCCGCCGTCGTCGACAGCAGGTGCGTCCCCTTCACGCGCTCCGGGATGTTGTAGATGTCCGGGGCCCACGACACGCACGCGTCGATCTTCGGGTCGTTCACGAACGCCGCGGACGCCTCGAACGCCGTGTTGGTGTACTTGGAGACGACGTCGGAGGGCGACAGGCCGCCGTACAGGAGAAGCGCGTTGATGTAGTACTGCGACGGGGAGTTCTGCGCGTACACGATCGTCTTCCCCTTGAGGTCCTTCACCGACTTGATCGCGTCACGGACCACGATGCCGTCGCCGCCGTTCGACCAGTCGATCTGCTGGAAGATGCGGGGCGCGGTGCGGGAGTCCTTCATGAGGGATTCGCTGAAGAGCACCATCATGTCGAGGGTGCCCCAGAGGACGGGATAGTCGCCGGCGGCATAGCCGTCGCGGCAGACGACGGGGTCGTCGACGAGGACGAGTTCGACTTTGAAGCCGTACTTCTTGAAGAAGACGGACTCCTCGTTCGGCTTGGTGCCGTGGTTGGCGGCGATGATGGGAAGCCAGCCGATCCAGACGTTGATGGGGAACTTGAAGGTCTTGTTGGCGGCGTCCCACTTGTAGCCGGAGACGGCGCCGGGCTTGACCTGGGGGAGGCGCGCGGCGGGGACGTAGGCGTACTCCTTGACCGTCGTGACGCCGGTGTAGTCCGGCGCCTCGGGGCCCTTGGGATCATCGGTCTTCTTGAACCCGGTGATCTTGTTCTTGTCTTCCTCGGTCGCCTTCGCGGATTCCTTCGGCTTGCCCTTGTCCTTCGAGAGCATGTACCCGGCGATGCCCACCATGCCGAGCACGACGAGGGCGACGACGACCTTGCCGAGGCCGGTCAGGCCTGTCTGGGCGGGGACTTGAGCCATAGTGCGTGCCTCCTGTGCTTTCGTGAGGATGCGGCGGTAGTGGGTGGGGGAGCGGCGGCCGCGAGGGGTACGGCGTCGAAGGTCGAAGGTCGAAGGTTAGGGCCTCTGCCAACGGACCTTCGACTTTCGACCTTCGACGTCGTTGCCCGACGCCAGCTTCTCCCCAACCCGCCCCGCCGTTATCAATTCCAGCCTTGTCCTACGCCTTCACCTGCTCGCCCGGCCCCAGGTCCTTCGAGGCCGCCGCTTCGTCCGATTTCGCCGCCGCATTCGGCAGCCCCATCGACGCCGAGAACTCCGCCAGCGCCTGCGCCTCCAGCGCCTTCTGCTCCTCTTCCTTCACCACCCACCCGCCACCCTTCATCGAATCCTGCGCCACGCGCGCCTTGCCGCTCGCATCCGCGATCCGTTCGTCGAGATTCGATTCCAGCCGGTCCAGGTTCGCGCCGCTCCCGGAGAGGTTGAACGCCGTCGAGCTCGCCATCTCCGCCAGCTTCGCCTGCGCCTCCGCCATCTCCGCCTTCGAGAGCTTCTGCTTGATCATCTCGATCTTGCGCTGCGCCTCGCGGACGTATACGTCCCGCTGGCGGTTCAGGTTCTGGTACATCTCCTCCGACGACTTCAACTGCGCCTCGTTCTCCGTCAGGTCGCTCTTCATCTGCTTCGCCTGCAACGCCGCGCGGCCCGCCTCCTCCATGTTCTTCGCGGCCATGTTCGCCGTCACCCGCGCCGTCAGGTTGTCCAGCTGCTTCTTCTGCGACGCAATCTGCCCCTTCAGCCGCTCCACCATCCCCGCCTGCTTCGCAAGGTTGGTGTTGTACTGGCCGACCGCCTCCTGGAAGGCGAGCATCTCCGCTTCCAGCATCGCCCGCGGATTCGCCTTCTCCAGGCCGCTCACGAACAGCCCGAAGAACCCCTTCACCAGATTGATGAGCCGTCCGAACATGGGCGTCTCCCGAATGGTTTCACGACGAAGACTCAATTCGCGTGCCCGGAAGGACTTGGGCAGCGCCGGGGGAAGTGCAGCGGCCGTCGGACCAAAATGCACGACGGGTCGCAACCCTGCCCCCGAGAAGGGGGTAAGATTAGCCGCAAGGAAGAGGTCTCTGCACGGGTTTTCTGAGAGGGAAGAGGCATGAGGACGATCGCGGCGGTGATGCTGGCGGCGGTGTCGGCGTTTGCGGGGAAGCTGGACGCGAACGTGGTGGCGCGGGACTACGCGGCGGTGCAGAAGGCGGCGCAGGCGAACGCGGACCTGGGGGAGGGGGCGCTGAAAGGGGACGAGCTGCTGGACCTTTATGTCCAGACGGCGCTGGCGGAGGCGGAGAAGGGGATCGCGGCGGGCGGCGCGCCGGATGTCGAGGTGCGGGGCGCGCTTGGGGCGCTCGGGCTGTTCCTGGACGACGGGAATTTCCGCGCCGGGATCGTCGGCAAGTCATTTGCGGGCATGGAGACCGACGAGCAGGAGGCGGCGACGGTGAAGTGCCGCGGCACACCGACGTGCGTCGGCCGGGCGGATTCGGCGCTTCATTTTGTGCTCTCCGCTGCGATCGTCGCGGCGATGGGCGAGGGTTCGGCGCGGGCGGCGGGAATGCTCAAGGAAATGAAGGATATGCACGAGCTGGACAACGGGAATGGAAGCGGCTTTTCGTTCGCGGATCTCGCCGCCGACGAGGCGGGGATCGAGTTCGCGAAGTGGTTGCTGAAGGACCCGAAGGCGAATCTCAAGAAGGCGGCGGCGAAGTTCAGCCAGAAGTCGTGCTTCCCGTCGCTCGAGGGGCTTCCGGAGGGGCTGCGGACGGACGAGTTCGACGACAAGTACGGCCCTGTCGGCAGCGAGAACTACAACAAGGTGTGGAAGACGGTCGAGGAGCGGATCGCCGCGCTGTCGCTCTACGCGGCCGAGGAGAAAAAATGACCGGGACGGACTGGGTCGGCCCTGCGATCACGGCGATTTTCGTCGTCGGCGGCGCGCTCGCGCTGTTCCGCCGCATGGCCGTCCACGGGAATTTCGGGAAAGGCGCCTCCGCGGCGTCGCTGGTGCTGCTGGCGGCGATGGTGATGGCGGCGGGGGTGGGCGGGTACCTGTGGTGGAAGAAGCGGGTCGCGGAGGCGATGGCGCCCGAAAAGTAGAGCCGGCGAATTGTCGGAAGCGAATCCGTTCCGGCCCGCTAGAATGAACGCATGAACTACGAACACGCGAAGATGTGGCTCCGCAATTTCCCGATCCTCGGCCTCGTGGTCTGCGTCGTGCTCCTCATCATCGTCTTCAAGAAGATGTTCGGTGGCGAGGGGGCTTCCAGCGGCAACGGCAAGTTCGTCGTCATCCTGTTCGCGGTCATTTTTGCGTGTGCCGCGGCGATCATGTGGTTCTCGAAGAACTACAGCGCGCCTGACCTGTCAGGGAACACCTGGAAATAGCCGCCGCGGCGCGGGACGTTTTTCTTCGCCCGACCAGCGTCCGCGCCTACCATCGCCGGGCGTGGACATCCTCGAGACACATCTGCGGACGGACGACGCGACGTTCCAGGCGAACCGTGCCGCGTACCTGAAGATCTCGGAGCAGCTCCGCGCGGAGCACGCAAAGGTCAAGAAGGCGGGCTCCGAGTCCGCGGTCGCGAAGCACCGGGCGCGCGGCAAAATGCTTCCGCGCGAGCGGATCGACAAGCTGTGCGACGCGGGGGCGCCGTTCCTCGAGCTGTCGGCGCTGGCGGCGCACGGGATGTACGGCGGCGACGCGTCGAGCGCCGGCGTCGTCACCGGGATCGGCGTCATCCACGGCCGCGAGTGCATGATCGTCGCGAACGACGCCACCGTGAAAGGCGGGTCCTACCTGCCGATGACGGTGAAGAAGCACGTCCGGGCGCAGGAGATCGCGATCGAGAACCGCCTGCCCTGCGTCTACCTCGTCGACTCCGGCGGCGCCTTCCTCCCGCTCCAGGCCGAGGTCTTTCCCGACCGCGACCACTTCGGCCGCATTTTCTACAACCAGGCGCAGATGTCGTCGCGGCGCATCCCGCAGGTCTCGCTCGTGCTCGGGAGCTGCACCGCCGGTGGCGCGTACGTCCCCGCGATGAGCGACGAGTGCGTCATCGTGAAGGGAAACGGAACGATCTTCCTCGGCGGACCGCCGCTCGTGAAGGCCGCGACCGGCGAGGAAGTCACGGCCGAGGACCTCGGCGGCGCGGACGTCCACTGCCGCACCAGCGGTGTGACCGACCACTACGCGCACGACGAAGAAGAGGCGATCGCGATTGGCCGCTCGATCGTGGAGAATTTCAACACGGTGAAGCGCGTGACGCTGGACGTCGCGCCGCCGGAGGACCCGAAGTACCCCGCCGAGGAAATCTACGGCGTCGTCGGCACCGACCTCCGCCGCCAGTACGACGTCCGCGAGGTCATCGCGCGCCTCGTCGACGGCTCGCGCTTCCACGAGTTCAAGGCCCTCTACGGCCCGACGCTTGTCTGCGGTTTCGCGCGGATGATGGGGTACCCGCTCGGGATCGTCGCGAACAACGGCGTCCTGTTCAGCGAATCGGCGCAGAAGGGCGCGCACTTCGTCGAGCTGTGCGGCCAGCGCGGGATCCCGCTGCTGTTCCTGCAGAACATCACGGGGTTCATGGTCGGCCGCAAGTACGAGTCCGGCGGGATCGCCAAGGACGGCGCGAAGCTCGTGCAGGCCGTCGCCGCCGCCGCTGTGCCGCGCTTCACGATCATCATCGGCGCCTCGAACGGCGCCGGGAACTACGGGATGTGCGGCCGCGCCTACCAGCCGCGCTTCCTGTGGATGTGGCCCAACGCGCGGATCAGCGTGATGGGCGGGGAGCAGGCGGCGAGCGTGCTGGTGCAGGTGAAGCAGGAGCAGCTGGTGTACGAGAAGAAGCCGCCGATGACGCCGGCGGAGATCGAGGCGATGCGGAAGCCGATCCTGGAGAAGTACGAGACGGAGGGTCATCCGTTCTATTCGTCGGCGCGGATGTGGGACGACGGGATCATCGACCCGGTGGACACGCGGCGGGCGCTGGGGCTGGCGATCTCGGCGAGCCTGAACGCGCCGGTCGCCGACACGAACTGGCCGGTCTTCCGGATGTAGTTCCAACGAGGTGCTCCCATGCTTGAAATGGCCTACGACCACCTGCTCGTCTCCGTCCAGGGAGACATGGTCACCGTCACGCTGAACCGTCCCGAGGTGCACAACGCCTTCAACGAGGCGGCGATCGGCGAGATTACGGACTGCTTCGAGCGCATCGGGCGCGACGAGGAAGTCCGGCTCGTGGTGGTCGCCGGCGCGGGGAAGTCGTTCTGTGCGGGGGGCGACCTGAACTGGATGCAGAAGTCGGTGAAGTTCACAAAGAAGCAGAACCTGGAGGATGCGAAGCGGCTTTCCGGGATGCTGCACGCGGTGAACGACTGCCCGAAGCCGGTCGTGGCGCGGGTCCAGGGGAATGCGCTCGGCGGCGGGTGCGGGCTCGTGGCGGCGTGCGACATCGCCGTCGCGGCCGAGGGGGCGCAGTTCGGATTCACCGAGGTCAAGCTCGGCATCGTCCCCGCCGCCATCGGCCCCTTCGCCGTCCGCAAGATCGGCGAGTCGCAGGCGCGGCACCATTTCCTGCTCGGAAATCGCTTCGGCGCGCTCGAGGCGCGGCACATCGGGCTCGTTCACTACGTCGTCGCGCCCGAGCAGCTCGACGCGAAGGTCGCGGAGATCGTCACGGGGCTGCGCTCGAGCGGGCCCAAGGCGATGGGCGAAGCCAAGGCCCTCGTCCGCGAGATGGTCGACCGCCCGGAAACCGCCGACAAGGTCTGCGTCGAGACGATCGCCCGCCTTCGCGTCGGCGCCGAAGGTCAGGAAGGCCTGCACGCATTCCTCGAAAAACGCAAGCCGCGCTGGTCGAAAGCCTAGCCCTCCAACCCGTTTCCGATCGGAGCCCCGCATGTCCGACAAGAACCTGTTCCTGTACCCGACCTGGCGCAGCGCCGACACGGCCGCCTGGAAGAAGGCGCTTTCGGTGCTGGTCGCGCGAAGCGTCATCAACGCGACGGGCGAGGGCGCCGAGGAAGGCGAGATCTGGTTCTCGCCGGGGAAGCGGAGCTCGCTCGTGACGAAAGGGGCGCCGGAGCCCGCGTTCGAGGACTGCCGCGCGCACCTCGGCAACCCGTACTTCATCCCCGACGGCGACACGAGCGAGTACGGCGGCAAGTGCCCTTCGTGCAGCGCGGCGCTCGAGGACGTGATGGTCGTCGAGGCGATCGTCGACTTCAACGAGTCCGACGAGGAGGACGACCGGCAGAAGTGCCCGAAGTGCAAGGCGATCATCGACGTGACGAAGATGCAGTGCGGGATCCCGACCGCGCTGGCGCCGGCGTTCGTGTGCTTCGTGGGGGTGAAGGGCGGGGACGCGAGCCCGGAGCTGTTGAAGGCGCTTGAGGAAGCGACCGGGTGTGCTTGGAAGTGGCTGACGGAGAAGGTTGAGCTGTAACTGCAGTTGCGAGTTGCGGGCCTGCCCGCCGTAGCCCCGCAGGGGCGAAGGCGGGTTGCGAGTTGCGAGGAACGGCGTGAAGAAAGTCCTGATCGCTAACCGGGGTGAGATCTCTTGCAGGGTGGCTCGCGCTTGCCGCGAGGCGGGGATCGCGTCGGTGGCGGTCGCGACGGAACCGGACCGGGAAGGGCTGCATGCCTTTGCGGCAGACGAGACGGTGTGCATCAAGAGCTACCTCGACGCGGCGGAGCTGATCGCTGCGGCGAAGGCTTGCGGGGCGGACGCGATCCATCCGGGGTACGGGTTTCTCAGCGAGAGCCACGTTTTCGCGGACGCCGTCGCGGCGGCGGGGCTGACGTGGATCGGCCCGCCGGGGGCGGCGATCCGCAAGATCGGCGACAAGATGTCGGGGAAGGACGTCGCGGAATCGGCCGGCGTGCCGACGGTCCCCGGGTGCAGCGGCGGCGACCAGTCCGACTCGCACCTGAAGGCGGAGGCGATCAAGATCGGGTTCCCCGTGCTCGTCAAGGCGAGCGGCGCGGGGGGCGGGAAGGGGATGCGCGTCGTCGAGAAGGCGGCGGACCTCGAGGACGCGATCGGCGCGTGCCGGCGTGAAGCGGCGGGAGCGTTCAAGGACGACCGGCTGCTGCTGGAGAAGTACCTGAAGCCGGTGCGGCACGTGGAGATCCAGGTGATCGCCGACCGGCACGGGAACGTGCTGCACCTCGGCGAGCGCGACTGCAGCGTCCAGCGGCGGCACCAGAAAGTCGTCGAGGAATCGCCGAGCCCGGCGATCCCGGCGGCGACGCGCGCGGCGATGGGGAAGGCGGCCGTGGCGCTGATGAAGGCGGCGGGATACGTCAACGCCGGGACGTGCGAATTCATCGTCGACGCGGCGGGGAACTACTACTTCCTCGAGGTCAACGCGCGCCTGCAGGTCGAGCACCCCGTGACCGAGGCCGTGACCGGCCTCGACCTCGTGCAGCTCCAGCTCCTCGTCGCCGCCGGGAAACCTCTTCCCCTGAAACAGGAAGACGTCACGTTCCGCGGCCACGCGATCGAGGTCCGCATCTACGCGGAGGACCCGGAGCACGAGTTCATGCCGTCGCCGGGGCGGATCCTCGACTACGACGAGCCGCGCGGCGTGCGGATCGACACCGGCATCCGCCGCGGGTCCGCCGTGCCGCCGGACTACGACCCGATGCTCGCCAAGCTCATCGCCACCGGCCGCACGCGCGCCGACGCCATCGCCGCCGCCCGCCGCGCCCTCCGCGAATACGCCATCCTCGGCGTCCGCAACAACATCGCCTACCTCGACGCCATCCTCGCCCACCCCGACTTCGCCGGCGGCCACGCCACCACCGACTTCCTCGCGAAACACTTCCACGCCTGGAAACCCCCGACCTCCCCGCCGCCCCCCGAGGTCCTCGCCGCCGTCGCCGCCTCCGAACCCTCCGCCCGCGCCGCCGCCGCCGGCTCTTCCGACCCCGACCCCCACTCCCCGTGGCGCGCCCGCGACGCCTGGAGGAACCTGTGAAATTCCGGTGCGGCGGGACGGAGTACGAAGCGGACGGGGCGGGGGCTAAGCGCCTCGAGGACGGCTCGTGGCTGGTGAACGGCAAGCGGGTGCGGGTGGCGCGGACAGCGATGGGCGTGGAGGCGTGGTGCGACGGCCGGACGTGGCGCCTCGAGGCGGCGGAGGCCGGCGCGCGCAAGAAGGCAGGGAAGGGGCACGAGGGGATTGTGAGCCCGATGACGGGGAAAGTGCGGCAGGTGCTGGCGAAGGCGGGGCAGAGGGTCGAGGCGGGCGCGGTGCTGGTGATCGTGGAGGCGATGAAGATGGAGTATCGCGTGACGGCGCCGCATGCCGGCGTGGTGAGCGAGGTGAAGTTCGCGGCGGGGGCGCTGGTAGAGATGGGGCAGGTGCTGGCGGAGCTGGATGAGGTCAAATAGCAGGGAGGCGAAACGGCAACGACAACGTTTCAATCGACAAGGAAACGGCAATTTCAAACGGAGAACTTCAATTGCCCCACGACGTTCCTTTTGGAATTGAAGTTCGCGCCTTGAAGTTCCTTGGAGTTGAAACGTTGAAGTTTCCGTTTCGGCCGTCCGATCCCGCCCCCGCCGTGGAACCGCCCTGGCCTACAATGTGGCCAGCATGAACCTTCCCCCGGCGATCACCCTGGTCGAAGTCGGCCCCCGCGACGGGCTCCAGAACGAACGGGAGATCGTCAGCGTGGACGCGAAGGTCGCCTTCGTCGAGGCGCTCGCCGACGCGGGACTGCGCGAGATCGAGGTCTCGAGCTTCGTCTCGCCGAAATGGGTGCCGCAACTCGCCGACGCCGCCGAGGTCTTCGCGCGGCTCAAGCCGAGGCCCGGCGTCGCGTACTCGGCGCTCGTTCCCAACATGAAGGGCCTCGAGCGCGCCCTGGCCTGCGGGGTGCGGCGCATTGCGGTGTTCACGGCCGCCAGCGAGCGCTTCTGCCGGAACAACATCAACATGACGTTCGAGGGCTCCCTCGCGGCGTTCCGGCCGGTCGTCGAGGAGGCGAAGAAGAACGGGATCTTCGTGCGCGGCTACGTCTCCACGGTGTTCGGCTGTCCTTACGAAGGAGACATCGCACCGGCGAAGGCCGTCGAGGCCGCCCACCGCCTCGCCGACCTCGGCTGCGACGAGCTCTCCCTCGGCGACACGATCGGCGTCGCCGCGCCGCGCGGCGTCGAGGCCGTGCTCGCGCTCCTGAAATTCCCGGTCGAACGCACCGCGATGCACTTCCACGACACCCGCGGCACCGCCGTCGCCAACGCCTTCCAGGCCGCGCAGATGGGCTGCTCCCGCTTCGATGCCAGCGCCGGCGGCTTCGGCGGCTGCCCGTACGCGCCGGGCGCCGCGGGGAACGTCGCGACCGAGGACCTCGTGTACGCGTTCGAGAAGTCCGGCGTGAAAACGGGCGTGGACCTTGCCCGGCTCATCGCTGCCTCGCGCCTCGCCGGCGCGGCCCTCAAGAAGGAACCGCCGGGAAAGGTCTATCGCGCGATGAACGCCGGAGCGTCCTAGCCCGCGCGCTTCTTCACGATCGCCGAAGCGACCAGCGAGACCACCACGCCCGTCACCACCGTGCCGATCGCGCCGAACAGCGCCTGCAGGTACGGATTCTCCATCGCCGCCGCCGCCTTCAGCGCTTCCGCAATCTCCGTGTCCGAGATCCCCTTCGACCGCAGCATCGACTCCTGCGTCGCCCGGATTTCATCGAAGTACTTCGGGAACACGACCTGCGTGAACAGAAGCGAGTTCAGGAAGACGATGGGCGCGGCCACGAGCGAAGTGCCCGCGCCGCGGACGAACCGGCCGAGAAACCCGGCGCCCTCTCCGGCCGCGCGGCGGATGACCACCGTCAGCACCCCAACCTGGATCAGCACCACGAACCAGAACATCAGGTGAAGCGTCGGGTGCTTGTACCACCCCATGAAGCCGATGACGTACATCCACGCCGCGAGAAGAAGGGCAAGGATCACGCCCGGGACGATGGGTTTCTTCATGGCCGAATGTTAGGGGGAAGCGTGGCCGGGAGCAAGCGCGCATCCGCCGGTTCGGGTTCCTGGGACTTCTTCACCTGGCCGGCGACTCGCAAACGGCGGACTCAACGCGTTTCGACCAGGCCATTCTGGTCCATGAAGGCCTTCTGCGACGCCAGCGTGCGCTCCCTTGCCTGCTGCAGCGCGGAAATGGCCGCGGCGTCAAATTTCCCGGCGAGCATGGTTGCCGTCAGGGCATCCGCCGCCTCGACGTACGCCCGCGCGGCCTGCAGGAACTCCGGCGCTCCCTTCTCCGAAAGGGGCTTGATGCCCGACAGCCGGGTCCGCCCGCTCGAGCAGACGCCCTGCAGGTGATTGAGCGTCGTCTGGAACTCGCCCTCCCTCCCCTCGTCCGACATCCGGTCGGCGGCGACCCCGAGGCTCTTGAAGCCCTCCTCGACGGGTTTCACGGCGGCCACGATCTGCTCATTGAAGCGCACGCAGTCCCGGCTGCTGGCGCGGTCGCAACCGCTGGAGATGCGGAGTGCGATGAGCGCGAGCGCGATCAGCCCGCCGATGCCGCCCGTGGCCGCCTTGACGCCGCCGACTCCGGCCGCGCGGCGGGCGGTGGTGGCGTAGGTGACGGGCTGCAACGGGGCCGCGGGGGACGGAACGCTGACGCTGGTGGCCGGCCGCGGTGGAGGCGCCGGCGACGGTTCCGAGAGTTCGAGCGGGGACTCGGCGACGACCTTGAAGGCCACGCCGCACTTCGGGCACTTCAGCGTCTTTCCCGCGTATTTCGACAGGCCGGGATGATCGAAACCGCATTCCGGGCAGGCCATGAGGGTTCTTCCCAGGGAAAAGTGCCGTGGCAGCCCGGATCGCTTTCGATGGGAAACGGTTCGAGCCGTTCCGCTACGTTCGGGCTTCCATGGCCAGGAGAAGGATGCCACTCATGATGATACGATTTCTTCTCCGCATCGCCTTCTCCTCGGCAGCGTTTCTCCCGGCCGGCGCCGAGGACCTGAGGACCTGGAAGCAGGCTGGAAGTGGGGCGAGGCTGCCGAGAACCTCCCCCGTGCCTGTCCTCTTCCTGAATCGGGAGAGTGGCTACTTCGAGATGCGCCTCACGATGACGGTCGACTCAAAGGTCTCCTTCACGCTGCACTTCTCGACTCCCTGCCCCTCGATGCCCTCGGCCTCGTAGGACCACGAGTACTGGTCGGAGATCGTGCAGGTTGTCGTGCCCTTTGCGGCATCCGTCTCCAGGCGTGCACTGCCCCTGGATTCGGTGGGCGGAACCAGGCCACGGGCGGACTTGCCGTCCCAGTCGATCTTCAACGGCTTTCCCGTGGCCGCAGCGGCAGGTTTTCCTTCTTCGATCCGCATCTCGAATCCCGGGATTTCGAGAGCCGGGAACATTCGCGTGCAGCGAATCCCGGGCACTGCCCAGCCCTCCTTGGCTTCCTTTTCGGACGTCGGCCACGCCAGCATCATTCGCGCCACCTGGACGTCGGGATCCTCGATGCCGAAGAGGGGTTCCAGGGCACGCGGCAGAAGCGCGAAGTTTCCCGTGGCATCCATCGTCCCTTCGGCCTTGAACTCCGCAAGCGCCTTCTCGTCGCGCTTGTAGCTCCGCTCCACTTTAGCGAAGGCCTCGCCCGACTCCTCCTCGCCCCCGGCGACCTCGACGATCCGCACGGTGCCGGTTGCACCGCCTTTGCCGTCGACCTTGCTCACCGAGAATCGGAAGGTCATCTTGAGCTCCGAGACGCGCGACTCCGCCCCCATGCCGGTGGTCGAGTCGTACCGGAGCTTCGAGGTCAGGGAGAATTCGAATTCGTCCCCTGCGGCGAATTTCCAGCGCGGTTGCGCGGATTCCTCGGCAAGAACCGGGGCGGCTGCGAACGAGATCAGCAGAAGTGCGAAAAGGGAAGTCAGCGGGCGCATGGGCGGTCTCCAGGTTGGCACCCTGCATTGAACGCAGGATCTTCGCGTCAGTTCGAATGTGCCGGGGATTTGGCACCGCTCCGTCGTCCCGCGCGCGCAAAGGACAGCCGGCGAGGCATGGAAAGACCACGAACCTCCTCCCGGTCCCCGTTGTTAGCATGTCCTCCCACTACCAACCACCGACCACCAACCCCCGACTCCCCGTGGATCCCCACACCCTCACCGCCCTCGAATTCGACGTCGTCCGGCGCAAACTCGCCGACGAGGCGTTCACCGACCCCGGCCGCAAGGCCGCCGGGGCCCTTCTGCCCCTCCGCGAGGCCGACGCCGTCCGCTGGCTCCAGGACGAGACGATGGAGATGAGGCGCGCGGCGGCGGAAGAAGGCCGGCCGCCGGTGGACGGGCTGACCGATCTCTCGAAGGTGCTCGTGGCGGCGCGCATCGAGGGGCACCCGCTGGACCCGCAGGAACTCCTCGCGATCGCCGCTTCCCTCAGGGCCGCTCGCGCCGTGCTCGCCTGGTCCGGGCGGATCGCGTGGGAGCACCCGAAGCTCGACGTGATCGTGGGGACGGTGAAGGCGGAAGCGGACGCGGAGCACCGGATCAGCAAGGCGTTCGACGAATCGGGGGCGGTGGCGGACGACGCGAGCCCGGAGCTGGCGGACGTGCGGAAAAAGATCGGGAAGCTGGAGGAGCGGATCCGGCGGCGGCTGGAGGACGTGATCGGGAGCTCGCGGACGTGGCTGCAGGACACGTTCATGACGGTGAGGAACGGGCGGTTCGTGATCCCGGTGAAGGCAGGGGCGCGGACGAACGTGCCGGGGATCGTTCACGACGCGAGCGACTCGGGGGTGACGGTCTACGTGGAGCCGACGGCGGTGGTGGAGGACGGGAACCAGCTCGCCGAGTGCCGCGCGATGGAGCGCGCGGAGATCCGCCGGATCCTGACTGCGCTCTCGGACATCGTGCGCTCGATCCTCCCCGCGATCGAGGCCAACCAGCGCGCGCTCGCCGCCCTCGACCTCGCCGCCGCGAGGGCGCGCTTCGCCGAGCGCTGGAACTGCGTGCGCGCCGAGATCGACGAGAAGTGCCGCGTGCGGCTCGACGGGGCGCGTCACCCGGCGCTGCAGTTCAAGGGGATCGACGCGGTGCCGATCGACGTGCGGCTCGGCGACGACTTCCAGATCCTGGTCATTACGGGGCCGAACACCGGGGGGAAGACGGTGGCGCTGAAGACCGTGGGGCTGCTGCACCTCATGGCGCTCTCCGGCTTGCACATCCCGGCGAAAATCGGCGCGCGCGTCGGGTTCTTCACGAACGTCTGCGCCGACATCGGCGACGAGCAGTCGATCGAGCAGTCGCTCTCGACGTTTTCGGCGCACCTCAAGCGCATCACCGAGCTCCTCCCGGCCGCCAACGCCACGACGCTCGTCCTTCTCGACGAACTCGGCGCGGGCACCGACCCGTCCGAGGGCGGAGCGCTCGGCTGCGCGATCCTGGAAGCGCTTCAGGCCTCCGGCGCCAAGGTCATGGCGACGACGCACCTGGGGGACATCAAGACGTTCGCGGCGACGACGCCCGGCGTCGTGAACGGCTCGGTCCTGTTCGACGTGCAGTCTCTCCGCCCGATGTACACGCTGACGATCGGGATCCCGGGCCAGTCGAACGCGTTTGCGATCGCGCGCCGGCAGGGGCTGCGCGAGGACGTCGTCGCGCGGGCCGAGGCGTTCATCGGCGGGCGGGAGCTGCTGCTCGAGAAGGCGATCGGCGGCCTGTCCGCGGCGCGCGACGAGGCGGAGCGCGACCGCGCTGCGATGCAGCAGGCCCGCGCGGACGCCGAGGTGGCCGAAAGCCGCGCGAAGAAGAAGATCCAGGACGCGGTCGAGGAGAAGCGCCTCGCGATGCAGGCCGCGGCGAAGGAAGCGGCGGAGCTGGTGGGGAGGGCGCGCGCCGAGGTGCAGGCGACGCTGGACGAGGTGAAGGCGCAGAAGGTGAAGCCGCGCGACGCGCAGCGCCGGCTCGACACTGCGCACCGCGAGATGGCGGCGAAGGCGCAGGCGCTCGAGCTTCCGGGGACGCCGCTCGCGCCGGCCGACATCCGCCCCGGGCTGGCGGTTCGCCTGCGTTCGCTCGGCCAGGACGGGACGGTCGTGGCCGTCCGCGCCGGAAAGGGCCGCGCGACCGTCTCGTGCGGCGGGATGCAGATCGAGGTTGCCTTCGACGACATGGTGCGCGGCGAGCCTCCCCGGCCGGAACCGCGCGCCCCGGCCACGCCGAAATCCTCACCCAGCGCCCCGCGCGAAATCGACCTCCGCGGGCTTCGCGTGGAGGAAGCGCAGCGCAGCCTCGGGCGCGAAATCGAGGCGTGCCTCCGCGCCGGTTGCGAAACCGTCCGCGTCATTCACGGGTTCGGGACGGGAGCGCTCGCGCAGGCCTCGACGGAGTTCCTCCGGAGGCACCCGCAGGTTTCCCATTTCCGGACGGGGAAGCCGGACGAGGGTGGAGGGGGAGTGCTCGTCGTGACGTTCAAGGGGTAGGTCCCCTTTCCCTTGCCCTTTCCCTTTCCCTTGCCCTTTCCCTTTCCCTTGCCCTTGCCCTTTCCCTTGCCCTTGCCCTTTCCCTTGCCCTTGCCCTTTCCCTTGCCCTTGCCCTTGCCCTTGCCCTTTCCCTTGCCCTTGCCCTTGCCCTTTCCCTTTCCCTTGCCCTTGCCCTTGCCCTTTCCCTTGCCCTTTCCCTTGCCCTTTCCCGCCAAGGCATCGCGGGCCGTCAGTCCCTCGAGGGCAAGGGCAAGGGCAAGGGAAAGGGAAAGGGCAGGGGAAAGGGCAGGGAACGGATTACTTCTTCGCTTCCCCAATCCCCCAGTACTTGTCGAACTCCGCCTGCGTCGACGGCAGCATCATCTCCGGGCGGAACAGCACCCGCATCACCGGGTCCGGCGTGAGCGTCGACTCCCCGGTCATCGGGATGTGCGTCACGACCCGGTTCACCGTCAGGTCGTCCTCGCACTCGTAGTACATCCACGCCTCGCCCTTCATCGGCACGAACTGGGACGTCTTCAGGTATTTCATGCCCTCGATTCTATTCGCCGGTGGCCGGATTCCGCACTATTGGGGTATTGTGGCCCGCCGCGCCGCCACGCACGGAACTCCAAGGAATCCACCATGCCCTTCTTCACACGCGACCAGCAGGAAACCCTCGAGGTTCTTCATCACGCCAGCCCCTCCTGGAAGGACCTGCTCGAGTTCCTCTCCGGGCCGCTCGCCAACTTCGCCGCCGAGAAGGTCGCGCCCCGCGCGGCCCGGAACGACGCCGAGGAATCCTTCGCGGCCGACAACTTCCGCGCGCTCGGCGAGCTGGGCTTCATGGCGCTGCCCTACTCCGAGAAATACGACGGCATGAACGCGTGCTTCTCCTGGCTCGCGGCCGGCATCGAGACACTCGCCAAGGCCGACGCCGGGTTCGCGCTCGCCGTCGCCATCCACGGCACCGCGACCGACGGCCTCTACCGCTTCGCCAGCGACCGCCTCAAGGACAAGTACGTCGAGAAGCTCTCCCACGGCCGGCTCACCGGCTGCTTCGGGCTCACCGAGACGACCTCCGGCTCGGACGCGCGCACCCTCAAGTGCTCCTGGACGCGCGACAACGCGACCGGCGACTACATCCTCAACGGCGGGAAGTACTGGATCACCAACGCCATGACCGCCGACGTGTTCTTCATCATGGCCAAGGGCCCCGACGGCAAGGTGAGCGCGTTCGCGGTGGAGAAGGGCTGGAAGGGGACGTTCGAGCAGCACAAGATCGAGGGGAAGATGGGCGTGCGCGGCTCGAACACCGCGGAGCTCGTCTTCGCCGACTACCGCGTGCCGAAGGAGCAGCTCGTCGGCGAGGAAGGCAAGGGCTTCAACTACGCGATGCACATGCTCAACGGCGGCCGCGTCACCATCGGCGCCTGGGCGACCGGCATCGCGCAGGGCGCCTACGAGAAATTCGTCAAGTACGCCCACGAGCGCGAGCTGTTCGGGAAGCGGCTGATCGACCTCGACAACACGCGCCGCGAGATGTCGGAGATGCAGATCGGCATCAACGCGGGTCGCGTGCTGACGTACCAGGCGGCGTGGTGGAAGACGCGCGGCGCGGACATCGCGGCGAAGGCGGCGATCGCGAAGGTCGCGGCGACGGAGGCCTCGGTGCAGGTCGCGGAGCGGGCGATCGAGCTGTCCGGCGGCTACGGCTACGTCCACGACTCGCGGATCGAGCGGCACCTCCGCGACGCCCTTCTCGGCCGGATCGGCGAGGGGGCCAACGAGGTGCTCAAGATCATGGTCATCCCGCGTGCGCTGGAGCGCGAATTCGGCGAGAGGCCGCTGACGAACCTCTGGTAAGGCAGGCAAGCGGGCGAGCAACCGAGAATCCCCGGCTGCCCGTCCGCCTGCCCTCCGTCGTTACCGCCGCACTTCCACCGAGCTGTGCCGGTAGAGCACCTTCGGCTCCGTGAAGTACGTCACCGTGATGTCGTCGAGGATCGGCGACATCGTCACCGGCACCATCGAGGCGACCTCGAACCACCCCAGGTAGTACACCTCGGTGCCCGCCTTCACCGGCGTCTTCACCGGCAACCCGGCGCACCCGTCGTAGTAGTACGAGTCCAGGTAGCTCCCGCCCTTCTTCGTCCGGATCGACGGCGTGATGTGCCCGAACGACGTCGTCGGCGCCGAACCGTCGTGCCCGTACAGGTGGACGTGGAACGGGTGATAGTGCGTGCACGTCACCGTCCCGATCGTCACTTCGCCGTTCGCCGCCGCGGCCGCTTCCACCGCCGCAAGCCGCTTCTTGTACACCCCCGCCTTCTCGCCCTTGTAGCCCTTCCCGCTCTTGAACGTCGTGCCGTCGAAGTAGGTCATGCTGTGGAAGCGGTTCCTGGGGGAGAACGCGGCGTCGTGGCTGCGCCAGTGATGGATGACGAGGTTGTCGATGGTGCCGATCGTGGAGGGCTGGCTCATGCCGAAGATGTCGCCGGTGAACTGGAGCTTGCTGAGGACTTCCATGCGCGGCCCGGAGGCCCAGTCGTTGTTCGGGTAGACGCCGATGAACGGGGCGGGGAGGGCCATGGCCTTGGCGGCGTAGATGTCGGTGCCGACGACCTTGTTGACGTCCTGCCCGGCGCCGAGGATTCCGGAGGCCGGGGTGCCGTCGACGAAGAGCATGGCGTTGGGCGGGACGGTGACCTTGGAGCCGTCGGCCAGGGTCCTGACTTCCTCGGGCGTGATGCTGAATTCGATGTGGTGCCAGGTGTGCGCCTTCCAGGTGTGGTCGCAGTAGAGGACGTAGTGCTGGCCGCCGTAGAAGAGGTCGTAGAAGACACGCGATCCCTGGACGTAGACCCACTGCTCGTAGTTCGTGCCGTGCGTTGCGGCGCCGAGGCCCCAGAGGTGCATCCGGGAGCAGGGGCCGGCGTTCAGGGTCTTCGCGGCCGCGGTCTGGGGCAGGCCCTTCGCCCACTCCCAGTGGTCGATCTCGGGCTTGTACATGAACTCGACCGTGAACTTGCCGGTCGGGAGTTCATCGGCCCAGATGGTGTGGAAGCGGCGGCGCTTGAGGTAGTTCACGTAAAGGCCGAACGGCTGGATGTCGGTGCCGTCCTCGAAGAACCCGCTGGCGATGGCGTTGAGGGCGCCGCCCGGCTGGATCTGGTAGGGGCGCTTCGGCGCGATGCCCCAGGCGGAGGAGTAATCCGTGTCGGAAGAAAGGGAGTTGGCGGGGGAGTTGGACGTCATGATCCCCTCGCAATCGGGGGAGCCGTAGGTGTACTCGGGGTTGGTGGGGTTGGGGAGGACGTGCTTCAGGGGGTTGGACGCGTGGTTGGCATGGGACTGGTTGGGGCCGATCTTGCCGAGGTTGAAGCCCCAGACGCCACTGACGGCACAGTCCTTGCCGGAGTTGGCCCAGTCGACGAGGTTCCAGGCGCAGTTGGCGGGCTTGCCGAGGAGCGGCTTGCGGCACATCTTGGCGGCGGACGTATTGAAATCGGTCGGCGTCTGCCCGGCCTGGACGTTCGCGGGGCCGTTCAGCGTGAGGTAACCGTCGTAGTCGGAGGCCCAGGAGAGGTTGCCGGTCGCGCTCTTGTAGAGCGGCGAGGGCACGACCTTGGGGTTGTTGTACGGGTACTCGGGCATGGAGACGACCGGCGGGTAGCCGTTGGCGTACAGGTCGCCTTCGCCGGAACCCGGGTCGTCGTTCGTCCAGCTGCGGTCCTTCTCGAACTGCTCCTGCGTCGTGAAGCGGAGCGCGTCGAAGATCTTCACGACGGTCTCGACTTTTTCCTCGGCGAGGAGCTTGCCGCCCGCGGTGATGCGGCCGAGGGATTCGATCTCGAAGAGGCCCATGGAGGAGAAGGACCACTCCGTAGACTTCTGGGTGATATCGGACTTGTCGAGGCGGACGAGGTCCTTCGAGTTGACCAGGGGGTTGGGATCGACGAGGAGGAGGTCCGGGTTGAGCTTGCGGATGTCGGTATTGGGGTTTCCGTTGGCGTGGATGAGGGCCTTCTGGAACCGGTCGAGGCCGGGGATGGTGTCGATGACTTCGGAGCGGAAGTGCATCCAGTCGTTGAAGCACCAGGCGCCGGCGGGGGTCCCGAAGGAGAACCGGGCGCTGATGATGTGGTCGGCGGCGGCCTCGGCGTCCGCCTGCGTGAGGGTGACGTTGCGGGTGACGAGGTGGGCGGTCGCGTGGTCGTAGTCGACGAATTTCGCGGAGAGCCCCCAGAGCATCGCGACGAGGACCTCTCGGCTCGCGGTGTTGACATTGATCGGGGCGCGCGGTTCCTTCCACTCGTTGGCGCCGCCGAACTTGGCGGGGGTGGTGGCGGAGCCGGAGGCCGTGACGAACTGCGTCACGATGCCGCCGCGGTCGATCATGTCCGCCGGGGGAACAGGCGCCGTAGCGGCGAACCCGGCAGGCTTGGGGCCGAAGTGCATGACGGTGTAGTCGACCCAGGCGTGGCAGGTGATGAAGTCGCGGACGAGCTCAAAGCGGGCGCGCCCCTCGGCGGCGCCGAGCTTGGGGATGAAGACGAGGTCGCGGATTTCGCCCTTGTGCGCGAACGGCTTGTTGCGTGTCTTCGCCACGGCGACGATCTCGTCGCCGAGCTTGAACGGGCTGGGGAGCCCGGCGTCGAGTTTCATGATCGCGCCGAGGTTGTTCAGCAGCCGCTGGATCTGGGGGTTCTGGTCGTTGACGAACAGCATGGAGGCGCAGTCGAGGGCCTTGATCGCGTAGCAGTCGCCGTCGAGCTCGTAGCTCCCCGGCATGCCGCCGCTCATCCACGGGCGGGTCGGATCGGGAAGGGACAGGCCCGTCACGCCGGCGCTGAGAAGGGCTTCGTCGCAGACTTGCTCGAGCCGGCGCGGGGGGGCGCCATAGGCGCGGGTCGGCGTGTAGCCGCCGAATGAAGCGATTGTGGCGGGGGAGTAGGAGAGTGCGCCGACGGGGGCGTTGAGCATTTCGCGGTAGTACCAGTCGTTGCGCGGGTCGTCCCACGCCTGGATCAGCGACCGGGCGCGGATGGCGGCCATCGCGCGCTCGACGCCGGACTCGGCGAGGAGGCGGGCGCGGACTTTGTCGACGTAGGAAGACGAGGCCGAGCGTTCGACGCGGGACATCGTGGCGAAGGCGGCGGCGAGGAGGCCGAGGATGCCGAGGACGCCGAGCGCGACGAGGATGACGAAGCCGCGGTTGTGGAGGCGGCGGGCGAGCAGCATGGGCGAGTCTCCGAAATAAAAACATCGGTGGCGCCGAACCTTCCCGAATTGCCTCCGGTCGGGGTCGTCGCGGGATTTGTGCAGACGGGACGCGCGGACGGAAGGGCGGGAGTTGCAACCCTTGGGCCGAAAGATGAAGAAGGTTAATCTTTGCTTAAGGCCATGTGCATAAATGAGTTATGAAAACGTTTCGTTATGAACGACGCCGGAAACCTGTTACCGCTTCCGAAACCCGTTACGAAAGGGTGACCCATTTTCAAGAAAACGGGCCCGGGAATTCTCTCCCGGGCCCGTCGGCGTCCACGCTCGCTACTTCGCCTTCGTCTCCAGCTCCCCTTCAATCGCCTTGGCCACTTCCTCCTCCGTCACCCGCACCTTCGGCTCCACGCGCTTCACCACCTTCCCCTCCCGGCTCACCAGGAACTTGGTGAAGTTCCACTTGATGTCGCCCGAGAACCCCGGGTTCGTCTTCTCGGCGGTCAGGAACTTGTACAGGTCGCACATCCCGTCGCCCTTCACCACAACCTTCGACAACATCGGGAACGTCACCGCGAACTTGCTCTCGCAGAACTGCTTGATCTCCGCGTCCGTTCCCGGCTCCTGCCCGCCGAACTCGTTCGCCGGGATCCCGATCACGACCAGCCCCTTCTCCTTGTACTTCTTGTACAGCGCCTCCAGGTCCTCGTACTGCGGCGTCAGGCCGCACTTCGAGGCCACGTTCACCAGCAGCACGACCTTGCCCTTGTAGTCCGACAGCTTCACGTCCTTCCCGTCGATGCCCTTCATCGTGAATCCGAGCACTTCTTCCTCCTTCTGGACGCCCGCGTCGGGCGCGCTGGATTTGCCGGCCTTCTCCCATCCTTCAAGCCCGGCCGAGTACACCTTCACGTTCGTAAATCCGAAGCCGACGGCACGGTCGGCTGCGCGGTGGCAGGTGTGTCAGTGCTCGTTCATGCAGTAGAAGACGAGCATCGCGGCCTTGTCCTGCGGCAGGTCGTCCGCGGTGAATTTCTTCGCGTCCAGCCACGTCGCGCTCGTCACGCGGCGCTTCTCCCAGACGTTCTTTGGATTGGTGTCGTAGACGTTGGCGTCGCCGGAGCGGATGGCGACGTCGAGGTCGTCGGTGCCGATTTCCGTCCAGCCGCCGTCGCCTGCGTGGGCGAGAAGTGCGGAGGCGAGGAGGGCGGCGGAGGCGGCGAGCAGGATTCGCATGGCGGGCTCCGAAAGGGGTGAGGTGCGGAGTGTGACGCAGAAGTGCGTGAAGTTCAACGGCGGGCTGGGCATGGAGGGGCGGCCTGCGCAAGGAGGCCCACAGGCGCGTAATTTGCGCCCATTTCGGGAACGCGTATTCCTGCCCGCGCAACCGCTTCGGAGAAGAGTGACCACGATGAGTGAATTCAAGCCGCTCGGCGACGGCGCTTCGTTCAAGGAAATCCTGTACGTGAAGAAGGACGGGGTGGCGACGATCACGATCAACCGCCCGCAGAACTACAACGCGTATTCGACGAGTGCGCTGAGGGAGCTGGCGCGGGCGTTTGAGGATGCGGGGTGGGACGACCGCGTGGCGGTGGTGGTGTACACGGGGAGCGGGGAGAAGGCGTTCTGCACAGGCGGGGACGTGAAGGAGTATGCGGACGTCTACGTGAAGAAGCCGCGGGAGTACTGGAAGTACATGAGCCTGTTCCGGGCGTATCTCGAGGCGATCATGCACTGCCCGAAGCCGGTGATCGCGCGGATCAACGGGATGGCGGCGGGCGGGGGAAACGAGTCGCAGCTGGCGTGCGACCTGGCGGTGATCGCGGAGCACGCGTGGGTGGGGCAGGTGGGGACGAGCGTCGGCTCGGTGGCGTGCGGCGGCGCGACGCAGTGGCTGCCGATGGTCGTCGGCGACCGGCGAGCGCGCGAGATGCTCATGATGAACCCGAAGCTCCCGGCGCGGAAGGCGCTCGAATGGGGGCTCGTGAACGCGGTCGCGCCGAGCGTGAAGAAGGACGGGAAATTCGTCGAGAACCCGACGGAGCAGCAGGTCAAGCTCGCGGCCGACAAGAAGGAAGGCTGGTCCATCGACCTCTCCGCGCTCGACGCGAAAGTCGCCGAGTACGTCGCCAACCTCAAGGACAAGTTCCCCGAGTGCCTGCGCTACACGAAGGTGCAGGTCAACCAGCACAAGGAAGCGATCTGGCACGCGACCGTCGGCCACGCGCAGGACTGGCTCGCGCTGCACTTCACGTCGCCCGAACCGCAGGAGGGCATGAGGGCGTTCTCGGAGAAGCGCAAGACGGACTGGGGGAAGCTGCGCGCGAAGTGGGCGAACGACGAGTCCCCCGAGTACCCGTTCGGGCCGCCGTCGTCCGACTGTCCGAAGTGCGGGACCAAGGGCATGCCGGCCGGCTTCAAGTTCTGCGGAGCGTGCGGCCATGCCGTCCCGGGGAAATAAGCGGGCGGCGAAGTCGGCGGCGCGCGGCGCCATCGTGACGGGCGGCGCGGCCGGGATCGGCGCGGCGATCTCGCGGTGTCTCGAGCGGGACGGCTACCTCGTCTGCGTGGTGGACGTCGCAGGAAACGCGGCGGTCAAGGGGGACGTGCGGGAAGCGGCGACGGCGCAGAAGGCGGTGAACTGGCTGGTGGCACGAGGGGCGCCGGTGAAGGCGCTGGTGAACTGCGCCGGGATCTCGCTCGGCGGTCCGCTGCCCCGGCTGACCCAGGAGCATTGGGACGCAACGCTCGGCGTGGACCTGACGGGCGCGTACGTGTTCATCCGGGAAGTTGCTCCTGCGATGACGTCGGCCGGCGGCGGGCGGATCGTGAACATCGCTTCGACGCTGGCGCTTCGGGCGCGGCGGGGCACGGCGGCGTATGCGGCTGCGAAGGCGGGGCTGATCGGCCTCACGCGCGGAGCCGCGCGCGACCTCGGCCGCGACGGGATCAACGTGAACGCGGTCGCGCCCGGGCTCGTCGAGACGCAGCTCACGAAGGACATCCCGCCCGAAACGAAGCAGAAACTGGCGGACGAAACCGCCCTGGGGCGCATCGCCACGCCCGAGGACGTCGCCGAGGTCGTCGCTTTCCTGTGCGCGCCCGGCTCGCGCCACATTTCCGGCGAGGTCATCCGCGTGGATGGAGGTCAGCTCGCATGAGCCTTGTCACCGTCGAACGAAAGAACGGCGCGGCGCACGTCACGCTCGCCAACCCCCCGCTTAACATCCTCACCTGCGCGGCGATGAAGGAGCTAACGGAAGCGTTCCGGTCGCTCAAGCCCGCCGACCGCGTCGCCGTCTTGCGCGGGGCGGGGAAGCACCTGTCCGCGGGCGCCGACATCAGCGAGCACTTCCCGGACAAGGGCCCCGGCCTGCTCGAGACGCTCCAGGGGCTACTCAACTCGATCGCCGAAGCGCCGGTGCCGGTCGTCGCGGTGGCGCGCGGCGCGTGCCTCGGGGCGGGGCTGGAGCTCGCGGCGGCGTGCGACCTCGTGATTGCGGCGGACGAAGCCAAGCTCGGCGTTCCCGAAATCACGCTCGGCGTTTTCCCGCCCGCGGCGGCCGTGGACCTGCCGCGGCGCGTCGGCGCGACGCGCGCGGCGGAGCTCGTCTACACCGGACGGACGCTGTCCGGGAAGGAAGCCGCAGCCTGGGGGCTGGCGAACGACTCGGCCCCGGACTCGGAACTCGACGCGCGCGTCGAGGCGCTGGTCGCGAAGCTCGCGGGATTCTCGGGCGCCGCGCTCGGCGCCGCCAAGACCGGCCTGCGCGCCGCCGCTTCCGCCCCGAACCGCCGCGAGGCTTACGCCGCGGCCTGCAGGGTCTACCTCGAAAAAACGCTTCCCTCGAAGGACAACGCCGAGGGGCTGAAGGCATTCCTGGAGAAACGGAAACCGAAGTGGGAGGACGCATGACGACGATGAAGGCCGGCGTGTACTTTGCGGGGGCGAAGGGGCTGGAGATCAAGGACGTGCCGGTGCCGGAGCCTGCGGCGGGTGAAGCGCGGGTGAAGGTGGCGGCGTGCGGGCTGTGCCACACGGACCTGCACTACCTGGACCACGGGGTGCCGACGTTCAAGAAGCCGCCGATCATCCTGGGGCACGAGCCGGCGGGGCACATCGACGCGCTCGGTGCGGGAGTGACGAATCTCAAGGTCGGGCAGGCGGTGCTGGTCCCCGCGGTGCTGACGTGCGGGGAGTGCACGCTCTGCCGGACGGGGCGGTCGAACATCTGCGAGAAGATGCAGATGATGGGGAACCACATCGACGGGGCGTTCGCGGAGTACGTGTGCGTGCGGGCGCGCGACCTGATCCCATTGCCGGCGGGGCTGGATCCCGTGGAAGCGTCGATCGTGGCGGACGCGGTGACGACGGCGTACCACGCGGTAGTGCACCGGGCGCAGATCCGTGCCGGTGAGACGGTGGCGATCTTCGGCTGCGGCGGCGTCGGGCTGTCGGCGGTGCAGTTCGCGGCGATTGCGGGCGCGCACGTCATCGCGGTCGATCTCGACCCGGCGAAGCTCGCGCTCGCGAAGCAGCTCGGCGCCGCGGACACGATCGACGCGAAGGCCGACCCGGAGCCGGCCAAGACGATCAAGAAGAAGACCGGCGGCGGCGTGGACAAGGCGATGGAGTGCATCGGCAGCCACAAGGTCATCCCCGTCGCGCACAACTCGATCCGCGCCGGCGGCCGTCTCTGCATCGTCGGGTTCGCCGACAAGCCCGTCGAGATGATCGCCGGCAAGATCATGTTCATGGAGCAGGATGTCGTCGGCTCGCTCGGCTGCCGTCCCGTCGACTTCCCGCGCGTCCTCGCCATGTGCGCGAGCGGCCAGTACAAGCTCGGGCCGCTGGTCACCTCAAAGCGGCCGCTGGAGAAGGTCAACGAGGCGTTCGACGAGCTGCGGGCGGGGAAGAGCGTTCGGAGCGTGGTGATCCCCGGGAAGTGATGAGTTGTGAGGGGTGAGGAAGAAGTGTAAGAACGCGGGCCGGCGCCTCGGGGTGCCGGCCCGATTTCGTGGCGCCAAGGGCAACGGAAACCCTTGGTCGGGCGGCACTTGCCGCCCGCGCCGCCAATTCATTAATGCCATTAAATAACGGGAAACTCCGCGGCGCCTTCCGGGTTTGTATTCCTGTCCCAACCCGGAGGATCACCCCATGCCCGGCTCGCTTGCCCCGATTTCCCCCAATTCCTGGTCCCCCGCCCTCGCGCGCCACCTCCTCAACCGCGCGGGCTTCGGCATCCCGCTCCACGAGGTCGACCGGCTCGCCGCCATGACCCCCGAGGCGGCTGTCGCGCGCTTCGTCGATTTCGACGGCCGCCCCGACGGGTGCTCACCCCCCGACTTCCTCCCCGCGCCGCTCGATTTCGCCGAAATGCGCCGCAAGGTCGCCGGGCTCACCGAGGAACAGCGCAAAGAAGCGTTCCAGGAACGCCAGCGCGAAGAACGCCAGGCCGTCGCTGCCCTCCAGGACTGGTGGCTCGACGAAATGCTCACCACCCTCCAGCCCCTCCGCGCCAAGCTCACCCTCTTCTGGCACGGACACTTCGCCACCTCCGCCCAGAAGGTCAAATCCTCCAACGCCAACTGGAACCTCCTGCGCATCTTCCGCGCCCGCGCCGCAGGGAACTTCCGCGAACTCGTCCGCGACGTCGGCAAGTCCCCCGCGATGCTCGAGTACCTCGACAACCAGCAGAACCGCAAGGGCCACCCGAACGAAAACTGGGCCCGCGAACTCATGGAGCTCTTCACCCTCGGCCGCGGCCACTACACCGAGGACGACATCAAGCAGGTTGCGCGCGCTTTCACCGGCTGGATGCACGCGGGGGAGAAATTCTGGTTCAACGAGCGGGCCCACGACGGCGGCGAGAAGGCGTTTCTCGGGCAGAAGGGCGCCTTCGACGGCGACGCGGCACTCGACATCGTCATCGACCGCCCCGAGACCGGGAAATTCATCGCCCGGAAACTCTGGGAGTTCTTCGCCTGCGAGGAACCAGAGCCCGAAGTCGTCGACGGCCTCGCCACCATCTTCTGCGAGTCGAACTGCGAACTCCGCCCCGTCCTCCGCGCCCTGTTCCTGTCGGAAGCGTTCTACTCGCCGCGCACCGTGGGCAACCAGGTCAAGAGCCCCGTCCAGCTCGTCCTCGGCCTCCTCGACGCGCTCGACGTCCCCCTCAACGAACAGTCCGGCCGCTTCGTCCGCCTCATCCTCACCGGCCTCGGCCAGGAACTCCTCCACCCGCCCAACGTGAAAGGCTGGCCCGGCAACCGCGCCTGGATCGACACGAACACGTTCCTCCTCCGCTGCAACGCCGCCGGGATCGTCGTCAACGGGCTCGACGCCGAGGACATCGCCGGCGGCGAAGGCGAGGGCGGCCGCCGCCGCGGCCTCCCCCGGCGCATCCGCTCGCCCTTCGAGGCGGCGCGGTGGGGGAAGAGGCTCGCGGGGGCGAAGACCGCGGGCGAGGCGGTGGATCGCGCCGTGGCGCAGCTGCTGGGAAGGGCGCCGACGCCGGCGCAGCGGGCGACGCTGGCGCGCGCGCTCGGCGCCGGCGAGGACAAGCCCTGGAAAGGACCGGACGACGCCTCGATCCGCGCGCTGGTCCACCTCGTGACGTCCATGGCCGAGTACCAGCTCTGCTAACAAGGAGAATCCCCGTGGCCGCGAACCGAGTCGTCTACACCCGCCGCGAATTCCTGCAGACGTCCGCCGTCGTCAGCGCCGGGCTCACTCTCCCTGCCTTCCTCACCGGCTGGCGAGGCCTCGCCTGCGCGGGCGACCCCGCCGCCGGCGGGCGCATCCTCGTCGTCGTGCAGCTCGGCGGCGGCAACGACGGCCTCAACACCGTCGTCCCCTGGACCGACGACGCCTACCGCCGCGCCCGGCCGACCCTCGGCCTGCCGAAGGAGCGCGTCCTCGACATCGACGGCCGCTTCGGATTCAACGACGCCCTCGCCGCGCTCAAGGGCCTCTTCGACGACGCCAAGGTCGCCGTCGTCCAGGGCGTCGGCTACCCGAATCCCGACCGTTCCCACTTCCGCTCCATGGACATCTGGCACAGCGCTTCCGACTCTGACCGCTACGAAACGACCGGCTGGCTCGGCCGGTATTTTCACAACTGCTGCGGCGGGAAGCCCGACCCGGTCGGGGGCGTGAACGTCGGCGCAAAGATGCCGATGGCGTTCGCGGGAAGCGACGTCGGCGTGTCGTTCACGAACCCGGCGTGGTTCCGGTGGTTGCCGGGGGAGGGGCGCGACGGGGAAGCGGCCTTCCGGGAACTGAACGCGGAGAAGGGGGAGGGGACGCTGGATTTCCTGCGTTCGGTGTCGGCGAGCGTCGTGGCGACGTCGGACAAGGTGCAGGCGGTCGCGAGGAAAGCGCGCGTCTCCGCGGGGTACCCGGAGAGCCGCTTCGCCGACGACCTGCGGACGGTGGCGAACATGATCCTGGGCGGGCTTCCCGCGCGGGTCTACTACGTCTCGATGTCGGGGTTCGACACGCACGCGGGGCAGGCCGGGACGCAGGAGAGGCTGCTCAAGGAGTTCGCGGAGGGAGTGAAGGCGTTCCATGCGGACCTGGCGAAGAGCGGCGTGGCGGATCGCGTGCTGCTGATGTCGTTCAGCGAGTTCGGGCGGCGGGTCGAGGAGAACGCGAGCCGCGGGACGGACCACGGGACGGCGGGGCCGATGTTCCTGGTGGGGGAGGGAGTGGCGCCGGGGCTGCACGGGACATTCCCCGGGTTCAAGGACCTGGACCAGGGAGACCTGAAGCACACCGTGGACTTCCGTTCGGTCTACGGGGAGGTGGCGTCGAAGTGGCTGGGCGCCGATCCGAAGTCCGTGCTGGGGAAGGAGTTCCCCGAGGCGGGGGTGGTGCGCGCGGGGTAGGACGGGCGGGCGTCCCGGAATCCCGAATCGCGACGCCTCGGTCCGCTGTAATAGTTAATCGGCTTAAGTATATACTGCGCCATTGCGCAACGAACCGAGGAGCCCTTCATGAATATCGCCCGTTGGCTCGACCGACGCGAATCCTGGTGGAAAGTGTTCGTCGTCATCTTCGCGGTCAGCGTCACCGTCGTCGGCTACATCGGCTGGAAGACCTACCAGTACGCGCCCCCCGTCTGCGACTTCGTCGACCAGGCCGGCAAGCCCGTCTTCACCGGCGCCGACATCACCGCGGGCCAGAAGGTCTTCCTCCGCTACGGCCTCATGGAGTACGGCAGCTTCCTCGGCGACGGCGCCATGCGCGGCCCCGATTTCACCGCGGAGGCCCTTCACCAGACCGCCCTCACGATGAACGCGCACTACGACGCGGAGTGGGTGTCGCGGGTCCCGGACCCGGCGGCGCGCGCGACGATCGTGCAGGCGCTGGTGCAGAAGGAGATCAAGGAGACGGCGTTCCGCGACGGCAAGGTCACGCTGAACGCGGCGCAGGCGGAGGCGTTCGCGAAGCTGAGGCAGTTCTACTCGGAGAAATTCGGCGCGGGCGGGCCGCTGGCGGGAAAGGAAGTCTTCAAGCCGGCGAACTACATCACGGACCAGGAGCAGATCCGGCAGCTCACGGCGTTTTTCTACTGGGGCGGGTGGCTCTGTTCGTCGAAGCGGCCGGGGTACGAGTACAGCTACACGCACAACTGGCCGTACGACCCGCTGGCGGGGAACGTGCCGCACGGCGGGCTCGTGCTGTGGAGCGTGATCGGGACGCTGGTCGTGATCCTGACGATCGGCGTGATCTTCTACTACTACGGGCGGATGGACCGTGAAGCGGTGCTGGAACAGCAGAAGGCGCACCTGCCGCCGTTCGCGACGACGGACGTGGTGAACCGGTTCAAGCCGACGCCGACGCAGCGGGCGACGTACAAGTTCTTCGCGATCGCGGCGATCCTGTTCCTGTTCCAGGTGACGGCGGGGCTGCTGGCGATCTCGGACTTCGTCAACCTCGTGAACTGGTTCGGTGTGGACCTGCGGGCGCTGATCCCGGTCACGATCTCCCGCATGTGGCACTCGCAGTTCTCGGTGCTGTGGGTCGCGGTCTGCTGGTTCGCGGCGACGATCTGGGTCCTGCCGCTGATCTGCCGCCCCGAGCCGCGCGGGCAGCTCGCGTCCATCAACGTGCTCTTCGCGATGCTCCTCACGGTCGCCGCCGGCGCGATCTTCGGGATCCCCCTCGGCATCCACGGGAAGCTCGACCAGGGCGACACCTGGCGCTGGTTCGGCCTGCAGGGCTGGGAGTTCATGCAGATCGGCCGCGCGTTCCAGGGCGTCCTCTACGCCTCGTTCGTCCTTTGGCTCGTCATCATCGCCCGCGGCGTCATGCCCGCGCTCAAGCAGAAGCAGACCTGGTCCCTCCCGAACTGGATGGTCTACTCCATCGCCGGCATCATCTTCATGTTCAGCGCCTCCTGGGTCGCAGGCCAGGACACTAACTTCGTCATCGCCGATTTCTGGCGCTGGTGCACCATCCACATGTGGGTCGAGGCCTTCTTCGAGCTCTTCACCACCATCATCGTCGCCTACTTCCTCTACCTCATGGGCTTCGTCTCCCACCTCGTCGCCGCGCGCGTCGTCTACCTCTCGGCGGTGCTCTTCCTGGGAAGCGGCCTCATCGGGATCTCGCACAACTTCTACTGGAACGCGAAGTCGATCGAGACGATCGCGCTCGGCGGCGTCCTCTCGTCGCTCCAGATCGCCCCGCTGGTCCTCCTGACCATCGAGGCCTGGCGCTTCCGCCGCCTCCCCGAGTTCACGCTCCGCGACATGGGGCCCGCCGGCGCGAACACGACGTTCGGGCTGTCGGAGGCCTTCCTGTTCCTCGTCGGCGTCAACTTCTGGAACTTCCTCGGCGCGGGCGTCCTCGGGTTCTCCATCAACCTGCCCATCGTGAACTACTACGAGCACGGCACGTACCTCACCGTCAACCACGGCCACGCCGCGCTGATGGGCGTCTACGGCAACCTCGCCGTCGCGGCGATGCTGTTCTGCTCGCGCTGGAACGTCGGCCCCTCCCGCTGGAGCCCGAAGCTGCTCCGCACCGCCTTCTGGTCGATCAACGTCGGCCTCGCGTTCATGGTCGTCTGCGACCTCTTCCCGGTCGGCGTCCACCAGCTCTCCACCGTCATGACCGACGGCTACGCCTACGCCCGCTCGCAGGCGTACCTCGACGGCACCGTCTTCCAGACCCTCACGTGGCTCCGCGGCATCGGCGTCGCCATCTTCATCACCGGCGGCGTCCTGCCGCTCGCCTGGTTCATGATTTCCCGCTGGTTCTCGCTGAAGCCGCCGCAGACGCGTGAAGAGCAGTTCGTGGTGCCGCCGTCCGTGCTGGCGGTGTCGAGCCCGAGCGTGATCGCCGGGCGCGGCAGCGCGGTGCGGACGCCGGAAGAAGCGCCGGTGATGCGCGATCCGGGGAAGGAGACGCCGTGAGCTGGTTCTCGAGGAAGCCGGAGGCAGCGGGGCCCGTGAAGAAGCTCCCCGTCATCGACCGCGGCCTCTGCACGGGCTGCGGCCTCTGCATCGCCGCCTGCCCGCACGGCTGCATCGAGTTCTCGTGGAATCTCGCCGAACTGAAACAGCCCGGCCGCTGCACGAGCGGCGGCGCCTGCGCCGAGGCCTGCCCGGACGCGTACATCGAAATGAAGTGGGTCGCGTCGGCGGGGGAGCGCGCCGTCGGCGAATGGAAAGAGGGCGGCGCCGCATGAACGCGGCGCGCGTCCTGCTCGAAGAGGCGCTTCGGTTGCTCCGGCTGACCGAGGACGCGCCGCTTTCGGAGCGGATCGACGCGGCGGGGATGGCGGCGCTGGCGCAGAAGCGCGCGGAGATCCGTCTCGGGGGAGCGATGGGGGACTGGGCGCGCCTGCAGCCGGAGCTCGGCGCGCTCCTCGGCATCCCGGCCTCCGCATCACCCGACCTCGCGTCGTGGATCGCTGCGCTGCACGCCCGCCTGCGCGGCTCGCACCCGCTTGCGTTCGCCGTCGCCGCCCTCCGCCTCGACGGGCTCGACGACGCCCTCATCGCCACGCGCCTGGACCTCGGCCCGCGCCTCGTCCGCCGCATCCGGCTCGACTTCGCGGAGGCCCCGTGCTCGTAACCCTCGCGGCCACCGCTTCACGCTCCCCCCGTGCCGCCGGACGCTACGACGCGTGGACGGGCGCGCTCCGGGCGCTGCGGTCGGATGCAGCGGCGCCCACGCCGGGTCGCGTCCGGGACCTGCTCGCGTCCATTCCCGAGGACCAGCGGGAGGAAGCGGCCTTCGACCTCCTGGAGGAGGCTCTTCGCCTCGCCTGGCGCCACGCCCCCGCGCCGCCCCTCGCCGCGTGGCTCGCCCCCGGGCGCGCCCCGGACGACGCCCTCCTCGACGCCGAGTTCGCCGCGCGACACCAGCCCCCGCACGGCGACGCGCCTCTTCCCACCGATCCCGCGCGCCTCCTCGCCGGCGGCCGCTTCATCCTCACCCGCCGGCTCGGCGCAGGAGCGATGGGGGAGGTCTGGGAAGCGCGGGACGTGCCGGCGGGGCGGCTGGTGGCGGTCAAGCGGGCGCGGAGTCCGGAGGGGGAGGAGCGGATCCGCGCCGAGGCGGCGGCGGTGGCGGGGTTGGAACACCGCGGGGTCGCCGCGGCGCGCGAAACGGGGACGGACGGGGAAGGGCGCGTGTTCGGCGTGATGCCGCTGGCGAGCGGGCGGACGCTGGCGGAGCTGGCGGCGGAGGTCCACCGGGACGGCGCGGAGGCGCGCGGCCTGTTCGCGCACGTGCTGGAGGCCAGCGACGCCGTCGCCCACGCGCACGAGCGCGGCGTGCTCCACCGCGACCTCAAGGCCGACCACGTCGTGCCGGGCGCGGGCGTCATCGACTGGGGCTTCGCCCGCCGCGTCGCGCTTCCCGACGGCCTGGTCGCCGGGACGCCGGAGTGCATGGCGCCGGAGCAGGCGGAGGGGAGGGACGACGAGAGGAGCGACGTGTTCGGGCTGGGAGGGCTGCTGTTCCACGCGCTGACGGGCGCGGCGCCGAGGGCGTGGCCCGGGGGGGCGCGGCCCGCGGAGTGGCGGGAGCTCGTGAGATCGGTTCCCGTCCGGTCGCCGGCGGAACTCCGGCCCGGCGTGCCGCGCGGGCTCGCCGACACCTGCCGAAGGGCGCTCGCGCACGACCCGGCGCGGCGCTACGCGAACGCCGCGGCGTTCCGCGACGACCTGCGGGCGCGCCTCGCGCCGCGGTCGTTCCTGGGCTGGCTCGGGCTGGGCCCGGCCTAACCCGCCGCCGCTTCCGCGAGCCGCTTCTTCGCCCGCTGCATCCCGAGCACCGCGGCCCCGAGCGCGGCCGCGTACTGGGAATTCTCGGGGATCAGGAGCTCGACGCCGAACTTCTTGCGGCACGCCTCGACGAAGCCGGTCTGGATCGCCACGCCGCCGACGAGGCACAGCGGGCCGTTCAGGCCGACTTTCTTGAGCAGCCCCATGGCGCGCTCGGCCATCGAGTCGTGCATGCCGCGCGCGATGTCGCCGATCGGGATGTTCTCGGAGACGTGGTTGATGATCTCGGTCTCGGCCAGCACCGCGCAGACGCTCGAGATCGTCTGCGAGGCCTTCGCGTCCGACGACAGCTTGCCCAGCGAGTCCAGCGGCACCTCCAGGTACTTCGCCGCGCGCACCAGGAACGCCCCGCCGCCCGCCGCGCACTTCTCGTTCGTCTGGAATTCCTTCACCTTCCCGTTGTCGCGCAGCCGGATCGCCCGCGTGCTCTGCGCCCCCAGGTCGAGGACGAACTGCGCCCGGTTGAAGAGCGTCCACGCCCCGCGCGCCGCCGCGGTGATTTCGGTCACCTGGATGTCGCGGAACGACACCGCGTACCGGCCCAGCCCCGTCGTGCACACGTACGCGATGTCCGACTGCGACAGCTTCGCCTGCCCCAGCGCGTCGTCCAGCACCTCCCGCGCGCCCTTGTCGAAGTCCGCCCTCGTCTTCGTGATCGCACGAGCCAGCACCTTCCCGTCGTCACGGTAGATGAGCGCCTTCGAAAACCCGCTTCCCAGGTCGATTCCCGCGCTGATCATTGTTTCGTCTCCTGGAGGCCGTCCTCCCAGCCGCTGATCACCGCTTCCTCGCGCTTCCCGCGCGACGCAAGCTCCGCGCGTTCGAGGGCGAAGAGCGCCGCGCCGATGGCGCCCATGAAGTGGGAGTCGGAGCTGACGTTGAGCTGGGCTTTGAGTTTCTCTTCGAGGCTGGTGACCATGCCGATGTTGCGTGCGACGCCGCCGGTCATGGTGTATTCGGGGCCGAGGCCGATGCGCTGGAGGAGGGAGATGGTGCGCGCGGCGATGGCGCGGTGGACGCCGGCGAGGATGTCGGGGGTTTTCTTGCCCTGGGCGAGGTAGGACATGATGTCCGACTCGACGAAGACGGTGCAGACGGTGGAGAGGCGGACGGGCTCCTTGCCTTCCAGCGAGAGCGCGCCGATCTTCTCGAGAGGGAGGTCGAGGACCTCGGCGGAGGCGGAGAGGAAGCGGCCGGTGCCGGCGGCGCACTTGTCGTTCATGGCGAAGTCGACGACTTCGCCGTTGGTGCCGACGCGGATGGCCTTGGTGTCCTGGCCGCCGATGTCGATGACGGTGCGGGTGCCGGGGAACATGAAGTGTGCGCCGCGGGCATGGCAGGAGATCTCGGTGACCTGGGAGTCGCCGAAGGTGACCTTGTAGCGGCCGTAGCCGGTGCCGATGATGTACCCGATCTTCTCGCGGGGGAGGCCGGAGGCGGCGAGGGCCTCGTTGAAGGTCTTTTCGGCGGCCTTCGTCACGTTGGCGCCGGTCATGGCCAGGGCGCGCGAGACGATCTCCCGGCCCGAGCTGAGGATGACCGCCTTGGTCTGGGTGGACCCGACGTCGACGCCTGCTCCGTAGATCATCGTTCCATCTCCTGTTTCCGGGCCCCGATCGTCACGCCGTCGTCCGGCCCTGCGGTTTCTTCAAGAGCTTGCGGTGTTCCAGCGATTCGAAGAACGCGTCGATGCGGTTCTTCATCATGGCCTGCGCGTAGTAGCGCGGATCCTCGAGATCGGACTCCACCAGCAGGGTCGGAACGCCGAGCTCGTTGGCGAAGTAGTCGCGCATGTCTCCCTGCCCGGCGGAGAACAGGCGGCAGCTCTTCACGGAATGGATCACCAGCGCGTCGGCTTTCCAGTCCTCGACGTACCGGCGGATCTGCTTGTACCGCTCGAGGAGCGACCGGTTGCAGAGGTTCTCCATGAGCATCTGCTCGGCGATGGACTCCAGCGGGCGCTTGGGGTCGTGCCGGAATCCGAACTCCCAGATGCCGCCGACGGTGGAGTACGTCGACTGGACGGCGACGGCGCCCCAGGCGGCGAAGAGGTCGCGGAACTGGCGGTAGAACGGGTAGGGGGGAGGGCCCTCGACGACGATGCGGAACTTCTCCTGCGGGATCGGTCCCTTCTTGTCCTTCACCAGCGCCTCGTACTCCCGCACGGCGACGTCGAAGAAATCGACGGCGTCCTGGGTGCCGCGGAGGACGTTGATGGGGCCCATGAGATTGATGGCGTCGAAGTACGCGTCCATGGGGGCCGGCGAGTTCTTGCAGAGGTCCTTGCAGCGCTGCCACCCCGCCTCGGCTTTCGCCGACAGGGCGCAGATCTCGCGGAGGCGGTCGATGTCGAACTTCCTGCCGGTCGCCTTCTCGCAGGAGGCGATGAGGTTCTTGAGCTGGGCGACGACGTAGTGGATGTCGCCGTCCGAGGGCCGGTCGCTGCGCAGGAACGGGATGTCGATCATCGTCAGCGGGACGTTCAGGAACTCCGAGCAGTGCTCGAACCACTTGATGTACACGTGGCAGCCGACGAAGTTGCAGACGATGAACGTCGGTTTCGGGATCTTGCCCACCCCGGGAGCCCCTTCCCCGAACGTGAACCCCGCGTCCGCCTTCACGTACGCGCAGTTGTCGCTCGAGTAGCCGATTTCCTCGGCCTTGAGGATGAGGGGAAGGGACTGCTTGCGGATGGCGAGCTGGAGGGCGTTGACCTCGGGGAACGCCGGCTCGATGTCGAACGAGCGCAGGATTTCGACGCAGTTGCCCGAGATCATGAGGTACGCCGAGGGCGCGCCGGTCTTGGCGGCGTTTTCCAGCCTGCCGTACCAGGCGGTCATCGCCTTGCGTGAAGCTTCGTGCACCGCTGTTCCGTATTCCGCCATGGGGCCTCGTTAGTCGAAGAGGAGGGATTCAACGAAGGTTTCGACTTCTCCGCGGGTGCGTTCGAAGGTCCACATTTTTTCCTCGAACTCGATGAGGAGGTGGGGGATGTTCTCCTTCTCCAGCTCCCGGCGGAAAATGACGTAGTCGAACAGGGCGGGCTCGCAGAATTTCGCGGGCATGAAGAGGACGGCCTGGGCGCCGGTTTCGCGGACGCGCCGGACGAGGTCCTTGTGCCGGGGCTTGTCGGGGTTATAGCGGGTGGAGGTCGCGCGTCCGCGTTCGAGCCAGGCCCTGGCGAGCTGGCGGATGGGATCGGGGCCCTCCGGGACGTCGGTGGAGAACCACCGCCATCCGGCGCAGAAATCGTCGTCGACGAGGTAGCAGCCGGCGCCTTCGAGCGTCTCGATCAGCCCGAGCGGCGGCTGCTCGCAGAATGCGCCCTCGACGATCACCTTCACGCGGTCCATCCTGCGGTGTTTCCGCGCGAGGAACTCCGCCTTCGCGGACTCGAGGATGCGCGCGTGCTCGTCCGGGGGAAGGATCGTCCCCACCCTCACGAGGGGGAACATCTCGGCGGACGAGATCCTCTCGGGCTCCTTCGCCCGGATGGCATAGAGCTCGCGCATCAGGCGCCGCGGCTTGTTGTACTCGCGGATCGCCGCCGCAACCGCGGCATCGTCGGCCCGGCGGCCGAGCCGCTGCTCCAGCCCCGCCAGGATGCGCCGGAACTCGGCGACGAGGTAGTCCTCCGTCTCCGGCCCCGCCGCGTTCTGCGGCAGGTGGATGTACTCGATGTGCATGTCGGGGAAGTTGCGCTTGAAGACGCTGGCAAGGTTGCGCGCCACGTCGCAGATCGAGTGAAACGCCACGCCCTCCATCCCCACCAGCCGCTTCTGCAACCCCAGCTCGAGCGAGGACTTCGCGATCGAGCAGACGAAAGACTGGAAGCGTGCGTCGGCGTGGACGATATCGATCTGGCCCCCGGCGCCCATGAGCCCGACGGGAAGGAGCCCGGCCGCGCGGTAGAGCTCGACGGGTGAGTAGACGGGGAAGCATCCATACGCGGGCGCGTCGGACCGTTTCAAGGCTGGAGCGAGGCCGGCGGACAGAATCGCGCGAGCCTGCTCGACGGCGGGTGCTGTTTCCACGGGTGATGCTCCTGCAAGCCGGATGCCTGAGGCGGTGAAGTTAGGTTAGATGATTAACTGTCTTCACGCAAGTTTCCACGCCGCTGATCGCACCCTGTCTATCTCCCGGACGGACAGCTCTCCGTCGGGCACGAGAACCCGTGCTGCCTCATCACGCAATTCGGCGAATCGTACGCCCCGCAGTGCAGGCACATGTCCGCACCGGCCGGCCTGTCCGCAAGCAGCAGGTCGATCGCCGCTTCCAGCCCCTGCGCCACCAGCTTGCGGCGGGGCTCGGGAAGGGCGCTCCAGAGCCGCTCCAGCCGCTTCATTTTGAGCGTTTCGTGCCTGCGGACGAGGGCCCTGGCCTTGGCCGTCACGAACAGGTCCTCGGCCCGTCCGTCGGTCGGGCTCGGCTTGCTGGTGACCAGCCCCTTGCGCCGGAGGCGCCCGATGAGCTGGGTTGCCGCGGGCGCGGAGGAGGAGAGGTACTTGGCGACGTCCTGGGCCCGGCGCGGGCCCGCCGCATCGAGCCATTTCAGGATGACGACCTGGGTGAAAGAAGCGCCGTCGCCGCCTTCGTCGTGGACCTCCGGCTCGAGGATGCGCCGTGTGAGGTCCGAGATCATGTGGAGGTCGCGGGCGATTCGGCGGGCGTAGGGTTCTTGCGGCATGGTGAAGCTCCGGAGGAATCAGTCCTCATGGGACACTAGTTAAGGCCATTAGTCAACGACTGCGTGAAGTTGCGCCCGGTTTGTGGAATTTGACGCCCCGGAGGGTTGGGTGGCGCGGTTGAAGAGTGGGCCGCAAATGTCTGTTCGAATAGGAAGCGACATTTGACGCGAGGTGGGCCGTATTTCCAATGGTCGGCCTCTTCTCAACGGAACCGGGGCACACGGGTTGCGCGCCCAGCGGCGGCGGGCGAGCCCGTCGCCGGGGAATCCACGACCAGTCCCGGCCAATACCCACCGACTCCCGGGAGCGCATGACCCCCCATCTTCTTCGCCTGAGCCCTCACCTGCAGTCGGTCCCCGATTACCGGTCCGGGACGACGCAGGAGGATGCCGCCCGGCGGAGCGGCATCGCGGACATCGTGAAGCTCGCGTCGAACGAGAACGCGCTGGGGCCGTCCCGGCGCGCGGTGGCGGCGATCCGCGCCGCGGCGAGGACACTTCACATGTACCCGCCTGCATCCGACCAGGAGTTGCGCGAGAAGCTGGCGAAGCTTGAAGGCAAGGAGCACGCGTCCGACCAGATCGTGTGCGGGCAGGGGGCCTCGGACGTGCTCGGGATGATCGGGGAGGCGTTTCTCGAGGCGGGGGACGAAGCGATCCTGTGTCCGCCGACTTTCCCGCTGTACGGGATCGTGATCGCCCGTCGGGGGGCGCGGGCGGTGAGGGTGCCATTGGTCGGGGCGCGATTCGAATACGACGTGGAGGGGATCCTGCGGGCGGTCACGCCCTCGACGCGACTGGTTTTCCTGTGCTCCCCCGTGAACCCGACCGGGACGCTGCTGACGGCCGACGCCGCGGCGCGCCTGATGGCGCGGCTGCCGCGGCATGTCCTGGCGGTCTTCGACGAGTCTTACCGGGACTTCGTGGACGATGCGGCGGCGAACGACGCGCGGGTTTTCGTGCGGGCGGGGCTGCCGGCGCTGGCATTGAGGAGCATGTCCAAGAGCTGGGGGCTGGCGGGGCTGCGGGTGGGGTGGGGGCTGGCGCCCGCGGAGGTGGCGGGGTACCTGCGGCGGCTGCGGGGGCCGTTTGCGATGGGGTCGCTGGCGATCGCGGGAGCGTCGGCCGCGGTGGACGACCTGGGGCACGTGGCCCGGTCGCGGCGTCTCGTGATCCGCGAACGGGCGTGGCTCGTGCGGGAACTGGCGCGGCGCGGACTCGGCCCGGTTCCCAGCCAGGCGAACTTCGTTCTCTTCCAGCCCGGCCGTCCGCCCGAAACAGTATACGAGCAGCTCGTCGACCGCGGCGTCGTCGTCCGCCCCGCCGCATTCTTCGACCGCCCGGAGTCCATCCGCGTCACCGTCGGGACCCGCGCGCAGAACCGGCGCTTCCTCGACGCCCTCGACCTCGTCCTTTCCGCCGAGCGGGCCGGGACGGCCCCATGAAGCGCGCAGCCGCAGGCGGGCTCGAGGGGCTCACGGTCCTGTCGATGGAGCAGGCGCTCACGCTGCCCTACCTGACCTTCCGCCTCGCGGGCGAAGGGATGCGCGTCGTCCGCCTCGAGAACCCGCTCGCGCCCGACCCGAATCGCAACGTCGGCGACAACGTTCTCGGCGAGCCCGGCATGAACTCGTACTTCCTCCCCTACAACGCGGGCAAGGAGTCGCTCACGCTCAACCTCGGCGAGCCGCGCGGCCGCGAACTCCTCCACGACATGATCCGCCAACTTCGCGTGGACGTCTTCGCCGCGAACACGCGCCCGAAGAACTTCGAGCGGCTCGGCGTCGACTACGAGACGCTTCGAAAGATCCGCCCCGAGATCATCTGGCTGAGCATCACGGGGTTCGGCCCGGAGAGCGACGAGACGGCGTACGACCCGGTGCTGCAGGCGCGCCTCGGCTGGATGGACCTGACCGGCGAGGCCGAGGGAGCGCCGCAGGTGTTCGGCCTCCCGATGGTCGACCTCGGGACGAGCGAGCACGCGTACGGCGCGGTGATGAAGGCGCTGTACCAGCGAGAGCGCACCGGGATCGGCTCGAAGATCGAGCTGGCGATGGCTCGAAGCGCCTTCTCGTGGATGATCCTGCCCGTCGGGATGGCGGCGAGTTTCGGAAAGGTGACGCGGCGGCGCGGGTCGACGCATCCGTTCTTCGGGCCGGTGTCGGTCTACCCGACAGAGGACGGGTTCGCGTACGTGGCCGTCGGGAGCGACCGGCAGTGGGACAAGCTGGTGGGCCACGCGGCGTTCGCGGCGCTCGCGCGCGACGAGTACCGCACGAACGCCGGGAGGATGGCGTCGGGAGACCGGATTCACCGCGAGATGGCGGAAGCGACGAAGCGGCTGACGACGGAGGGCGTTCTGGCGGCGTTGCGCGAGCTGGGCGTTCCCGTCTCGCGCGTGGCGACGCTGACGGACGTGCTGGCGGACCCGTGCGTCGCGGACCGGCTGCGGGCGCGCGACCCGAAGACGGGGAAGGAGCTCGAGCTTCCGCCGCCGCCGCTTATTTCGGAATTCCTCGCGCGCCGCGGCTTGCGGCTCCCGTTCCCGCCGCGGATGGGGGAGCACACCGCGGCGATCCTCGGCGAGCTCGGAAGAGCCCCGGCGGACGTCGAGGCCCTTCGCGCGGGAGGCGTCGTATGAGCCCGCGTGCCGAACGCCGCTTCCAACACCTGCTGACGGAGGAACAACCATGAGGTTCGAGAAGGCCTACATCCCCTTCGGGGCGTACTGGTCGACGCCGTTCTGCCGCTGGCAGGGGAGCCTGGCGCACCGGCATTCGGTGAAGTTCGCGGCGGAGGTCGCGGCGCAGGCGCTGAAGGCGCGCGGGCTCGACGCGAAGTCGCTCGACGGGCTGGCGCTCGGGATGACGGTGCCGCAGAAGTCGTCGTTCTACGGCGGGCCGTGGCTGGCGTCGCTCGTCGGCGCCGGCGCGATCACCGGCCCCGTGGTGAGCCAGGCGTGCGCCACGGGCGCCCGCACGCTCGCCAACGCCGCCCTCGAGGTCGAGTGCGGCGGCCGCAACGCCGTCCTTGCCGTCGCGTGCGACCGCACGAGCAACGGCATGCACGTCTACTACCCCAACCCCGGCGGCCCCGGAGGCAAGGGCGACGCCGAGGACTGGGTCTGGGACAACTTCAGCCGCGACCCGTTCGCGATGAACTCCATGCTCGACACGGCGGAACGGCTGGCGAAGGAAGCGGGGTATCGGCGGGAAGAGCAGGACGCGCTCACGCTGCTGCGGCACCGCCAGTACGCCGACGCGGTCGCGAACGACTCGGCGTTCCTGAAGCGGTACATGGCGCTTCCGTTCGAGGTGAAGGACGAGTCGGGGCGAAAGGTGGTGGCGACGCTGGCGGGAGACGAGGGGGTGCCGCCGACGACGGCGGAGGGGCTGGCGAAGCTGCGCCCGGCGGTCGACGGGGGATCGGTGACCCCGGGAACGCAGACGCGGCCGGCGGACGGCAACGCCGGCGCGCTCGTGGTGTCGCAGGGCCGCGCGAAGGAGTGGGGCCGCGGGCCGTTCGAGGTGCGGCTGCTGGCGTACGCCGAGGCCCGGACGGAAACCGGCACGATGCCGCGCGCCCCGGTGCCGGCGGCGCGTGCGGCGCTCGCCGACGCCGGCGTGGCGCTCAAGGACGTCGCGGCGATCAAGCTTCACAACCCGTTTGCCGTCGGCGACCTGCACTTCTGCCGCGAACTGGGCGTCGCTCCCGAGAAGGTAAATAACTTCGGGTCGCCCCTCGTGTGGGGGCATCCGCAGGGACCGACCGGGCTGCGTCTCGTGATCGAGCTCGTCGAGGAACTCGCGCTCAAGGGCGGCGGGATCGGCCTGATGTCCGGATGCGCCGCCGGCGATAGCGCCGCGGCGATCGTCGTTTCGGTCAAGGGGGCCTGATGGGCGCTTCTCCGCTGCCGCCGCGCGTCCTGATCGCGAAGCCCGGGCTCGACGGGCACGACCGCGGGGCGAAGGTCGTGGCGCTGGCCCTGCGCGATGCGGGGATGGAGGTGATCTACACGGGGCTTCACGCCGCGCCCGAAGAAGTCGTCCGGGCGGCGATCGAGGAAGACGTCGACGTCGTCGGGATGAGCATCCTGTCGGGCGCGCACCTGCCGCTGTGCCGGCGGGTTGCGGAGGGGCTGCGTGGAAGCGGCAAGCCGCTGATCCTGGGCGGGGTCGTCCCGGCGGGCGACGAGGCCGAGCTGCGCGCGATCGGCGTCGAGGCCGTCTTCCGGATGGGAACTCCCTTTGAGGACATCGTGAAGTGGATCCGCAATCGGACGGGAAAGTCCGGCTCGAGTCCGGCATAGAGGTCAAGCCGGTCTACACGGCGGCGGACGCGCCGGCGGCGATGCCGGGGCCGCCGGGGGCGTGGCCGTTCACGCGCGGGATTCACCCGACGATGTACCGCAAGCAGCCGTGGACGATGCGGCAGTACGCGGGGTTCGGCACGCCGGCGAGCACGAACGAGCGCTTCCGCTCGCTGCTGGCGCACGGGCAGAACGCGCTGAACGTGGCGTTCGACCTGCCGACGCAGCTGGGGCTGGACTCGGACGACCCGCGGGCGGAGGGGGAAGTCGGGCGGGTGGGGATGGCGGTGGACACGCTCGACGACTTCGAGCGAGCGTTCGAGGGGATTCCGCTGGGCGAGGTCTCGACGGCGCTCACGATCAACGCGCCGGCGCTGGTGATGCTCGCGATGCACCTCGCGGTCGCGGAGAAGCAGGGCGTCCCCGCGACGGCGGTCCGCGGCACGCTCCAGAACGACATCCTCAAGGAGTTCGTGGGCCGCGGCGCGTGGGTCTTCCCGGTGGGGCCTTCCGTGCGGCTTGTCGCCGACTCGATCGAGTTCTGTGCGAAGTCGGCGCCGAAGTACAACGCGGTCAGCATCTGCGGGTACCACCTGCGCGAATCCGGGGCGACGCCGGCGCAGGAAATGGGGTACGCGTTCGAGATCGCCAAGGCCTACATCGACGCCTCGACGCCGCGCGGACTCGCGCCCGACGAGATAGCCGGCCGCCTGACGTTCAACTTCAACGTATTCGGCAACCTCTGGGAACAGGTCGCGAAGTTCCGCGCGGGAAGGGGCCGCTGGGCGAGGATGCTGCGCGAGGAGTGCGGCGTGAAGGACCCGAAGGCGATGCAGCTGCGGATGCTGGCCGGCGGCGGCGGCGGCGGGCTCACGATCGAGGAGCCCGAGAACAACATCGTCCGGGGCGCGTACTACGCCCTCGCCGCGGCGCTCGGCGGCGCGCAGACGATGGCCCTCTGCTGCTACGACGAGGCCTACTCGATCCCGAGCGAAAAGGCATCCCTCCTCGCCCTCCGCACCATGCAGATCCTCGCGGAGGAAGTAGGCCTGTGCGACACCGCGGACCCGCTCGGCGGTTCGTACTTCGTGGAAGCGCTGACGGCGGAGATGGGGAAGAAGATCGAGGAAGCGGCGGCGGAGGTGCGGGCGGCGGGGGGCGTCGTGAAGTCGATCGAGACGGGGTGGATGCAGCGGCGGCTGGCGGGTCAGGCCTACGAGTACGAGCGGCGCCTGCGGCGCGGCGAGATCCCGAAGGTCGGCGTGAACCGCCACGTCACCGCCGGGAACTCCGCGCCCCAGGTCGAGACGCATCCGTACGACGCGGCGGAAGCGGCGCGCAAGGCCGCTTCGCTCCGGGAGTTCCGCGCGCGGCGTTCGGGGGACGGGGTGCAGCGGGCGCTGGCCGCGGTGCGTCGCGCGGCGGCGGGGACGCAGAACCTGTTCCCGCCGATCCTCGAGGCCGTGAAGGCGCGGGCGACCGTCGGCGAGATCATGGGGGCGCTTCGGGCCGAGTTCGGCGAGTTCCGCGAACCGCAGTTCTGACGGGCCGGGTCGGCGGGATTGACCCGTGTTGTTAAGGGGCTTAACCTTCTTTCGGACACCGGGCGCTTCGAGGACCTTGGCATGCGGATCGGGATCGACGTCGGCGGCACGTTCACGGACCTCATCGGGATCGACGGGGACGGGAACGTCACGGTCCGCAAGACCTACACGACCCCGGCGGATCCATCGGAAGGGGTGGTGACGGGGATCGGCAAGCTGCTGGCGGCGGCCGGCGCGACGGCGCGCGACGCGGAGCTGGTGGTGCACGGGACGACGATCGGCACGAACGCGCTTCTGACGCGCAACGGGGTGAAGACAGGACTGCTCACGACCGCCGGCTTCCGCGACGTGCTCGAGATCGGCCGGGTCCAGCGGCCTGCGGCGGGGCTGTACGACGTCAACGTGGACAACCCGCCGCCGCTGGTGCCGCGCTCGCTCCGGCTCGAGGCGGTCGAACGCGTCGGGAGCAAGGGCGAGGTCGTCACGCCGCTCGACGAGGCCTCCGTCCGCGCCGCGGCCGCGGTCTTCCGGGCGGAGCAGGTCCGCGCGGTCGCCGTCTGCTTCCTCTTCTCGTTCCTGAACCCCGCGCACGAAAAGCGCGCCCGCGAAATCCTCGCGAAGGAGCTTCCCGGCGTGTACGTCGCGCTGTCGAGCGACGTCTGCCCGGAGTTCCGCGAGTTCGAGCGCTCTTCCACGGTGGTGATCAGCGCGTACCTCGCGCCGATCGTCGAGTCGTACGTGGAGCGGCTGTCGAAGAGGCTGGGGGACAGCTACCCGGCGACGCAGCTGCGGCTGGTGCAGGCGAACGGGGGCGCGATGAGGGCGGCGGCGGCGAAGGGGCGCGCGGTGCACCTCGTGAATTCCGGCCCGGCGGGCGGGGCGACGGCGGCCGCGTGGCTCGGGCGGCTGACGGACGAGCCGAAGATCGTCGCCGTGGACATGGGCGGGACGTCGTTCGACATCAGCCTGGTCGCCGAGGGCGCGGCGCACGTCACGACGACGGCGAAATTCGACGGGTACCCGATCAAGATCGCGATGGACGACGTGAACGTCATCGGCGCGGGCGGCGGCTCGATCGCCTGGGTTGACCGCGGCGGCGCCCTGTGCGTCGGGCCCCAGAGCGCGACCGCCGTCCCCGGACCGGCCTGCTACGGCCGCGGCGGCGCCGAGGCGACCGTGACCGACGCCAACGTCGCCCTCGGGCGCATCAGCCCCGGTTACTTCCTCGGCGGCGAAATCGCCCTCCGCAAGGACCTCTCCGAAAAGGTCATCCGCGACCGCGTCGCCGCGCCCCTCGGCCTGTCGTTCGAGGACGCCGCCTTCGGCATTCTCCGCGTCGTCAACGCCAACATGGCCAAGGGCATCGCCGCCGTCTCCACCCAGCGCGGCCACGACCTCCGCGAGTTCTCCCTCCTCGCCTTCGGCGGCGCCGGCCCGCTCCACGCCGTCGAGATCGGGATGGACCTCAACATGAAGCGCGTCCTGATCCCGCCGTACCCCGGCGCGTTCTCCGCGTTCGGGCTGCTCGTCGCCGACACGCGCCACGACTTCACGCGCACCGTGATGCTCCCGCAGGAAGAACTCGACCCCGCTTCCCTCGGCCGCACGTTCGCGGAACTCGAGGAGCGCGGCGTCGCGGAGCTGGAGGCGGACGGGATCGCGAAGAAGGACCGCCGGGTCGAGTGGTCCGCCGACCTGCGCTTCGAGGGCCAGTCCTACGAGCTGAACGTGCCGGTCGGGCGCAAGCCGAAGCCGGACGTGAAGGCGATGCTGGCGGAGTTCGAGAAGCTGCACGAACGGATCTACGCGTTCAAGGCCGTGGACGAGCGGACGGTGGTCGTGAACCTGCGCGTGACCGCGATCGGCGTCACGCCGGAGGTGGACGTCCCGCGTCCCGCTAAGGGGACGAAGGACGCGAAGACGGCGCTCAAGGGCAAGCGGAAGGTGTATTTCGGCGGGAGGGGATGGATGGACGCGGGGATCTACGAGCGGGCGAAACTGAAGGCGGGGAACGTGGTCGCCGGGCCGGCCGTCGTCGAGGAGGAAATCTCATGCACCGTGGTGCCGCCGGGGCTGTCGCTGCGCGTGGACGCGTTCGGCGTGCTGGTCGTGGACCTGGAGGGAGCGCGATGAAATCCGACCCGGTCACGACGCAGGTCGTCCGCTACCGCATGGAGTCGATCGCGGACGAGATGGGGTTCACGCTTGTGCGGACGTCGCGATCGACCGTCATCAAGGAAATCGAGGACATCTCCTGCGCGGTGTTCGACCGCCGCGGCCGCACCATCGCCCAGGGGCACCACGCGCCAATGCTTCTCACCGGCTTCGAGTTCACGATGGCCGCGCTGCTTGATCGCGTGAAGGACTGGGAGGAAGGCGACGTCGTCCTCTCGAACGACCCGTACCTCGGCGGGCAGCACCTGACCGACCTGCAGACGTTCTCGCCGGTCTTCTACAAGGGGAAGCTCTCGGGGTTCGTCGGCAACATCGCGCACCACTCCGACGTCGGCGGCTCCGCCCCCGGCACGGTCACCGGCGGTCTGACCGAGATCTACCAGGAAGGCCTGCGCCTCCCGATGGTGAAGCTGTACCGCGCCGGGGTCGAGGCGCCCGACATCTTCGGCATCCTCCGCGCCAACATCCGCGTCCCCGACAAGACGCTCGGCGACCTCCGCGCCCAGGCCGCCGCAGGGTTCGTCGGCGTCCGCCGCCTCAAGGAAACGTTCGAACGTTACGGCCCCGCCGTCGTGGAAGCGGCGACCGAGGAGCTCATGGCGCACTCGGAGAAGCGGATCCGCGCCGCGCTGCGCGACATCCCCGACGGGACGTACAGCGGCGAGGATTTCGTGGACGACGACGGGATTTCCGATGCGCCGATCCGGATCTGCGTGAACGTGCGCAAGAAGGGCGACGGAGCGACGGTGGACTTCGCGGGCTCGAGCCCGCAGGTGACCGGGAATCTCAACTGCCCGATCGCCACGGCTCACGCCGCCGTTTACTACGCGCTCATCGCCGTCCTCGATCCGCACGTGCCGCCCAATTCCGGCTGCTATCGGCCCTTCAAGGTCGTCGCCGAACCCGGCCTCGTCATGAACCCCCGCCCGCCCGCCGCCGTCCAGGCCCGCACGAACACGTCCCAGAAGATCTCCGAAGCGACGCTGCGCGCCCTCGCGCTCGCCCTTCCGGACCGCGTCACCGCCGGCTCGCACGGCAACATCATGACCAACGCGTTCGCCGGCTGGTACGCCGGCACGCACAAGCGCTTCGTCTGCATCGATATCCAGGGCGGCGGCGCCGGCGCGCGGCCGACGAAGGACGGGTGCGACGGGCAGGACTCGCACCTGGCGCGGTTCATGAACACGCCGACCGAGGCGCAGGAGCTCGAGTATCCGCTTCGCGTCGAGCGCTACGAGTTCATCCCGGACACGGGCGGGGCGGGGAAGTACCGCGGCGCACTGGCGCTGCGGCGCGACATCCGCGCGCTCTCGGACATGTCGTTCTCGCGTTACGCGGACCGGCAGAAGTTCCCGCCGTTCGGCGTGCTGGGCGGAAAGGACGGAGCGTGCGGCGAGACGCGGATCAACGGGAAGAAGGCGAAAGCGAAGGGGATCGACCGGCTGAATGCGGGGGACGTGGTGAGCCTGCTCACGCCGGGAGCGGGCGGCTACGGCAAGCCGTCGGAGCGCGACCCGGAGGCCGTGCGCCGCGACGTCCGCGACGGAAAGGTGACGCGCGAGGCGGCGAAGCGCGAGTACGGGGTGGACGCATGAGCGGGACGATCGAGGGGCTCGACTGCGCGCCGGGGCGGATCACGCTCAACGGCGTGAGGTTCCTGCTGGTCCGGCCGGAGACCCTCGTCGGGTTCCAGAAGGCGATCGAGCGCGAAGCCGGCGATGTCGCGAAGCGGTGCCTCATGGCCGGTGGCGTGGAAGGCGGCGGCCGGTCGGCGCGGCGGCTGCGCGACGGCGGCCTGAAGGGACGCGAGGTGGTGGAAGCGATGGGCCGGATGGGGACGCAGATCGGCTGGGGGCGATTCCGCGTCGAGTCGTACGGCGACGCGGGGTTCGTGATCGCGGTCGAGTCCTCGCCATACGCCGAGGCATATGGCGTGTCGCAATTGCCCGTCTGCCACTTTCTCGCGGGTGTAGCGCAGGGGATCGGCGAGGCGGTTTACGGCGCCGCCACCGCGGCGGAAATCGCGTGCTCGAGCGCCGGGGCCTCCTCGTGCCGCTTCGAGGTGAAGAAGTCATGATCGAGTTCACCCCCGAGGAAACCGAGTTCCGCGCGTCCGTCGCGCGGTTCGTGGACGCCGAGGTCGCCCCGGTCGCGGCCGCGCTCGACGAACGGCAGGAGTTCCCGCGCGACCTGTTCCGACGCATCGGCGCGCTCGAGTACTTCGGCCTGCGCTATCCCGAGGCGGCCGGGGGAAGCGGCGCGGGGTTCGCGACGTACTGCATCATGGCGGAGGAACTGGCGCGCGGTTCGATGAGCGTCGCGGCGATGACCGCGATGCAGGCGATGATGGGGACCGATTTCCTGTGCCGCTTCGGCACGCCCGACCAGCACGAGCGTCTCTTCAAGCCCGCCCTGCGCGGCGAGAAGATCGGCGCGTTCTGCCTGACGGAGCCTGACGCCGGGTCGGACCTCGCGCGGATCGCGACGACCGCGAAGGAGACGCCCGCGGGGTGGCGGTTGACCGGGAGCAAGTTCTGGGTCACGAGCGGGACGGTCGCGGACTTCTACACGGTCGCGGCGTCGACGGACAAGTCGAAGGGGCTGAAGGGGCTGAAGTTCTTCCTCGTCGAGCGCGGCGCCTCCGGCCTCACGGTCGGGCGCAAAATAAAAACATTGGGCAACTGGGGCGGAGAGACGACCGAGCTGTCGCTCGACGACACGCCGGCGGCGAAGCTGGGCGACGCGGGGCTCGAGGACCTCGGCAAGCTCCTCAACCAGATCCGCGTCATGACCGGCGCGCTCTCCCTCGGCCTCGCCCGCGCCGCCCTCGACGAGGCGACGCGCTACTCGAAGGAACGCATCTGCTTCGGCCAGCCGATCGCGAACTTCCAGGCGCTGCGACACCTCATGGCGCAGTCATGGGCCGACCTCGAGACCTCCCGTCTCGCCGTCTACCAGGCCGCCCGCGCCCTCGAGCGCGGCCAGAAGTGCGCCGGGCTCGCCGCCGCCGCCAAGCTCGTCGCCTCCGAGATGGCCAACCGCGCCGCCGATACCGCCCTCCGCGTCCTCGGCGGCGCCGGCTTCGCCATGGAACACGCCGCCCAGCGCTTCTACCGCGACGCGCGCTTCCTCCTCATCGGCGGCGGGACGTCCGAGATCCTGCGGAACGTGATCGCCAAGGAACTGCTGGGAGACTGAGGAGCGAAAGGGAGCCAGCGTGGCCGTCCACGTCGTGACCGGGGCGAACGGGTACACCGGCAAATACATCGCGCGCCTCCTGCTGGACCGCGGGGACGCCGTGCGCTCGCTGACGGGCCACTTCAATCGCCCCTCGCCGTACGGCGACCGCGTGCCCCTTCACCTGCTCGATTTCGATCACCCCGACCGCCTCCGCGAGTCGCTGCGCGGCGCCGACACCCTGTTCAATACGTATTGGGTGCGCTTCAACTACGGCACCACGACCTACGCCGGCGCCGTCGCCCGGACGAAGGTCCTGTTCGAGGCGGCGCGCGACGCCGGCGTGCGCCGGATCGTCCACGTCTCGATCGCCAACCCGTCCCTCGACTCGCCGTTCGAGTACTACCGCGGCAAGGCGGAGCTCGAGAAGTTCCTCGGCGAGTTCGGCGTCCCGCACGCGATCGTCCGGCCGACGGTGATCTTCGGCGACGAGGACATCCTCATCAACAACATGGCCTGGTGTCTCAGGCACTTTCCTTTCTTCGGCGTCCCCGGCCACGGCCGCTACCGCATGCAGCCGATCTTCGTCGAGGACATGGCTCGCCTGTGCGTCGAGGCCGCCGGCCGGCAGGGAAGCGAGACGTTCGACGCCTGCGGCCCCGAGGTGTTCACGTTCGACGAGTGGCTGCGCGCGATCGCGAAGGCCATCGGCGTCCGCGCGCGGCTGGTTCACCTGCCGAGGAGGCTCGCGTGGTGGGCGTCGAAGTTCGTCGGCTGGCGCGTCGGGGACGTCATCCTCACATGGGAGGAGGTCGGCGGCCTCAGCGCGGGGTTGCTCGAGTCGCGCGAGCCCGCGCGCGGGACGACGCGGCTCACGGACTGGCTCGCGGGGCACGCCGCCCGCGCCGGCGGCACGTACGCCTCCGAACTCGCGAGGCACTTCCGTTAGCAGGGTTGCTCCTGCGCCCCGGTCCCCGGGGCCGCGGGAGATGGAACGAAGAAAGAGGTGAGAAGTGCCCTACCACACGCGGCCGTACCGGTTCTACGACCTGGCCAGGACGCTGTGCTCGACCTGCCTCCGGAGGATCGACGGGAAGATCCTGTTCGAGGACGGGCGCGTCTTCATGGACAAGCGCTGTCCCGCGCACGGGCCCGAGCGCGTCCTGCTCTCGGACGACGTCGAGTACTACCGCAGGAGCCGCGAAGCGTTCCTCGGGCCGGGGGGCCAGCCCAACCAGCCCGGGACGGAGGTGCGCCACGGCTGCCCGTTCGACTGCGGCCTCTGCCCCCAGCACGAACAGCACACGTGCGTGGGGCTGGTCGAGGTGACCGACCGGTGCGACCTGCGGTGCCCGGTCTGTTACGCGGGAAGCGGCCCGGAGCGCGAGGGGTACCGGTCACTGGCGGAGATCGAGTTCATGATGGATGCGTTCGCGCGGTCGGAGGACACGCTGAACGTGCTGCAGGTCTCCGGCGGCGAGCCCACGTTGCACCCGGAGTTCTTCGCGATCCTCGATGCGGCCCGCCGGCGGCCGTTCCGCCACCTGATGGTGAATACGAACGGCGTGAGGATCGCGGGGGACAGGGCGTTCGCCGAGCGGCTCGCCACGTACATGCCGAATTTCGAGATCTACATGCAGTTCGATTCGCTGCGCGCGGAGGCCCTGCGCACCTTGCGCGGGGCGGACCTCACGGGAGTCCACCTGCGGGCGCTGGACGCCCTCGACGCGCTCGGCATCTCGACCACGCTCGTCGTCACCCTCTCCCGCGGCGTGAACGACGGCGACATCGGCGACGTCATCCGCTTCGCCCTCGGCCGGCCTTGCGTCCGAGGCGTCACGATCCAGCCGGTCCAGGCCGCGGGACGCTGCGACGGGTTCGATCCCGCCACCGGGCGCATCACCATCAGCGAGGTCCGGCGCAGGATCGCCGAACAGTCCGGCCTCTTCCGCCTCGAGGACGTCGTCCCCGTTCCCTGCCACTCCGAGAGCATGGCCATGGCCTACGCCTTCAAGCTCCCCGGCGGCACCGTTCCTCTCTCAGCCCTGCTCCAGCCGGGCTCGCTCTTCGACGGTGCCGGCTGCGGGCCCGTCGTGCGCGACCCCGCTCTCGCCTTGAAGGCCTTCGAAGCGTTCTCCGCAGGGCATTCCCCCTCCTCGAACGCCGCTTCGCTTCGCGACCTCCTCGCCTGCGTTTCCGATGCCGGCGCGTTCCGCGACCTCGGCTACTCCAGCGTCTTCCGCGTCATGATCGTCCAGTTCATGGACGCCGTCTCGATGGACCTCCGCGCCGTCCAGCGCTCCTGCATCCACATCGTCCATCCCGACGGGCGCATCGTCCCGTTCGACACCTTCAACCTGTTCCACCGCCCCGGGAGGGAGGCCGTGCTCCAGTCCGCCATCCGCGACTCCCGCTGATCGCGGCGCCTCATATTGGAGGAATCCCGGGATGAGTCAGTCCTTCTGGACCGGCGTCTACAGGCACTGGTTCTGGATCGGCTCGCCGCTGGTCGTCGCGGCGCTGGCGGCGCTGGGAATGCTCATCCCCGGGCTGATGGCGATGCTGAAGCGCGGCCAGCTCTTCCGAGTCCCGCTCGCCGAGTCGCAGCAGGTCGAGTTCGCGGGAGCCGGCCCGGTCGCGCTCAGCATCGAGGGCCCGCTAGGCACGACGCGTTTCGCAAACGTGAACTTCGAGCTGCGCGCGGTCGACGGGGAAGCGGTGGCGGGAGAGAGCGTGTGGTTCCGGGCGCAGTCGTCGGGGATGTCAACGGCGAAGACGGAGCTCCTGCGGTTCGAGATCCCGAAGGCGGGGAAGTACGTGCTGGTGATGAAGGGGCTCGGGAGCGCGCAGCCAGGGGACGCGGGCCACGCCGTGGTGTTTTCGCGGCCGCAAACCGTGCCGATGGTGGCGTTCATCGTCGGCATCATCCTGGCCGCGGGGGTGCTGATCGCGAGCGCGGTGTTCCTGGTACTGCGCGCCGCCAGGCCGGGGCTGGCCGGGTAGGGCCTACCGGGCGTCGGCGTCCGAAAGCGTCACGGCGGTGCCGAAGTTGAAGGTGCAATCCACGCGTCCCGACGTCTTCGACTTCGACCGGAACGCGAAATCCGGCTCCATCGGGTCCGTGTAGATCATCACCTCGAGGTTGTCACTCGGGCCGCCGGATTTCTTGAATTCGATCTCGACGCGGTTCGGGCCGTCCTTGAGCACCACGATGGTCGCGCGCATGGCCGGTGGAACCTCAGCCACCATCGGGTCCGAAGGGCTCAGGAGCCTTCGGCTCTCGGACTTGCCGCCGCCAAGGCCGAGGTCCGTCCCGTTGACACGCACCTTCACCCCGTATCCGTACCCCATGCAGGAAAGCGCCGCCGAGGTCGTGCCCAAGATCTACTCCTCCCTCACCACTCAATCCTCAACACTTCCGTCATCTACAGGACCGAACCCCTCGATCTCCACTTTCGCCCCCGCCTCCACGAACCCCGCCACCTGCAGGCACGTCATCGCGGGGTAGTGCTTCCCCATGATGCGCTTGTACTCGGGGCCGAGCTGCTTGAGCGACGCGTTGTACTCGTCCTTTGAACCGATGAAGATCGCCAGCCGGACGATGTTCTCCGCCTTCCCGCCCGCGGCCTTCACGACGTCGACGACGTTCTGAAGCGCCTGCGCGAACTGCTTCACGAAGTCGTCGCCGACGAGCTTCGAGTCCTTGTCCCAGCCGACCTGGCCCGCCACTGCAAGGAACGTCCCCGTCGCCTTCACGCCGTTGTTGTATCCCATCGGTTTCGCCCAGCCGGGCGGGTTAACGATTTCCACGAAGGGCTCTCCACACGCGTTCGGGGGTCATGGGGAACTCGCGCATCCGGACGCCCGTCGCGTCCGCGATGGCGTTGGCGATCGCCGGCCCGATGGGGACGATCGGCGCCTCGCCGATCCCCTTGGCGCCGAACGGGCCTTCCGGGTCGTTCGTCTCGACCAGCACGGTCTCGATCTCGGGAATATCGCGGATGCCGGGCATGCGGTAATCGAGGAAGAACCCGTTCTGCATCTTCCCGTCCTTGAGCACGCACTCTTCGAACATCGCGTACCCCATCCCCTGGATCACGCCGCCCTCGACCTGCCCCTCGGCGTGCATCGGGTTGATCGCCTTGCCGATGTCGTGCGCCGCGACGATCCGCTTCACCGTCACCTGCCCCGTCTCCGTGTCGACCTCGACCTCGGCGCCGTGGCAGCCCCACGTGTACGCCGCGGACACGTTCCCGTGGTTCGCCTTGTCCACCATGGTGGTGGGCGGGTCGTAGAACACGCTCGCCGTGATGAGGCGGCCCTTCTGGCGGAAGTGCTCCGCGCGGACGACCTTGTCGAGCGGCGCGTCCGCGGGAAGTTTCAGGGCCGCGCGCGCGTCCTCGATCTGCTTCTTCGCTTCCTTCGCCGCGAGGCGAACGGCGTTGCCGGCGATGAACGTGGTGCGCGACGCGTGGACGCCGACGTCCCAGAGCCGGACGTCCGTGTCGGCCTGCGTCGCAACGCGGACCATGGACACGTCCACGCCGAGCTCCTCCGCCGCGATCTGCGCCATCGCCGTCTCCATCCCCTGCCCGATGTCGGTTGCGCCCACGACGACCACGACCTTTCCGAAGTCGTCCACCTTCACCGTCGCGCCGCACCCGTCGCTCCGGTAGATGCGCGCGCCGCCGCCGACGTGGAACACCGCCGCCACGCCGATCCCGCGCTTCAGATGCGGCGCTGACGGCGCCGCGGGCCGCTTGAGGCGCGTCTTCACCGCTTCCAGCACTTCCTTGAAGCCGCACGACGTCATGTGGCCGCCCGCGGGCGTCGTCTCCTCGGCGCGGTTCGCGTTCTTCAGCCGGAACTCGATCGGGTCCATCTTCAGCGCCTTCGCGAGCTCGTCCATCTGGGTTTCCATCGGGAAGAGCAGTTCGGGATTGCCGAAGCCGCGGAAGGCGCCGGTCGGCTGCGTGTTGGTGCAGACGGTGCGCGCGCGGTAGCGGGCGGCGGGGCAGTGGTAGAAGTTGCCGAAGGTGTTGACCATGACGACGGGCGTCATGGCGCCCCACGAGACGTACGCGCCGCAGTCGACGAGGATGTCGGCGTCGCGGCCGAGAAGCGTCCCGTCCGCGGCCGCCGCGGTGCGCAGCCGGACGATCGTCCGGGGCCGGACCGGGTCGGTCTGGAAATCCTCGTCGCGCTTGAAGGCGAGCCGGACGGGCGTTCCCGTCTTCCTCGCCAGCAGCGCGACGATCGCTTCGTGCGGATACAGGTCGAGCCGCGCGCCGAACGCGCCGCCGACGCACGGCTGGACCAGCCGGATGTCCGCCGGGGAGATGTCGAGCGCTTCGGCCAGGTCGCGCTGCAGCAGGAACGGGATCTGCGTCGGGTCGTAGATCGTCAGCCGCCCGTTCGCGTCCCACTCCGCGACCGCCCCCGCCGGCCCGAGCGCCCCGTGCTGCTGCGCCGGCAGCACGAACGTCCCCTCGACGATCTTCGCCGCCTTCGCGAACGCGTCCTCGATCCTCCCGTGCTCGTAATGGTGCGTCTGCACCAGGTTCGACCCGCGCGCCTCGTGCAGCACCGGCGCCCCCGGCGCAAGCGCCTCCTCCATCCCGTACACCGCCGGGAGCGGCTCGATCACCACCTTGATCCGCTCGCACGCCTCGGTCGCCGCCTCGATGTCCGTCGCCGCCACCGCCGCCAGCTCGTCCCCGATCCGCCGCACGCGGTCGCCCTTCAGCGCGACCTGGTCCTTCGAGTACCCCCACACCTTCGCCGGGATGTCCTTCGCCGTCAGCACCGCCCGCACCCCCGGCACTTTCCACGCCTCCGTCACGTCGATCGACACGATCCGCCCATGAGGCACCGTGCTTCGGAGGATTTTCGCCTCGAGCATCCCCGGCAGCCGCAGGTCCTGCACGTACCGCGACTTGCCGGTCGCCTTGTCCGCCGCGTCAAGCTTGGGGACGCGTTTTCCGACGCTCTTCACGGATCGCCTCCTGGATCTTCTTGTAGCCCGTGCACCGGCACAGGTTCCCCTCCGGAACGTCCTCCGTCTTCGCCGCGAGGATCATCCCCGGCGTGCAGAACCCGCACTGGATCCCGCCCTTCTCGACGAACGCCTCCTGCATCGGGTCCAGCTTCCCGCCTTTCGCCAGCCCTTCGATCGTGATGACGGAAGCACCTTGCGCGTCGGGAACGAGCATGAGGCACGACACGAGCGGCTTTCCGTTCACGAGCACCGTGCACGCGCCGCAGTCGCCGGTCGAGCAGCCTTCGCGGACGCCGATCAGCCCGAGGTCGTCGCGGAGAACCTCGAGGAGCGTTCGGTGCGGCGCGACGTCGAGCGCGACGGTGTTTCCGTTGACGGTCAGGGAGATCTTCATGAAGAGACCCTCGCCAGGGCCCGGCGGACGAGCACGCGGACCATTTCGCGGCGGTACTCGGCGGAGGCGCGGACGTCGTCAATCGGCGCGCAGCGCTTGACGGCTTCCTCGACGGACGGCGGGACGCGGATGGGCGTCGGCGCGACGGCGCCGAGGGCGAGGCGGACGTCCTTGCCGACCGCGGCGCAGGCGACGCTGACGAACGCGAGGTCCATGGCGCGGCGGGTGCAGAATTTGATGAAGCAGCCTTTTGCCGGGGCGGGCGGGATGCGGATTTCGGTCAGCATTTCGCCGGGGGCCAGGACGGTTCTGCCGGGGCCGGCGAAGAAGTCCTTGAGCGGGATCAGGCGCTCGCCCTGCGGCCCGCGGGCCTTCATAACCGCGTCGAGGCAGAGCAGGGGAGGGGCCATGTCGGCCGCGGGGGATGCGTTGCACAGGTTTCCGCCGACGGTGGACATCGCGCGCACCTGCGGCGAGCCCATCTCGTGCACGGTCTCGCGCAGCATCGGCCAGCGCGCCGCGAGCAGCTCCGACTGTCCGATTTCCTCCAGCTTCGTGAGCGGACCGATGAAGACGTAGTCGCCCCGGTCCTCGATGCCGCTCAGGCTCGCGATGCGCTTGAGGTTGATCACCGTGTCCACGGTCCACTCGCGCCGCTTGAGCCGCACCAGCAGGTCGGTCCCGCCCGCCAGCAGCCGGTTCTTGCCCGGCCGGCCCATCAACGCGATCGCTTCCTCCACCGACCGCGGTTCCTCGTAGCTGAACGCTTTCATGCCTTCTCCGCTCCCTTCAGGAACGCCCGGCGGTTCGACTCGATCGCTTTCGGCGGCGAGATCCGCTCGAGCGCGGCCAGGATCGATTCCCTCCGCGGAAAAAAGTCCGGCATGGCGGCCGAAGCGAAGCCCAGCATGGCGATGTTCGCGGCGCGCGGCGCGTCCAGTTCGCGCGCGATCGCGAGCGCGTCCAGCGCCTGCGCACCGTCCGCCGAAGCGGCGTTCACGAAACACCGCCCGCCGGGGCGCAGGAACGCCTTCGCATCCCCGGCCCGGATCGCGTCCACCGCCACCGTCACGTCCGCCTTCCCGCGCCGCACCAGCGGACCCTGGAACCCGCCCAGCTTCACGTGCGACTCCACGGCGCCGCCGCGCTGCGACATCCCGTGCGTCTCGGAGACGATCACCTCCGTCCCCTCCACGACCGCCGCCTCGGCAAGCAGCTTCGTCACGAAAAGGATCCCCTGGCCGCCGAGACCGAAGATCACGACCTGCGAGGCCTTGCGGGTGGCCGGCGCGATCATGGGTGCACCGCTTCAGGTTTCCGGATCGGCAGGATCGCGTCCGAGGGGCACATGTGGATGCACTGCCCGCAGTCGATGCAGCGCACGTGGTCGATCACGACCTTCCCGGACGGCCGGTCCTTCAGGAGCGCCGGGCACTCGCAGAATTTCAGGCAGAAGTCGCACCCGTCACACAGCCCCGCGTCCACGTCGACGGGGATCTTGACTTCGGGGGGGCTGTGAAGGGCGCACGGTTTCTGGGCGATCACGACGGCGATCCCGCCGTCGGGAGCCTTCGTGTACGCGCGGGCCTCCTTGAAGAGGTCGATCGCGCTGTCCACGCCGTAGGGGTCGATCGTGCGCAGCCACTTGACGCCCGACGCGCGGCACAGCGCTTCCAAAGTGACGCCCGCTTCCGCCGGCGTCGGCTGGGCGCCGGTCATGGCGACGATGGCGTTGTCGGAGATGACGAGAATGAAGCGCGCGCCGGCGGCGACGGCGTTGACGAGGCCGGGGACGCCGGAGTGGAAGAAGGTCGAGTCGCCGATGATCGCGACGATGGGCACGTCTTTGCCGTCCTTCTTGTGGGCGTGCCAGAAGCCCGTGGCCATCGTGATGGAAGCGCCCATGTCGAGGCATGTGTCGATCGCCTTCTGGTTCGTGCCGAGCGTGTAGCAGCCGATGTCGCCGGAGAAAATCGCCTGCGGCAGCGCGAGGCGCAGCTCGTAGAAGACGGAGCGATGCCCGCAGCCCGGGCAGAGGCGCGGCGGAAGCGGCTCGGATTTCGGCGCGGGCGGCGGGTCGGGGACGCCGAGCAGCTTCGCGATCGCGTCCGGAGTCAGCTCGCCGTGCCCCGGCACGTGCCCGGACAGCCGTCCCTGCACCTTGCGCCGGTCGGGAATCTGCATCTCGATGGCCGCGTCCGGCTCCTCGATCACCAGCACGCGCTCGTGCCGCTCGATGAACGCCATGACTCGGTTTGCGGGCAGCGGGTACGGCGTGCCGATGCGAAAGACGGGGACGTCCATCCCTTCTTCGCGCAGCACGTCCGCGACGGCGGCCGCCGCGCAGCCGCCGGCGATGATCCCCAGCGGGCCGGGGCGTGCATCCTCGACGTTCAGCGGCGATGTCTCGAACTCCGCCCGGATCGCCTCGAGCTTCGCGTTCAGCTCGCCGTGCAGCGGCAGCCGGTACCGCGGCGTCGCCGCCCACCGCGTCGGGTCCTTCACGAACCGCGCGGCGCGCTTCGTGGGGTCGATCGCCTCCACCGCGATCGGCTGCCGCGCGTGGCAGACCCTCGTCGTCGGCCGCAGGATCACCGGGATGCGGTGCCGTTCCGAGAGCTCGACCGCCTCGCGCGCCATCCGGTGCGCCTCTACGGGTGAAGCGGGGTCGAAGCACGGGACCTTGGCGAAGATGGAAAAGAGGCGCGTGTCCTGCTCGGTCTGCGAGGAATGCGGTCCCGGGTCGTCCGCGACGACGAGGACGAAACCGCCCACCGTACCGAGGTACGCCGCGCTCATCAGCGAGTCGCTCGCGACGTTCAGGCCGACCTGCTTCATCGCCACCGCCGTCCGCTTCCCGCACAGTGCCGCGGCGAATGCGACGTCGAGCGCGACCTTCTCGTTCACGGACCACTCGGTGGTCACGTCCACCCCGAGGGCCGGCGCCTGGCGGATGACTTCCTCGAGGATCTCCGTGCTCGGCGTCCCCGGGTAGGCCGTCACGACCTCGCACCCGGCTTCGATCAGGCCGCGCGCGATGGCGCCGTTGCCGAGAAGGACTTCTTTCGTCCCAGGAACGGGTTCTGCCGCCGGAGGGCGCGTGTTTCCCACGGCCGGATTGTAGCCCCGGCCGGAGGGGGGCCACAATCGTTAAGCAGGCTGATTAATCGTGTCCCGGGGCCGGCGGTGAATCGGCAGGAATGTCCTTGCCCAGCTTCACGACAAGATCGTGCTCCATCTCGATCGGCCCGAGCGCGTGCCTCAGCTCGCTGATCGCGAAACCGACCGCCGCGATGACGCAGGCGATGCCGGCGATGAAGAGCGCCGCGGCGACGTACAGCGCGGCAGGAGCGAACACGCCGACGCCGACGGTGAGGGAACACAGGAGCATCAGCCCGATCGCCACGAGGTCGCACGCGACGGCGCTGCGCAGGAGCCGGGCACGCCCAAGCAGTTCGTCGGCCTGGCGCTGCCGCGCCTCGACGCGGACCCGGGCCCGGTCGCGGGGGATCCTCTGCGTGTCCGTGCGCGCCTTCCCCAGCTGCGCCTCCTGGTCCTTCAGCGCTTCAAGCGACAGCGCGCGAAGCCTCGACGTGATCGCCGTCAGGCGGTTGTAGAACGCGTTGCAGAGGTGCCCGCACGCCGTGATCATCACGACGGGGACGACGGAAGCGGCGATGACCTTGCCCCAGAGTTCGGGGGAAGCGGGGTCCATGGGCATGCGGGGATTGTGTCGAAAAGCGGCGGGGGAGTCACCGGATGTCGTGGGCTGCCGTCGCGGGCCCCTCGCCTTCCGGAACCTCGAGCATCGTGACGCCCACACGCGTATAGATGACCGCGCTGGTCAACATATCAACCTATTGAATCGTGGAAGTTGATTCGCCGATTCGCCCCTGCTAGCCTCCCCGTTCCCCTCTCCTCTTCGGAGCCCTCCGCGATGCGCGTCGCCGCACGCTTCGCCGCGATCCTCCTCACCGCTTCCGCCGCCGCCCAGGCGCCCGCCGGACGCTTCCAGCCCGACCCGAAATTGCCCCCCGACCAGGGGGTCCCATACGTCGTGCTCACCAATGAGGATCTGGCCCCGAGCTTCCAGAAGATCGCGGACTTCAAGCGCGGCCTCGGGATGCCCGCGCAGGTGATCACGATGGAGTGGCTGAAGAAGAGCGCGTACTACCCGGGGGTGGACCTGCCGGAGCGGCTCTACCGGCTGCTGCAGGACCTGCGGATGAACTGGCGGACGCGCTGGGTGCTGATCGGCGGGGACGTGGACGTGGTGCCGCCGCAGATGATCCGCGCGTACCACGGGACGATGGGCGGCAACCGCATCGCGAGCGACGTGTACTACTCCGACGTTCTCCCGGCGGACTGCAGCGACGCCGAGAAGCTCGCGGCCTACGGGTGGAACGGGAACGGCGACGGGTTCGTGGGGGAAGCGGGGAAGGACGGGTTCGACCTGGTGCCGGAGCTGTGCGTCGGGCGGATCCCGGCGGCGAACAAGGAGGAGGCGGAGGCGTGGATCGAGAAGTACTTCGACTACGGCAACGCGGCCGCGAAGGACACCGCGTGGCTGGGCCGCGCGCTGGTCGTCGGCTCGCACGAGTTCGAGGAGCGGCAGAAGGAGGTCCACAAGCTGTTCAAGGACCTGGGAGGCGCGGCGTACGGGTGCGAATTGGTCGTGGAGCGCACGCCGAAGCCGATCGACGCGATCACCGACGAGCTGAACAAGGGCTACGCGTTCTGGGACTTTTTCTGCCACGGCTGCCCCGACCATTTCTGGGCGTGCAACGACCACACGAGCTGGGGCGTGGCGCAGGTCCGGACGCTCAAGCACCCCGGCATGTGCCCGATCGTCTTCGCGAACTCCTGCGACACGGACGAGTTCGACAAGCCGGCGTGCCTCGGGAAAATGATGGTGGTGCAGCCGAAGGGCGGCGGCGTGGCGTACATCGGGTACTCGAACCTGGCGTTCCAGTCGCCGGTGAACATGGAATTCTACCGGCTCGTGTTTTCCGGCAACTACCCGCAGATCGGCGGGGCGCTCTACGCGGCAAAAGGCAAGGACGCGCAGGACGTCTGGGTCGGCCAGATCCTCCAGCTCATGGGCGAGCCCGAGATGTGGGTCCGCACCGGGGCTCCGTTCATGCCGAAGGCCTCAGGCGAAAAGCTCTTCGCCAACGTCCCGGGCCGGGTGACGGTGACGGACGCGGCGGACAAGCCGGTGAAGAATGCGCGGGTGCTCCTCGAGGCGCCGGGCGTGTTCGCCGTCGGCGTTTCCGACGACAAGGGCTCGGTCCTGCTGCCGCCGCCCGCGAAAGGTGGCGCCGCCCGCCTCGCGGTCCTCGCCCAGAACGGGCTGCGCTTCGAGAAGAAGGTATCGATCGAGACGAAGCTGCCGCAGGACGCGGTGGCGGTGGCGCGGCCCGCGCTGGCGGTGGACGACTCGGAGGGGAACGGGCAGAAGGACCTGAACCCGGGGGAGAAGGTGAAGTTCGTGTTCACGTGGCCGAAGGAGACGGCGTTCCCGCACGGGGACCTGGCGCTGGAGTTCGAGGAGGACCCGTTCGTGAAGGTCGTCTCGGGACCCGACCCGGTCGACAACGGCGCGGCGTTCGTCGTGCAGGCGAGCGGCCGCGTCCCGAGCTGGCACCAGTGCTGGGCGAAGCTCAAGTTCACGCTCGCCGGGTCGCCCGACCCCTGGGTCTGGACGTTCCGGCAGCCGGTCGAAGGCCCGTCACTGGCGATCGCGGCCGTCGCGGTGGACGACGCGGACGGCAACAAGGACAAGCGCGTCGGGTGGGAGGACGCCGGCAAGAAGCTGAAGTTCTCGATCGGCCTCTACAACAGCGGCACGCAAAAGGCCGTGGGCGTGAAGATTGTCGCGAGCTCGACCGACCCGTCCGTGACCGTGACGAAGCCCGACGTCGCATTCGGCGCCGTGACGCTCGAGGACGTCGTCCACCCGAAGGACCGGCAGTTCGAATTCACCCTCGCCGCCGACTACGACGGCCACCCCGTCGCCTTCGCGCTCGCCATCGAGGACGACCGCAAGAACAAGTGGGAAGGCCGTCTCGTCTTCACCGTCCCCCCCGCGCCTCCCGTCCTCGTCCGCACCGAGCCCGGCCTCAAGTCGATCGCCGTCGGCTGGACCCCCAGCGGCTCCGCCGGCGTCGTCGGCTACCACGTCTATCGCGCCGCCAGCGAAAAGGGCCCCTTCACCCGCCTCACCGACCAGCCTGTCAAGGGCGCGACGCGATTCCCCGACTCCACCGTCAAGCCGATGGCGAGCTACGTCTACGTCGTCACCTGCGTCACGGCCGACGGGCTCGAGAGCCGCTACTCCGAACCGGCCAGGGGCTTCACGCTCACGCCGCTTCCGAAGACGAAGGAGGGCAGATGATCCCTTCGACTCGCTTCGCTCGCTCAGGGTGGGGATGCTTGGTCTGCCTGCTTGCGCTTCTTCTTCCCTCGGCGACCCGTGCCGAGGGGATTGCGTGGGCGAAAAACATCGACGAGGCGAAGAAGTCGGCGGCGGACAAGAAGCCGATCGCGGTGCTGCTGATCCAGAAGGGCTGCCCGCTGTCGGGGGAGATGATGAAGAACATGGCGAAGGACGAGCGGTTCAACGTCCTGGCGCCGTCGTTCGCGTGGCTGGCGGTGCAGGTGGGGACGGACGAGTACAAGGGGTGGTTCCTGAAGACGTGCGGGAACACCGTCGAGGGGACGCCGAGCCTGCTGATCCTGAACCCGAAGGGCGAGAATGCGGACCCGGCGTACGCGGGGCTGCCGGTCGTGAGCTCGGCCGACATGGACGAGCTCGTGCCGGTGCTGCGCCAGGCGCTCGAGCGGAGCAAGCAGGAAGAGCCGTCGAAGGACAAGGACGCCGTGCGCGCCGCGATGGACAAGGCCGCCGCCGCCGCCACGCCCGGCGAGAAGGTCGCGGCCTGGACCGCAGCGATCCGCGCCGGGGACGGCTGGAGCGCCGAGGAGAAAACGCTCGCCGACGCCCGCGCCGGCATCGAGAAGGCGCTTCAGCAGGGCAGCGCCGAGATGCTGAGGATCTTCCGCGAAGTCCGCGACCCCGCGGAGCAGAAGGCCGCATTCGAGAAAGTGAAGGCCGACTACGCGGGGACGAGCGTGGGGGAGTGGGCGGGGGAAGAGGCGGCGAAGGTCAAGACGAAGAAGTAGCCGGGCCGCTCCGGTCGTGACGGCAGGTCTAAGGCGCTTCCTCGACGACGACGGTTGCGCCGGACTTGATTGGTCCATTCACGACCTGGACCTTCCCGGTGGGCCACGTCACGCTGACCGACTCCGCGTTTTCGGCGTCGCCTAGCCCGAAGTAGAGCGGGAGGACGCCCTGGGCGAGGTACCCCGACTTCCCGTCGTTGAGCTGGACCTGGGCGCGGCCGGAGGCGACGAGGGTCACGATGGCCCCGATCCCGCCGCGGTTCGAGCGTTTGCCTGCGAGCCGCACGTTGACGAAGCGCACGGCGCGCTGCTGCGCCAGGTCGCTGACCAGCACCTGGGGGACGTCGTTGAACTCGTTCGTTACGACGTCGAGGTCGCCGTCGCCCTCGAGGTCGAACACCGCGGAGGAGCGGCTGCCGCGCGCGGCCCACACGGTGATGTGGCCGGCCCGGCCGATCGCCTGCGGGTGGTTGCGGTCCTCTCCCTCGGACTCGAGATCGAACCACGGGCGCACGAGCCGGACCCGCGGCTCGACCCCGAGCACGAACTCGGCGTCGGCGAAGCGCTTCCCGCCTTCGTTGAGCAGAACCGAATTCCCTCCGTACCGGAACGGGTAGCACATTCCCGCGGTCACGAAGAGGTCGGGCCAGCCGTCTGCGTTCAGGTCGCCGGCGCTCGGGCCCCAGGGCCAGCCGGTCTCGACGTTCGCGGCGTCGGAGACCTCGACGAACTTCCCGCCGCCCTGGCTGGAGAAGAGCGCGTTGCCGAGGACGTGATTGCCGTCGGTCGCGAGGAATCGCGGCGGGAACATCGTCGCGGGGTCGTGCTTGAGTTTGTCCTCTTCCGGCGCCAGCGCCGTCGCCATGTCGGTGTGCATGTCGGCCACGAAGAGATCGAGCCGGCCGTCGCCGTTCCAGTCGAGCACTTTGACTCCCATGGCGCCCCACGGCGTCGCGGGAAAAACGTCGCGCCCCTTTTTCTCGAAATGCCCGTCGCCGCGGTTGAGCCAGAGCTCGTCGTGCCCCTGCATCGAGAGCGCGTAGAGGTCGGGGCGGCCGTCGCCGTCGGCGTCGAAGGACGTGGCTTCCCCGGTCCAGGCGGAGTGGACGAGCCCGGAGGACTCCGAGACGTTGGTGAAGACGCCGTCTCCCTCGTTGTGGTAGAGGTTCGAGCGCTCGCTGCGCTCGGGGAACAGGTGCCCCGCGAACGCGTCCGTGAACCCGGCGTAAAGCCCGTCCGGGCCGCGCGTGAGCCCCGTGAACTGCCCGGTGTTCGCCACGAACACGTCGAGGCGCCCGTCGCCGTCGTAGTCGAAGAAGACCGCCCCCGCGCCGTGCCCCTTGTTGTCGCCCAGCCCGGACCGGGCCGTGACATCCGTGAAGCCCCCGTGGCCGTCGTTGCGGAAGAGGAGGTTCCCCTCGCGCACCGACGTCACGAGCAGGTCCGGGTCGCCGTCGTTGTCGATGTCCGCGAAGGCGGCGCCGACGCAGGCGCGATCCCCCGCCGCCACCGGCGAGCCCTCGGTGATGTCGGCGAAGCGCCCGTTTCCGAGGTTCCGGTACAAACCGTTCCTGCCGAGCTGGTTGACCAGGAACACGTCCGTGAGCCCGTCGCCGTCCACGTCCGCGACGGCGATCGCGCTCCCATGGTCATAGTGAAGCGGGCGATGGAATTTCCCCGTGTCCAGGCCGGAAACGTGGCGGAACGTGATCCCGCTCGCGCCGATCCGGTCCGTGAAGCGGAAATCGTGCGGCGCCGCGATCGCACTCGCCGAGGCGATCTGCTCCTTGCGGCGCTTCTCAAGCCACTCCGGATGATCGACGTCCGCGGGGACGTACACGTCGGTCCCCGGCTCTTCCGCGACTGCCTGCTCCAGCGCCGCGCGGAGGCCGCGAAGCCCCTCCTCGGACAGGGCATCGAACGCGCCGCGCAGGCGTCCCCGGCGGTCGACCAGCATGAAGTTCTGGCTGTGCAGGATCGGCATCGCCGCATCGGCCTGGCTGTCCACCGGCAGCAGGAACCCCTTCAGCACCAGCGGCAGGATCGAGCCCGGCGTCCCCGTCAGGAACATCCAGGCCGCCGGGTCGGCGCCGTGCCCGCGGCCGTAGTCGCGCAGCACCGCCGGACGGTCGTGCTCGGGATCGACGCTGATCGAGACGAACTTCACCCGCTCCAGCCCCGGCTTCGCCGCGCACTCGCGCGCCAGCTCCGACATCCGCTGCGTGATCATCGGGCACGTCCCCGCGCAGCGCGTGAAGATGAAGTCCGCAATCCAGACCGTCCCGCGCAGGTCCGGCAGGCCGACCGTCTCTCCCCGGTCGTTCTCGAGGGCGAACTCGGGAAGGGTTGCGAGGACGCGGAGCGCGCCGGGGAGCGGCGCGGGAGGCGGCGGCGTTTCGCCCGGCGGCGCCGGCGCTTCGCCGGGGCGCGCGAGGACGGGAATGCTGGCCGGCGGCACCGTCGTCCCCATGCGGGACCGCACGAGCACCGCCGCGCAGCCGAGCAGCACCGCGATACACAGCGCCACGACGACGGTCTTCCGGGAGGAGGTCACGGCAGCACTCCCGTCACCAGCTTCCGCACCCAGGCGCGGAACGCTTCCACGTCCTCGCAGCCATTGGTGGCTGGAAGCGCGGCGAGTCCGATCACGAGGAGGGCCAATCGCCATATCGCCCGACTCAACGTCGCATGCGTCAGATTCCCGTTCACTGCGGCAGAAGATAGCAGAGGGCCGCGAGTCGTGTGGAACATTCGGTCGCGGGTTCCGGGGCGCGTATCGCCCGGGGGAAGCGCGGGAGCCTGTAGAATCCCCCGGCGTCCCCTTCGACCGAGGCTCCATGCCCACTCCCGCCGGCGATCACCGGCCGACCGTCCTCGACCTCACCCGCGACGAGCTCGTCGAGGCTGCGGCGGAGCACGGGCTGAAGCGCCCCGCGGCGGAGCGGGTTTTCCGGGCCGTTCATCGCGAGGGCGCGACGGCGATCGAGGACGCCCGCGGGCTGGAGGGCCGGTTCTCGGTCGACCCGCTGGAAACCGTCGTGCACCGCACGTCGGCGGACGGTTCGACCGACAAGGCGCTGTTCCGCCTCCCCGACGGCGAGCTCATCGAAACCGTGCTGATGCGCTACGACGCCGACGGCCACCGCCGCAGCCGCCGCACGGTCTGCGTCTCCACGCAGGCCGGGTGCGCGATGGGGTGCACGTTCTGCGCGACCGGGCAGCAGGGGTTCCGGCGCAACCTCTCCGCGGGGGAGATCGTCGCGCAGGCCGTCTGGGCCGCACGGCTCGCCCGCGCCGAGAAATCGGAGCTCACCAACGCCGTCTTCATGGGGATGGGCGAGCCGTTCGCCAACTACGACCGCACCCTCAAGGCGATCGCGATCCTCTGCGACGGCCGCGGCCTCCACCTCGGCTCCCGCCGCATCACCGTCTCCACCGTCGGCCTCGTCCCCGAAATCCTCCGCTTCGCTCGCGAACCCCTCGCCACCCACCTCGCGGTGTCGCTTCACGCCCCCGACGACGCTACGCGCGCCGCAATCCTCCCCGTCAACCGGCGCTATCCGGTGGCGGAACTCCTGGAAGCGTGCCGGCAGTACGCGGAGCTCACGGGGCGGCGCGTGTTCTACGAGTACGTGCTGATGGCGGGGAAGAACGACGCGCCGGAGCAGGCGCGCGCGCTGGGGGAATTGCTCGCTGGGACCGCGTGCCACGTCAACCTGATCCCCGTCAACCCGACCGACGCCGGCCCGTTCGCGCGCCCGGCCGACGCCCGATCGGACGCGTTCCAGGAAATCCTGCGCGGATACGGCGTGCCCAGCACGGTGCGAATGGAGAAGGGGATCGACATCGCCGCGGGGTGCGGGCAGCTGCGCGCGAGGGCGATGGGGTAGCGACGGCGATTCGGCTCGGCACGCCGGCAATTCTGATCATCCGTGCAAATTGGAAGTTGAACTTCTAACTTGCATGCCCTTCCCGTCCCCCGAAGGAGTGAACGCGTGCCCTTCCTGCTCCAGCCCACCCTCACCGGCGAACTCCTCGAGCTCCGGCCGCTCCAGCCCTGCGACTTCGACGCGCTCTTCGCCGTGGCATCCGATCCACTGATCTGGGAGCAGCACCCGGCGCACGACCGCTGGAAGGAAAAGGTCTTCCGGGAGTTCTTCCGCGTCGCGATCGAGTCCGGGGGCGCGTTCCTCGTGGTCGACCGCCGCGACGGCCGCGTGATCGGTTCGTCGCGGTATCACGCGTACAACGAGGCGAAGAGCGAAGTCGAGATCGGCTGGACGTTCCTCGCGCGGTCCCACTGGGGCGGCCGGTTCAACCGCGAGCTGAAGGCCCTCATGCTGCAGCACGCGTTCCGCTTCGTGAAGAGCGTCCTCTTCTGCGTCGGCTCGAAAAACCTGCGGTCGCTTCGGGCGATGGAAAAGATCGGCGGCGTGCGCGTGGAAACGCGGGAGGACAGGAACGGCGGCGAGATCACGGTGTTCCGCATTGCCGCGCCGACGCCGGTTGCGCGGACGGACGATCCGGGAACCGCGCGAGCCGTCATTTCATCGAGTTGACCAGCGAAACAATCGGCAGCAGCAGAATCTGCTGGAGGAAGATCGTGATCGGGACGATAGCGGCCGCCACGAGCCAGAGCCAGTTCTCGGCGGCGCGGTGCCTGCCGCGTTGGCGCAGCAGTCGCCAGACACCGAAGTCCACGCCCAAACCCACCAGCGCGAAAATCCAGACGGGAATTCCCCACGCCGCGAAGAAGTCGGAAAGCTTCATGACGATCATCGAAAACATGGGCAATTCGCAGCCCAGATCCACGTAGACCACCTTCAGCGCCGGCACCTGGATCAGGTACCACCCGAGCGCGCAAAACATGGACAGGTGCGCGATCACCGCCGGGACGGCAAGCGGCGGGGCCGAGGGGGCGGCAGCGCCGGCGGCGGAAGGGGGAGGAGCGAACGCATCCAGTTGGGCCATGGGGACCGAATCTCCGGGAAAGGGAAGCGGCTCTTCAGCGAGTCAGGGGAGGGATCCTCACACCGCGGTGCAGGGATCCGGGAATGCGGAGTTCCAGCTCCTCGGCATCCGCCGGGGGCGGCTCGAAGGCGAGAACGAGCGTCGTGGTGCCGTCTTCTCCTGCAGGGGAAAATCCGTCCGGCCATTCGACCAGTCGCAGGAAGCCGCCGTCGGTCGCGACGTAGGGGGATTTCGGACCCGGGCTGAGGCCGATCAGTCGTCTGGGGTCGCCACCGCTGCCGTCGGACGAAATCTCGATCTCAAGGACCAGCACGTTTTGCAGGGACCGGGTCGGATCCTTCGCATCCTGAACGTCGCCGATGCGCGCCGACCTGACCCAGAACTGGACGCGGTCGAGCCTGGCACGGTCCTCAGCGACGCTTCTGGCGAGGGGAAGCGTCGTCTCGTTCAATTCCGATCTGCCCAATGAGAGGGCCACCCAACGGATCTGCGTCAGAGAAGCCACCAGTGCCAGAAAGACGATGGCCGCCGTCTGGGGAAATGAAAACGGAACCGGCGCGGTGCGGCGGCTCACCCGGATCGCGCCGGAGACTCCCGCTGCGATTCCGAGGCTCAGAAGCCCGAGGTGAATCTTGAGGAAGTGCCCCCACATGGGCGCCGGTTGTGAAACCCCAGTGTTGGCGGTCTCGAGTCCCCACTTCAGGAAGGGCAGTGCGGAGTCATTCAGCGCCTGCGCCGTCGCGACTGTCGCGAGCGCGGCGGCCCACATCCACGGGTCGATTGTGAATTTCCCGACCTTCATGTCGCGCCTGCATGAGACGAGTGAGAGAGGCTGCCCTGCCTACTTGCGAGCAGCATAGGCGTTGCGGACTTCCGTCCAAAGCTCCGATTGGTCCAGTGTCTGCCTCATGACCGAGAGGAACTTCGTTTTGTCTTCCTCGGAGACCGCCGTCCAGTTCCTCACCGCCTCCCAGCCATCCGGCTCGCGGCCCGCGGCGATGGCATCGAGGACGACGTAGCGCATCCCCGCCTTTGCAGCCGCGGGATCTTCGCTCTGCGATTCGGGAACGCGCCACTTCTCAATGGCGGGGTGGCCGTACCGACCCCGCGGGCGCTCCATGAGATCGACCGCGACGCTCCACTTCTCGTTAGCGAAGCGCATCGGGATGGGGATGTGCACGTAGTCGGCGCAGCAGGTCCACGCGTCGAAGTAGCGGTCGGCCGTGACGAACTCCATGGGCGGAGATGGGTCCAGTTGGACGAAGAACACCGTGTCGGCGGGGCCGTCGAGCGTCGCGACGACGCCGAATTTCGGTTCGAGCTCGCAGAACGTAAACCAGACGTGCGAGTGGTTGCCTCGGGTGTGCCTTACGAATACGAGCTCCGGCCGTCCATTCGCGTCAAGATCAGTGATCGCGTTCTCCGGGACGCCGACCCAGCCGCCCAGGTCGAGGGAGTCGTCGGGCTCCACGCGCGAGTAGACGATGGCCCCGGACTTTCGGATCACCACGCCGTCCAAGCCCGGCACCTCGTAGTCCTTGTGCCACGGGGGCACCCGCCGTCCGGAGACCAGACGCACGTCGTAGTCGTGCCACTCCAGCTTCATGGACACGGGAAGCGGCATCGCGACCCCGGCCACTTCCTCGAATCGTTCAGCGGGCCGGAATGAGATTGACGGCTCGTCCGGCATTGCAGGGAGCGGCTCATCGTTGGACGGCTTAGGCGCCGCCGGGACCGCGGGCCGCGGGTCCCCGGTGCAGCCGGCACCGAGCGCTAGGGCAATACACAGTACGGGCACGGACGGACGCATGAAACCTCCCGTTTTCTATCGGCACTTCGCGCCGCTAGTCTCCGCACCTTTCGAAGCGATGCCCGCGAAGTCCGGAGCTACGCTCAGCTGGCAATCCAGAGCACCGCATTGCGAATCTCATCGGCGGAGTGAAGCGCCAGGAATCGCAGCGTGCGGGCCAGCATCACCCGAAAGGGAAGCTGTGGGGCCAGAATGACTCCGCTATGCAGCATCCCCTTCCTTGTCCACTCCGCCGCGAGCACCGCAAAATCTGCCGCGTTGTGCGTCAGCAGTGCCCGTCCTTGCCGGGCTGCCTCCCGCAGGACAGCGGGGTCCGTCGCCCCCGAAAGTCCGAGCCCATTGATGTGGATGACGTCAAATCCACGCTCTTGCAGAGTCGCCGCGAGCAGCGGTCGCGTGTCTTCGTCCAGCAGGAGCTTGATCTGGTCCGCCACTTCAGACGGAGAGCTTCCGGCGCACCGCTGAGGGCTGCTGCCGACGGATCAAGCGGTCGATTGCGCTCTTGTGATCGTGGTAGTACGACAGGGCGTCATAGACCTGTGCCAGCGACAGACCGGTCCACTCCCGGACGATTTCCTCGGGCGTCATGCCCTGGTGCAGGGCGTACTCGACGACGGAACGCACGGGAAATCGCGTGCCACGAATGACCGGCTCGCCGCCACAAACTGACTTGCGGCGTGAAACGTAGGGATGACGAACGTCGAGCGGACGCGGCATGGTGGTAATTCTATCACGGGGGTCACGCGAAAGCGGCCCCGGCTTTCACCGGGGCCGCGCAGTTTTCTCCGAACTCCCGTCTCCCTACTACTTCTTCTCCTCGGCCGCTTTCTTCTTCGCCTCCGCCAGTTCTGTCGCCTTCTTCACGAGCTCGATGAACTCCTTGCGATACCCCTTCGCGTCGTCTCCGAGCCCGGCCATCGCGAGCTCCTTCACCAGCCCGAAGTTCGCCTGCCCCTTGTACTCGCTGTCCCGCAGACACATCGCGAACGCCGCCACGCTCGCCGCGAACTCGAAGTCCGTGCTCGCCCCGGCCGAGTTCAGCCCGGGATCCGCGAGCGCGAACTCGATCTTCCTGCTCGTGTCCCCGTCCGGCGCCTTGAAGCGCAGCTTGACCGTGCACAGTTCTCCGGCCGCCGCGCCCTCGGCCACCGCCGTCGCCGGCTTTTGGTACTTGAGCTCGTCCACGCCCGCCGCCGGAACGTCCTGCCCCGCCGGGATCACTTCGTACAGCGCCGTCACCTGGTGCCCCGCGCCGATCTCGCCCGCGTCCTTCTTGTCGTCGTTGAAGTCCTGCGCCGCCAGCAGCCGGTTCTCGTACCCGATCAGCCGGTACGCCGCGACCTTCGCCGGGTTGAACTCCACCTGGATCTTCACGTCCTTCGCAATGGTGATCAGCGTCCCCGTCGCCTGCTCGACCAGCACCTTCTGCGCTTCCTTGAGCGAGTCGATATACGAAGCGTTCCCGTTCCCCTTGTCGGCGAGCGACTGCATCCGCGCGTCGGCGTAATTCCCGCGGCCGAACCCGAGCACCGAGAGGAACACGCCCGTCTTCCGCTTCTCCTCGATCAGCCGGTCGAGATCGCCCTCGCTCGTGACGCCGACGTTGAAGTCGCCGTCCGTGCAGAGGATCACGCGGTTCACGCCGTCCTTCACGAAGTTGTCCGCCGCGAGCTTGTACGCCAGCTCGATCCCCTGCGCGCCGTTCGTCGAGCCGCCGGCCTTGAGGCGCTGGATGGCGGAAGCGATCTCGTCCTTGCGCGAGCCCGACGTCGGCGGGAGCACGACGCCCGCGGCGCCGGCGTAGACGACCATCCCCACCTTGTCCTGCTCGCGCAGGTTCTCGAGCAGCAGCCCGAGCGACGACTGCACCAGCGGCAGCTTGTCCGCCTCGTCCATCGACCCCGACACGTCCACCAGGAACACCAGGTTCGCCGCCGGCGCTTCCCGCACGTCGATTTCCTTCCCCTGCAGCCCGATCCGCACCAGCTGGTGCTTCGGCTCCCACGGCGCCGCGTGCGCCTCGAGCGCCACCGAGAACGGCTCCGCACCGGCCGGCGGCACGTACGCGTAGTGGAAGTAGTTCACCAGTTCCTCCAGCCGCACCGCGTCCGGCGGCGGGAGCTGGCCTTCGTTCAGGAAGCGGCGGACGTTTGCGTAGGCGGCCGTGTCCACGTCGATCGAAAACGTCGAGAGCGGGGCGTCGAAGGGGCGGGTGAAGGGGTTGTCGACGAGGGGGTTGTATTCCTCGGTGTTGGGTTCATCGGGACCCCAAGCCCCGTAAACGGACTCTCCCACCTCAGGTTTTAGGCCATCAACTCGTCTGTCCTTCTGGCCGATGTCCACCCGCTTGCCGAGGGCAGCCAGGCGCTGCCGCAACACGACGCGTTCCTGAACCTTGTTCAACTTTGCAATTTCTGTTTCCAAGCGGGATTTGCGCAACTCATCGAGCATCTTGACGGCGTAAACGTCGCGGCTGAGAGGATCCTTGCTCGCGATGGCGAGGACCTCATCGTCGTAGGAGTACCCCAACTGCTTCACGACCGGCGGGTAATCGCCAGCAAGCAGGTTTCCCTCCCCGGTATTCACCTTCCAGACCCCGCGGTTCTGGGCCGACTTGATCAGCGCTTCCTGCAACTTCTGGTGCCGCGCGGCGATGTCGTTCCGCTCGCGGCGTGTGAGGATATTGCTGTAGACCGAAATTCCAAGCGCAAGCGCAAGGCTGGCCGCCAGCGCCGCCGGCCCGACCCACCAGCGCTTCCGCGCCACCGGCGTTGTCACAATGCGCGACAGAATCGCATCCACGCGTTCGGTCGAAAGCCGCTCTTCCTTCACGGCAACGCTCGGCGCCGCGCACGCGCTCACCAGCGCCACCGTCTCCCGGATCGCGTCCAGCTCTGCCCGCAGCTCGGCGTCCTTTTCCAGCGCCCGTTCGATTTCCGCGCGCTCGGCCGGCGTGAGTTCGCCCACCGCGTAGTCCGTCAACTTGTCCCGCATTTCGTCCCGCGTCATCACTGCGCCCTCCTATGTTCATCCCCGACGAGCCCCGCCTCCCGAAGCCGGCCCCCGACGGCCTTGACCGCCTGCCCGAGGTGGTAGCTCACGTTTGTCAGCGTCATTTCCAACCGTTCGGCGATCTCGCGGTAGGTCAGCCCTTCCCAGAGCTTGAGGCGCAGGACTTCGCGCTGCTTCTCGGGGAGGCCGGCGACGGCGGCCTGGACGCGGTCGCGCAGCTCGCCGTCGAGCGCGTGCGCGTCGGCCGGCGCCTGGGCCGGCCGCGGCTCGAGCACGGCCGCCGCTTCGTGTTTCCGTTCCATCCGCGTCTCCTTGCGCCGCAGGTCGTGGCAGATGTTGCGGGTGACCTGGAGGAGCCAGGGAAAGAGCGCCTTCACGTCCCGCAACCGGGCCCCTTCGCGAAGGACGCGCAGGAAGGCTTCCTGCACGGCGTCCTGGGCGAGGGCGGCGTCGCCGAGAAGGGCGGCCGAGTAACGGAGAAGGGGAGCTTCGTGGGCGGCGAGGAGCGGAGCGACCGCGGTGCGGTCGCCGGCGGCCAGCCGGTCCACGAGTTCCTGTTCGGTCATCGGCGTCCTTTAGGCGGCGTACAGAGTAGAGACGCTGAGCAGGGGAGGAATTACAGGACGACTGCAGGAAAAACCGTGGGGGCACGGAACGCCGCGCTCGCCGGAGCGGCGGAGCCGCGGAGGCGAGCCCCTTAACCTTAACCTTTCCCTTTCCCGTAACCCTGTTGGTCGTGAGGCTTTCGGGGGGAAAGGGTTAAGGAAAAGGGAAAGGTCAAGGTTAAGGGGCGCCGGCTTTGCCGGCGCGGCTACTTCGGGGGGGAGAGGTACTGTTCGACGGTGCGGATCAGCATCTCCGCCCCGATCGGCAACGCTTCCTCGTCAAAGTCAAACAGGTCCGAATGGTGCGGGGCGCAAAGCCCCTTTTTCTCGTTGCTGCAACCCAGGAAGAAGAACGACCCCGGGACTTCGTTGAGGAAATACGACATGTCCTCGCCTCCCAGCGTCTGCACGTTCCGGTCCACCCGCTCCGCGCCGACCAGCCCTTCCGCCACTCCGTCCACGACCTTGGTCATCTCCGGGTCGTTGATCGTCGCGGGGTAGTACATCGTGTACGTCATCTCGAACTCCGCCCCCAGCCCGTGCACGGCGTTGCCGACCAGCTCGCGCACCATCTTCGGCAGGCGCGGCCGCAGCTTCGGGTCGAAGCTGCGGATCGTCCCGGCGAACTCGACCTTGTTCGGGATCACGTTGAACGCGTCGCCGCCCTTGATGCGCCCGACGGAGCAGACGACGGGCTGCAGCGGGTCGACGAGGCGGCTGGAGATCGCCTGAAGCGCCTGGATGGCGTGCACGGCCGCGAGGATCGGGTCGGCGGTCTGGTGCGGCGCGGCGCCGTGGCCGCCTTTCGCGGTGATGGTGATCTCGAACTTGTCCGCCGCGGCGAGAAGCGGCCCCGGCCGGACGCCGAGCCTTCCAACAGGGAAGTCGTTCCACATGTGCAACCCGAAGATCGCGTCCACGTCCGGGTTCTTGAGCGCGCCGGCCTTGATCATCGGTTCCGCGCCGCCGGGCGATTCCTCCGCCGGCTGGAAGATCAGTTTCACGGACCCGCGCAGCTTCGCCTTGCGCTTGGACAGCACGTCCGCGACGCCGAGCAGGATCGCGACGTGGCCGTCATGGCCGCAGGCGTGCATCACGCCGGGCGTCCCGGACCGGTAGCTCTTCTTCTCTTTCTCGACAATCGGCAGCGCGTCCATGTCCGCGCGCAACGCCACCACGGGCCCGGGCAGCCCACCCTTGATCAGTCCCACCACCCCCGTCTTCGCCACGCCTTCCTTCACCCCCACACCGAGCGAGCGAAGTCGCGAAGCGACGAGCGACGCGGTCCTCACCTCCCGGAACGCCATCTCCGGGTGCGCGTGCAGATCCCTCCGGCACTCGACCATGTCCTTCCGGATCCGCGCGACGTCCGTCGAAACGTCGATGTTTTTATTTCTCATCGCCAACCCTCCTCACGCCGCCCGCCGCCGGATCCCCTTCACCTCCACGGGAAGTTCGGCAGACGGGTGTCAACACAAAGGGCCGAAGCGCTTTTTCCTTTCGCTTCGGCCCGAAGTGTTGACCCCGTCCGTCGAACATCCAGTGGAGGTGAAGGGGATCGAACCCTCGACCTCGTGAATGCCATTCACGCGCTCTCCCAGCTGAGCTACACCCCCGGGGTACGGCGTGAGGTATACGGTATCCGGGAGGCTTGCGTCAATGGGAACGGGGCGTGTACGGCGTCGAAGGTCGAAGGTCGAAGGGAAAGGCTACGGCGTTGAGGGTTGAGAGTTGAGGGTTGAGGGAGGCGGAGTGGAGGCTCTCGTTACAGGGTGTGCAGCGGCGTCCGGTCTGGGTGGCGGGAATGCAGGAAAGGCACTTTTCTTTACATCCGGGGGCGGTTTACGGGGGTTCGGGCGGCGGGAGGATTGCCGTAAAGCATTGTGGATAAAAGTGTTGCGTGTCGGTGGACCCTTCATCCCCTCGGCACACCGATTGCATAAGTGCTCCTCAACTTTCGGAGACTCCCATGCCTGACAACAACGCCTGCATCCTGGAAGTCGTGACCGACGGCAAGTCCCGGACCATCGCCCTGGACGACAAGGTGGTGACGTTCGGGCGGTCGCGCAAGAACACCGTGCCGCTTCGGGACGACGCCAAGGTATCTGCCGAGCACTGCCAGGTGGTGCGCCAGAAGGACGCCTGGATGCTGATCGACTGCGGGAGCAAGAACAAGACGTTCCTGAACGGGTCGGCGGTTTCGGTGTCGGCCCTGAAGCACGGCGATTCGTTCAAGATCGGCGAGACGGCGGTGACGTTCCGCGTCGGGGCGCCGAAGGCGCTGGACCCGAAGGAAGCCGAGAAGCTGATGGGGAAGCAGCCGACGGCGAACGAGAAGGCGGGGGAAGCGATTGCGGCGGCGCTGGCGACGCCGGTCCCTGCCCCGGCCGCTGCTCCTGCTCCGGCCCCGGCCCCCGAGCCGCGCGCCCCGAAGAAGTCGAGCGGGCTGCGTGAAGCGGTCCGCGTGGAGCGCGGGAGCAAGGGCGTGTCGGCGTTCGCGATCGCGTGCTTCTTCGTCGCGGGGCTGCTCTCGGGCGTGACGGCGCTCTCGGTGCTGGACAACCGGGACGACAAGAAGAAGGACAAGCCCGCGGCCGCGAAGATCGAGCAGCGCGGGCCGGAGATCCCGGCGCCTGCGCCCGACCCGAAGACGGCCGGCGTCGATCCGGCGCCGAAGGAAGAACCTGTGGCGGTCGCGCCGAAGGAAGAGCCTAAGACGCAGGAGCCGGTCGCCGTGGCGCCGAAGGAAGAACCGAAGAAGCCCGAGCCGGTCGCCGTCGCGCCAAAGCCGATCGACCCGCCGGTCGTGGCGCCGAAGGAGCCGCCCAAAGAGGAGCCGGTGGCGGTGAAGAAGGAGCCGGTCGATCCTCCCCCCGCGGCGACCGACGATCCTCCGCCGGCGGACGACCCGGTCTCCGTGAAACCTCCCGATCCGAAGCCGGTTCCCCCGGGCGACGGCGGCACGACGGTCGAGCCGCCGGACGACCCGACCCGCCCGCCGACGCAGTTCATGGGCCTCAAGACGATGCTCAAGCGCGTCGTCTTCGTCATGGACGTCACGGGCTCGATGGAAGATCCCGCGACCGTCACGCCCGCCGAGTTCTCGGGCCCTCCGGAGATCAAGCTCGGCGCCGAGCTCAAGCGCCAGCTCGACAAGTTCGACCGCAAGGACGTGAAGACCAAGCTCGACGCGGCCAAGTACGAGCTCACGCACTCGATCGCCTACCTCCACCCGGACGTCGAGTTCACCGTCATCTTCTACTCGTTCTCCCCGACGCCGTGGCAGAAGCGCCTGGTGCCGGCGAGCGAGAAGAACAAGATCGACGCGATCAAGCGGATCAAGACGACCTCGGCGTGGGGCGGCACGAACATCTTCGACGCCCTCGACAGCGCGTTCGGGATCATCGACGATCACCGCAAGACGCTGAAGAAGCCGGCCCCGACCCCGGGTTCGGCCGCCAAGGGCAAGCCGGACTACGCGATCTTCCTCGTCACCGACGGCCGCCACAACACGGGCCGCTTCCCGGACCCCGAGGAATTCCTGAAGGAAATCCGCAAGATCAACAAGGACGACCGCGCGATTATCAACACGGTCGGCGTCGGGCAGCCGGGCGTCGGCGTGGATCCCCCGGACCCGGTCTTCCTCGCCCGCCTTGCGAGCGAGAACGGCGGCGAAGGCAAGATGCTCAAGTAAACGGAGCGAGGAACCCATGATGAAAATCAGCGTTGTCGACGGGGCGCCGGCGGAGACGTTCGACTTCGAGGAGGACGTGGTGTCGATCGGGCGGTCGCGCCGCAACGCGCTCATGCTCGACGACTCGACGCTCTCGCGGAAGCACTGCGAAATCGCCGCCGTCAACGGGCGCTTCCTGCTCGTCAATCACGCCAAGACGAACGGCACGTGCGTCAACGGCCGGCCCGTCGGCGAGGCGTTCCTGAAGCCCGGCGACAAGATCCTGGTCGGCCGCGTCGAGCTCCGGTTCGAGGGCGGCGAAGGATCGGGCGAAGCGCCGAAGGCTGGGAAGAGCTCGAGCGGGATGCGCAAGCGCGGCCTGATCGGCGCGGTGCAGGGGAAGGACCCGGTCCTGTACGGCGTGGCGTACGTCGCCGGGCTCGCGATGTCGGCGCTGGTCTACGTGATCCTCAAGTAGTCTTTCCGCAGTCACCACCCGGGCCGTCCGCGAGGACGGCCCGTTGTTTTTCCGGCCGGGATCGCGGGCGTCCGCCGCGTTCCCCTACAATGCGCGCACCATGATCCGGATCACGCTCTTCGAAGGGGACTGGGAAAAGTCCCGCGAGTTCGCCCCCGACGTCGTGAAGATCGGTCGGTCGAGCGAGAACGAGCTGGAGATCAAGGAGCCGTCGATCTCCCGGCTGCACTGCGAGATCGCATTCGTCGGCGGGAAGGCGATGCTCGTCAACCACGCCAAGACGAACGGCACGCTCGTGAACGGCAAGCTCGTCGGCGAGGCGATCCTCAAGCCCGGCGACGAAATCCTGATCGGGCGCGTGAAGCTGCGGTTCGACGGCGCTTCGCAGGGCTCCGTGGCGCCGATGGACTCGCCGGCGGACTCCGGGCAGCGGAAGAAGCTCCTGCACCGCCGGCGGCGCGATTGATCGCGCGTGAGCCCGGGCTTCGGGCGGCATCCCAGAGGCGCTTCCCTATGGATGAGAGCCGCCGATGAGCGACGTTCCCGAGGTGCCGCGCCGACGGTGGTGGATCTGGCTCCCTGCAGGGTGCCTGGGGTTCCTCGTGGTGATGTTCGCGCTGGGCAGCCTCGTGGTGTCGGGGCGGGCGAGCTCGAGGTGGAAGGACTTCGTCGAGAAAAACGCGGCGCTCCGGGCGCGGGTCCTGTCGCAGCCTGCCGAGCGCGAGCCGCTGGAGCCGCCGAAAACCGACGGGAACGCGTGGGACCTGTACCTCGCGGCGGCGACCGCGCTTTCGAGGATGAAGAGCGACGAAGCGAGCGCGATTGACGAAGTTCGATCCGGGAAATTCACGCCGGAAGCGCAGAAGAAGGCGTACGGCGCGCTCGATGCCCACGCGGCCGACATCGACGCCCTGCGAAGGGCCGCCCACGCTTCGTCGTGGCAGGACGGAATGAAATGGGACATGGGATGGTCGGCGCCGATGGAGTGGCTCGGTCCGTTCCGGCAGGCCGGGCGCACGATGGAACTCTCCGCGCGGCGCCGGCGGCAGGCCGGGGACATCGACGGCGCCATCGACGACCTCGCGGCCGTCACCCAGCTGTCCGTCGACTGCGCTTCCACGGGCCCGGTGATCTGCTCGCTGGTGGGGTATGCGCTCCTGACGAACGTGGCGCCGGAATCGGCTTCGGTGCTGTCGGAGCCCGGGCTCACGGCCGTGCAGGCGGCGCGGATCGAACGCCTGTTCTCGAGGGCGGAGGCGGCGCTGCGCCCGCTCGACCGGCAGCTCGAGGCGGACCACGTGCTGATCAACGAGTCGATGCTGGCGATCGCCGAGGGACGCGCCAGCCTCGACGACCTCGGGTTTCCGGCGGCGGCCCGGCTCTACGCCTGGCGCCACGGGTTTTCGTGGCGGATCGTCGCCGCGGACCTGGACGAGGTCTGCACGCGGACGACGGAAGAGTGCCGGCCGCTCCCGGGGATGCCGTGGGGACAGGCCGCGGCGGTGCACGACCGGCTGCAGCAGGCGGCGGCCCGCGACGAGTTCCTCGGGCTCCTGCTTTCCTCCACGCTGGCCATCGACCGCTGCGGGCGCTCCGTTCGCGCCCGCCTCCGGCTGCTCCAGGCGCTCGCCCACGAGCGCGCGACCGGCCAACCGATGGCGCCCATGCCCGATGATCCCTTCACCATCGCACCCCTGCATCGGCTCGACGCCGCAGGAACCCTTCGCCTCTGGTCCGAGTGGACCGACGGAGACCAGGCCGGCGCCGGCGCATTCGCGGACGATCCCGCCACTTCGGGCGACATCGTCCTGGAGTGGAAGCGCTAACGACCGTTCCGGGCGAGCAGGTCGATCACCGCCTGCGCCAGCGCGAACATCCGGTTCTCCTGAAGCGGCTCGTCCTTGTCGTTCCAGCCGACGGACACGGCGAACCACGCGCCGTCGTCGCGCTTGAGGAGCCAGGTCATGTTGAGCACGCCGGGCTCGGAGCCGCCCTTGAAGCCGCAGTAGGGCCAGACGTCCTTGCGGATGGCGAGGCCGCGGTTCACGCCGAGGACGCCCAGCGCCTTCTCGTCGGCCCGGGCGCGGAACCAGTCCATCGCCCGGCAGAGGTCGGCCGCCGACGCGAACCACTCGATCTTCGAGATCGCCCCGACTTTCGGCCACGCCGCCAGGATCGGCCGCGGCGCGTCCTTGACCTCCTTGGCCAGCATCGCGCGCCGCCCCGCCTCGTCGGCCTTGAGGTACGCCTTGCGAAGCGTCTTGTTCGTGCGCAGCTTGAACAGCTCGCCCGTGGACAGGAACGGGCGGGATTTGGCGGGCTCCTCGCACCCCATCGTTTCCATCACGGCCTCGACCCGGTCGCGTCCCGCCGTGAACAGCAGGTGGTCGGCCGCGGTGTTGTCGCTGATCGAGATCATCTCGACGGCGAGGGTGTGGAGCGTGACCGGCGACCCCGCGGGCCAGTTCTGCAGGATTCCGGAGGGAAGGCTCTTCCATTCGTCCTTCAGCGTCACGACCTCGTCCCACTTGCGCTTGTCCTCGACCAGCGCGCCGAGGACGTAGAGCTTGAAGGCGCTTCCGATCGCGAGTGCGCGGTCGGGCTCGAGCTCGGCGACGGTCGCCGGCTTGCCGTCGAGGCGGACGGCCTTGAACGACACGGTGCCGGGGAACTGCTTGAGGGCGGCGACGACGTCGTCGAGCGACTCGAGCGGGACGCGGGCGGGGCCGAGGAACAGCCCGGTGACGCGGTGCGGCGCGTCCTCGTCGATCGTGAGCGTGACGGTGACGACGGAGCGGTCGCCGAACGCGAAGTCGAAGCGGCCCTGGGTGTCGCTGTCGCGGTCGAGGGGGCGGACTTCGAGAACTTTGCCGTGGTCCTTGAAGCCCTGCGCGAAGAGCCCGTGGATCTGGTCGGCGGGGACGGCCTCGAGGAAGGACTCGGCAAAGAGGTCCTCGAAGTCCTGGGGGTCTTCGCAGACGAGGGCGGCGATTTTCGCGGCGACGTCGTCGAGGGGGCCGGCGAGAGGAGGGCAGGCGAGGAGGGTAGTGAGGAGAAGGGAGAGCATGGGGTGGGCCTCGGGTGTGGGATGAGGTGTGATGGGAACGGATTAATAGAATGGCGCTGACTTTGGCTCGCTAAACAAAAGCGCCTCCGTGTGCCGATGAGGTTGTGTCACCAAACTCTCGAGCACTCCGGAGGCGCGATGCGATCTTCATTTGTTTTCGGCAAACGACCATTTCAGCTGAAGCGTGT
>CAZPWT010000061.1:0-45652 GCA_964590435.1 uncultured Planctomycetia bacterium
CCTGGCGGACCGAGCTCGAACTCCTCGTCAGGACCGCCGAGGCCCGCGTCAGCCCCTCTTCCCAGAACCTGCGCCGGCAGCACGCGCTGCAGATTTTGGAGAGCATCGGAAGCGCCGACGCCGCGGACGCGCTGCGCCACCTCTCGGAAGAGTCCCCCTCGCCCCGCGAACGCCAGGACGCCCGGGAAGCCCTTCGCCGCCTCGAGCAGCGCCCCACCCGCTGACCCTTACCCAACCTTCGACTTTCGACCTTCGACGCCTTACACGACCACGCCAAACACCGCCTTCAAGTATCTCCCCTCGGGATACAACGTACTCACCGGGTGATCCGGCGCCGCGCCGCTGATCCGGAACACGCGGTACTCGCGCTCCGCCGACCGCGCCGCTTCCCGCACGATGTCGAGGAACTCGGGCTCGCTGACCAACCCGCTGCACGAGCAGGTCACCAGCACGCCGCCCTTTGCCACGACGCCGAACGCGAGGCGGTTCATGTCGTAGTAGGCGCGGCGCGCCTTGCCGAGCTCGAGCTTGTTGCGCGCCAGTTTCGCCGGGTCGAGCACGACCAGGTCGTACTCCGACGGCTTCGGCATCGTCCGCAGCACGTCGAACACGTCGCCGTGCTTCCATTCCACCGCGACCTTGTTCAGCTTCGCGTTCCGCTTCGCCGTCTCCAGCGCGTCCTCGTCGAGATCGACGCCCGTCACCTTCTTCGCGCCGGCCTTCGCGGCGGACACCGCGAACCCGCCCGTGTAGCAGCACAGGTCCAGCATCGACTTCCCCGCCGCCATCGACGCCACCGCGCGGCGGTTGTCGCGCTGGTCGCAGAAGAACCCCGTCTTGTGGCCGGTCGCGAAGTTGACCCGGAACTGCGTCCCGTGCTCCGCCACGACGACCGGCCCGGGCGGCGGCTCGTCGGGAAGCGCGAATCCTTCGTTTTCCATGGCGCGCTCGTCGGCGACGAAGCGCACCGAGGCGTTCGGGAGGATCGCCTTGAGCGAGGCGCGCAGCGACTCGCGCCGCGCGAACCACCCGCGCGACCAGAGCTGGGCAACGACGACGGGGCCGAAGCGGTCGAGGATGAGCCCGGTGAGGCCGTCGCCCTCGGCGTGCGCGATGCGGTACGCCTCGGTGACCTCCGGGAGCTTCAGCAGGTCGTGCCGCATCGCGAGTGCCGCGCGCAGCCGGTCCTCGATGAACCCGTCGCCCTCCTCGCGGCGCGTCGAGATCAGCCGGATCGTGATCTCCGAGTCCGGGTTGTAGAACCCCGTCCCCACGAACGACCCCGAGCCTCCCTCGACGTCCACCAGCGTCCCGGGCTCGACGCTCCGGTCGGGGTACTCGACCATTTTCCGGAAGAAGAACAGGTGACCCCGCGTGCCGGGGACGCGGAGGCGGACAACGGGGCGCTGGGGCATGGAAGGATTATCAGGGAGAAACAGGGTGGAGGCGAGGAACAGCACTATCGAGGAGATCCTGGTACGCAGATCACGCAAGATGAAGGCAGAAACGTCGGCGGATACGGCGTCCGAGTTCGTCGGCCGCCGTATCTGCCGCCGTTTCTGCGAAATCCGCCTTCATCTGCGTCCAGACACCCCACCCGACTCCTCCAACCGCCGCCCCCATTTCATATTCTCTATTTCATATTATATATTTCATATTACCCCCTCCCCCCCACCCCCACCCCGCCGTTCCTCCCCCCGCCCTCCTCGGTTACCCTTCCCTCCGCATGATCCTCACCCGCTACGTCTTCTCCGAAACCCTCCGCACATTCCTCCTCGCCTTCGGCGGCCTCTCTTCCGTCATCTTCATCGCCGTCACCCTCGCCCAGCTCCACCAGGTCCAGGGCGTCTCCCTCGCCCTCCTCCTCCAGATCTTCCCGTCCCTCGTCCCCGAAGTCCTCCTCCTCACCATCCCCGCTTCCCTCCTCCTCGCCGTCACGTTCACCGTCGGCCGCCTCGCCGCGGACAACGAACTCAACGCCATGCGCGCCAACGGCGTCCACCTCGGCCGCGTCCTCGTCCCCGGCATCGCCCTCGGCGCCCTCCTCTCCGTCGCCTGCCTCTGGCTCATCGAGATCGGCATCCCCAACGCCCTCTACGCCCGCCGCAACCTCCTCGGCCGCGCCCTCGAGGGCCTCACCGCCTCCTCCGGTGCCTCCCTCCGCCAGCTCCGCCTCGGCAAACACTTCATCCGCTTTAAGGACTTCCGCGACGGCGCCATGATCGAGGCCGACATTTTTCTCGTCGACCCCAAGGGCGGCCGCGAGAGCATCCGCGCTCGAGAAGCGCGCCTGGTGTTGGACGAGGAAAACGCGCGGCTGCTGCTCGACCTGCGCGACGCGATGGTGACGCACCAGCGTCACGAGGACGGGAAGGACGTCCAGGGCGACCTGATGTTCGAGCAGCTGACGCGCGACATCGACGTGTCGGACCGATTCGTGAAGGCGAAGCGGCTTCCGGACCTGCTTCCGGGCGAACTTTGGGACGCGATCCACGGGCGAATCCCGACCCGGTATTCGCACGAGACGCTCGTGACCGAACTCCACCGCCGGATTTCGTGGGCCGGCGCGCCGCTGTTCTTCGCGATCGCGGCGGGCCCGCTGTCGATGCTGCTCAAGCGCGGCGGCCGTGTGGCGGCGCTCGCGGCGGTGATCCTGCCCGTCATGGGCGCGTACTTCCCGCTCGCCATCGGGGGCCAGCGGCTCGCGGAACAGGCGGCGATCCCGCCGTGGGCCGGCGCATGGGCCGCCGACGCGGTCCTGCTCTGCGCGGGGGTCGTCACTCTCCGGAGGTTCGTGCGTCTGTGAAGACCCTCGACCGCTACGTCCTCGGCGCCTGGATCGCGGCCTTCGCCGCCTCCGCCCTCGCCCTGCTCGGCCTCTTCCTCCTGTCCGACTTCCTCGCCCATGTCGACGACTTCTTCGAGGCGAAGGACGTCAACCGGCTCGCGCTCGTCCTCCGCTACTACGGCGTGCGGATTCCGATGTTCTTCGTCTGGGTCGCCCCCATGGTCTCGCTCTGCGCCATGATGCTCACCCTCACCCGATTCGCACGCACCAACGAAATCGTCCCCGTCCTCGTCTCCGGCCGCAGCGCGCGCCGCTTCCTCGCCCCCGCTTTCGCCGCCTCGGCGCTCGTCTCGCTCGCGATGCTCGGGATCGACGAGAAGGTCGCCCCCCGGCTGGCGGAGGGGTTCCGGGAGACGGGAAGGGCGGTGAAGGGCGGGAAGGACTCGGACCAGGTGGTGGTGAGCGACCGGGATCACCAGGACTGGTTCGCGGAGAAGTACCACTCCAGCACCTACCAGATGGACAAGGTGCTGGTGGTGCGCCTGAGCGACGGTTTCCGGCGCGTCGCGGACGTCCGCGCCGAGAAGGCCGAATGGAAGCGGAGCCAGGGGGGCTGGCTGCTGACGAACGGCGTGCAGACGGAGTACGACCCGGCGACGCAGCGGCGCGTCGAACGGAAGCCGCTTCCGCCGGAAGGGCTGCTGGTGAAGAGCGACCTGCGGCCGCAGAACATCGAGGAGTCGCACGAGGTATTCCGGATGGCGACGCTGTCGCAGCTCGAGCGGAACATGGAGGAGTTTCCGTTCCAGCCGTTCTGGCGGGTGCAGTGGCATGCGAAGTGGACGATGCCGCTGTCGAACCTGGTGCTGCTGCTGATCGGGGTGCCGCTTCTGGTCCGGAGCGGGACGAAGAACGTGTTCGTGGGGGTGGGGATCACGCTGGGGCTGGGGATCGTATTTTTCGGGGCGCTGCTGGCGTTCCTGGACGCGGGGAACTCGGGGCGGCTGGACCCGATCACGGCCGCATGGTTCCCGATCCTGCTCTTCGGCGCGGCGGGAGTCGCGATGACCGACTCCATGAAGACGTAGGCGGGGCGATGAGTTTCAGCGAGGAGCAGATTCACCGGTACGCGCGGCATCTCGTGCTGCGGGAGGTGGGCGGCGCGGGGCAGCGGCGGCTGCTGGACGCGCGGGTGCTGGTGGTGGGGGCCGGGGGGCTGGGGTGCCCGGCGGCGCTGTACCTTGCGGCGGCGGGGGTCGGGCGGATCGCGATCGCCGACCACGACGCGGTGGCGGTGGAGAACCTCCAGCGGCAAATCCTGTACGGCGCGGCGGACGTCGGGCGCCCGAAGGCGGAGACGGCGGCGGCGGCCCTTCGCCGGGTCAACCCGGACGTCGCGGTCGAGCCGCTGGTGCGCCGGGTGACGGCGGCTGAGGCCCGCGGACTGGTCCGGGGGCGGTCGCTGGTCGTGGAGGGGACGGACGACCCGGAGACGAAGTTCGCGGTAAACGACGCCTGCGTGGCGGAGGGAGTCCCGCTCGTCATCGGCGGCGTCGTGCGCTGGAGCGGCCAGCTCATGGCGGTCCTGCCGCGCCGCACGGCCTGCTACCGGTGCGTTTTCGAGAACCCGCCGGAAGGCGCGGCCGAAACGTGCGAGGCCGCGGGCGTCCTCGGCCCCGCCGCCGGCGCCGTCGGCACGCTCATGGCCGTGGAGGCCGTGAAGCTCCTCCTCGGGAAGGGCGAACCGCTCGCAGGCCGGATGCGCGTGATGGACTTCCTCAACGGGACGTCGCGCGACGTCGCGTGGAAGCGCCGCCCGGGGTGCGCGGCGTGCGGCTAGTGGTGAGCACGCTTTGATTTCCCGGGTTGCGCCCGGAGGGAGCAACCCGGGGAATCGAGCGTGTCGAACCAGTAGGTGCTACCGCCCGAACAGCTCCCGCACCTCGTCCGCCTTCCCCGTGTCCTTCGCCAGCGCGTTCATGACCTCCTCGATGCAGATCCCGCGGCCGCCGCGCCCCTCGCGCCGCGCCCCGTCCTTGCGCGCCGCGGCGATCGCCTTCCCGAACGCCGCGTCGCCGTAGCGCCGCGAACACTCCACGGCGATCCGCAGCAATCCCCCCACGACCGTCCGCGACGGCTCGATCCCCTTCACCTCCGCCTCCAGCGCCGCCGGCGTCTCCTTCGTCTGCAGCGACGCCTCCGCCATCGCCCCCGCCGCCAGCCACCGCCTCCACTGGTTCGCGTCGTCGAACCACGAGGCGCAGGCGTCCGCCAGCGCCAGCGCCATCTGCTGCGGATCCGGCGCGCGCTTCTCGTCCCCCTCCCCCACGAACCAGATGATCTCCGGGTACGACCACGAGCCCGGGTGGAACACGAACCCCGTCTCGTCGTGCGCCAGCCGCAGGACCCGCAGCTTCCCGGGCCCCGGCGGCACGACCCCGAACCGCTTTTCCATCGCGTCCAGAAGCGTGTCCGCGAGGTCGGCGGCTTCCTTCAGTTTCTTTTCGTCGTCCCCCGCCGCGATGCAGCGCCGCCCCGGGACGAAGAGGACCTGCTGCAGCATTGCGCGCTCGTCGTCGCCGAGTTCCTTCGCAAGGCGCGCCCATCCCGCGACGTCGCCGTCCTCGGCGCGGGCCCGGGCCGCGCCGGCGACGAGCTTCGACTTTGCCGCCGGGTCCGTCGCCGCGAGCGCTTCCTGCTCGATCGCGTCGATCGATTCCGTTCGGGTTTTGAGCAGCGCCGCGATGGCATCGTCCACCGGGAGCGATTTGGCGAGGAGGCCGCGACGCCGGTCCGCGTCGCGCAAGTCGAACTCATCCGTGCCGGACAGCTTCCAGCCGTCCGGGGTCTTCACCAGCCGCAGGACGACGATCTCCGCGCCAGTGTGCCGGCCCGGGCCGTCCATCTCGAAAATCGAGGGCCCCGGCGGGAGCTTCGAATTGGGGGGCATCGCGTCGCGGTACGCGTCGGGCGGGTCCCACAGGAGCGGGCCGCGGATCGCCGCGAAGACGAGCGTCGCACGGTCGGCGGCGACGTCGCGGGCGAGTTCCTTCGTGAAACGGCGATGGACGCGCCCCTCGAGGAACGCGCCGGATTCGTCGCTGCGGATCCAGTCGTACCCCGGCGCGTCGGGAGCAAGGATCCCGAGAAGCCGCTGGCGATCGACCCGCTCCCACGCCTTGAAAAACTTCTTCGCCACTTCCCCGACCACGACGCCGTCTTCCTCCGTCCCCGGGACGCGCTCCGCCGCCTTCCCCTCGGCCCCCTGCGCAAAGTGCGCCCGCATCATCCAGGCTTCCTCGGGCGGGAATTTGCGGAAGACGCTTCCGGGAAGCGCCTCGGCGCTGGCGGCCTGGTCGTTGCGGCAGACGCCGACGGAGACCCAGTCGGCGGAGGTGGTGCGGAAGTTGATGACGAGCCAGAAGTGCTCGGGGACCTGGACTGTCCCGGGAAACGGGATGGAGTACCACTTCTCGTCGGCGCCGATCCAGCCGCACGGGAGGGTGAGGTTGGCGATGGGGCGGAGGTCGTCGTCGCAGACGGAGGCCTCGAACGGTCGCGAGAGGCGGCCCGTGCGGGCGGCGTAGATTTCGACGCCGGCGAGGACGGCGCCGGCGGGGCGGTCGAAACGCACCGCCTGCCCGGCGTCGCTCCGGCGCAGGCCGAGTTCTTCGCCTCCGTCGGTGCGGACGATCTGCCCCGGCGGAATCGGCGGGGAGCGGAACTTCATCGGCGCCGCGGGGCCGCGCGGGGCGTCGGTGATCCGGATCATCCAGTTCCCGCCCTGGAACGGGTGATGCTGCCCGCCGTAGAAGTACGTCGAGTGGCTCTCCTCGGTCTTGTCCCAGCTGATCGCGCCGGCTTCCCCCTCGTTGAACGTCACGACGACCAGCGCGCCCTCCTCGGCGTGCACGGCGAACTCCAGCTCGACCCACCCGGCCTTCTCGGGCAGGACCGTCCCCTCGAACGCCGCGCGCGCCAGCTCCGTCCCGTCCCGGTCGAACGCCGCGAGGTCGAACGACCGGCACGCCCCCCGCGCCGCGTGGACCTTCACCGCCTTGAACTCCGTCTCGTCCTCGTACCAGATCCCGCAGCCGACGTCCCCGAAGCTCTTCGAACCGTCGGGTTTCCCGTCGTCGTACTTGCGCTCCTCGGCCGCCGCGAGGGCGGCGAGGGCGACGGTCAGGAAGAGCGCTCGCATGGGAATCCCCGAAAGGAAGGCGTTTCCAGTAAGACGTCCGGCGGGGGCGAAGGGTTCAATCCAGTCTAACGGCACCCCGCCCGAAGTTCCTTCCATCCGGCGGCCGCCCGGGCGTTCTCGAACGCCGGGTCGGCGTCGAGCCGGCTCCCGTCGTCGAACCCGGCGGCCTGGGCTTCCTTGAGCGAAGCGATGGCGCCGGCGGCGTCGCCGGATTTCGCGCGGACCGCAGCCTCGCGGTACAGCATCGCCCCGTTCCGCGAAATCGAAAGGTACCGCTCCGCCGCCCGGATCGACTCGGGCCACATCGCCAGCTCGGCGTAGAACTGCTGCAGCACGCGCAGCACCCCGCGCATCCCCTCGCGGATCGCCGCGAGCGTCGCCTTGTCCTGCGTCTGCGTCGTCGCGAGCGCCAGCGCCCCGAAGATCCTCTCCACGACCTTCGCCGCGTCCGCCGGCTCCTTGACTCCGTCCAGCTCCTTGCGAAGCGCCGCGAAGGATTTCTTCGCCTGCTCCTTGCTCGCCTTCGTCAGCGGCGTGGCGAGGACGCTTTCCTCGAGCGTGTCGATCGCGCCGGCGTAGTCCCGCTGCAGGAACTTCGCCGCCGACAGGTTCGAGAGGTTGGCGTTCAGCGCAGGCAACTCGCGTCGCACCGCCTCGAAATCCTCCAGCGCCTTCGGGAGGTCCCCACGGTCCATCGCCACGAGTCCGCGGAGCATCCGGTACGCCTTCGAGATGCCGTACTCCTCCGCCTGCTTCGCGAGCCGTTCCGCGCAGTCCAGGTTCCCGGCGTTCTGCTCCAGGTACGTCGCCAGCGCCGTGGTCGCCCGGTCCGCCGGCGATCCGCGCTTCAGCGACCGGAGCGCGGCCAGCGCACCCGGGACGTTCCCCTTGCCCAGCTCGATTTCGCCCCGGTATGCCGCTTCCCAGTCCGCGTCGATCACTCCCTTCTGCTTCGCCAGCTCCTCCGCCGCTTCCTTTTCCTGCGACAGAGAGAGAAGCGCGCTCACCACCAGGCGCGCGGCTTCTGCGGCCGACGGCCCCGACTCCCCCGCCGCCAGCGCTTCCCGAGCCAGCTTCAGGCAGAGTTTCGGGTCGCCGCATTGGAGCGCGACCTGGGAAGCACGGAGGACGAGCGGGAGGTTGCCCGCCACGCGTTCGGCGGCTTTCCGGGTGAGGTCGAGGCCCTCGGCGCGTTTCCCAGTGGCGCGGAGGCTCAATGCGTACTCGAGGGCATACCGGGGGTTCGAGGGCTGCTGCTCGCAAAGCGCCCGGCGCTCCTTCAGCCCCGCCGTGATGTCCTGTTTCCACGTCTCCAGGATCTCGGCGCGCGCCTCGATCGCTTCCACGAAGTACGGGTTGATCTCGAGCGACCGGTCGATCTTCGCCAGCGCCGGTTCGTGTTTCCCCTCGTAGAACAGGAGCATCCCTTCGCCGTACGCCGCGCAGAACGGCACCGCGCCGGTCTCGACGACCTTGCGGAAATCCGCGGCCGCTGTCGCCTTGAGCCGCTCCTCGTCCTCCGGCGTCGACGTCCCGCCGATCCACGCGATCACGCTGCCGCTGAACCCCGTCACCGCGAACCCCACCTCGTTCTGCACCGCGCTCATCGCCAGCCGGAACAGCGTCCCCCGCGACCGGCTCAGCCGCTCCTGGCAGATCGACCCGTGCTCGAACCACGCCCTCGGGTCCTTCGCGTTGATCGCCACCGCCTCCTCCAGCGCCTTCAGCGCCTCCTCCTCCCGGCCGCCGCGCCTCAGCGCCCTCCCCAGCTCGAACCGCACGTCCTCGCTCTCGGGAAGCAGCGCCCGCGCCTTCCCCAGGATCTCCACCGCCCGCCGCGCATACTCCGCCCGGTCCTTCCACCCGCCGCTCCGCGTCGCGTCGTCCGCGCGGTCCACGAGGGACTTCCCTTCCAGCAGAAGCGGCGTCGCCTCCTTCTCACGCCGGTCCAGGTCGGCCTTCGCCGCGACGGCCTCGTTCTCGCGGGATTTCAGCCGCCAGGCCGCCGCCACCGCAATCCCCGCCGCCAGCACGAACCCCGCCGTCGCCACCCCCACCACCGCACGGTGCCGCTTCACACGGTTCACCAGCCGCTCCAGCCCCCCCGCCGGCCGCGCGTGGATCGGCTCGCCATTGAGGAAGCGCCTGAGGTCGGCCTCCATGTCGGCTGCGGACGAGTAACGCTTTTCGGGTTCCTTGCGAAGGGCCTTGAGGCAGATGATCTCGAGGTCGCGGTGGATGCCGGCCTTGAGCGTGCCGGGGGCGGGCGGGTCGGCGTCGAGCACCTGCCGGATGATGTCCATCCCGGTTTCGCCGACGAAGGGCGCGCGGCCGGTGAGCATCTCGAAGAGCGTGGCGCCGAGGGAGTAGAGGTCGGAGAGCGCCGTGGCCTGCGAGGCGTGCCCGCCGGCCTGCTCGGGGGACATGTACGCCGGGGTCCCGAACGCGGAGCCGCTCTCGGTCAGCCCGGCGGCGTTCGAGGTGTCCTTCGCGAGCCCGAAGTCGCCGAGGAACGCCTTGTTGTCCCGGTCGAGCAGGATGTTGTGCGGCTTCACGTCGCGGTGCACGACGCCGGCCTTGTGCGCGAACGCCAGCGCCCCGGCGACCTCCGCCGCGATCCGCGCCGCCTCGCGCGGCGGGAACGCTCCCTCCTCCTCCACCCGCTGCTTCGCGGATCGCCCTTCCACGAAATCCATCGTGAAGTACAGCCTGTCCGCGTCGCGGCCGATGTCGTGGATCTGCACGAGGTGCGGATGCCGTCCCATCTTGGCGACGACGGCGGCTTCGCGGCGGAAGCGCTCGACGTCGGCCTCGTGGGCCTGGGCGCCGGCGATCATGACCTTGAGGGCGACCTCGCGGCGGAGTTCCGGGTCGAGCGCGCGGTAGACGACTCCCATGCCGCCGCGGCCGAGCTCGCGGAGGACGCGGTACGGCCCGATCTGGTCCGGCGGCTTGCGGATCCCCGACGGCGGGACCACGGTTTCGCCCGCCGCGTCGCTGCGGGCCACCGTACGGTCCGCGGAAGCCGAGGGCGCACGGGTCGGCGGCCGCGTGGGCGGCCTCGGCCGGCTCGACCGCCCGTCGATCGCGTCCGTCAGCGCCTGAAGCTGCTCGGGCGAAATCACCCCCGAGGCGATCAGCACGCTCCCGAGGTCCGGTTCGCCTTCCGCCCGCGACGCCTCCGCGATGGCCTTCTCGATGGAAGCGTCGGTGGCCCAGCCGCGGACGCGGACGAGTTCGGCGAGGGCGCGGTCGCGCTTCGAAAGGCCGGGGGAGGTGCCGGACATGGGGGCGAAGTGTATCGCCGTACGGGCGGGCAGAACGTGGAGAAACAGCAACGACAACGATCCAAGTCTCAAGGAAACGGCAACTTCAAGAAGGCAACTCCAAGCCGGCCGGGAAATGCATCGTCCGGGCGATTCTGTCCCTTCGCCGAACCAGGGAAACCCCCTTCGAAGTCACCCTTGAAGTTGCAGTTTTGGAGTTCTCCGTTTACTTGAAGTTCGTCGTCTTGAAGTTGTCCTTTCCCCTCTTCCGGCTATCGGCAGTTCCTGCGGAGCTCGACGAACTCGGGCAATTGACGCAGTGCGTCAAAAGCCGGCTCCCCGTCGAGCCGCTTCGCCTCGTCGAACCCCTGCTCCATCGCCTCCCGGAGCGCCTTCATCGCGGTGTCCGTCTTGCCGCGGGCGGCGTACGCCCTCGCCTGCTTGAACAGCACGTTCCCGTGGCGGCGGAGCTGCAGGTAACGCGCGCCGCAGGCGATCGACTCCTTCGGCATCCCGTTGATCCAGTAGTACTCCTGCAGCGCCCAGTAGATCCCCCGGATCGCGTCCCGGCCGGCCCCCGCACCCTCGGCGTTCGCGCCACCTTGGGCCACCGCAAGCGTCACCATCGCCCCGATCGACTCCACGACCTTCCCCGCTTCCGCCGGCGTCTTCGCCGCCTCCGCGCGCTTCTTGAAGTCCACGAACACCTTCTTCACCTGCTCCTTCATCGCCTCCGGCACGGGAGCGCGCACGAACGCGTTCTCCAGCGCCTCCATGGCGCCCGGGAAATCGCCCTTGAGGAAGCGCGCCCCGCAGAGGTTGCTGTAACTGACGGCATTGTCCGGATCGCGCTTCGCCTGCGCCTCGAACTCGACGAGCGCCTGGTCGAGCTCGCCGAGATCCATGCGGATGATCGGCAGGTTCTGGCTCGGGATCTCGCCTTCCTTCAGGTCGGCGGAAGCGATCGCCTTGGCGCGGTACAGGTTGCCGCAGACGTACTCGGCCCACGCCGCGGGGCCCTGGAAAGCCCTGCGCCACTGGGAATCCGGGGGCACTTCGCGGAAGCACTGGATCGCCGCGGGGAAGTTGCCCTCCTCGGAGAAGTCGGCGCCTTTCTGCCCCGTGATGTAGTCGGCGGTGTAGAGCCGGCTGTTCTCGTCGAGAACTTTGCGGGCGTCGTCGAAGCGGCGCTGGAAGATGAGGGCTTCGCGGAGGATGGTGACGGCCTGCATCCGCTCGTAGTCGGTGCGCGCCACGGCGAGGGCGCGGCGGGACAGTGCCTCGGCGTCGGGAAATGCCATCGCGGAAACGAGCGTCCACGCCCCGTGGGCGAGCCAGCTGTAGACCTCGCGCCCCTCGACCGCCTTGAGCACGGTCTCGCGCGCCTCGGCCCCACGCCCGACCGCGGCCAGCGACACGGCGTATTCCAGCGCCACGGCCGGGTTCCGGGGCTGGATTTCCGCGAGCCGGCGCCGCCACTCCAGCCCCTCGGCGGCCTTCTGCGTCGAGTACTCGCGCACTTCCGCCTCGGCGGCCAGCGCCGGCGCGAAGTAGGGGTTCGTCTTCACCGCATCGTCGAGCTGGAGCAGGGCCTCGGCGTACTTGCCTTCGAGGTAGAGGAGCATCGCCCGTCCGTACGACCCGAGCTCCTTCCCGGCGCCGGTCGCGACGGCGCGCTCGAAGTCCCGCGCGGCGATTTCCTTCCACGGGCGGTCGGCGGTCCCCTTGGCCTGGTAGATCCAGGACTGGAAGACGGGCTCCTTCGTGGAGCGGAACCCGTATTCGTTCGGACGATTCAGCCGGACGTGCCGCTGGAACGTCCCGCGCACCTTGAGCCACCCGTCCTGCGCGATCATCGCGTGCTCGAACCACGCCATCGTGTGGTTCGGGTTCAGCGCCACCGCGCGCTCGAGTTCCGCCAGCGCTTCAAGGGGCTTCCCGGCACGGCGCAGGGCGCGCCCGAGCTGGAAGCGGATTTCGGCGTCCTCGGGCAGGATGGCGGCGGCCTCGGCGAGGACGCGCGCGGCGCGGTCGGCGCGGAGGTCGTGCTCCTGCGACCTCCCGGAGATTTCGGCCTCGTCGGAGACCTCGATGGCGGCGATGCCTTCCTGGAGAAGCGGGTCGGCGCGGCGGCGGAGTTCGGCCTGGGCGTCGACGGCCGCGCGGCGCGCCTTCTCGTTCTTCCACCAGCGGTGGCCGCTCCATCCGCCGGCCGCGGCGAGGATCGCGAGAGCCACGCCGGCGGCCGCGAGGACCGGGGCGTTGCGGCGCGCGCGGCGGGCGAGCCGCTCCCAGCGGCTGATCGGGCGGGCGTGGATCGGCTCGCCGTTGACGAAGCGCCGCAGGTCGCGCTCGAGCTCGGCGGCGGATCCGTAGCGCCGCGCGGGATCCTTCTCCATCGTCTTCTGGCAGATCACCTCGAGGTCCGGGTGCAGGTCCGGGCGCGCCTGCCGCGGCGAGGGCGCATCCTGCTCCGCGACCGCCCGGATCAGCTCGATCCCCGAAAGCCCCGTGAACGGCGGACGGCCGGTCAGCATCTCGTACAGCGTCGCCCCGAGCGAGTAGACGTCCGACGCCGGCGACGCTTCCTTTGCCCCGCGCGCCGCGATTTCCGGCGCCATGTACGACGGCGTGCCGAGCGCGGCGCCCGACAGGGTCAGGCCGCTCTGCCCTTCCGAGGCCTTGGCGAGGCCGAAGTCGCTCAGGTACCCGCGCCCTGCCCGGTCGATCAGGACGTTGTGCGGCTTGACGTCGCGGTGCAGGACCCCGGCCTTGTGCACGAACTCCAGCGCGGCGGCGATGTCGGCGCACAGCGCGGCGGCCTCGCGGGGCGGGAAGGCGCCCTCGTCCTCGACGCGCTGCCTCGCGGACTTCCCGTCGATGTAGTCCATCGTGAAGTACAGCCGGTCGTCCTCCCGGCCGATCTCGTGGACCGAGACGAGGTTCGGGTGCCGCCCGACGCGCGCGACCAGCCCGGCCTCCCGCCGGAACCGCTCCGTGTCCGGGTCGTCCGCGGCGATCCCCGAGAGCATGACCTTCAGCGCGACCTCCCGGCGCAGGTCGACGTGCATCGCGCGGTAGACGACGCCCATCCCGCCGCGGCCCAGCTCGCGCATCAGCCGGTACGGCCCGATGTGGTCCCCCGACTTGCCGTCCGGGGCCGCCTTCGCGCCGAACGACCCCGCCGAGACCCCCGACTTCCCCGACGACGCCGGCGTGATCGTCGCGTCCGAAGCGCTTCCCGTCGCGAACGGCGGCGCCGGCGTCAGAGTGGCGTCGTTGGCCGGCCGCGACGCGGAGGGCGCGCGGATCGTCGCGTCGCTTGCGGATCCCGATCCCGCCGGGCGGATCGTCGCTTCCGAGCCCGTCCCGCCCCAGGTCCCGCTCCGGTTGCGCGCTCCCGACACCTGCACCCCGTCCACCGCTTCCCAGATCGACGACACCTGGTCGTCCGTCAGCAGGCCGGCCGCTCGCAGCCGCGCCGCGATGTCGGCCGGCCGGCCCGTCGTCGAGGCCTCGGCCAGCGCGCGGTCGACCGCGACGTCGTCCGCCCAGCCGCGGGCCCGCACCAGTTCGGCGAAGGCGCGGTCGCGCGGCGTCAGGTTCTGGGTGTTGCCGGACATGGGCGGCCTATCCTACACGCCGCCCGTGATTTCTTGTTGGTCCTCCGCCCTTCCCTTGCCAAGATCCGCCTACCACATACGGGAGCTCCCCATGCGCCACGCCGCCCTTCTCCTTGTCCTTCTCCTCGCCGCCGGCTGCGGCAAGAAGAACGAAAGCTCTTCGTCTTCCCCGGGCGGCGGCAGCCCGGGCGGCGGGTCCTCGGCAAAGCGGATCTCCGGCGGGCAGGAGCAGCGATACCAGGGGGTTGTTTTCGACATTCCGTCGAACTGGAAGTCGCAGATGAACGAAGGGAAGCTGGTCGTGATGCCGGACGGGGCGAACCCGAGCGGGATCCTGGAGGAGCTCTACGGCGTGGTCTCGGACCCGTCGGTGAAGTCCCTGGACGGGGCGGACGCGGACCGGATCGTGCAGGAGCTGGCGGGGGCGGGGGCGACGAAGAAGAGCGGCCCGGAATCGAAGAAGTTCGGCGACCTGGACGGCCGGACCTGGGTGTACACGATGCCGGCGCAGAACGGCAAGACGGCGGAAATCAGGGTGTACGCCTTCATGGGCAACGGCGCCTGCGCGTTCATCGCCCTGGGGCTGCCGGAGTCGATTGCGAAGCGGGACTCGGACATCAGCGCGATCCTGGCTTCGATGTCGAAGCCCGCGGCCCCCGCGGGAGGCGCCGGCGGCGTGCGGCAGGAACTGACGGGACAGTGGATCTGGATGTCGAACTTCACGGCGAACAACGGCGGCGGGAGCCAGACGAACACCTGGATCAACCTGGGTGCCGACGGGCGCTACCAGTGGCACTATGACAGCGTCCGAACGGACCCCCTGGGAGGCGTTTGGGGCTCGCAGGACGAAACGGGCACCTGGTCGGCGACGGAGGACACGATTTCCTTCCGCCCGGACCGCGGCAATGCGTACACGCAGCAATTGGTGAAGCGCAATCACCCGAAAAACGTGAACGACCCGATGATCGTGCTCGACGGGAAGGCGTACGTGACGGCGACGAACAGGCCGGCCTGGAGATAGGGCGCTCAGGGAGACCCCATTACCTGACATGAACCCTGACTTCCTCCTTTCGAATCTCGGAAGGCGGGATTGTGAGGGTCTCGCCGTCAAAACTCACCGCCGCCGAGCTGCGATCGCCCAATGCCCAATTGCCCACGCTCCGCAGCAGGCACCTCGATCGCTCCTTCCCATCCTCGAGGATGGCATCGGTTTCGAGCCGAACGAGAAGGAGGTTGCCGAATATCCCGGTGCCAGCGGTGTGGTAGTCCACCCTGAGAACAAATGTGCCTGACTTGCTGGAGCCCAGGCAGGTGTAGACGAAGTAATCCTCCGCTGACTCGGAATCCGCACGGGCATTCGCACGCGCGAATCCCTCCAGGTCGATCGCTCCGATTGACGGTAACGGATCTGCGAGTTCGCCCAGGAGTACGCCAACGGCCTCTGCAGGAATCGGCTTACCCTGGAATTGGAATTCGGGACGTAACGGCTCGCCTTGGGCGACCGAAGGCGTACGCGGCTCGGCGCATCCCAGCAGCAGCGACGCGCTCCAGAGGAGGCAGAGACGGCAATTCCGGTTCAGGCTCATCGTTTCGCTTTCCAGAGTGTCCTAAGGTCTTTCTCGGCGATTGAGGCCCTACCCTTGAAGGAATCCGGCGGGCGCTTCGCCGTTTGCGGCTCAGGCATCGGACTCGGATTGCCTCTCAGGCTTCCGTGGCGGCGAACCTGCGAGTCAACCACCGGGCGCCCAAGGCCACCGGCAGGCACAGCACGCAGAGCAGCAGCACGACCTTCAGCATCGGCTCGGGCGGCGTGTCGAGTTTCTCGCGGATGACTTCGAGGTCGTTCGTCAGGCCGGCCGCGAGTCCCGATTCGTAGACGGTGCTGGCGTTCCAGTAAGCGCGGTCGCGCAGCATCAGCACCGTCTCCGTCCCTCGGTTGAGCAGCATCCACCAGCCCCAGAGCGCGTAGAGCGGGCGCTCGAACTCGCGATGCAGGGCCGGCGCGGTGGCGACGAAGAAGCAGGCCGCGGCGCCCCCGATCTCGAACAGGACGCCGCCGGCGACGGGGAGGAATTCGCGGGCGGTCGTGAAGGCCAGGAGCGCGTAGACCGCGCCCCCCGCGACGGCGGCCGCGATCGCGGGCTTCCTCTCCCGGAACCGCCACCCGAGCCAGCCGATCGCCGCGAGCCACGCGAGGCAGATCGGCAGCTTCTGCTCCTGCCACACCGTCACGCCGCCCCCGAGGATGCTCACGCCCGGGATCGACGGCATCCCCATGAACCACGCGAACGCACAATGGCCGATCTCGTGGACGAGGGTCGTGAGGAAATTGAAAACGTAATTCGGCAGGAAGAGCGCCTTCGACACGGGAAACACCGCGAGCCCGATGACGAACGCGGCCGCCGGGTGCCGAAGAGCCTTCCTCCAGCCCGTCACCGGCGCCTCGGCCGGCGCGGCCCGCGGCGCGCGCTTCGCCGGGCTCGGCGCCTCGATCGCCGGCGGCGCCGCCGCCCGCGGCGCCGGGTCGTCGATTTCCAGGAAGTCGGCCGGCCGCGGATCCGCGCAGGCCGGGCACGCCGTCCTCCCGGCCGGGATCGGCCCTCCGCAGCGGGGACAGGCGCTCATCGGAAAATCACCGCGTGTTCCTCGCGCTTTCAGGGGCGGGAAGAGAGACTTCGCGCCACAATACCGGCCCGAAAGTCCGTCGGCCATCGCTTCCCAGTCCGCGAGGAGCCCGTTGAACCCGACGCCCGAAACTGAAACGCCGCCCGCCGATCCCGCCGTCGCAATTCCGGGAGAACGGCTTTCCGGCCGCGACCTGCTGCTGCTCGCCGTCGCGTGCATCCCGATCTTCGTCGCCCTCGGCACGCACCAGTGCTGGGGCGCCGAGGGGCGCGTCCTGGGGATCGCGCTCAGCATGCGGGTGAAGGGGTCCTGGCTGACGCCGGACCTGTTTGGCGAGAACTGGTGGTTCCGGCCGCTTCTCTACTTCTGGTGCGCCGCCGGGGCTTCGTTCTTCACGGGCGGCGTCAGCGAACTGGCGGGCCGACTCCCGTCCGCCATCTCGGGCGCCGCGACCGTCTTCCTCACCGCGCACATCGCCGCGAGGCTGCTCGGCCGCCGCGCCGCCGTCCCGGCGGGATGGCTGTTCGCCACCGCGTTCTCGACCTGGCTCTGGTCCCGCACCGCCGCGATGGACATGATGAACGTCGCGTTCGCCGCCGCCGCGGTCGCGATCTACGTCGAGTCCATCCCCGGCTTCAAACGCTGGCACATCTTCGCGTTCGCCGCCCTCATCGGCCTCGGCTCCCAGGCCAAGGGCGTCCCCGCCCTCGTCCTCCCCTGCGCCATCGGCTTCGTCGACGCCGTCCTCAACCGCCGCAAGGACCTCCTCCGCTTCTGGCCCACCATCGCCGCCGCGGTCCCCATCGCCGCCGCCCTGTTCTCCCTCTCCCTGCTCATCGCCGTCGCCCACGGCAACGGAAGCGCGGCCTGGTACGACTTCTACCGCGAGAACATCCAGCGCGTCTTCGACCCCTACGACCACCACGACAACGGCATCCACCTCTACTTCTGGGTCGTCCCCCTCCTGTTCCTCCCCTGGGGCCTCTCCCTCCCCGCCGCCGTCGCTGCCGGCGCGCGCCGCTGGAAAGCCGACCGCGGCTGGTTCTTCGCCTTCACCGCCTTCGCCGTCACCTTCGCCCTCTTCTCCGCCTCCGCTTCCCGCCGCTCCTACTACATCCTCCCCGTCTTCCCCTGGTGCGCCGTCCTCCTCGCCGGGATGCTGGACGGGTTCGTGAAGAAGCGCGAGGCCGGCGAGCCGGTCGCGCCGGCCTGGAAATGGCTGGGCGAAGGGCCGCTTCTGCTCGTCTACGCAGTCGCGCCGCTTGCCGGCCTCGCCCTCTGCATCGCCCGCTTCCTCCCCGGCAACCCCGGCAAAGCCGCCGCCGCGTTCCCGCTCGCCCCGCTCGGCGGCCTCCTCGTCCTCGCCGCCGCCGCCGCGTTCTGGGTCACGCGCTTCCGCGCCGCGCCGCGCACCCATCTCCTCGTCACCGCCGGCGCCCTGTTCCCCGTCTACCTCTTCGCCTCCACCGCCGGCGACGGACTCCGCGACCGCTTCACCGTCGAACGCTCCTTCGCGCAGGACGTCCGCCGGCTGCACCCCTCCGAGAAGCTCCTCTACTACCACGCGCAGAACACGCGGCTGTTCTGGCAACTGGGAGAAGCGCCGGATGCGGACAGCACGGAACAGCTGAGGGAGTTCCTGGAGAAGCAGGGCGGGAGTGGGATCGTCGTGGCGGACGCGCGCTACCGGAAGCAGATCGAGGGAAGCCCCCTGCTGGAGGCCGTGGTTGAGACGGAGAGCGCAAAGTTCGACGTGCCGTACAAGCGCCAGAAAGACGCCTACGTGCAGTACCGCGTCCGGGCGAAGTAGCGCTTCACTTCATCAGGTATCCGGTCGCCGCGATCCGCTTTCCCGAAAGCGCATGCTCCGCGAGGGGCATCGCGCGGACGCCGGCGGAGTCGCACCAGGTGTTGAAGAAGCGGAACAGCGCGACGACGGAGACGGCGTCGTAGAGCGCCTCGTCGGTCCAGCCGGCGGCGCGCGCCGTGGCGGCGTCCGCTGCAGTCATCGTCACCGACGCGGTCGCGGCCTTTTTCACGAAGCGCATCAGCGCCTTGTCCTTCTCCGGGATCGGCGCCGCCTCGGGGTCGTTGAGAATCGCCTCGACGCGCTGCGCGTCCCCCGTCAGCTCCGCCGCGCCCGCGGCGTGGGAGCGGTCTCAGTAGAGGCAGCGATTGAGGCGCGACGTGTAGGCGGCGATGAGCTCGCGCATGCCGGGGTCGAGGGGGGAAGGGCCGCGCATGACGCCCTCGGTGAAGGCGGCGAGGTGGGTGGTGCGCTCGGGCTTGAAGCCGAAGAGGTAGTAGATCTGGGGGATGTGATGGCCGGCGGCCTGGAGGGCGCGGAAGGTTTCGCCGCGTTCGCCGGGGATGGCTTTGGCTTCCACCTCCGGAAGGAAGATGGGGTCCTGCGGGTGCGACATGGGGAGCTCCGGGAAGGAAAAGGCAACTTCAACGTTTCAATTTCCAAGGAAACGGCAACTTCAAAAGGCGAACTTCAAAGCCGTGGGACAACGGGTTGGAGTTCTCTCCTTGAAGTTCCTTGAAGTTGGCCTCTTGTCGTTGCCGTTTCAATGGCTGCAAACCCCGGTCTAACTCTCAAGCGGCACGTATCCCTTCTCCGCCATCCGTTTCGCCATCATCCCGTACGCCGCGCCCGGCAGGTCCCGCACGCCGGTCGCATCGATCCACGTGTTGTAGAACTTGAACAGCGACACCACCGTCAGCGCGTCGTAGATCGCGTCGTCGCTCCACCCCGACGCCCTCGCCGCGTCGACGTCCTCGCGCGTCACCTGGTCCGACGCCGTCCCGGCCTTCTCGACGAGCGCCCAGAGCTTCCGCTCGTGGTCGGACACGGACGGCGAGGTCCTCCAGTCCTTCAGCACCGCTTCAACGTAGGTCCGCCCGAGCAGCTCCGCCGCGACCGCGGCGTGCGAGCCCACTCAGAACAGGCAGGAGTTCTTCCCCGACACCAGCGCCGCGATCAGCTCGCGCTGCCCCGCCGACAGCACCGACGGCCCGCGCATCACCTGCTGCGTGAACTCCATCAGGTGCTTCGTCCGGTCCGGCTTGAACGCGAACAGGTGCAGGATCTGCGGGATCGGAAGCCCCACGGCCTTGGCCGCCTTGATCTCAAATCCCCGCAACCCGCCGGGAACCGCCTTTTCCACCTCCGGCAGAAACATCGCGTCCACGCGCATCTCCTTCCTTCGGGTCCGCCCATTATGCCCGCATAATGCCCGGATGCCGCGCATCCTCGGCTCCGTCCCCTACCTCAACGCCCGCCCCCTCCTCGCCGCCATCCCGGCGGGGTTCGAGGTGCGTGAAGCGCCGCCGGCGGAGCTGGCGGAACGGTTCGCGCGGGGGGAATTCGAAGCGGCGCTGCTCCCGATCATCGACGCGTTCCGGACCCCCGGCGCCCGCGTCGTTCCCGGGCCGGCGATCACGGCGCGGGGGGAAGTGCTTTCCGTGCGGCTCTTTCTCGACCGGCCGCTCGCCGAGGCGCAGACGATCGCGCGCGACCCGGCGTCGCACACGTCCAATGCGCTTCTCGAGATCCTCGCGGGGCTCAAGTGGAACCGCGCGCTGCCGCCGCCGTCGCGCGGCGAGCGCGCCGACGGCCGCCTGCTGATCGGCGACGCGGCGTTGCGCGAACTCGGCACCGCGCCGCACGAGGTCGACCTGGCGGCGGAGTGGCTCGCGTGGACCGGGCTTCCGTTCGTGTTCGCCGCGTGGGTCACCATCGCGCCGCTCCCCGGCCTCGCCGCGGCCCTCGCCGCCTCCGCTGCCGCCGGAATGGGCCAGCGCGACGCGCTCGCCGACGCCGCCGCGCCGAAGCTCGGCCTGCGCCGCGAGCTCTGCCGCCACTACCTCCGCGAGTCGATCCGCTTCCAGCTCGGCCCCGACGAGCGCCGCGGCGCCGAGCTCTTCTGGCGCCACGCCGCCGCGCTCGGGCTGGCCCCGGCCGCAGGCCCCCTCCGGTTGCTGCAGGAATAGCGGCCCTTACAATCTCTCCCATGCCCCTGAGCGCCACCGACGCCGTCCTCGCACGCCTCGTCTCCGCCGGCGGATTCCTCCCCGCGGCGGAGCTGGAAGCGGCCGTGGCGAAGGCGGGAGCGGAGGGGACGCCGCTGCGGGACGTGCTGGTCGCGTGCGGCGTCGCGCCGGCGGTCCTGGCCTCGCTGGAGACGGCGGCGAGGAGCTCGGCGGCGAGCCGCACGGCGCCCGCGTCCTCGGCGGCCACGCTCGTGGGGCGGCCGCCCGAATCCGACAGCGCGACGATCGTCTCGAGCCGCGAGGGCGGACCGCCGGCGAGCACGCCGACGATCCTCTCCCCGTCGTCGCACGCGCCGGGCGCCACCGCCGTCTCCCCCAGCTCCCCTTCGCTCCCCCGCCGCCTCGGGCGACTCGACCGCGTCGGCAAGTACGAGATCATCACCGAGCTCGGGCGCGGGGGGATGGGCGTCGTCTACAAGGCGCGCCACCCCGGGCTCGACCGCTTCGTGGCGCTCAAGACGCTGATCGCGACCGGCTCCGAGGAGCACGTGGAGCGGTTCCTGCGGGAAGCGAAAGCCGCGGCGCGGATGGGGAAGCACGCGAACCTCGTCCAGGTGCACGATGTCGGCGAGGAAGGCGGAGTTTTTTATTTCACCATGGAGTACGTCGAGGGGCAGAGCTTCGACCGCGAGATCCACGTCGACAAGGCGCCGCCGCGGCGCGTGGCGGAGGTCGTCGAGGCCGTCGCGCGCGGCCTGGCCCAGGCCCACGCCGAGGGGATCGTGCACCGCGACCTCAAGCCCGCGAACATCCTCATCGACACGACCCAGCGCCCGCTGCTGACGGACTTCGGCCTCGCCAAGGAAGTCGGCGCCGGGTCCAGCGTCAGCGTCGCCGGCCAGATCCTCGGCACCCCCGCCTACATGAGCCCCGAGCAGGCCGAGGGACGCCTCGACCAGGTCGGCGAACGCAGCGACGTCTACGGCCTCGGCACCGTCCTCTACGAAGGGCTCACCCGCAAGCCGCCCTTCGAGGGCACCGGCAACATCGAGATCCTCCGCAAGGTCACCGGCGTCGAGCCCGTCCCGCCTTCCACGCTCGTCCCCGGCATCCCTCGCGACCTCGAGGTCATCTGCCTCAAGTGCCTCGCCAAGCGCCCCGAGGACCGCTACGAGTCGGCCGCCGCCCTCGCCGACGACCTCGAACGCTTCCTCAAGGGCGACCCGATCCTCGCCCGCCCGATCCCCTGGACCGTCCGCCTCGCCCGCAAGGCCCTGAAAAACCGCCTGGTCGCCGCGCTCGGCCTCGCCGCCGTCGCCCTCCTCGCGGCCGGGTCGGTCCTCAGCGTGAAGCTCTTCCGCGAAAAGAAGGAACGCGAACGGGTGGCCGCGGAAGAGCAGACGAAGGCCGCGCAGCGGCGGCGCGAGGAGCAGGCGCGGGCCGACCAGCGGAAACGCGTGGACGATCACGTGCTGAAGGGGCGGCAGTCGCTGGAGAAGGCGGAGAAGGCGATGCGGCCGGACGTGGTGGCGATCGCGGGGCAATCGGTGAGCCGCGAGCCGTTGGACGCGGCGATGGCGGAGTTCGACGCGGCGCTCGCGGAGGACGGCGCGAACTTCGAGGCGCGGCGGCTGCGCGCGCGGGCCCTGCGGCTCGGCGGACAGGTCGCGGAGTCGGTGGCCGAGTCGGACCGCGCGCTGGCGATCCGGCCGGACGACGCTTCCGCGCTCTACGACAAGGTCCTCGCCGCGCTCGACCTCTACCGGTCCGCGAAGGGCCAGGTCTCGATCGTCGACTACTCCGGCTTCCTGTCCCTCGGCGGCCAGGGCCGCCGCCGCGTCGTCCTGCGCCGCGACCCCAAGGCCGGCGAGCTGCGCGACAAGGTCGCCGCGGACCTTCAGAAACTCGCCGGGGCGGGGCTGGCGGAAGCGCAGGCGCGCTACGCCGAGGGGATCCTGGCGCAGCTCGACAACCGGCCGGATGCCGCGATCGCCGCGTACGACAAGGCGCTCGCCGCAGACCCGTTCCTCGTGGAGGCCGTCCGCGCGAAGGCCGAGGCGCTGGTCGACCTCGCGAAATACCCCGAGGCCCGGGCCGCGTACGGGGACCTCGTGAAGGCCCTCCCGTTCGACCCGCTGCTCCGCGCTTCGCTGGCCGGCCTCCAGTCCTCCCACGCCGAGGCGATCGCCCACCTCGACAAGGCCGTCGAACTCGCGCCCAACGCCGCCTGGCCGCTTCGCGAACGCGGGCTGGTGCACCTGCTGTACACGCAACTGGAGCCCGCGAATCGCGACCTGACGCGGGCTGTCGAGCTCGACCCCGCCGACGCCAACGCGCTGGAGGGGCTGTTCATGGCTGCGTCGCTGATCGGGGATGGCGAGGCCGCGGAGGCCTGGGGCCGCAAGGCGCTGGAATCGGATCCGGACGACTACGACCTGTGGTTCCAGATGGGGATCTTCCTGCGGACCATCGGGAAGAGCGAGGACGCGATCGTGTGCCTCGACCGCGCGCTGCAGGCGGACCCGGGGTTCGGGCTCTACCTCTGGGCGCGCGGACGGGCCCGGCTCCAGGCAGGCCAATACCAGGCCGGCATCAAGGATATGTTCGACGCGGTCGCGCTCGGCGACATGACGCCGGGGACGCGGAAAATCTTCGACAACACCCGAAAGACGCTCGAAGGGCAGGTCAAGGACGTCAAGGAGCCCGGGAAGATCGCGCAGTTCGCGGAGCGCGTCATCGAACTTCTCAAGCTCATCATGGGCATGAGCGCCGACGACCGGAAGAAGCAGTACGAAGCCTCGATCCACACTCTCCGCTGGGTCGCCAGCGACATGTACGAGAAGGCGGAGATGTGGGACAAGGCGTACGCCTCGCTCAAGGACCTCCCGGAACCGGCCGACTACGACTGGGCGATCCCGTACCGTCGCGCCCGCATCTGCGCGGAGAAGGCCGACTTCGAGGGCGCGAAGTACATGCTCCGCGTCGCCCGCGACCACGACATGCGCCGCCTCGGCGCCGTCCGCATCGATTGGGGATTCCACCGCCTCCGCGACACCGACGGGTGGCCGGCGTTCGTGAAGGAGTTTGAGGAAGGACGTTAAGCCGGGCCGAGAAAGAGCCTTGGACTGGGCGGAATGCACGCAAGCAAGGACTTCGCCAATTTCGCCTAGTCCAGCGCGTCCTTCACGTTCGGCCGCCGGCGCTTCAGCGGCCAGAAGCGCCGCATTCGGTCGAACGCCCGCACCTGCTCCTTTTCCGCCTCGGTCAGGGTGCCGGGCATGACGCGGTTCTTGAGCTTGAGGATCGCCGTGCGGTCGACGTTCTTCATGAAGCGGAAGATGCGTCCGTCCTTCTTGAAATGGAGTGCGGCGGCGAAGTCGATGATCGCCGGACGATTGTCGGACGTGAGCAGCGTGTTCTTGCGCTGGCGCAGGTCGAGATGGACGACGCCGCGCGCGTGGAGCTGGTCGACCAGGTCGAGCGTGCGGTCGAAGACGCCGGGCGGCAGCTCGGCCGCAGGGACCTTGTACAGCGGGCGCGCTTCGATGAACGACATGATGAACGCGAAGCGGTCGATGGTGTAGAGGAGCTGCGGGACGCCCTCGAGGCCGATGAGGCGGCGGAGGATCGGGACTTCCCAGCGGATGAGCGGGATGCCGACGGTCAGGCGCGTCGCGAGCGGGAGCGCCGCGAAGTCCTTGAGCACGACGGGGCGCCCGTCGATTTCCAGGAGGCGGACCTCCGGGGCGACCCAGGTCCTGGGCCGCAGGACGCGGACCGTGCGGGCCTCCAGCTCCGCGCGCGGGAATTTCGGGACGGCAGCCGGCGTCTCGCGGGAGCTCATCGTCTCAGGCTTTCCTCGCGAGGGATTTGAGAAGGGTTGAGAGCCGCGGGGCGTGGGCCTGCACGGAGTACTCCGCCGCCACGGTCTCCCGCGCCGAGTCGCCCAGCCGGTCGCGCAACGCGGGGTCCTTCGCGAGCCGCGCCAGCTTCTCCGCCCACTCCTTCGGCCCGGAGGCGAGATACCCGTTCGCGCCCTCCTTCACGATGTCGCAGTGCGCCCCGACCGGCGACGCGACGCACGGCACGCGCGCCGCCATTCCCTGCAGGAGCTTCGTCGCGCACTTGCCGCGGCTCCACGGGTCGTCCGGGAGCGGTGCGAGGCCGATGTCGAAGGAAGCGACGTCGGCGGCCTCCTCGGCCTCGACCCATGTTTTTTTTTCGACCGGGATCGGGCAGTCCACCGGGAACTCGTTGCACACGACCTTCAGCGTCGCGTCCACCCCCAGCCCCTTCAGCATCGCCAGCGCCGGGTCCAGTTCCTTCAGGAACGGCAGCGACTTGCGGCCGCCGATCCAGCCGAGCACGACGCGGCCACGGTTGGCGGCGGGGCCGCGCGGCGGGTATTTGCGCATGTCCATGCACGTCGGGACGATCGTGACGTTCGTGCAGTGATTGCGCGCCATCTCGGCCAGGTACCGGTTCCCCGCCGTCACCGCGTCGCTCGATTCGCACATCGTCACGAACCGCTTCATCCGCGCCGGGGCATCCGGCGACTCGTGCCGGCTCGAAGCGAACATCACGGCGTCGTCGACGTCGTAGACGACCTTTGCACCGCCCGCCTTCAGCCGCATCACCGGCCATCGCGGGGCCCGCTTCTTCTGGAAGAACACCACGTCCACCTTGCGGCGCAGGCGGAGGACGCCGATCCACGCGGGGATGGAGCGCGGGTAGTCGCGGACGTCGCACTCGATGCCGTCGGCGCGCAGGAATTCGAGGAATTGCCCGACGCGGTAGCGCGAAGCGGGCTGGTTGGCGCCCTGGATAAGGAAGAGGGTCTTCAAGGTGGGGCGGATTCTCGCATGAAGGCCCGTGCGGGTCGAATGCCCTGCATCGCCGCCCGCCGAAGCCGCGAAGCGGCGAAGGCGGGCACCTTAACCTTAACCTTCCCCGTTTCCTTAACCCGGTGGTTGTGAAGGGCCGGTTAAGGAAAAGGGAAAGGTTAAAGTCAAGGGGCGCCGCTGCGCGGCGCGGCGATTCACTTTCGCGGCCCCATCCTGACAACCCGCCCGTAAAACTCCTCAATCGCCCCCGCCTGCACCTTCGGCGAGAACCGGGCCACCGCCTCCAGTCGCGCCGCGCGCCCCATCCGCTCGCGCTGCTTCGCGTCCGTCGCCATCCGCACGATGGCCTCCGCGAGGTTTTCGGGCGTGTCGTCCACCACCAGCCCCGTCTTCTCGTGCGCCACCAGCTCCGGCAGCAGCCCCCGACGCGCCGCGATCACCGGCTTCCCCAGCGCCATCGCTTCGCGCACCGCCCGGCACGACCCGTCACTCCCCGGCACGAGGAAGATCTTGAAGTCGATCGACGCGAGCACGTCGACGAAATCCGCGGCGCGATACCCCGCGAACACGACCTTGTCCGCAATCCCCAGCTTCGTCGCGGGCTCCACCGCCACCGCTTCCTTGTTCGTCCCGCGCCCGACCGCGACCAGCCGGAAGTTCGGCACCCGGTCGCAGGCGATCTTCACCGCCTTCATGAGCTCCGGGAACCTCCGGTGCCGCTGCATGCGCGCCACGATCCCGCCGACCACCGCGTCCGCCGGCAGCCCCAGCGCTTCCCGCGCGGAATGCGCCTTTGCCGGGTCGAACCGTTCGAGGTCCACGGCGCCCTCGACCGCGAGCGTCCGCTCCGGAGGCAGCGCGTAGTTCGCCACGTCCTCCTTCAGCCCCGCCGGCGTGTACGAGATCCACCCGTCCACGTACAAGCGCATCAGCACCTTCGAGCCCAGCCCAGGCGCGTACGCCGTCCCCTTGTGATACGTCCGGATCACCACCGGTTTGTTCTTCGCCCGCCGCGCCGCCCAGCCGCCCAGCAGGTGGTCGTGCGACCCATGCACGTGCACCACCTCGACCTTCGACTCTTCCACGAACTTCCGCAGCTTTCGCACGTCCGACCAGTTGTCGCGCAGGTTCAGCCACTTGTTGAGAGCAAACAGGTGAAGAGGCTCCAGCCCGCGCTGTTTCGCCCTGTCGTCGAGCGCCGCGACCTCGCCGGGGCCGGCCTTCCGGGAAGCGAACCACACTTCGTGGCCGCGCTCGCGGAGGGCGAGGCACAGGTTGACGGTCGGCTCGGCGGGGCCGGTCCATTTGTGGTCGCCGAGGAGGTGGAGGATGCGCACGGGGGTATTGGAACCGGGAAGCGGCCCCGCGGAAAGAGAACGGCAGAGGCTGGTGCCAGCGGCCAGTGACCAGCGACCAGTGGCCAGCGGCCAGCGGCCAGGAACAGCCCCGATAACGAACGTGTCACGCAATCGCACCCTTCCCTGCCATTCTGCCCGTCCTGCCCTTCCTGCCTTTCCTGGCCGCTGGCCGCTGGCCGCTGGCAACTCGCCGCTGGCAACTCGCCGCTGGCTACACTGCCTCCCAGCCGCTCCACAAATTCCACTTTTTCCTAATAACCCGCGCTCCTCCTTCGCCCTTCTCTTGAACCCGGAACAAGGCGCTTCAGGACAAACCGTGCCGGCCGATTTCCAGACCTTCGTGCGTGACCACGAACGGATGGTGCGAGCCCTCGCCCTGTCCTGGGTCCGGAGTCCGTCCGCCGCGGACGACGTCGCGCAGGAGTCGTTCCTGCGGGCGTGGAAAGCCTGGGGCACCCTCCGGGACCCGGCAGCGGCGAAGACCTGGCTGTACACGCTGACCCGACACGCGGCGATCGACTGGCTGCGACGGGAGAAGCGGCACAAGGCGGAGGAACTCGTGCAGGACGTGGCGGCCCCGGCGGCGGAAAAGAAACCGGACGACCTGATCGAAAAGGTCGTGCGGATCGTCGACGGCCTTCGCCAGGACTACCGGCAGCTCGTGCTGCTCCGGTTCGTGGAGCAGATGAGCTACGCGGAAATCGGCGAAGTGCTGGGGCTGACGGCGTCGGCGGTGGGCGAGAAGCTGCACCGGGTGCGGAAACTCGTGAACGAGAGGATGGCGGCATGGACACCGTAGAGAAGCGGATGGCCGATCACGCGGGCCGCCCGGCCCGGTCCGTAGAGGTGACGCAGGTGCCGCGTTGCGGCGCCGCCGCCGCGTGGGCCCATCGCCAGGCCGAGCCCGCGTTCCGAATCGAGCCGCTTCACCTCCTCCTCGCCGCCTTCGCCGCCATGCTGCTCGGGTTCGTGTGCGGTCGGCGCAGCCGCCCGCGCCGGTCGAACGTGTCATGGAAAGAAGGAGCCGAGGTGTAGCCATGGAATGCCGCGACTGCGAAGAGAAGCTGTCCTGGTACCTCGACGGCGAGGCGCCGGAGCTGGAAGAGCACCTCGCCGGGTGCGAGGCGTGCCGGGCGAAGCTGGAAGCGCTCCGGGGCGCAGACGACCTGCTGGCGCAGGCGGCGGAACGGCTGCACGACGAGGCGGAGGTGGTGAAGCCGGTGCGGATGCCGGCGCGGGGCGGGTGGTTCAAATGGGGATTCCTCTCGGCGGCGGCCGCGGCGCTTCTCGCCGTCGCCGGCTGGCGCTCGTGGATCGAGACCCGTGAGCCGCAGGTGCAGCAGATCTCGGTGCTCGGGTCGGCGACGTGGGTGGCCGGTTCGACGGGATCGATGCGCGTGGTGATCCGCGACGGGCGGACGGAGAAGGCGATCGCTGGCGCGAGGGTGACGGCCGAGATCGAGGGCGGCCCGAAGGTCGAGGCCCAGTCCGACGCGGACGGCTGCGCGGACGTCCGCCTCCCGGTGCCGGCGGGGAGCGACGCCGTCGTGATCCTCACCGTGATCTCGGCCAAGGGCGAAGACCGCATCACGAAGAAAGTCACGATCGAGCGACCGGTGCGCGTCCTCATCTCGACCGACAAGCCGCTCTACCAGCCGGAGCAGACCGTCCACTTCCGCGTCCTCGCGATGGACGACGTCGCGCTCACGCCGTTCCGGGGCGACGTCACGCTCGAAATCGAGGACGCCAACGGCAACAAGGTCCAGCGCCGGACGCTCAAGACCTCCGAGTTCGGCATCGCCTCCCTCGACTTCGACCTCGCCGACGAAGTCCTTCTCGGCCCCTGGCGCGCGAAGGCCACGGCCGGCGGCGTGCAGAGCGAGCGGGTGTTCGACGTGAAGCGCTACGTCCTGCCCAAGTTCAAGGTCGACCTCGCGACCGACGAGCGCTTCTATGAGCCCGGCCGCACGATGGCCGCGATCGTGGACGCGAACTACCTGTTCGGGAAACCGTGTTCCGGCGCCGAGGTGCGCGTGACGCTGTCGCACTGGCTGGGGGACGACTTCAAGGAAGCGGCGACGGCGGTGACGAGGGCGGACGCGGCGGGAAATGCGCGGGTGACGCTCGCGATCCCGGAGAAGCTGTACGGGACGGAGCTGGGGGGCGGCAGCGCGCTGCTGCGCTGCGAAGCGACGGTCACGGACACGGCGGGGCACGTGGAGCGCAAGGCGGTCCTGCTCCCGGTTTCGGCAACGCCGGTGAACCTCGTGGCCGTGCCCGAGGGCGGCGAGTACGTCCCGGGCGTGGCGCAGATGATGTACGTCGTCTGCTCGTACCCCGACGGCACCCCGGCCCGCGCGTGGGTGCGGCTCAAGGGCCGCGGCGAGAGCCAGGCCGACGAGAACGGCATCCTGCGCATGCCGATCCCGGAGCCGCGCTTCGAGCTGCTGGCGCACGACGCCCAGGGGCGGAGCGGCCGGCTCGTGGCAAACTTCGAGCACGAAGGGCGCGCCGAGCAGGACTTCCTGCTGCGCACGGACTTCGCGGAGTACCGCACCGGCGAGACGATGCAGGTGACGGTGCTCGCGCGCAGCGACGGCCCGCTGTACCTCGACCTGACGCGCGGGGCGTTCACGTTCCTCACGAAGACCGTCGAGGTGAAGAACGGCCGCGCGGACGTCGCCATCGACCTGCCGCCCGACCTCCGCGGCAGCGCCCGCGTCGCGGCGTACCGCGTCAGCGGCGACGGGCAGATCTGGCGCGACTCGCGCCCGATCGTCGTCCGGCCCGCGAAGGGCCTCGACATCCGCCCCGCGATCCGCAAGGAACCGTTCAAGCCGGGCGAGGAAGTGACGGCGGAAGTGCAGGTGTTCGGCCCCGACGGCCGCCCCGCCCCGTCGGCGGTGAGCGTGTCGGTCGTGGACGAAGCGGTCTTCGCCCTGAACGACGCGCGCCCGGGGCTCGAGGCCACGTACTTCGCGATCCAGGAGGACCTGCTGAAGCCGCGGTACCAGCTCAAGGCCGCCGGCTCGCTCGCTTCGAACGCCCCGCTCCCGGCCCGCGCGGCGGTCGCGGCGAAGCCCGACGCGAAGCTCTTCGCGTCGAGCGAGTGGAGGCTCAAGTTCGAGCAATTCGAGCGGTGGCGGCGCACCGAAGGCGAGTCGACCCAGGAGCTGCTCGCCGCCGTGGCGGCAATAGTCGTGCTGATCTGGACCGTGGTGCTGCTCGGCGCGCTCAACACCGTGTCCCGCGTCGCGTTCGCCGCGGCCCTCGGCTGCATCGTCTGCCTCGCGCTCCTCCCCGACCGGAGCGATTCCGGGTTGGCGCTGGGCCTTCTCGCCGCGGTCCTGATCGGCATCGGGTGCCTCGGGCAGGCGGCGCACATCTGGGGCGGTGGGCGCGTCGGGGGATTTGCGATGTTCGGGGTCGGGTTCCTCCTGATGATGCTGATCGGCGCGGCGCTGTTTCCGCCGCTCGGGGCGCGAATGATGACGGAATCGGCGCCCAAGGCCGCCGCGAAAGCGCCGGGGCAGGACAGGGTCACGCCCCTTGCGATGAAGAGATCTCCTGACGCGGGCGTGTTTGGCGACCCCGTGCCTTCCTTCGAAGAGAGACACCCGGTCAGCGCGCGCGATGCGCGCGTGATTGACGCTGCCGGCTCCCTTCCCCCCCGCCTCCGCGAATACTTCCCCGAGACGCTCTACTGGAACCCCCAGATCGTCACCGACAACGAGGGCCGCGCGACGCTGCGCTTCCCCGGCGCCGACTCGATCACGACGTGGCGGATGGGGATGTCGGCGGTGGACCGCGGAGGGCGCCTCGGCGCGGCGGACGCGCCGCTGCGCGTGTTCCAGCCGTTCTTCGCGGACATCGACCTGCCGGTGTCGCTCACGCAGGGCGACCAGGTGTGGATCCCGGTCGTCGTGTACAACTACCTCGAGCGCGAACAGAGCGTCGAGCTGGCGTTCGAGGCCGAAAGCGGGTTCGAGCTGGTCGACGACGCGAAGAAGACGCTCCGCATCGCCGCGAACGACGTGCGCTCCGTCTACTTCCACGTCCGCGCCCGCGACTTCGGCCGACACAAGCTGAAGGTCACCGCGACGTCGCCGGAATTCGCCGACGCCCTTCGCCGCGCCATCGACGTCGTCCCCGACGGCCGCGAAATGCCCGTGAGCGCGAATGACGTCCTTCGCGACCGCGCTTCCACGAAGATCGTCATCCCGACGGACGCCGTCGACGGCGCTTCCCGCGCCTGGGTTCGCCTCTGCCCGAGCCGATTCTCGGAAGTCGTCAGCGGCCTCGAAGGGCTCGTGCGCCTGCCGTATGGCTGATTCGAGCAGACCTCGAGCGTCACCTATCCGAACGTCCTCGTGATGGGTTACCTCCGGAAGACGGGTCAGTTGACCCCCGAATGGCAGATGAAGCTCGACGAGGCGCTGAACGCGGGCTACCAGCGGCTGCTGACGTTCGAAGTGAAGGGCGGCGGGTTCGACTGGTACGGGAAGGACCCGGCCAAGACGATCCTGACGGCGTACGCGATTCTCGAATTCACGGACATGGCGAAGGTGCGCGACGTCGACCCGGCCATCGTGGAGCGGGCGAAGTACGTGCTCTACAGCCGGCAGGACCGCGACGGTGCGTGGGAGATGGACGTGCCGATGCACACGTGGAACGAGCTCGGCAACGCGCGGCTCCCGTTGACGGCGTACGTCGTCTGGGCGCTTCGCGAGGCGGGGCTGACCGATCCCCAGGTTGCCCGGGGAGCGTCGTTCGTCGCCCGGCACGCGGCCGAGGCGAAGGATCCGTACGTGCAGGCCCTGGTGGCGCTGGCGCTGGGAAGGAACTCCGACGTGCAGGCGCTGGAGAAGGCGGCGATCCGCGAGCCGGCGATGACGCACTGGGGAACGTCGGGCGACGGCCTCGTCGGCGCCCGCGGCGGCACGGCGGACATTGAGGTCACTTCGCTCGCGGCGCTGGCGTGCGGCCGCGGAAATTCGCCGCGGGCGACGGAAGCGCTGGCGTGGCTGTCGAAGAACCGGCAGCCGTCGGGGGACTGGGGCTCGACGCAGGCGACGATCCTCGCGATCAAGGCGCTTCTCGAGGACGGCGGTGCGACGAAGAAGCCGGAGCATCCGGTGCGCGTGAAGCTGCGCGTGAACGGGAAGGAGATCATCGGCGCGTTCCGGGAGATCAACGGGGAGACGTTCGACCTGTCGCAGCAGGCGGAGATCCCGGTGGTGGAGGGGGAGAACGTGGTGGAGCTGGAAGCGGACGGAGCGCTGGCGGCGTCGTACCAGGTGGCGGGGCGGTACTACCTGCCGTGGAACCTGGCGCCGCGTCCGGAAGCGCCGCCGCTGTCGATCGAGGTGGCTTACGACAAGGAGGAGATCGACCTCGACGGCGTGCTGCACGCGACGGCAGTGCTGACATACCGCGGCCGCGAGACGTTCATGGTGATCGCGGATCTCGGCGTCCCGCCGGGGTTCGAGCCGGACGCGTCGGCGTTCGAGCGGCTGAAGGAGCGGGGCGAGATCGACAAGTACGCGCTCACGGGCCGGCAGATCACGCTCTACTTCGGCAGGGTGGCCCAGGGCCAGTCGATCCGCGTCGAGTACGACCTGCGCCCGAGGTTCCCGGTCATCGCGCAGTCCCCGTCCAGCGGCGCCTACGAGTACTACACTCCCGACAACAACGGCGTCTCAGGCCCGAGAAAGGTCGTGGTGCGCGAGCGAAAATAACCATGCCGCAGGTTCCGGGTTAGTTCGGAGTCAGTTCGAAGTTCACTCCGGTGAAACTCGCAACCCCAACCGAACCCGGAACTCTGAACTCGGAACCCTGAACTCAACTTCCGGAACCCCCAACCCAGAACCATGCCGAAACCCCTTGCCCTTCTCCTCCCGCTCCTCCTCGCCGCCTGCTCCCCCAAGCCCGAGCCCCCGGGCTACCGCGGTCCTCTCCCCTCCGCCGCCGGCCAATCCGCGATGAAAGCCCTCTCCGGAAAGACGCTGAAGGACGCCGCCGGCAACGTCTGGACCGTCAACTGGTTCGCGGTCGTCCCGAACGACGGCTCGCCCAAGGGCGTCGGCCCCGCGGTGGAAATCGAGCACGCCGGCACGAAAAAACACATCCCGGTCGAGTGCGACGGCGACGCGGCGGATTTCGAGCGACGCGTGACCGGCGCCACGACGCTCCCGGGCACGCCCTCGAAAACCTACCTCGACGCGATCACGCGACTTCCCTGAAGGTCACTTCGCCGGCGTAAACCCGGCAATCCTCCAGCCGCCCTCGCACTTCTCAAGCTCGATGCGGAAGGCCTTCGCTTCGTCGCGGGACATCACGGCAGGGCCGTCGTCCGGCGCGAACGTCCGCGCCCCGACGGCGCGCCAGGGGACGACGCCGTCGCTTTCGGCCAGCGCGGCCCATTCGGCATCGGTCACCGTGCCCGCCTTGACGAGCGGCGCGACAAGGGACCGGTCGCGCGCCGCCACCGCATCCGAAAGCCGGTCGCCGATCTCCATCGGGGACGGAAGGGCGTCCTTGAAATAGACGATCTGCACGGGATTGGAGACGACCTTCACGGGAACGCCATCGCAGTCATCGACGTACTCGACCTTCAGCGTGTAGCGGCCGGGTTTCTGCACGGCGAAATGGCGCTCGACGGTGTCGGACCGGAGCTGGTCGTCCCACTCCCCCGGCTTGACGGTCCACTGGGCGTTCTTGTCGCGGCCGCCGGAAGCGAAGATCCGGCGCGCAGTCTGGCCAAAGCCGGCGAGCGGCGCTTCGCGGTCCCTTTCGTCCTCGAGGACGACGCGGTGATTGGGCCAGATCGCGGCGTGCCAGGTCGTGGCGTTCTTCGTTCCGACGTTGAGCAGGCCGAAGGAGAACGTAACGGACTCGCCGATGGCGGCCACGCGCCGGTCGGCCTGGAGGGCGCCGCGAAGCGGGCCTCCGGCGTATCCGCAAATCCGGCCACTCGCGGCGTCGAGCCACCGCTTGTGACCGCCGATGTCGGTGACGAGCAAGGTCAGGCCGCCGTCATCGAACCCCGTGTGGTCCGTGTCGAGCCAGGCGTCCATCGCGGCCGTCCGGACTCCCGCCGGCGGAAACGCGAATTCGCACCCGAGCGGCGCCCGGGCCGCGCGCCCCGCCGACGACCACAGGGTGACCATCGGCTCGAACGGCCGGTATGCGGGATCGAGCGCCGCGAAGTGTTTTCCGTCATCCGAGAGCGCGCCGACCAGTCGCCCCGCCCCGTCGAATTCGGTCGTCCAGACCGCCGCGCCGTCCGGTTTCCCGTCCTTCGCCTTGAAAATGCTCAAGGCCCCCGCGTTCTTGACCGGCGAAGCGATGCCCGGCGCGGGCCGGACGTGGGCGCTCCAGGCGCCGTTGGGCGAGGCGACGTCGAGTTCCTTGCCGTCGCCGGCATCCTCGGCGAACAGCGGCACGGACAGGAACAGGGCCAGCACGGGAACAAGGGGGCGCATCGGGAATTCTCCGCGAGTGATCCCCTTGGGACGCCGGCGCCCCCCTCCCGGTTCCCGCGAATCCGACTCTTTCCGCTTCGCCTCCGGGTCCCCACACTACCGCCCACCATGCCCGAGCTCCCCGACCTCGCCATCTACCTCGAACACCTCGACCGCCGCTGCACCGGCCGCCCCCTCCTCGGCGTCCGCCTCGCGTCGCCGTTCCTGCTGCGAAGCGTCGATCCGCCGCTCGACGCGTTCCGCGGTAAGGTCGTGAAGGGCTTTCGACGGATTGGAAAGCGGATCGTGTTCTGTTTCGATGAAGGGCTTTTCCTCGTCCTGCACCTCATGATCGCGGGGCGCCTGCACTGGAAACCCGCGGGCTCAAAGGTCGCCGGGAAAATCAGTCTCGCGGCGTTCGATTTCGCGGAAGGGACGCTGCTGCTCACCGAAGCGGGAACGAAGAAGCGCGCGTCGCTTCACGCCGTCCGCGGCGAGGCGGCGCTGGCCGCGCACGACCCGGGCGGCGTCGAGCCGCTCACCGCGACCCGTGAGGCATTCGCGGGGGCCCTTCGCCGCCACAACCGCACGCTCAAGCGGGCGCTGACGGACCCGGCGACGCTCGCGGGGATCGGGAACGCCTACTCGGACGAGATCCTGTGGCGAGCGCGCCTGTCGCCGATCCTGCTCACGTCGAAAATGACCGACGCCGACATCGAGCGCCTGCACCACGCCGTGCGCCACGCGCTGGTCGAGTGGACCGACCGCCTGCGCGCGGACTCCGGCGGCGACTTCCCCGAGGGCGTCACCGCCTTCCGCGACCAGATGGCCGTCCACGGCCGCTTCCGCAAGCCCTGCCCCGCCTGCGGCGCGCCGGTGCAGCGGATCGTGAAGGCCGACAACGAGACGAACTACTGCCCGCGGTGCCAGACAGGCGGGCGGATCCTCGCGGACCGGTCGCTGTCGCGCCTGCTCAAGGGCGACTGGCCGCGGACGCTGGAGGAAATGGAGTAATAGGGTGCAGACGATTCGGTAGGATTCCCCGCGGGAGCCGACGGGCCGCCACGAATCTCCGTGCCCGCCGGGGGTAGATCTGAATGGGAGGGGAATCCATGCTGACCGCCGTCTGCTCGTGCGGGGCGAAGTACTCGCTGGATGAGAAGTACGCAGGGAAAGAAGCGGCCTGCAAGAAGTGCGGGCAGCGCTTCCGGGTCCCCGCCGCTGCCGCTCCTCCTCCCCCTCCGCCTCCCGCGCCTCCTCCGCCCGCCCCGGCGGCCCGGGGGCTCCGCCGTTCGCCGGGTCGCGGCGCCGGGGCGCCCGCGAAGGCAGCGCCGGCCCGAAGGGGACTCGGGAGCGCCCGCGTCGGCAATGCTTCCCTGCACCACGGGCAGCTCGTCGTCCCCGAAGGAGCCGAGGTCCCGGCCCATGCCTGCCTGGTCTGCGCCCGCCGGGACAATGTCAGCTCCGTCCGGCGAGATTTTTTCTACGTCCCGACGCTCGCCCTGCTGGCGCTCCTGCTGGGACTGCTCCCGGGTTTGATCATCCTCGTGATCGCGCAGCGCCGCTCCCGGATCAACTGTCCCCTCTGCCCGGAGTGCCTTTCCGGGTGGAAGCGCGCGACGCTGATGATCAGCCTGTACACGTGGCTGGTCGGGTTCGGGCTGCCGATCGGTGCAACGATGTATGCGGCCGCGAACAGGGCCGACGGTTCCCGGCTCCTCCTGACGCTGCTCGGCTCGATCGCGGTCGTTGTCGCCGGCTTCATCGCGCTGAAACAACTGCTCATTGCAAGGAAGCAGGCCACGGTGGTGCTGATCGCGGAGGGCGTGACGCGGCTGCGGCTGCCCAACGCGGCTGCGGTCCAGGCGGCGTGGGACGAGGCCGGCACCGATCAGGCCGGGAGCGAGACCTCGTCCGCCGAGGCCTGACCGCGCTCGATCGGCCGCCGCTTCATGAGCATCCGCAGCATCCACGCGGTGCCCATCGCGGCGCAGAGGTGCTTGAGGGTGTGGCCGCTCACCGCGTGGCCGGTCCACGCGAAGATGCGCGGGTCGAGGGCCTCGTTGACCTTGGCAGCCATGTACCAGCCGAACGCGACGAGCAGGTCGGCGGCGCCGGTGTAGCGGGCGGGAAACAGCCAGAGCATGAGCGGGATCGCGACCATCGGGTAGAACTGGACGAGCGCGTACAGCCGGAGATCGCCGGTCCCCTGCCCTTCCCCGAGCCGCCACGCGACGACGCTCGAGAAGCCGGTGACGAGGAACGGGACGATGAGCATCGAGCCGCCGCGCACGCTGATGCGCTCCATGACCTGGATGCCGAGAAGGCCCATGAACGCGACGGTCATCGGGAGGCGGTCCCAGAAGAGCGTCATCGTGTCGGGGGCCCAGTGGTAGTAGCCGGAACCGATCCCGGTGAAGAACACGCCGATGAAGACGACCGTCCAGCCCCACCACTCGACGCGCGTCAGGAACGCCCGCCCCGGGCCGATCCGTTCGTTTTTCCTCGCCAGCCACGCCAGCGCAACGGCGCCGACGATGCAGAACGGCAGGTTCGACATCACGTCCCCGAAATTCGGGATGCCGAAGAGCCCCCGGCGGTCGGCGAAGTTGTGGTACTCGGGGTCCTGCGGGATGCGCTTCACGAAATACATCCCGATCCCGGCGGCGAGGGCGAGCCCGCCGACGAGGGCGACGCGGTTGCGGAGGGAGCGCGGGGACATGGGGGTGCGGGGCGACTATACTCGACGCCCATGAGAAGACTCCCGCTGCTGGCCGTGCTGCTCACCGCCGCTGCCGTCTCGGCCGAGGAAGCCCCTTCGTACCGCGGATTCCGTGCGGACCTGCGGGCCTCGGATGCGGTGCTGCGGCTGCGCGCCGCGGGCCGCGAGGAGGGCAGGCTGAAGGCGACGGTCGAGGGAGTCTTCAAAGGTGAAGGGCTGAAGCCCGGGGAGACACTGGCGCTGCTGCTGGATGACGACGCTTACGAGGCGCGCCTGTCGGGCGAGCTGGACTGTCCCGGCGGGATCCTCGGGAACGGCGTGCACTTCTTCGGCAAGGTCCCGGCGGCGGGAGCCGGATTCGTCGCGCTCGCCCGCAAGGTGGACGGGAATTGGGTGCTCGACGCGTGCTGCCTCGCCGAGCTCACAGGCGGGCTGTCCTTCACGGACGCCGAACAGGCGAAGGCGTACGGCGAGGAGCTGCGCAAGGCGGCGGAGCGCGCCGACGATTTCGTGCGGCTGATGGTGCGGGACTCTACGGCGCCGGACGCCGAGGCGGCGCTGGTCTACGCCGGGATCCTGGCGTCTTACTTTGCGGCGGAGGGCGCGGGGGACATCGACCTCGCTGTCGGGATCGTGCTCGACGACTTCCGCCGTGTCGCGGCCGCGGTCGACCGCGACAACGCCGGCCTCCGCGAGGCGGTCGCGAAAGCCCACGCCTTCGTCCTCGACGGCGGCGCCGCGAAGAACGCCCAGGCCTCCGCGCTCCGCGAGTGGCTGACCGGGATGCTCACTCTCCCCCAGCGCCGCGAAGCCGCGGCCTACTACGCCGCCGAGTACCGCAAGGCACGCCGCGAGGCCGAGGACGACGAGAAGCGGAAGCGCGAGCCGAAAGACCCCCGCAAGAAGCCCGAGCCCGACCGCTTCGAGGACACCGCCGCAAAACGCTTCGGCCTCCAATCGCGCCTCAAGGACCTCCCGCGCCTGATCGCCGTAGCGCTGGACCCCGCCAATCCCCCCACCGACCTCTCCAACGACGAACTCCTGGAGAAGGCGGACGTCTTCAAGGAGCCGGAGCGAAAATAGAATGGAAAATGGGAACGAGTCTGGAGGTACCGGACCCCATGGGATGTCATGGCATGGAGACTTGCTAGTGATACCCTCAGGCGCAGGTGCGCCAGAGAGTCAATGTGGCACCTGTGGAAGCCGCTCCGGTATCACTTTCGAAACATGCGGGTTCTTCCACGACCCCGTCAACGTCCCGATGCTTGGAATTGTCAACGCAGCCGTGATCCAATTCACGCGCCGGCACCTGAAACTCAGCATCCCTCTCTGCCGCCGTTGTCTCTTCGCCTGGAAGTGGACCGCGCCACTGACAGCGATGGTCGGTATCGGGGGAGGAGTTCCTGTCTTCATCGAGGCCAAAAGGATCTTCGTAGATGACGACCGTGGCCTCAGAAGTCATTGGTTCTTTTGGCTCCTGTTCTCCGTTTGGATCGCCCTGTCGCTGATGGGAGCAGGGATCCATGCCATTTCGCGCTGGCGATGTGTATTGATCGGTGAGGATGGCAGCGCGGTCTTCTCCTTCCGGAAGTTCCGCCACTTGCGCAAGAGTGGACTCTGGAGCATGCCTCAAGGATCTGCGAAGACTGCTCCACCCTCCGGGATCCCACCCTCGGCCTGATCCGGGAACGAGTTCTGAGTCCCTGCCGAACGCGACGCGCTGATTCGCCCAAGTCTTTCGGGGACACTCGCGCACACGCTGGACCCTAGCCACTGGCATCTGGCCGCTCGCCGCTGGCAACCCGCCGTACGCATGCGATAATCCGCCGACCCTCGGAGAAACCCATGCGAACGCTGGCCTTGATTTTCGCGATCCTCCCGGCCCTCGCCGCGCACGCCGAAACAGGCGTCATCGACCGCCCCTTCGACCCCGCAACAACCGTCGTCGTGCTCGTCAACGACGCCGTCCCCGAATCGGTGGACATCGGCAAGCACTACTGCGAAGTCCGAAAGGTCCCCGAGGCGAACATCCTCCACCTGAACGTTCCGCGTGAAGAGGAAATCACCTGGCCGGTCTTCACGGAGAAAATCCTGGGGCCCTTCCTCGGCCACCTCGACAAGTTCACGGAAGCGATCTTCGTGGTGCCGACGTACGGCGTGCCCGTGAAGATCAAGAACGAGAAGTCCGACCGGAACCCCGAGGCGAACCCGAGCGGCCTCGGGAACTCCGCGTGCGTCGACGCCGAGCTCGCGCTGGCGCTTCAGCCCGACCACGAGATCGAGGCGTGGGTGAACAACGAGCTGTTCCGGAAGGACAAGCGGATCACGCGGGACGACCGGTATCTGATGGTGTCGCGGCTGGACGGGCCGACGCCGGCGATCGCGCGGGCGCTGGTGGACAAGGCGGTGTACGCGGAGACGTACGGGCCGAAGGGGATTGCGTGGCTCGACACGCGGGGGCTGGCGGAGGACGGGGGGAGTTACGGGACGACGGACTGCGAGATGCGGACGTGCCTGCTGGTGTGGGACCAGTACGGGATCCCGTACAAGGACGACGACAAGCCGGACCTGCTCGACGTCTCGACCTGCGCCGACGCGATGTTCTACTGGGGCTGGTACACGGGGACGTACAACGGGACGAAGCCGTACACGTTCAACGTCGGCGCGATCGGCGCGCACCTGCACTCGTTCAGTGCGGGGACGATCCGCAGCGCGACGGCGCAGTGGGTGGGGCCGCTGCTGGCGCACGGCATCACGTGCACGCTGGGCACGGTCTACGAGCCGTTCACGATCGGCTTCCCCGCCATGAACATCGTCTACGACCGGATGCTCAAGGGTTACACGTGGGGCGAGGCCTGCGCCATGGCCGCGCGCATCAATTCGTGGATGTGCGTCTATGTCGGCGATCCGCTCTACGCGCCGTGGTCGAAGGGCATGAAGGAACCGCAGGAGAAGAACTTCGCGATCGCGACGAAGGCGTACGACCGGCTGGAAGCGGCGCTGGACGCCAACGACACGGCCGCGGCGAAGCAGGTGCTCGCCGACCTCGCGGCGCTGCCGGTGAAATTCGCGGGCGGGACGAAGGACATGTCCTTCATCCAGCGCGAGATGATTGCGCGCGGCCTGGCGCCGGCGACGGGGACCGTCAAGGACCTCCTGGCGGCGATCCTGGAAGCGGCGGGCGCGACGGACCCGAAGCTGAAACAGGCCGCGATCGACAAGGCGCTGGCGATCTCGCCGATGAACTACGAGGCGAATCTCGCCAGCGGCAAGCTGCTCGCGGACGCCGGCAAGCACCCGCAGGCGATCGCGGCGCTGGAAAACGCCCGCAAGGTCGTCCCCGACTCCGTCGAGGCCGCCGAACCGCTCGGCCGCGCGATGGCCGCGACCGGCAAGTTCAAGGAAGCGATCCCGATCCTCAAGAAAGCCGCTGAGAACGGCGCAGGCGCGGAAGCGCTGGAGCTGCTGGGCGACTGCTGCCTGAAGGCCGGCGATGCGGCCGGCGCGGTGACGTACCTCACCGATGCCGTGAAGCGCAACCCGAACGACCGCGGCGCGGCGATGGCCCTGGCGAAGGCCTGCGAGTCGGCGCGCGATAACGCCGGGGCGCTCAAGGCGCTTCAGGGCGCCGTCCTGATCACCCCCGAATCGACGGAAGACGTCCCGGCGTGGAAGGCCTCATGGAAGGCGCTGTCCTCGGCGGCGGCGCGGGCGAAGGACAAGGCGGAGGGCGAGCGCGCGGGCCTGGCGCTGGCCGATCTCGGGTCGGGGCTGTTCGAGGTGCCGTCCAAGGGAGTCGCGCTGAAGATGGTCCAGCGCGTCGAGGCGCTCTCGACGACAGACAAGCCGATCCAGGTCAAGACGCCGCCGAACGAAGCGCTGGCGGGCGCGCTGCTTCCCCGCCTTGTCGTCGGAAACGCTGGTCCGGATCCGATCGTCATCCACATTGCCGGGCTGGCGCCGCGCGACGTGCCGCTGCCGGCCGCGCCCGGCGGGCAGGGAAAGGTGGTGACGAAGGAGATCGGATTGTTTCCGGGCGACATCGACATCGCGATCGAGGCCCCCAAGGGGAAAGAAAAGCGGATCGGGGTGGCGCGATTCCGGGTGGAGCTGGGGAAGCGGTACGGGTTCGTACTCGACGGAGACCTGAACCCGGCGATGCCGAAGAAGGACAAGTGAACGGGGCCAGGGTTTCCGAGCGCGACCGGAATTCTCGCTCGCTTGCTGACAACGATTCAGTGTCCTTCCGTCCCTCCGTGCATTCCGTGTTATGCCGTTTTTCGAACGGCACAAAAAAGGCAGAACACGGAATGCACGGAGGGACGGAAAGACACGGAACGGTTCTTCGCCGTACCTGCGGCGAGCAGGAACCATGATCGCCCCCGCCACCCCCCCGCCCACGACTGCCGAGCAGCTCCTCGCCCTTGCCGAGGAACTGGCCGCCGAGGTCCGCCCCGGCTTCAAGCGCGGCGGGCTCACGCTCGACAGCTCGCTCCAGAACGACCTTGGCATCGACTCGCTCGCCCGCGTCGAGCTGCTCCTGCGCATCGAGAAGGCGTTCCGCACGGCGGTCCCCGAATCCGCCGCGATGGGCGCGGAGACGCTTCGCGACCTGCTGCGCGCCCTCGAATCCGGACGGCCCGCCGGCGAAACCGCGGCCGCTTCCACCGCCGCGCCCGCCGAACGCCTCCCCGAGATGCCGGTCGCGGCGAAGACGCTGGTCGAGGCGCTCGAGTGGTACGCGCGCCACCACCGCGACCGCGTCCACATCACGCTCGTCGAGGAAGGCGACCACACGCAGTCGATCGCCTACGGCCAGCTCTGGGACGAGGCCGGCGAGATCGCGGCGGGGCTGCGCGCGCGGGACCTGCAGCCCGCCCAGCCCGTCGCGCTCATGCTCCAGACCTGCCGCGAGTACTTCCAGTCGTTCTTCGGCGTTCTGCGCGCGGGCGGCATCCCCGTCCCGCTCTATCCGCCCGCCAAGGCGACGCAGATCGAGGAGCACGTGAAGCGGCAGGCCGGGATCCTGAATTCCTGCCTCGCGGCGATGCTGATCGCGTCGGAGGAGGCGAAGAGGCCGGCGGCGCTGGTGAAGTCACTCGCGCCGTCGCTCAAGGACGTCGTCACGCCGGGCGAACTCCGCGTGGCCGGGGCTTCGCCGGAAACGCCGCCGATCCGGCCCGGGGACACGGCGCTGCTGCAGTACACCTCGGGGTCCACCGGGGCGCCGAAAGGCGTGACGCTGTCGCACGCGAACCTCCTCGCCAACATCCGCGCGATGCAGCAGGCGTCCGGGATCGGCTCGACCGATGTATTTATTTCGTGGCTGCCCCTCTACCACGACATGGGCCTCATCGGCGCCTGGCTCGGCTCGCTCTACAGCGGCGCGCGCGCCGTCCTGATGTCGCCGATGCTCTTCCTCGCGCGGCCACCGCGCTGGCTCAAGACGATGTCGCGCGAACGCGGCACGATCTCCGCCGCCCCCAACTTCGCGTACGACCTCTGCGCCACGAAACTGCCGGAGCACGACGTCGCCGGGCTCGACCTCTCCCCCTGGCGCCTCGCGTTCAACGGCGCGGAGGCCGTCCACGCCGACACGCTGGAACGCTTCATCGAGAGGTTCGCGAAACAGGGCTTCCGCCGCGAGGCGATGGCTCCCGTCTACGGCCTCGCCGAGAACTGCCTCGGCGTGACCTTCCCGCCCCCCGGCCGCGGCCCGCGCGTCGACCGCGTCCGCCGCGACGACTTCCTCCACCGCCGCCGCGCCACGCCCGCCGAGCCCGGCGACCCCGCGGCCCTCACCTTCGTCGGGTGCGGCAAGCCGCTTCCCAACCTCGAGGTCCGCATCGTCGACGAGCACGGCCGCGAGGCCGGCGAACGCGAGCACGGCCGGCTTCAGTTCCGCGGGCCCAGCGCGACCGGAGGGTACTACCGCAATGCGGAAGCGACGCGGAAGCTGTTCGACGGCGACTGGGTGGAGACGGGCGACCTGGCGTACGTCGCCGACGGCGAGGTCTTCCCGGCGGGGCGCGCGAAGGACCTGATCATCAAGGGCGGCCGGAACATCATCCCGACGGAGATCGAGGAGGCGGTGACGGGGATTCCCGGGGTGCGGCGCGGGTGCGTGGCGGTCGTCGGCGTGCACGACCCCAAGACCGGGACGGAGCGGGTGGTGGTGATCGCGGAGACGGCGCTGAAGGGCACGGACGAGCGCGCGGCGCTGTCGAAAGCGATCGCGGAGGCCGCGACGCCGCTGCTCGAGGGCCCGCCCGACGAGGTCGTCCTCGCCGCGCCGCGGACGGTCCCGAAGACGCCGAGCGGCAAGATCCGGCGGGGCGCGGCGCGGGAGCTGTACGAGAAGGGCGCGTTCCACCGCGAGCCCCCGGGCGCCGCGGCGCAGATGCTCCACATCGTGTTCGCGGCCGCGGTGCCGGAAATGCGGCGCTTCTTCCGGGCCGCGGGAGCCCGGCTGTACGCGGCGTGGAGCTGGTGGGTGTTCCTCGTCGTGGCGCTCCCCTGCTGGCTCACGACGGTCCTGGGCCCGACGCTGGCGTTCCGCCGCGCGACGCTGCGCCTCTGGATGCGGCTCGTGCTGCGGTTGATCGCGATCCCGGTGCGCAGGTCCGGGCTCGACCGCCTCCCGCCCGACCCGGTAATCCTCGCGCCGAACCACCAGTCGTACCTCGACGCGATCGTGCTGAGCGCCGCGCTGCCGCCGCGGTTCGGGTTCGTGGTGAAGCGCGAGCTGGCGCGGAACGTGGTGCTGGCGCCGCTGCTGCGGCGGGTCGGCGCGGTGTTCGTGGAGCGGTTTGACCCGGAGCAGTCGGTGCAGGACACGGAAGGGGTGGCGGCGGCGCTGCGGGGCGGCCGGTCGCTCGTGATTTTCCCCGAGGGGACGTTTCGCCGCGAGCCGGGGCTGCTGCCCTTCAGGATGGGGGCGTTCGTGACGGCGGCGCAGACCGGGACGGCGATCGTGCCGGTCGTGATGCGCGGGACCAGGGATGTGCTCCGGGACAAGACCTGGGCGCCGCGGCGCGGCGTGGTAAGCGTGGTGGCGGGGGAAGCGGTCAAGCCGCGCGGGACGGACTGGGCGGAGGCGGTGAGGTTGAGGGATGAGGTCAGGCGAACGCTGGATTCATGACAGAGCAGAGAGTCTGGTACGCAGATGAAATGAGATTTCGCAGAAACGTCAGCAGATACGGCCAGGTCTCTGAATGCCGTTGCCGTATCTGCCGACGTTTCTGCCCCATCTGATTTCATCTGCGTACCAGACATCACCCCTACAAAACAAAACCGGGCGCGAGTTTCCCCGCGCCCGGCTTTCATCTCCGAACTCCCGTCTCCGAACTGCCCTTCTACTTCTTCGGCTCCTCCGTCACTTTCTTCGGCGTCACTTCCCACGCCTTCCCGTCCAGCATCACGATCACGTGCTCGCCGAGCGCGAAGTACTTGCCGGCCGCCGGGTTCGCCGCGAGGAGCTTGAAGTACTCGTCGCTCAGGTACTCGACCTTCATCGTCTCCCCGCCCATCTTGAACTTCTGGTCCATCCACACGCCGTCGACGCAGTAGAAGGTCTTGCCGCCGATCGTGCTCACCGCGCCATTATCGGACTCCAGGTTCTTCTTGTCCGCGCCGTAACCCGACTTGCGCTTGAACAGCAGGGCGTCCTGGGCTTTGCCGTGCTGCATCTCCTGCAGGTCCTTGCTCGCCGCGACGCCGTTCTCGCCGCCGCCTGCACCCATCCCCGACCGGCCTTCCAGCGCCAGCTTCTCCATCTCCTCGTTGTGGTCCCGGTCGTCGCCCTTCCAGGCCCCGTCGGCGGGAGCCGCGGGAGCCAGCCCCGGACGGCCACCGGCCGTCTCGCGGCGCAGGCGGGCGTTGTCCTCCAGCACGAGCCAGGACGTGTACTTCGTCATCACGCCGAACTCCTTGGCCAGCGCGACGATTTCCTTCTTGAGCTCGTCCTTCTCGCCGTTCAGACGGATCGCGTCCATCAGGTGGCCGATCTTGCTGATCGCCCAGAGGCGGGGGATCGAGTCGTGGCTTGCGTTCTCCTTCGGCAGGCTCGCCTCGTAGACGAACTCGCGCGCCTTGCCGTTGACCGTCCCCTTGAGCTTGATCGAGCGGCTGCCTTCGCCCTTGAAGCGGCCGAAGACTGCGATCTGCTGGCCCTTGAAGACGTCGGACAGCTGCTTCGGGTACATGTCGTAGATCTCGGCGCTTTCGCCGCCGAACTCGAGCTTCACGTCGCTCAGCACCGGCGCGCCGATCTTCTCGTAGAACCCGGCCATCTTCGTCTCGAGGCTCTCCGTCGGCGTGATGTACTCGCGGAGCCCGCGGTTTTCCTCGGCGATCCGGTCGAGCAGGTTCACGTTCAGCTCGAACCCGACGCCCAGCGTGAAGATGCGCGCGGCCTTGCCGTTGGCGTCCCGCGTGAACTTCACGATCTTCTCCGGGTCGGTCTCGCCCAGCGTCGGCTCGCCGTCCGTCATGAAGATCACCATGTACGGCCGGCTCGCGTCGCCCGAGTTCATCCCCAGCGCCATCGTCATCGCGTCGGAAATGTTCGTGCCGCCGCGCGCCTTGATCGTGTCGATGAACTTCCCGGCGTCGGCCAGGTTCTCGGCGCTCACCTCGACCAGCGCGTCCTTCCACTTCACCGCCTCCGTCGAGAACCGCACGATGTTGAAGCGGTCCCCGGGGTTCAGCGTCTCGAGGCCGGCCTTCAGCGCCTTCTTGGCCTGCGGCATCCGGTCTTCCTCGGCC
>CAZPWT010000062.1:0-37260 GCA_964590435.1 uncultured Planctomycetia bacterium
CCCTTCCCGCCTGCACCCCTTCCCCTTCCGTTTTTCCCCCTCCCGGTTAGCCTTCCCTCATGCTCCTCACCGGCGACCCCCGCGGCGTCCAGGTCGCGGCCACCAGCAAGTTGAACCTCTTCCTCGAGATCGTCGGAAAGCGACCCGACGGCTACCACGAACTGGAATCGGTCTTCCACGAGATCGACCTCGGCGACTCCCTGACCTTCGAGCCTGCGAGCAGGATCGCGCTGGAAGTCCGCGGCACCGGCGCCCCGCCCGGCGAAGACAACATCGTCCTCAAGGCCGCGCGCCTGCTCGCTTCCGAAAACAAAACATCGGCGGGGGCGCGCATCGTCCTGGAAAAACGCGTCCCCTCCGGCGCCGGCCTCGGCGGCGGTTCGGCGGACGCGGCCGCGACCCTTCTCGCCCTCGACCGCCTCTGGGACCTCGGCCTCTCCAAGCCCGCCCTCCACGCCCTCGCCGCACGCCTCGGCTCCGACGTCAATTTCTTCCTCGAGGGCGGCACCGCCCTCTGCACCGGCCGCGGCGAAATCGTCCAGCCCCTCCCCCCGCACCCGCCGCTCCACTTCGCCCTCCTCGCCCCCCCCTTCTCCACCCTCACCGCCGACGTCTACCGGTGCTTCACGTTTGACTTGAACGCCCCCCGCCACTCCCCTAAAATCCTCCTCAGTCGACTGCCCGCCGGGTGGCCGACGGCCCTTGAGGGAGGGCTTTTCAATCGCCTTGAGTCTGCCGCGCTCGCCGCGGAGCCACGCCTCGCGCGTGTCCTCGCCGCTGCTCAGCAGGCCGGGCCTTCCGGTGCCAGGGTGACCGGAAGCGGATCGACGGTGTACATGCCGGTTTCGTCCCGCGCGGAGGCGGAGAAGCTCGCAGGTGACCCGCGGCTCTCCCTTCTTGGACGCGTCATACCGGCATCCAGCGCTCGGTAGCGTGAAACGCGTCGTCCGGAGGGAAGTAACACCATGCAGATCACCGAGGTGAAGGTCAAGCTTGTCAGCCGGCCGAACGACAAGCTGCGCGCGTTCTGCTCGATCACGATCCAGGGAGCGATCGTGATCCGGGACATCAAGATCATCGACGGGGCGCGGGGGCCGTTCGTGGCGATGCCGTCGCGGAAGCTGACGGACCGGTGCCCGAAGTGCGGCGGCAAGAACCACCTGCGCGCGAGTTTCTGCAACGACTGCGGCGGGCGGCTGCCTGTGAAGCGGAAGATCGTGATCGAGGAAGGGCGGCAGAAGCTGTATGCGGACGTGGCGCACCCGATCCACGCGGCGGGGCGCGAGGAGCTGGCGGGAGCGATCCTCAAGGCGTTTGCGGACGAGCTGGAGCGGTCGAAGCTGCCGGGGTACAAGCCGGTGGAGCTGTTCGGGGACGACGAGGCGTTCGAGGATGACGACTACGCGGCGGCGAAGACCGATTCCCGTACGCCGAAGGTGAATTCGTCTGTCTCGCAATAGCAGGTTCCCTTAACCGTAACCTTTCCCTTTTCCTTAATCGGCCGTTCTCCTTCCAAAAGCGCTCGCCTCGCGAGGGTTAAGGAAAAGGGAAAGGTTACGGTTAAGGGGAGGCGCTGCGCGCCGCGGACAGCGCGCCTTCCGTGTGCTTTAATGAGGCGCATGTCCCTGCTCCGCAAACTGCCGCAGGTCAACGCGCTGCTCGAGTCGAAGGAAGCCGGCGCCCTCGCGCAATCGCACGGCCGAGAACTGGTGACGGAGGCCGTCCGCGGCGTGATCGACGGCCTGCGCGCGCAGATCAAGTCCGGCGCCAACGGCGTCTCCGAGGACGCGGTCAGCGCGCCCGCGATCCTCGCCCGCGCCGCGGCCGTCCTGCAGGGCGCTTCCCGCCCGGGCCTTCGCCGCGTGATCAACGCGACGGGGATCATCCTGCACACGGGGCTGGGGCGGGCGGTGCTGCCAAAGGCGGCGCTGGAAGCGCTGGTGGCGGAGAACCGCGGGTACAACCTGCTCGAGGTGGACCTGGAGACGTCGGAGCGAGCGCACCGGGAGCGGCACGTCGCGAAGCTGGTCGAGCGGCTGGCGGGCGCGCCGGCGGCGACGGTCGTGAACAACAACGCGGCGGCGACGATGCTGTGCCTCGCGGCGCTGGCGGCCGGGAAGGAAGTCATCGTGTCGCGCGGGCAGCTCGTCGAGATCGGCGGGGCGTTCCGCGTGCCGGACGTGATGAAGCAGTCGGGGTGCCGGATGGTGGAGGTGGGCACGACGAACAAGACGCGGATCGCGGACTACGAGAAGGCGATCACCCCCGACACGGCGCTTCTGATGCGCGTGCACCGCTCGAATTTCGCGGTGGTCGGATTCGTCGAGGAGCCGTCGCTCGAGGAGCTCGTCGCGCTCGCGAAGAAGCACAACCTGCGCGTCATGGACGACATCGGCTCCGGCGCCCTCCTCGACGTCGCACGCTACGGCATCGACCCCGAGCCGATGATCGCCGCCTCCGTCGCGCAGGGCGCCGACCTCGCGTGCATCTCCGGCGACAAGCTCCTCGGCGGCCCCCAGGCCGGCATGATCGCCGGCAAGACCGACGCCGTCGCCCTCTGCCGCCGCCACCCGCTCTTCCGCGCCGTCCGCCCCGACAAGCTCCAGCTCGTCGCGCTCGAGGCCACGCTGCGGCTCTACCTCAACCCCGACACCGTCGAGGAGAACGTCCCGACGCTTCGCATGATGAAGGCGCCCGTCGCGGAGATGGAGAAGCGCGCGAAGGCGATGGCGAAGGCGCTCGAGAAGGCGAAGATCGGCGCGGAGGTCTGGGACGAGGAGTCGCAGATCGGCGGCGGCTCGACGCCCGGGCAGAACCTCAAGACGAAGGTCGTCGCCGTCGACCCCGGCCCCGCCGGCGCCGACGCGCTCATCGTCAAGCTGCGCCTCGGCGAGCCCCCGGTCTTCGCGCGCGTCCAGAAAGGCCGCGTGCTGCTCGATCCCCGCACGATGCAGGACGGCGAAGACGAGGAAGCGGTGGCCGCGCTGAAGTCCGCGCTCGCGCCTTAGGCCGCTTCGCGGGAATGGTGCGGCCCCCCGAACCGTTCTGATCAACAACCACGGATCCCAGGAGAAACCCATGAAGACCGGCCTGTGCAAATCGCTCTGCCTCGCGTCCTTCGCCCTCGCCCTCGCCGCCTCCGCCGAAGACAAGCCTGCCCGCGTCGTGCGGCTGCCGATAACGGGACTCATGGGCGGCTGCTGCGACTCGGCGGTGGAGGACACGATGAAGCCGCTCGCAGCGGTCGCGAAGGTGGCGTGGGAGGAGAAGGACAAGACGAAGTGGGCGGTCGTGACGCTGAAGCCCGACGCGACGCTGGAGCTGTCAAAGGTGCAGGAAGCGCTGGCGGCGGCGACGAAGGGGATGGGGAAAGACATGGGGACGGAGTACAAGCTCGACGTCGCGGCGGTGCGCGTGGACGCGTCGGTCGTGTTCCGCACGGGGACGATTTCCAACGAGGCCAAGGCGGCGCTGGACAAGGAATTCGCGGCGCTGAAGGGGTTCGAGTCGTGCGCGGTGGATGCGTCGAAGGAAGGCGCGGCCGCGCTGACGCTGAAGTTCAAGGAGAAGGAATCGGCGACGCTGGAGCAGGTCACGAAGATCCTGAAGGACGCGAAGATCGAGGTGAAGGACGTCGTGTTCCTCGGAGCGCCGTAGACAGGGGTCCCGGGGACCCGGCTACGCGGCCAGCGACTTGCGGACGAGGTAGCCGAACACGAGCGCCAGCAGCACGGGGATCGCGCTTCCCGCGACGCGAGAAGAGTGCACGGCATGGCCGGCCGGCCGCCACCCGGCGAAGGCGCGCGCGGCGATCCACAGCCCTGCGAAGGCCAGGGCACCGGAGACGGTCCACCCGACGAGCGTGATGACGATGGCGGATTCCATCACGCCGAGAACCGCCGGCAGCCACTCCAGCCCCGGGATTCGCTCGCCGGTGAGCCGCGCCCAGGCGGCCGCGGAGGCGGCCCCGGCGAGGCACCCGAGGGCGTACCACACCGCGGATTCAGCCACGTCTCGATTTCCCCCGCCCGCGCCGCACCGCAGGTTCCGCCCCCGGCTCCACGGCCTTCCCGAACGGCAGCCTGAAGTTCCGTTCCCTGCGCATCTCTTCCTCGAGGTGCATGGCGCGCGCCTTGAGAAGGTCGCTCAGCGTGACGATCCCGATCACGCGCCCGGGTTCCACCGGGTCGATCACGGGGAGGCGCGTCGCCCCCGACTCGGCCATTCGGTACGCCACGAGGCGGAGGGGATCGTCAGGCGAGGCGGTGACGGCGTGCGCCCGGGCCACTCCGCCTACGGTCAGCGCGCCCGCTTCCCGCGAGCTCTGCCGCAGGTCGCGAAGGGTGACGACGCCCGCCATCCGGCTTGAACCGTCCAGCACGGGGAACAGCAACTGCGACTCGGCCTCGTGCGTCTCGGTGACCGACGCCAGCGCCGCCCCGACCGGCATCTCGCCCGCCAGCACGCGGCAGCCCTCCGTCATCACCTCGTGGACCCGCAGCACCTCGAGCGGGTCGATCGAGTACTCGCGGCTGACATGGAACCCGCGCCGGTCGACCTTCTCCGTCAGGATCGAACGCTTCAGCACCAGCACCGTGAACGCATGGGCGCAGGAGACGGCGACGAGGAGGGGGAGAAGGGCGTTGACGTCGTGCGTCAATTCGAGTGTGAAGACGATGGCGGTGAAGGGGGAGCGCATGGCGCCGCCGAGGATGGCGGCCATGCTGACGAGGGCCCAGAAGCCGCGGCCTTCGTCGGGGAAGACGTGGGCCTCGAGGCCGCCCAGGGCGGCGCCCATGGTGAGGAGGGGGGCGAGGACGCCTCCCGAGGTCCCCGAGCCGAGGGCGATCGCCCAGATGGTCCACTTGACGAGGAGCAGGACGAGCGTGCCGCGCGCGGGCATGTCGCCGCCGAGGAGCGACGCGATGTTCTCGTAGCCGACGCCGAGGGCGCGCGGGCAGAGCAGCCCGCCGAGCCCGATGGCGACGCCGCCGATGGCGGGCCACCACATCCAGTGGAGGCGGAGGCGGGCGAAGGCGTCCTCGGAGGCGTAGACTGACCAGGTCATGGCGGCCGCGAGCGCCCCGCCGGCGACACCGGCCAGCGCGCAGTCGAGAAGGGCGGCGGGCCCGACGAACGCGGCGTGCGGGGGCACGGGGAAAAGGGCGCCGCCGCCGAGCAGGAAAGGCCTGAGGAGGGCGGCGGTCGCGGAGGCGAGGGCGACGGGAACGAAGCTGCGGGGTTTCCACTCGAAGAGGAGCAGTTCGACGGCGAGGAGCGCGGCGGCGACCGGCGCGTTGAACGTCGCGGACATCCCGGCGGCCGCACCGGCGACGAGCAGGGTCTTCCGCTCCGCGCCGGTCAGGTGGAAGAACTGCGCGATGATCGAGCCGAAGGCCCCGCCGGTCATGATGATCGGCCCCTCCGCGCCGAACGGCCCTCCCGAGCCGATCGAGATCGCGGCGGAGAGCGGCTTGAGAAGCGCCACGCGCGGCTCCACCCGGCTGCCGCGGATCAGGATCGCTTCCAGCGCCTCGGGAATCCCGTGCCCGCGGATGCGTTCGGAGCCGAAGCGGGCCATGAAGCCGATGACGAGGGCCCCCGCGACGGGGACGAGGACCGTCCAGGCGCCGAGGGTGGCGTCCGCAGGTGAAGCGGCGGCGGTCGAGAGGCGGTGGAAGAAGAAGAGGTTGGTGAAGAAGGCGATGAGGGACAGGAGGCCGGCGGCGACGAGGGAGGCGATGGCGCCGATGGCGACGGCCGCCAGGGCGATGGCGAGCAGGCGCGGCGTGGCGGTGAAGTCGCCGAGCGCCCGGCCGTCCTTGCCCCCGAGGAGATTCGACATCAGCGGGACCCCGCCGCCCGGCGGCGCGCCGGCCGGGCCGCGAGGCCCTCGAGAAGCGCGTCGAGGGCGCCCACGAGCCTCGGCCGCGAGGAGACGAGTTCCGCGCGGTGCCTCGCGGACAGGCGGGCCAGCATCCGCTCCCCGGCGGGGGCGACCCGGACGAGCACTTCGCGCCGGTCGGTTTCGCCGGGCTCGCGGACGACGAGCCCGCGGCGGGCGGCGCGGTCGACGAGCTCGACGGCGCTGTGGTGCCGCAGGCCGAGGCGGCGGGACAGGGTGCGAATCGTGGGCCGCTCGAGTTCCGGCAGCCCGCGGATCGCGAGGAGCAGCTGGTGCTGCCGCGGCTCCAGCCCGGCCGCGCGGGCCGCGCGTTCGCTGAAGTCGAGGAAGAGCCGGAGGCGGTGGCGGAATTCCGCGAGGGCGCGGTAATCGGGCGTTGAGAGGGAGCGGGTATTCATATCGTGGAACGATATATTGTCCCGACCGCCCGGCCGCGTCAAGTCCCCGTTGCGAAGAGTCACCGTAAACGTTCGCGTGCAGGACGGTCCGCCCGGCGTGTCCCGGGACCCGGGATGCGCGGTTTGCGCGGGCACGGGCTTTGCGTTTACCGCGACGCATCGCACACTCGTTGGGACCACTCCCATGCTCGCCCTCTATCAACCCCACAACGTCCTCTGGTTCATGCCGATCACCCTCCTCGGGATGGCGGTGTTCATGGTCTCCTGCGTGCGGCGCAAGTCGCGCGGAGGGGCCACGCCGATCCAGATCGCCTCGTGGTGCCTGGGGGCCGGCGGGATCGTCGGCATGATCGTGGTCTCGTCCTGGGACAAGGCTCAGCTCCGCGGCGAACTGCGGGACGTGGTTCCCGCGGAAGCGGCGCACGTTATTCTCGCGAAGGGAGCCACGACCCGACCGATCACGGACGCGGCGGCGGCGGCGCGGATCCTCACCCTGCTGACCGGGGCGAAGGGCATCGCCGCGCACCACAGCCATCCCGTGGAGCCGGTGACGGTCTCGTTCGAATTCCGCGGCAACGCGTACCGCTACCGCGTCGGGCGGGACTCGGCCGTGCCGAATGAGTTCTGGGTCATCTGTCTCAACCCGGGCTGCAGCCGTTTCGGCGAGATGGAGCTCGGGCGGCTGCAGACATCCGAGTGGGCGCCGTTGATCGAAGACCTTCTGAAGGAGACCAAGTGATGTTCCTGCACACCGTCCACCCGCTGTTCTGGATCGGCTTCGTCTGCATCGCCGCCGGGGTCCTCGGGATTTTCCGCGAGAAGAACCCGAAGGCGCGGCCGGCGTGCTGGTTCTTCATCGTCGCCGGCGCCTTCCTCGTGATCTTCACGGGCCGCGTCCTCGTCTTCGGCCCGCCCGCCGACGTCGCCGCCGTCCGCAACGCCGACGCCTCGCGCATCGTCGCCTTCGAGCTCGTCCCCGTCCTGGGACAGCCCTCGACCGCCGACCTCAGCCACGAATCCATCCGCGTCACCGACCGCGCGAAAATCGAGCGGCTCGTCGCCCTCCTGAACGCGTCCACCTACGCCTCCCCCAACCACCCCAAGGGCGGCTGGATCACCCGCCTCATCCTCGACGACGGCAAGGAAAGGCACGACGCCGTCGTCTCCTCCACCAGCGACGGCCTCCTCATCCGCATCGGCGGAAGCGGTGTCGGGCACGACTTCCGGAACGAGGAGATGAAGGGATTTCTAGAAGCCGTGGCGAGGGAGAAGAAATAGGACCCGCCCCGTCTGCTACGCTTCACACATGCTCCGTCCGCCCCTCATCCTGTTTGCCTCCGTCCTCGCTTCCCTCTCCATCGCCGGGGAAGCGGGTCTGCGCGCCCGGCTGGAAGCCGACTACGCGCGGCTCGGCGACGAAGCGCCGACGGTGCGGGAAGCGGCGACGGAGCGGATGCTGGACGCAGGAGTGGCGGCGGCGGCGTTCGTCCGGGAGAAGCTGGCGATCGAGGACGATGCGGAGGTCGAAGGACGGTTGCTGCGGGTGCTGCGGGCGATCGAGCGGGAGGAGCTCGTGGAGCTCGAGCGCGAAGCCGAGGAGTCGATGATGGCGATGTCGGCCCTGGAGTCGCGCATCAAGGCGGAACCCGGGGACAGGGAGCGCCTGGAGTCGGATCTGGAGGATGCGCGCCGGCGCCTGGAGCGAGTGCTGGATGGCATGGGGGACCGCATGGACCGGCTGGCCACGGCGGCGCCCCCGGAAGAGCCTGCGACGGAGCCTGTGAGCTACCTGCGCGGACCGACACCGAACATCGGCGACCTCGCCGTCGAGCCGAAAATCGACGGCGAGATCCTGTTCCTGGGCAGGCGAAACTCGCTGGTCGTCATCTCGGCCGGATCGGAGCGGAAGGCCGTGGCGGGGATGAAATTCACCGTCTATCGCGGCGAGCGGTACGTCTCGAAGGTGGTGGTGACCTCGGCTCGCCGCGGATTCGCCCTCTGCCGCGAGATCCTGGACTTCCGCAAAGAGCCTCCGCGCAAGGGCGACAGCGTTTCGACGCGGGTGTTCGACTAGCGGCCGGTCGCCCCTACGACCAGCTTCCCTCGCGAAGCGGCTTCCCGGTCTCGAGCAGCGTCTTGAGCTGATTGCCGAGGAACGGCCAGATCCCGGTCCAGCACTTCAGCACAAACGCGTTCCCGCCGAATCCCGAGTGCCGGATCTTGAGCACGGAGTCCTTTCCCCAGGGCTTGATGTCGTACTCGAGCTTCATCGTCGGGTAGTCCGGGTCGTCCTTCTGCGAGTGCACGAAGCGCGCGTGGCGCTTCAGCTCGAGCACGCGGCCGGTGGACTTCCCTTCGCGGAACGCCCAGTTGCCGCCCTTGCGCAGCTCGTGGCCGTGCGCGGTCGTGTACCAGCGCGCGAGCTGCCGGCCGTCGGTGAGCGCGGCCCAGACCTGCGCGGGTTTGGCGCGGAGCCAGAGCGTGAGGCGGACGTCGCGGGCCTTGGGCATCGGAAGTCCCCGGATTCGAGTTGCCCGCAAGCCTAGCTGCCGGCGCTCTCGCCGCAAGGAGTTCAGTCGCCCTTGCTCCGCTTCCCTTTCTTTTCCGAAGCGCCGAACGTGGCGCGCAGCCCCTTGAGCAGCTCCGCGCGCTCGGCCTCGCTCAGCCGCGCCTCGGGATGAAGCCACACGTACTCCGTGAGCGGCATTTCGCCGTCTTCGACTTCCTCGGACGCTTCCCTCGCGTGCTTCTGCGTGCGCTGGAACTCCGAGAAGTTGAGGTGTTTTCGCCCGTCTTCCACGTGCTCGACCACGAACCACGACACGGGGGCGACGTGCGAATACCAGGGCCAGCGCGATTCGTTCGAATGGCAGTCGAAGCAGGCGCGGACGGCCAGCGCGCGCGTCGCGGGCGCGTCCCAGGCAGGCTCCTTGACGACCGGCGGGTTCGCGTGGTTGTGCCCGTACGGGACGGCCTGGATGAGCACCAGGGCGACCGCCAGCCCGATGAGGATGCGGCGGAGCCAGCGGCACCAGCGGGGTAAGGCGGCGGATGAAGTGCCCATGATGGGTGGCTCCCCGATGGGACGTGTGGCGTGACGCCGGGAATGGGATCACGCGCCTGCGCGCGCGGGCAAGGGTTTCGGGAAGAAGGCCGTTCAGCGGAATTTAATGAAGCGCCGACGCAGCCTTTGACCCGCGCCCTCCCGCGGGTTAGGTTTCCCCGCCTTCCATGGCCCTCCTCAGCCTCACCAACGTCAACCTAACCCACGGCGGCCCGCGCCTGCTCGACGGCGTGTCGCTGCAGGTCGAGGAGGGCGAGCGGATCGGGCTGCTCGGGCGGAATGCCTCGGGCAAGTCGACGCTGATGGGGCTGCTGGCGGGGGTGCTGGAAGCGGAGTCGGGGCTGGTGGCGCGGCGGCAGGGGCTGACGATCGGGCGGCTGCCGCAGGAGGTGCCGCGGGGGATGAAAGGGACGGTGCGCGACACGGTGGCGGCGGACGTGCCGAGGGGCGAAGAGGAGTGGCGCACGAAGGAGCGGCTGGCGCGGCTGTTCGAGGGGCTGCGGCTCGACCCGGACGCGGACGTGGCGGGGCTCTCGGCGGGGCTGTCGCGCCGCGTGCTGCTCGCGCGAGCGATCGCCGCGAATCCGGACCTGCTCCTGCTCGACGAGCCCACGAACCACCTCGACATCGGGAGCATCCAGTGGCTCGAGGCGCACCTGCTGGAGCGCAAGGGCGCGACGATGTTCGTGACGCACGACCGGGCGTTCCTGCGGCGGATGGCGACGCGGATCCTGGAGCTGGACCGCGGGCAGCTCACGTCGTGGCCCGGCGACTACGAGAATTACCTGCGGCGGCAGGAGGAGCGCGAGTCGGACGAGGAGCAGCGGCGCGCGAAGGCGGACAAGAAGCTGGCGAAGGAAGAGGTCTGGGTGCGGAAGGGGCTGAAGGCGCAGCGCAACCGGAACTACGCGCGGATCGCGGAGTTGGAGAAGCTTCGGCAGGACCGGCGCGACCGCCGCGACCGGACGGGCTCGGTGAAGCTGGGGATCGCGGAGGCGGACCGCTCGGGGCACATCGTGTTTGAGGCGAAGGGGCTGACGGCGGGGCACGGCGCGACGGCGGTGGTGCGCGGCCTGGACCTGACGGTGACGCGCGGCGACCGGCTCGGATTCGTGGGGCCGAACGGGAGCGGCAAGACGACGCTCGTCCGCACGCTGCTGGGCGACTTGCCGCCGATCGCGGGCACGGTGCGCCGCGGGAGCAACCTGGAGCCGATCTGGTTCGACCCGCTCAACGCATCGCTGAACCCCGACGCGACCGTGCAGGAGGCCGTGACCGACGGCGCGAGCGTCGTGACGATCGGCGACCGCACGCGCCACGTCATCGGCTACCTCGGCGACTTCCTGTTCGAGTCCGACCGCACGCGGCAGCGCGTCGCCGTCCTGTCCGGCGGCGAGCGCGCCCGGCTGCTGCTCGCAAGGCTGTTCGCGCGGCCGAGCAACCTCCTGGTCCTCGACGAGCCCACGAACGACCTCGACGCCGAAACGCTCGACGTCCTCGAGGACGCGCTTCTCACCTACCCCGGCACCGTCCTCGTCGTCAGCCACGACCGCGACTTCCTCGACCAGGTCGTCACGGGGCTGGTCGTGTTCGACGGGAAGGGGGGGGTCCGCGAAGTTGTCGGCGGCTGGAGTGAGTGGGACCGGACGCGCGCCGCGGAAAACGCCCCCGTGCGCCCCGCGGCCGCCGCGTCGAAGACCGTCTCGGACCATCGCGCCGCCGTGCGCGACCGCCGCGAGGTCGAGCGGCTGGAGAAGAAGATCGACGCGCTGGAGAAGGAAAAGCGCGACCTGCACACGGCGATGGAGGATGCCGCATTCTGGACGGGGCCGAAGGACAAGCGGGACGGCACGCAGGCCCGGCTGGCGGAGGTGGAGAAGGAAATCACGACGGCGTTCGAGCGATGGAGCGCACTGCAGGAGTAGCCGTACTCCTCCGGCCATCAGCCGTTTTTGTCCGTGCCTTTCCGTGCTCTCCGTGCCATGTCGTTCTCCTTCGGGCGAGAAACGGCGTGACACGGAGAGCACGGAAAAGCACGGACCGGCACGGAGAACGGCAAGGATTGCGGACGTGATGCCGCGCTCCCGGAACCAAGGTCCCCTTCCTTGGTAAACTGCCCGCCCTCATTCCATCAGCCTCTCCCAAGGAGCAGTCCATGCCCTTCTCCACCCGCCACGCCCTGTTCCTCGCCGCCGCCCTACTCTCGAGCGCGCCGTTCGCCGGCGCCGACGACAAGCCCCTCCCCACCGACCCGGAGATCGTCACGGGGACGCTGGACAACGGCCTGACGTACATGGTGCGGCGCCACGCCGTGCCTCCGGGGCGCGCGACGGTGTGGATGCACATGGGAACGGGGTCGCTGAACGAAACCGACGCGCAGCGCGGCATCGCGCACTACCTCGAGCACATGGCGTTCAACGGGTCCGAGAACTTCAAGCCCGGCTCGCTCATCCCGTTCTTCCAGTCACTCGGCATGACGTTCGGGCGCGACCAGAACGCGTTCACCAACATGGAGCAGACGACGTTCCAGCTCTCGCTCCCCGACGCGAAGCCCGAGACGCTCGACAAGGGCATGCTGTTCTTCGCCGACGTCCTCTTCCGCCTCTCCCTCACCCCCGAGGAAATCGACTCGGAGCGGCAGATCATCCTCGAAGAGCGCCGCCGCGGGCTGTCGGCGCGGCAGCGGACGAGCGATTACCTGCTCAAGAACCTCTCGCCGGGATCGCTGTTCGGGCAGCGCGACACGATCGGGACGGAGGAGACGATCAAGGGCGTGAAGCAGGCGGACTTCAAGGACTACTACGGGAAGTGGTACACGGCGTCGAACGCGACGGTGATGGTGGTGGCGGACACGGACCCGAAGGACGTGATCAAGGCGATCTCGGACCGGTTCGGGGTGGCGCCCAAGAAGCCGCGGCCGGCGGGGCAGCCGTCGGGCGTGAAGGCGTACGACAAGCACTTCGCCATCGTGACGAGCGACGCGGAGCAGGCCTCGGAGGACATCCAGATCGTCCACCTGGAGCCGGCGCGGCCGCCGACGACCACGGTTGCGATGTGGCGCGACGACCTCGTGCTGGAGCTCGGCATCGGCGCCCTGAACCGCCGCCTCGACGCGAAGGCGTCCGCCGGCGGGACAAGCTACATGAGCGGCCGCGTCTCCGCCGGGAACGACGCGACGACGCTGTACAGCACCGAGGTCGTGGGAAGGGCCGCGGGCGGCAAGTGGAAGCCCGCGCTGGAGGAGCTCGCGCTCGAACTGCAGCGCGCCCGCGCCTTCGGCTTCACGGCCCGCGAGCTGGACGACGTGAAGAAGCAGCTCGTTTCCGGCGCCGAGCGCGCCGTGGAAACGCAGGCCACCGCGCCGGCCGCCGCGTTCGTGCAGCGCATGAACGCCTCGGTCACCTCGGGCGAGCCCGTGATGTCGCCGAAGCAGCGCCTCGACCTGCTCAACCAGCTCCTCCCGACGATCACGTCGGACGAGGTCACGATGCGCTTCGCCGCCGAGTTCGAGCCGAAGGCAGTGGCGTTCATCGCGGTGCTGCCGGCCGGTCCGGGCGTGCCGACGGAGGCGCAGTTGCTGGACATCGGCGTGGCGGCGCTCGCGGTGAAGCCGACGAAGGACGAGGAAGTCGCGCACGCGACGAAGCTCATGGCCGAGCTCCCCAAGGCGGGGACCGTCGGCGAGCTCGAGGAGCACGCGGCAAGCAAGGTCACGTCGGCGTGGCTCGGGAACGGCGCGCGCCTGCACTACCGCTTCATGGACGACCGCAAGAACGACGTCACGGTCACGATCACGCTCGTCGGCCCGGAGCTGCTCGAATCCGCCGGGACGCGCGGCATCACGCTCGCCGCGCAGCAGGCGTTCGGCCGGCCGGCGACGAAAGGGCTGACCTCGACGGACATCCGCGAACTCCTGACCGGCAAGAAGGTCGACGTCGGGACCGGCGGCGGCGGCGGGCGCGGAAGAGGCCGCCGCGGGGGCGGCGGCGGGAGCGGCGGGGGCAACGTCACGCTCACGATCTCGGGGAGCCCCGAGGACCTCGAGACCGGGTTCCAGCTCGCGTATCTCCTCCTCACGGAGCCGCGCATCGAGGAAGCGGCGTTCGGGCAGTTCCGGACGACGACGAAGCAGATGATCGAGGAGTCGATGAAGACCCCGGCCGGGCTCGGCGCCCGCATGGCCGCTTCCCTGCTCTACCCCGACGACGAGCCGCGCACGAAATCCGTCACCGTCGAGCAGATCGACAAGCTGACGCTGGCGGCGGCGCAGGCGTGGCTGGAAAAACTGATCAAGGAAAGCCCGATCGAGATCGCGATCGTCGGCGACCTGCCGAAGGAGCGCGCGATGGAGCTCGCGGCGCATTACCTCGCGGCGCTTCCCGAGAGGCCGCGCGTCGGGCCGGAGACGTACAAGGCGCTGCGGACGCTGAAGCGCCCCGCGGGGCCGCGGACGTTCGAGGCGGAGATCGAGACGCCGACGAAGCAGGCGTTCGTGATGTCGGGGTTCTACGGGGCGGACGCGTCGAACCTGGCGGACGCGCGGGCGATGACGATGGCGGCGCGCGTGATGTCGTCGCGGATGAACGCGGAGGTCCGCGAAAAGGCGCAGCTCGTCTACAGCATCGGGGCCTCGTCGCGCGCCGCGACGACGTTCCCGGGGTTCGGCGTTTTCTCGGCGAGCGCGCCGACGGAGCCGGGGAAGACGCAGCCGCTGGTCGACCTCCTCGCGTCGATGTACGCCGAGTTCGCGAAGAACGGCCCGACCGACGAGGAGATGGACACGGCGAAAAAGCAGGTCGCCAATACGTTCGACGAGCAGTTCAAGGACCCCGCGTTCTGGTCCGGCGTCCTCGACCTGCCGACCTACCACGGCGTGAATCTCGACGACATCGTCGGCTCCCCCGCGGCGTTCCAGGCACTCACCGCGAAACAGGTGAAGGAAACGTTCGCGAAGTACTACGACCCGAAGAACGCGATCGTCGTCGCGGTCAAGCCCAAGGAAGGGCCCGTCAAGTGACCGCGGGCTCCCCGCAGCGCCAGCCCAACAACCCGCTTCACGGCATCACCCTCGAGCGCATGCTCACCGAGCTCGTCGAGCGCTTCGGCTGGGAGCGCCTCGGGCGCCGCGTCCGCATCCGGTGCTTCACCGAGAACCCGAGCGTCAGCTCGAGCCTCAGGTTCCTGCGACGGACGCCGTGGGCGCGGGCGAAGGTCGAGGAGATGTACCTCGACGCGCTCGACCGGCCCTGACGCCGGCCTACTTCGCCTTCCACTTCTCCAGCAGCCGTTTCGCCTCCTTTGACTCCACATGGTCCGGATACTTGTCCATGACCTCCTCCAGCACGCCGATCGCCTTCTCCCTCATCCCGTTCTTGTCGAAACTCTTCGCCATGTTCAGCTTCGACTGGATCCACTTCGCCGCGGCGTCCTCCGCCGGAGGCGGCGTCGCGGGGGGATCCGCCGGCGCCGCCGGCACCTCGGGCTTGCCGGCTCCCGCTACGTCGGTGGGCATCCCGTTCGAATTCTCGTAGTCCTTCAGCCACTTCTCGAATTCCGGGATCAGGAAGCGCTTCCCGGCCTTCTGCGCGGCGGTGGCGGTTTCCTGGAGCTTCTTGAGGTCCTCGTCCACCTGGAGCAGCCGGTCTTCCAACTTCTTCAGCGCGTCTCCCTTGAGCGCCTTGCGCGCGTCGTCGATCAGCGGCTGCGTCGTCGCCCGGTCCGCGCCGGTGCACCGGAGCGCGCACGCGCCGCAGTAGGCCGCCTCCTCCCAGTTCCCGTCCATCGCGTGGGTGACGCCCATGTTTCGCCAAGACAGGTACGCGCCGTACGGGTACTTCAGCGTGCCCTCCTTCAGCGCCAGAATCCCCGCCGGCTTCTGGCCGTCCTTGATCAGGCACATCCCCAGCTCGAACGACGTCAGGCACTCCCCTCCCTCCCACGGCCGCACCATGTGCGCCCTCACCAGGTACGCCGTGGAAATCTTCGGCTCCTCCAGGCTCCCCCACGCGATCCCCACGTTGTGCCAGATCCCGCCGTTCTCGGGGTCGTACCGAAGCGCTTCCCGCCATAGGTACAGCGCGATGGCGCGGCACGTCATGGCGTTCTCGCTGTTCTTTCCCTCGCGGGCGACGTATTTCCGGGAGAGCCCGTAGTACTCCTCCGCCTTGACGCAGAGCTCGTGCGCGACTTTCGGGTCCTTCGTTTTCTGCGCCGGGAGGAACTTGGAGGCGTCGAAGTCGTGAAGCGGGATGGCGAAGCCCACGCCTTCCATGTCGGTGAGCTTGAAGGTGACGAGGCCGAGGACATTGGCGTCCTTGTCGAGAAGCGGGCCGCCGGAGTTCCCGGGGTTGATCTGCGCGGAGAACTGGTAGTACTTGAGCCCGTCGAGGTCGCGGTCCGAGGCGCTGAGCATCCCGTCGGTGATGGATTTCGTCAGCGTGATCCCGGAAACCGCCGGGTTCCCGATCGCATACACGCGTTTGCCCGGGCCGGCCTTCGCGCGCAGGATCTTGGCGGGCGTCAGCTTGACGTTCTGCTCCGCCGGGTTGATGCGCAGCAGCGCCAGGTCGTAGTCCGGGTGAAACCCGACCACCTTCGGGTTGGCGAACACCACCGTCTTCTTCGCCTTGTCCGTCCCCACGTCCACCAGCACGCGGTACTTCAGCGGCGAACTCAGCACGTGCGCGTTCGTCAGGATCAGCCCGCCCTCGCTGATGATGATCCCCGTGCCGCTCTCTTCCGGATTCTCCAGCGCCACGACGCTCGGGTTGGCCACCCGGTAGACCTTCTCCGCCTCTTCCTCGGCGCGCGCGACCAGCGGAAACGCCAGAAATGCGAACAACGCGAGAGAACGCATGCGAAATCCCTCCCGGGGAAATGCGAAACATGGCGGACAAGTGACGGGCAATGGAGGGATGATATCGAAGCGCCGGGGCGGTCAACAAGCGGCCATCACGGAGGGAATTCGCGTGCCGGACGCGGAATACATCCTGGAAGGCCTGACGACGATCAGCCGCGCCGCACGTCCCGCGGCGATCGCGTGGCACGCGATTGCCGCCGTCGCGATCCTCGCCCTGCTCGCCGGCAGGCGCCCGACCCGGCGTGGCGCCGCCGCCATGCTCTCGCTCCCGCTCCTCAGCGCCGCGGCGTTCGCCTGGGCATTCGCCAACCCGTTCAACGGAACGGTCCTCGGCACCGTGGCCATCGCGCTTCTGTCTCTCGGATGGCGGCTCCCCTGCGAACCCGTGCAGCGCGCACCGGCATGGAGCGCCCTCTGCGGCGCCGGCCTCGTCGTTTTCGGCCTGTGCTACCCGCACTTTCTTGAAGCGGGGACCGGGATCGCCCTGCTGTGGACGGCGCCGGTCGGGCTCATTCCCTGCCCGACGCTGTCGCTCGTCATCGGATTCGCGCTTGTCGGCGACGGCCTGCGGTCGAGGGCATGGGCGCTCACGCTCGCCGCGGCCGGGCTGTTCTACGGCATCTTCGGTGCGCTGCAACTTGGGGTGTGGATCGATCTCGCGCTGGTCGCGGGAGCGGCGCTCCTGGTAATCCGGGCGGTCGGCCAGAAGCGATGAGGCAAACCACCGCGGAGTGATTCAAGCCCGCGATTCGCCGGCGGTCCGGGCCTGGAACCCGTGGATGTCGAAGTTCACGGCCACGGCCGCGCGCGGGTCGGCGGCGCAGACGCGGCGCGTGAAGTCCGCGGCGTACCCGGGGCCCGCTTCGGCGTCCTGGTAACGCGTGACGTAGCTCGTGCTCAGGAAAAAGAGGGCGAGTTCCTTCGGCGTCAGCTCGAGCGTGTTCGGCACGACGAACCGTTCGGCCTCCACGAATCGCGGCGAGCGCGCCATCAGCTCGAGCGTGTCGTCCGTCGCGACCAGCCGCGGATCGCGGTGCCGCGCCCAGCGCACCGCCAGCTCTTCCTCGATCACACCGCGCGCCGGCCCGTCCACCACCGGGAAGTCGTACCGGTACGCGCAGAACACTCCCCCGGCCACCAGCACGTCCGCGCACCGCCCGAGAACCGCTTCCCGATCCATCCAGTAGAACGCCGTCGCGCACGTCACGAGGTCGAAGCGGCGGTCGGCGGTCAGGGTTTCGGCGGGCGAGACGCGGAACGGGATCCCGGGGTGGTTCGCCCGTGCGATCGCGATGAGGTTCTCGCCGAGGTCCACCCCCTCGACATGCGCGAAGTACGGCGTGAGCCGAACGGTCGAGACGCCGTTGCCGCACCCGATGTCCAGCGCCGCCGCGTGGCCGCGGCAGGCCGCCGACAGGCGCTGGTAGAGCGCCTCGGGGTAGACGATCTTCCGCCGGATCGCGTCGTAGGCGGGGGCGTGGAGGTCGAACTGGCGCATGGGGCCGGGCTCCCTCGCGGGTTCATACGACCTTGAAGCATGGCATCCGGCACCCGGACCTCCGACTACCGTTTCTCCTGATGCTCCCGATCCCAGGCGCTCGTCTCGTCGTCATCGTATTTCCAGCCGCCGTCCTCCATCACGAATACCACGTAGGGTTTGAGTTCGATGAGCTCGTCGTCGATCGGCTCGACCTCGCAGAATGCCTTGCCGTCCCGAATCTCAATGCTCGCCAGCTTCGCGGCCTTCATCTTCTCGGGCATCTCCACGTGCCTGCGCGACGTCATTCTCGCGATGACCGCTTGCTCAACCGTCATCTTCCGGAACTCCGACGCGCCGACGCCGTAGCGTTCCCTTGCCAGCGTCTCAACCTTGTCGTCTGGAAGCGCACGCAATTGCTCCATCTCAGCCGTTTCAGAAGCCTTCCGATTCCGGCGAGCCGTTCGGGACAGAACACACCAGAAACTCCTGCCGTCCCCCGTAAAGTCCGCGGTCAGGAATCGCCGGTAGGCCTCCTCCACAGTCCTGGCCGGTTCACCCAGCGAGAGGATCTCACGGATTTCCGAAGTGATTGAGACGAGCCGGGCACGAGCCTCCGGGTCCTTCTCCGTCGAGAGCGCCTTCGCGCAAGGCTCGAGCGCCATCTCGCCTGAATCGATCAACTGCCGCTCCGCTCCTTCGCGCAGTGCGGGAGACTCGGACCCGAGGGCTGCAATCCACCGCGGGATCGCGGCAGCCCTGACCTTGCCGGCGAGCGGGTCGAGAAGTTTCCTGTCCGCCCCGGATTTCGCGATGGCGGCCAGCACCGCCTCCGCGTCCGAGTTCAGCAGGCTCGCTTCCGCCGACTCAACCCGCTTCGGGTCGCCCGACAGGAAGTCCCCGAGCGCGTCCTGAAGCTCGTCTCCGGCCGCGGGGACGGCCGCAATCGAAAGGAAGACGGCGACGGCAAGAGGGCGCATGGACGCTCCAGGGAAGGGCGGCGAAGTGTTCGTCGGAGCGTAACCCTCGGCACGAGCAGGATCAACGGGCGGACTGTTAACGCCGGGCTCATCGCGCGGACCGTCAATGACGCGATGCTCGATTCGGAGAGTTGCCATGAACCCCGGGGCCCTCCTCGACGATCAAGTCGACGCACATCCGGGTCCACGCACTTTCGATTCTCAGACCCAAAGGAGGCACGTATGGCGCACCACCAGAACGACGACGAAAGGTGCTTTCCGCGAGCCCACCAGTAAGCGCCGCAGAGGGTTCCCTTCGGAGACCCACGTGAAACGCGGCCGGCGGGTGGTTCACGGCGACAAGGAACTCGTCGAGAAGCTCGGCCGGAACGATCTCTGCCCGTGCGGCTCGAGGAGGCGGTTTCAAGAAGTGCTGCATGCGGTCCGGCAGATACGACGGCGTCCTTAGGGATTACTTTTTTCAGAGAGTAGCGAGCTCGGCCTCGGCACGGCCCCCGGATGGATCGGGGGCCGTGCTTTTCGCCAGCGGAGCGAGGTTTCGGCCTCTGAACATTGCGATTCAGCGAGGAGCGATCGGCAAACAGCACTCCAGCATGAGCGTTTCGCCCGCGTGGTGCCGAGCTCTCGCGACAGGTTAGAGTGTCGGGAGACCGCAGACGCTGAATCAAGGCGTGTCTCGTGCCACTTCGAAGAGGTGAAATGACAGACGTGCTCTCATTCGCAGCAACAGAGCGGGATAGCCTTGCCCTTGTGAACCACATTCTCGGTATGGGCACCACTCGGATCATTCTGGATCGCTGGTTCTCAAAGCCCGCAGCAGTCTTGCTGGACTCTTGCCCGCGCGAACTGGACTCAGACTACCCCCACTTCAGGAGCCTGTTCTTGTGGGACTCGCGCTACTCAAAGCGCCCGGTCTACTTTTCAAAGAACCAGGGCGCCTCCCCGGATGGCGACTACAGGATCTGGGCCGACAGAGGAGGACCGATCTTGTCGCTCACGCTGCCTGCTAATTTCGAACAGTCGGGGCGCGCGGTCATCGCAGCCGGGACACTGTCCTGTGCGGAAACGTACGTTGACGACCCGCATGGAGAATTTGAGTCGCGCAGATTGGGCCGCGCTTTTCTCAGTGAGGTGCGGCGAGCGTTTGATGCGGTCCTTGTTGAGCGCAAGATCGACGGCAAGTCGCGACTCCTGGGCCCGGAGTGCCTTCAGGGCTGGACTGCGGGCGAGATCCAAGTTCGTTGGTAGCTCGCCGCGGGTTGTGTTGGTTCAATTTACCGACCGAGTGCGGAGTGGCGATTCGGAAGGTCGGTATGCGCCGAATAGACGAACCGGACCGGTCGGGGGGCGAACCAGTGGACCTCACGTCGCGCGACGTTGCGCCGTGGCGCGGGATCGGCGCGAGGATGGTCCTGCACTCGACCCGCGCGCCCGGCGCTTCCTGAGCGAAACAGCGCGAGACGTCGCGGGGTCAGGTGCTAGGAGGCGACGTAATCCAAGTTCACCCAGCCCGAGCAGTCCTTCGGCGGATCGTCGGTGCGTCCGAGAATCAGGTGGATCAGCATGTGCCCGCACCGACCGCTCCCCATCCAGCGGGCATCGACGAGGTAATACCCGTTCCGCAAAGCTACCTGCTCCATCGCGTACCCCTCGTCGCCCCAGCGGGTGGTTACGTAACCGTCACGGACAAGAAGGCATCCGTCAGTGACGACGAGTGAAAACTGCGCCCTGGCCAGCGGCGCCTCGATCGCCGCATCGGAACAGCCAGCCTCATGGAACACCAGCGTGTAGTCGAGTCCCGGCGATCCGGTCGAGAGCAGGACCACGCGCCCCGAGGCGACCGCCTCACCAACCGCCCCCGCCCCGGGTCGAAGGAGCTTGGAGTAGTCGACACCCACTTCGAACGCCGCGGCCGCGGACGGCGAGTGGAGCATCAGGCCCGGGCCGGTGGCGTACAGATGTACTGTCTTCGGCGCGTGAATGCTCGTCACGGGGGTCATCGTAGGCCGGGTGCGGGGCCTGGAGCAAGGAGGAGGGCACGCCTCTCTCTCCCCTACCCGCCAAAGGCTTCACCGGACTGTTTTCTTCATCTCCGACGGCTCCCCGCACGACATGAGCACACGGGTGAGCACTTTTTTTCGTCCCCGTACGTCCCTCTTTGTCGCTGTTCGTCCCTCTTTGTCGCTGTTCCGGACATAACTCCCGCCGCCGCGTCTTCGCGCAAGTCCCGCCCGCCCCAACCCCTTACCCGTCGTAACCCCTTGCTACGGGAGCGCATCGGAATCGAACCGACCAATCCCCTTGTGGAGGATTCACCGGATTTGAAGTCCGGGACGGCCACCAGGACCGTATCCGCTCCCCTTCAATCACCCTCGTCCAGATCCTCAGAAGCGGAATTCTTACGATGAGCTCCGGAAGAGCCGGGAACTCGTCGTTGCCCTGAGCGAGCGGACGAGTCGAAGGGCCTCGCTTCCTTCCTCGAACGCGCCAGAATGTAACCGCCCTTCCCCCCGCCGCGAACCCGAAAAAGCCGCTTCCGGAAAAACTTCCCCGCCCTGCCCGGTTACGACCATCAGGAAAGGAGCCCCCATGAACCGACTCGCGTTCGCCGTCCCGCTCATCCTCGCCGCCGCCGCTTCCGTCGCCTGCGAACGCAAGGCGGGGCGGATCGGGGAAGTGCCATTCGCGGTGGACGCGGCCGTCGCGCTGGCGCAGGGGAAGGCCGAGGGGAAACCGGTGTTCCTGGAATTCTGGTCGGACGACTGAGGGGCGTGCCTGGCGCTCGAGGTCGAGCTGACGGACGAGCCGATGCAGCGGCGGCTGAAGGAGTACGTGTGTGTGCGGGTGAACGTGAAGCTGGGGGCGGACGGGCGGCCGAAGGACGAGGGGCAGCGGGGGATCTGGGACGCGTGCAAGGTCAAGGGGGTGCCGTCGGTCGCGGCGCTGCGGCCGGACGGGACGCTGATCGCGAGCGAGACGGGGCCGGACGCGGAGGATCTGGAAGCGCTTCTCGCCAAAGGGCTGGAGAAGCGGTAGTTACGCCCCGAGCCGCCTGAGCTCCGCCTCCGCGCTGCGCTTTTCCGTGAACCGCCACAGCGGGCTGTCGGCCGCCTGGCGGAGGGCGCGGGTCGCCGCGGGGCGGTTGTGGTCGAGGAGGAAGCGCTGGCCGGCCCAGAAGCCGGCTTCGCAGCGTTCGGCGTCGCTGGACGCGGCGGCGAGGAGATCCTGGGGGCGCTTCGTGCCCCACAGCGTTTCGGCGATGGCCCAGGTCCACGTGGAGGCGCAGGCGTTGTTGCGGAGCCACTCGCGGAGGTCGCGGGAAGCGGCGCGTTCGTCGCCGAGGCGGGCGCGGCAGAGCCAGATGCGGAGGCGGTTGTAGTCCTCGGGGGCGCCGGTGCGGTCGGCGAGGGCGCGCTCGAAGTCGGCGAGGGCATCCCCGGTGACGCCGGCGTCGAAGGCGAGGCAGGCGCGGGACATGCGGGTGGACCAGCAGGAGGGGTCGATTTCGAGGGCGCGGGTGAAATCGTTCCAGGCGGCGTCGGGGTTGCCGGCATCGCGGCGGACGCGGCCGCGGAGAGCCCAGGCGGCGGCGAGGGAAGGGTCGAGGGTGAGGGCGGCGCCGGCGAGGGTCTCGGCGGCCGCGAGGTTGCGGTCGTGCCAGTGGGCGAGGGCGAAGGCGAGGTTCTTGCGGGCGGTGCGGGGCATGGGAGTCTCCGGTGAGGGGGCGGGGGCGCGTGCTCTGCAGAGAGTTATCGCGCGGGAGGAGTGGATTGTTCAGAAAATCCGGCGAGGCGGCGGGCTCGTGCCCTTGCCCTTGCCCTTGCCCTTGCCCTTGCCCTTTCCCTTTCCCTTGCCCTTGCCTGGTCGGTCTTCCGCCTGCGCAGGCGGGCAAGGGTAAGGGCAAGGGAAAGGGCAAGGGAAAGGGCAAGTGGATGGGAACCGTTCTTTGCGGCTGCGGCCCCACGGCAGCCGCCCTTACGGCGCCACCATCTTCGCCGCCTCGCCCGCCCCCTCGATCCTCCCCAGCAGCCGCAGCAGACCATCGAGGATCGTGATCGGATGCGGCGGGCAACCCGGGATGTACAGGTCCACCGGGACTACTTCCCCGCAGCCGTTGTGCTGCTCCGGCAGCCCCGCGAACGGCCCCCCGCTGATCGCGCACGCGCCCACCGCGATCACTATCTTCGGCTCCGGCGTCGCTTCCCAGGCGATCTTCAGCGCCTCCCGCATGTTCTCCGTCACCGGGCCGGTGATGAGGAGGCCGTCGGCGTGGCGCGGGGAGGCGACGAACTGGATGCCGAAGCGCGCCAGGTCGAAGACGACGGTGCTGAGGACGTTGACGTCGGCTTCGCAGGCGTTGCAGCCGCCGGCGCTGACCTGGCGGAGCTTGAGGGAGCGGCCGAGGAGGCGCTTCATTTTGGCCTCGAGCGCGGCGGCGCGTTTGGTGACTTCGCCGCGGACGACGAGGTCGTCGCGGGAGCGAGTGGCGAGGCTGAAGACGGTGCTGTGCGTGACGGCGCCGGCGGGGCAGGCGTCGGCGCAGGCGGTGCAGAAGAGGCACTTGCCGAGGTCGATCTTGAATCCCTGTTCGTCGGAGGCGATGGCGTCGGTGGGGCAGGCGGTGACGCAGGCCTGGCAGCCGTCGGGGCATTTGGAGGGATCGATGACGGGGGCGCCGCGGAAGCGGTCGGGGAGGGTGGGCGGGGCGGCGGGGAAACCGATGGTGCGGTGTCCCTGGCGGAGGCGAGCGAGGAGGATGTTGAACATGCGTGGTCCCGGGAACTCCTTTCTGGTTTCTCGTTACAGGTCGTGCCCGCAGTAGGACAGGTTGAAGGACTTGTTACACAGGGGGAAGTCGGAGATCTGCTGGTTCCGGAGGGCGAGGGCGAGGCCGGACCAGTTGTGGAAGGACGGATCGACGACCTTGTACGCAGCGAACTTGCCGGCGGCATCGGTGAGGGCGACGTGGCAGATTTCGCCGCGCCAGCCCTCGACGAGGGAAACGGCGATGCTGTCCGGCGCGGGAGGCGGGCAGGCGTTGAGGGACGGCCCGGCGGGGATCGCCTGGAGCTGTTCGCGGATGAAGTGGGCGGAGCGCTGGATTTCGAGCCAGCGGACCCAGGCGCGGGCGAAGACGTCTCCCGAGGTCCAGGTGGAGACGGGGATCTGGGAGAACTGCCAGATGCCGGAAGGCAACTGGCTGCGGACGTCGCGCTCGATGCCGCAGGCGCGGGCGGCGGGGCCGACGAGCCCGAGCTCTTCGGCGGACTTGCGTGTGACGTGGCCGGTGTCCTCAAAGCGGGCCATGACGGACGGCGTGTTCCAGAGAAGATCGGCGGCGGCGGCCACGTCGCGGAGGGCGGCGTCGAGGCGGCCGATCATGCGCCCCGCGCGGGCGGTGTCGACCTCGAACCCGACGCCGCCGGGGCGGACGAGGGAGCGGCCGAAACGCGACCCGCAGACTTCCGCGGAGAGGTTGAGCCAGTCGCCGCGGAGGCGGCCGCAGAAGGACGCGGTCGGGAGGAACCCGATGTCGGTGGCGAGGCCGCCGAGGTCGCCGGTGTGGTTCGCGAGCCGCTCGAGCTCGAGCGCGATGCCGCGCATCACCTGCGCCCGCGCGGGCACCCGCGCGCCGCCCAGCGCTTCCAGGTTCTGGCAGTACGCCGTCGCGTGGCCGATCGTCGTGTCGCCGGCCGCCGTTTCCATCATCGCCAGCGCGCGCTTCCCCGGCCCCCCCCGCAGGGCGCGCTCGATGCCGCGGTGCTGGTAGCCGAGGGATATCTCGAGGTGGAGGACCTGCTCGCCGTGGCACTGGAAGCGGAAGGAGCCGGGCTCGATGACGCCGGCGTGGATGGGGCCGACGGCGACCTCGTGGATCTCGTCGCCGTCGACCTTGTACCAGTCCATGATGCCGACGGGGGGCTGGGGGCGATTGAGGCCGATGCGGAGGGGTTTCTGGAAGCGGACGGGCTTGAGCCAGGGGTGGCCTTCGGGGCGGAGGCCCCACTGCTCGAAGATTTCGCGTTCGAAGAGGTGGACCTGGGGGCATTCGGGGGTGAGGGAGCGGAAGGAATCGCCCTGGACGACGGTGCGGACGGCATGGAGGACGCCGTCGTCGTCGGCGGCGAGGACGGCGACGAGCTCGAAGCCGTCGGGGTCGGGGACGGCGAAATAGGCGGCGACGCGCCAGTCGCGGACGGCGCCCTGGAGAATGAGGTCGGCGAACGCGGCGGAGTCGAGGCGCGGGAGGCGATCGCGGCGCGCGGCGACGCCGTTATGGAGGGTTGCGAAGCGGGTGGTGAGGCTCAAGGACGGCCCTCCACGAATGCCGCGGCCTCGCGGAGGAGGTCCGCCAGCGGAGTCGGGACCCAGATGCCCATGAGGAGGGCGAGGGCCAGGAAGATGACGGGGGAAGCGCAGGTGCGGAAGCTGTCGCGGAAGCGCGTGGCGGCGGCCTGCTCCGTGGGGCGACCCTGGCAGACGGAGAAGACCGTGGACCCCATGCCGACGAAGATCACGGCGAGGGCGACGAGAAAGCACGCCGCGACGGCGTAGCGGCCGGACCCGATCGCGGAGTTGAGGATGGTGAGCTCGCTCATGAACGGCCCGAACGGCGGCGACCCCGTGATGGCGAAGAACCCGGCCATGAAGAGCGCCGCGGAGACCGGCAGCCGCCCGAGCGCGCCGCCGACGTGGTCGGTCGACTTGCTCGCGTAGGCGCGGTGGATGTTCCCGGCCGAGAGGAACAGCACGCCCTTCGTCAGCCCGTTGTTGACGAGATGCAGCAGCGCGCCGAAGACGCCGAGCCCGCCGATCCCGATCCCGAGAACCAGGATCCCCATGTGCTCGACGCTCGAGTACGCCAGCATCCGCTTGTAATCCTTCTGCCGCACCACGAACACCGCCGCCGTCGCCATCGAGAGCAGCCCCATCACGATCATCATCTGCCGCGCGTACTCCCCTCCCCCGCCGGCCGAGACGATCATGTAGAACCGCAGCAGCGCCAGGAACGCGCAGTTCGTGAGCCCGCCCGCCAGCAGCGCGCCGACCAGCCCCGGCGCTTCACCGTACGCGTCCGGCTTCCACGTGTGCATCGGCGCCAGCCCCATCTTCGTCCCGTACCCGACGAACAGCAGCACGAACGCCGCGTGCAGCCACGGCTTCGAAAGGAACGCCGCTTCCCGCACCAGGTCGTCGAACAGCAGGGTGGACTGCTGGCCGGAGTGCAGGGCGGAGTACGCGAGGAAGAAGGACCCGAGGAGGGCCAGGGCGATCCCGACGGAGCCGATGAGGAGGTATTTCCAGGTGGCCTCGAGGGAGCGCGGGTTGTTGTTGAAGTAAATGAGCGGCGCGGAGGCGAGGGTGGTGGCCTCGATGGCGACCCACATGAGGCCCATGTGGTGGGAGAGGGCGATGAGGGACATGGCGCCGAGGAACGCGAGGATGCTCGCGCAGAAGACGCGGTTCGGGCGCTCCGCGCGCTCGGCGAGGTAACCCGGGGCGTAGAACGAGCAGAGCATGTAGAGCGTGCTCACGAACCCCAGCACCAGCCTCCCCAGCGGATCCATGATGATCCAGCCGGACGCGACGGGCGGGTGAGGCGATGAAGCGGCGGCGAGGAAGAGCGCGAAGTGGGCGACGCCGCCGCCGGGGATGAACCACGGCCGGAACCGCGCGGAGGGGAAAACCCACGCGGCGGCGGCGAGGGCGAACGGGACGAAAACAAGGGCGAGGAGCATGGATCAGTCCTTGAGGGCGGTGAGGTTGCCCGTGTCGAGCGAGGAGAACGTGCGGCTGATGTGGTTGACGATGATCCCCATGACGAAGATGCCGACGAACAGGTCGAGAAGGGCGCCGATCTCGACGAGGAACGGCATCGCTTCGACGAGGAGCAGCCCGAACAGGAAGATCCCGTTCTCGAGGATGAGGTAACCGACGACCTGGTTGATGGCCTTGCGGCGGGTGGTGAGGACGAGGAAGCCGGTGAGGACGGTGGCGAATGAGGCGGGGACCATGAGGGAGCCGGCGTGCTCGGGGGCGAGCGGGAGGGTGCGGGCGAAGAGGAGGGAGAGGCCGGTGCCGAGGGCGCCGAGGAGGAGGGACGCGACGAACCCGACGTAGGGGTCGACTTCGCGGCGGATATCGGCGTCGCGCATGGCCTTCTCGAGCATGGCCGGGATGGCGACGGCCTTGAGGAGGATCGTGGCGGCGGCGAGGAGGGCGATGCGGACGTGGATTTCGCCGTGGACCATGACGACGAGGATGCCCAGCACGATCCCCTGCACCGCGACGGCGCTGATGACGGTGCGCAGCCGGCTGGCGCCGAGGGAGAAGAAGTTCACGAGCAGGATAACGACGAGCAGGGCGTCCGATCGATGGCTCAAGGGAGTTACCTCGCGAGGAGAACGATGCCGAACGCCGAGAGCAGGCACGCGGCGACCAGGAGACTGGGGACCTGCAGGAGACGGAGGCGGGCCATGACGGACTCGACGACGCCGATCGCGACGGCGACGCCGAGCTGCCCTGCCACGAAGATCGCCCACCCGGTCCACGGGTCGACGTCGAACGGAAGCGCGATCCGGACGATCACGGCGCCGAACACGAAGAGCTTGATCGCGGCGCCCCAGAGGATCACCCCGAACGCCGGCCCGCTGTGGTCGAGCACCATCACCTCGTGGATCATCGTCAGCTCGAGGTGCGTGTTCGGGTCGTCGAACGGGATGCGACAGTTCTCCGCCAGCAGCACGATGAACAGGCTGATCAGCACGAGCACGAGCGAGGCGCCCGCCACGCCCCACATCCCGGGAAGCGCGGGCCCCATCATCGCGCCCAGCGAGAGCGTCCCCGAAAGCCTCGCCAGCACCAGCATCGAGAAGAACAGCGCCGGCTCCGCCAGGCACGAGAACGTCGCCTCGCGGGCGCTTCCCATCCCCTCGAAGCTCGACCCGGTGTCGAGGGCGGCGGAGACGGTGAAGAAGCGGCCGAGGCCGAAGAGGTAGGCGAAGAGGACGACGTCGCCGGCGAAGGAGACGGGGGCGGCGTGGTTGCCGAAGGGGACGAGCAGGGCCGCGAGGACGGCGGTGACGAAGCCGACGACGGGGCCGGCGCGGAAGACCCAGGTCGTCGTGGTGCTGAAGACGGACCCCTTGCGCATGAGCTTGACGAGGTCGTACCACGGCTGGAGGACCGGCGGCCCGACACGGCCGGCGAAGGCAGCCTTGGTCTTGTTGACGACGCCGAGGAGAAGCGGCGGCATCAGGAGCAGGAGGACGGCGTGGATGGCGATGGTGAGGGCGGTCACGGTTGTTTCCCGGCAAGTTGCCACGTGAGGAGCACGACGAGGGTGAGGACGATGTACACGATGTAGAGGGGCATGCTTCCGGCCTGCATCCAGCGGAACCAGCGGAAGGCGCGGGCGACGAGCCCGGTCGCGGGGAGCAGCGCGCGGTCGAGGACGACGTCGGGAAGTTCGGTCTCGTGCCGGACGGCGCGCGGCAGCCAGGCGTGCAGGCCGGGATACTTCGAGACCGGCCAGAGCGCCCACCGGAAGACGCGCACCACGAACTCGCCGAACGACGTCGGCGTGTATTGCATCCGCGGCCCGGGAGCGAGGTAGCCGCAGCCCCACGTCGGGCCGGCCGCGGAAGGGGCGCCGGCGATGCGGCGGCGCAGCAGGAAGGCGGTCGCGCCGATCGCGGCGAGCAGCACGCCGGCCGCCAGCCCGATCGTCCCCAGCGGCGCCGCGGCGGAAACTCCCGTCCCACGCGCTTCCGGCGCCCAGGCCCCCACCGCCGCGTCCAGCACCGGCGCCACGAGGAGCGGCGCCACGCCGACCAGCACGCACCCCGCCGCGAGCACCCCCATCGGCGCCAGCATCCACCGCGGCGACTCGTGCGCCTCCCCCGCTTCCCGCGTCCTCGCCGACCCGAGGAACACCAGCCCGTACGCCTTCGTGAACGCCGCCAGCGCCAGTCCCCCGGCCAACGCCAGCGCGGGACCCGCCAGCGCAACGATCAACCACGCCCGCGCCCCGCCGCTCGCGACCCTGCGGAAAACCGCCGAGTAGATCAGGAACTCGCTCACGAACCCGTTCAGCGGCGGCAGCCCGCAGATCGAGACCACCCCCACCAGGAACGCCCCCGCCGTCCACGGCATCCGCTTCGACACCCCTCCCATCCGGTCGATCTCCCGCGTCCCCACCCCGTGGATCGTCGACCCCGCCGCGAAGAACAGGAGCGACTTGAAGAGGCCGTGGTTCCAGACATGGAGAAGAGCGCCGGCGAGCCCGAGCACGAGAATCTCGGGGCGGCCGGCCGCGCGACCCATCATCCCGATTCCCACGCCGACAAAGATGATCCCCATGTTCTCGATGCTGCTGTACGCCAGCAGGCGCTTCAGGTCCTTCTGCCCCACCGCGAACGCGATTCCCCAGACGGCGGAGAATGCGCCGATCGCCAGGACGGCAGAGCCCCACCAGAGCGGCGCCGGGCTGAAGGGACCGACGATGCGGAGGAAACCGTAGATGCCGGTCTCGATCAGCACGCCGGACATGACGGCGGAGACGTGGGAAGGCGCGTTGGCGTGCGCGGACGGAAGCCACACATGAAGCGGCATGGCGCCGGCTTTGAGAGTGAAGGCGGCGAGCGCCAGGAGGAAGACGGCGGTGCGCAGCCCCGGCGTGAACGCGGCGCTTCCCAGCCCCGCGAAATCCCAGGCGCCGGTGAGGGACTTGAGGAGGGTGAAGAGGGCGAAGAGGCAGAGGGCGCCGCAGTGGGTGGTGGCGGTGTAAAGGAGGCCGGTGCGGCGGACGGCGGGGTCGTGGTCCTCGGTGGTGATGACGAGGAAAGCGGCGTTGGCCATGACTTCGAAGCCGAGGAGGAAGGTGAGCCCGTCGGCGGCGAGGACCTGGAGGGCCATGCCGCCGATCATGAGGCCGAAGAAGAAGCGGAGTTTGCGGCCGTTCCCGGGGTGTTTGGCCTGGGGCCAGTAGCCGAGGGCGTAGACGGCGGCGAGGCCGCCGACGGCGAAGATCTGGACGAGGAAGAGGTTGGCGAGGCCGTCCATCGCGAAGGTCAGGGAGGCGCCCGGCACGGCCCACGGCACGGAGGCGCGGGTTTCGGCCGCGCCCCCCGATGCGGCGCCTGCCAGCCCGCAGGCGCACCCTGCCACCATGAGAAGCGCGGCGATTTTCTCGCCGGCGGACGAAGCCCGGGGAAAGAACAGCCCGGGCACCCCGCTCAGGGAGACCAGGACGATGCCGGCGAGCACGAGGGCGATCATCCCCTTGCCCTCAACGTGCTCCAGGTCGCCCAGCCCAGCCCCAGCACCACGACGACCAGGATGTAAATGATGTAGATGTTGAGCTGCCCCTGCTGCAGCCAGCGCAACCGCGCAAAGCGGTCCGCCCAGCGCGCGAAGAACGGCTCATAGACGCCCTTCTTCGCCGGATCGCCGAAGTCGGACGCAAACCCGGACTTCCCGGGGTGAATTCCCTCGGGAGTTTCCACGCGCGAAGCCGGCCGCAGGAACGGCGGCAGCAGGCGCGCCGTGAGGAATTCCGAGAAGGAACGCGCCGTGTACTGCAGCCGCGGCGACGGCGCGAGGTACCCGCACCCCCAGGTCGGGCCGGACACGGACGGACGGCGGCGAAGAAACGCCGCGAACACGACGGCGCCGGCGAGGAGAGCCCCGAGGAGAACGGCGTTGGCGATGCCCAGCGTCACGAACGGGAACGCCGGCGCCGCGGAATTCCCGGCCACGACCGCCGCCGCGCGCCCCGCGGCCGCCGCCACCGCCCCCGGGCACACCGCCATCGCCACGCACGCGGCCGCCAGCACCGCCCCCGGCGCCACCGCACCGATCCGCGCTTCCGCCGCGGCTCGCGCTTCTTCGCTCCTCCCCGCCCCCAGCAGCACCACCCCGACCAGCCGCAGGAAACACGCCGCCGCCAGGCTCCCCACCAGAACCAGCCCGCCCACCGCCAGAAGCGGCAGCACGGACCCCGAATGCACCGCGTCCCCCGCGAGCGCGACGAAAAAGAGGCACTCGCTGACGAACCCGTTGAGCGGCGGAAGCCCGGACATGGCCACCGCGCCGACGATCAGCACCGCGCCCGTCACCGGCATCCGCTTCAGCAACCCCCCGAGTTTCTCCATGTCCTGGCAACCCGTGGCGGCGGTGACGGCGCCGGCGCCGAAGAACATGAGCCCTTTCATGGCCGCGTGGGACCAGACGTGGAAGAGGCCGGCGAGGAAGCCGAGCGCCGCGAGGGAGGGATGGCCGGTGGAGCGTCCGGCGAAGCCGATGCCGAGCGCGACGGCGATGAGGCCGACGTTCTCGACGCTGGAGTACCCGAGGGAGCGGCGGAGGTCGCGCTGCGCGAGGGCGAGCGAGATGCCTGCGGCGGCGCTCGCCGCGCCGATCGCGAAGAGCACGGGGCCCCACCAGGCCTGGGGCGCGCCGAGGAGCGAGGCCACGCGGAGGATGCCGTACAGCCCGAGGCTGGCCATCGCGCCGGACATGACGCCGGCGACGTGCGACGACGCGGCGGCGTACGCGCCCGGCAACCAGACGTGGAGCGGCACGAACCCCGCCTTGACGCCGAATCCCGCCAGCGCCAGCCCGAAAATCGCCGCCGCGAGGGGCGCGCTGACGGCCTGGGGAAGCGGTGCCAACGACGCTCCCCCGGCGCGGATCAGGAGCAGGAACAGGGCGACGAGCGCGGCCGTGCCGAGGTGCGCCGCGACAAGGTAGATCCACCCCGCGCGCCGGACTTCCCGCCGCTCGTGTTCGCTCGAAACCAGAATCCACGCCGCCAGCGACATCACTTCCCAGGCCACGAGAAAAAGGACGGCGTCGCGCGCCGCCGCGACCGCCAGCATCCCCGCCAGCAGGATGTTCCCCGCGAACCACGCCGCGCCGTCCGCGCGCTTCGATACTGCCGCCGCCTGGATCGCCCCCAGCGCTCCCAGCAGGAGGACGGGAGCCATGAAGAAGGCCGAAAGGGCATCGATGCCGAACGCGACGGTGATGGCGGGCGTGCCCCAGACGACCTGCCGCGGGATCGCGGCTCCGCCGCAGATCACCCGCAGGACCGGCCAGGCCGCCAGCGCGCACCCGGCCAGTGCGCTTCCCATCCCCACCCAACGCGCGAAGCGCCCCGCGGCGAAGGCGGCGGAGCCTCCGGCGAGCAGGACCAGGATTCCGGTGACGAAGGGGGACATGCGCGGTGTCAGGGCTTCGCCGCCGGTTTGGGTGCGGCGGTGCCGCCTTCGATCTTGCGGATTTCGGCGAGGAGAACGTCGAAGGAGGCCTTCCGCAGGATGGCGCCGCGGAAGCCGGGGTCGTTGAGCGAGGCGCAGAGGCGGGAGAGCAGGTGGAGGTGGGCGCGCGGCGTGGGGCTGATGAGGGAGAAGAGGGTGTGAACCGGTTTCTTGTCGACGGAGTCGAAGTCGATCGGGTTTTCGAGGAAGCAGACCGTCACGCACGGCTCGGCGACGTGGAGGACGACGGGGTTTCGCACGTGGGGAACGGCGATGCCGTCGCCAATGCCGGTCGATCCGAGGGACTCCCGCGCCAGCAGGACCGAGTGCAGGAACTCGCGGTCGATTTCCGGCGGAAGCCGCAGCTTCTCGACCATCGCCCGCAGGACCTGCTCCTTGGTGGTTCCCGGCACGGCGTAGTACGCGCCCCCCGCCTCGAAGGCCTGGGAGAGGGGGGGAAGCGGCCTGCCCGCCGAGTCGGGCTCCTGGAACATGTCCCCGGAGATCCGAATCTTGTGCGTGTTCGCCCACTCGAGCAGCTCGGCCTTGGAGATGCGGAGCTGGTCGTTGACCTTGTAGACAGGGAGCTTCTTGTCCTCAATCCAGCGGTAGAGCGTCTTCTCCGAGACATCGAGAAGTTTCGCAGCGTCGCGTGCGGTGAGTTGCATGATGGAAGAGGCCTTGGTGTCAGGAGGAGATCGGGCGAGAGGAAGAGGACAGGCCTTCGTCAGCTAGGGTGCGAAGGCGATGGGGGGCGGATGCCCGCGATCGACGGAAGTCCGCGCCCTGGGAAGGCGCTGGAAAGCAGCGCATTGTGTTGACATCGGACGTAATCTGACGTAAAAGAACGCACGAGTCAAGCACATTCGAACTGAGGCGGAGGCTGGCATGGACGATCGGCTGATGACCGTAAAGCAGCTCGCAGCCTACCTTAGCGTCAATGACCGCACCGTCCTCAAACTCGTCTCCGACGGCACCCTCCCGGGCGTCAAGGTCGGCAACCAGTGGCGCTTCCGTAAGCCCATGATCGATACCTGGCTCGACGACCAGATGCTCGGCGTCACCCCTCGCTTCGTCGACCGTCCCCTCCCCCCGGACCCCGCCCGGCGCATGCTCGAGCTCGCCTCGTGCTTCCAGGCGGACCATATCCTCCCCGCCCTCGCCTCCCACACCAAGGACTCCGTCGTCGAGGAACTCGCCGGCCTCGCCCACCGCCTCGGCCTCGTCCGCGACAAGACCTGGTTCGTCGGCGCCCTCATCGAACGCGAAAACATCATGCCCAGCGCCCTGGGCAACGGCATCGCGTTCCTTCACACCGTCCGCCGCAACCCCGAGCAGGTCACTCGCCCCTTCATGGTCCTCGGCCGCTCCGCCGCCGGCGTCGATTTCGACGCCCTCGACGGCAAACCCACCCACCTCTTCTTCGTCCTCGGCCTCCGTTACGACCAGCTCCACCTCCCTTGGCTCACCAAGCTCTCCCAGATGCTCGCCCGCCCCGAAGCCGTCCGGGAACTCCTCGACGCCCCCGACGCCGCCGCCATCTACCACGCCCTTTACGAAGCCGAAAAACGCCTCGCTCCCGACCACACCCCCTAATCTTTCCTCGCTCCGCCACCGCCTCGTCCCTTAAATGAAGGCCCCGCGTGGCCCTCCACGCGCCGCCGCAACACACCTTTGAGGAGCTTGAGACCCATGCCGAAGTCTCCTTCCACCGAAGCCACCCCCGCCAAACCCCCCACGAAAAACAAGGCCCTCCTCAAGTGGGTCAATGAAGTCGCCGAACTCACCAAGCCCGACAAGGTCGTCTGGTGCGACGGCTCCGAGAAAGAACGCGACCGCTTCACGAAGGACGCCGTCGCCGACGGCACGCTGATCGAGCTCAACCAGAAGAAGCGCCCCGGCTGTTACCTCCACCGCTCCAACCCCAACGACGTCGCGCGCGTCGAGCACCTCACGTTCATCTGCACGCCGACTCAGCAGGAAGCCGGCCCGATGAACAAGTGGATGGCGCCGGACGAGGCGAAGAAGAAACTGGCCGGCCTCTGCGACGGCGCCATGCGCGGCCGCACGATGTACGTCGTCCCCTACGTCATGGGCCCGCTCGGCTCGCCCTTCTCCAAGGTCGGCATCGAGATCACCGACTCCGTCTACGTCGTCCTCAACATGCGCATCATGACCCGCATGGGCAAGGCCGCCCTCGACATGCTCGGCGACTCCAACGACTTCAACCGCGGCCTCCACTGCCTCCTCGACGTCAACCCCGACCGCCGCTACATCACCCACTTCCCCCAGGAGAATTTCATCTGGTCCGTGGGAAGCGGCTACGGCGGGAATGCGCTTCTCGGAAAGAAGTGCCTCGCGCTGCGCATCGGGAGCTACCTCGCCAAGCGCGAGGGCTGGCTCGCCGAGCACATGCTGATCCTGGGCGTCGAGTCGCCCGAGGGGCAGAAGACGTACGTCGCGGCGGCGTTCCCGAGCGCTTGCGGCAAGACGAACTTCGCGATGCTGCTGCCGCCGCACCGGTTCGACGGCTGGAAGGTGTTCACGGTCGGCGACGACATCGCGTGGCTGCGGCCGGGGCCGGACGGGCGCCTGTGGGCGATCAACCCGGAGGCCGGGTATTTCGGCGTCGCCCCGGGGACGAGCTACAAGTCGAACGCGAGCGCGATGAAGTCGATCGAGAAGAACACGCTCTTCACGAACGTCGCGCTCACGCCCGACGGCGACATCTGGTGGGAAGGGATGGACCACGACGCGCCCGAGGGCACGGTCGACTGGCAGGGACGCCCGTGGAAGAAGGGCGGGACCGAGAAGGCGGCGCACCCGAACAGCCGCTTCACCGCCCCGATGGCCAACAACCCCGTTCTGTCCAAGCACGTGGACGACCCCGAGGGTGTGCCGATCAGCGCGATCATTTTCGGCGGGCGGCGGGCGACGACGGTGCCGCTGGTGCTGCAGAGCGTGAACTGGGTGCACGGGGTGTATCTCGGCGCGACGATGGGAAGCGAGACGACGGCGGCGGCGACGGGGGCGGTCGGCGTGGTGCGGCGCGACCCGATGGCGATGCTGCCGTTCTGCGGCTACAACATGGGCGAGTACTTCCAGCACTGGCTTGCGATCCGGTCGAAGGTGACGCACCCGCCGCGGATCTTCATGGTGAACTGGTTCCGGAAGAACAAGGAAGGCAAGTTCCTCTGGCCGGGTTACGGCGAGAACATGCGCGTCCTGAAGTGGATCATCGACCGCGCGCTGGTGCGGACGGGCGGGCAGGAGACGCCGGTGGGCTGGGTGCCGCGCGAGGGGGACATCGACCTGTCGGGGCTCGACATCAAGAGCGAGGATTTCGTGGCGGCGACGGCGGTGAACCTGGACGAGTGGAAGACGGAGCTGGAGAGCACGAAGGAGTTCTTCGACAGCATCGGGAACACGATGCCGGCGGCGCTGAAGCTGCAGCGCGAACTGCTGTTGGCGGTGATTGATGCGGTGAAGAAGTAAGGGCGAGCGGCCAGTTGCCAGCGGCGAGCGGCCAGGGAAAGCGAAGCATGGACGGCCACGAATCCGAGTTCGTGGCCGCCTTTCTTGATGAGTGCTGATCGTTCGGTCGCCGAGGCCGCCCGCCGTTCCTGGCCGCTCGCCGCTCGCCGCTCGCCGCTCGCCGCTGGCCTCTTTTCGCCTTGCGCCCCCTCCCGCCCACCCCTATCCTTGTGCCTGTCAGGGGGTCGTACATCTCAAGAGGTGTCCCATGCGCGCGCTGTCCCTGTTCCTTTCCATCGCCCTCGCCGCGCCCGCCTTCGCGCTCACCGTCGAAGAGGTCGTCCAACTCTCCGAGGCCGGCGTCAGCGACGACATCATCCTCGACCAGATGAAGGCGGACGGAAGCGCCTTCGAGCTGTCCGCGAGGGAGATCGTCGAACTGCAGAAGAAGAAGGTCTCCCCCGTCGTCATCAAGTTCATGGTCTCCGCCCGCGGCAAGCCCGGGCCCGCCAAGGCCGAGGGCAAGCCGGCGCCGATTCCCGAGGGCGAGCCGGTGAAGTCGACCGTCGAGGAGAAGGACGCCGTGCTGACCGTGCGCAACCTCGCCAAGGGGATCGTCTCCGTCCTCGTCTACACCCGCGAACGCGAAATCGCGCTCATCCAGGGAGAGATCCAGTCCGCCACCGTCCTCCTCAACGGCTCCCGCGCGGAAATCAAGGTCCCCAGCGGCCTCTACCGCGTCCGCTGGGCCAACGAGGCCCCCTTCCGCGAAATCGCCGTCGCGAAAAACGTCACCACCGAACTCGAGTTCCGCACCGACGACCGTTATGCCCGCGGCGTCCGCGCCGTGGCGATCACGGACGGCAAGGAAGAAGCGGACCCGGACGCGGCGAAGGTCGAGCCGGAGCCGACGCGGGAAGAGCTGGCCGCGAATCCGCCGACGCGGGTGTACACGTCGCCGACGAATTCGAGCGTGACGGTGATCCGCGACATCCAGCAGGCGCCGACGCGGCTGGTGATCGTGCCGGGGAACTCGTGCTCGACGCGGGTGTACGACTCGTACGGCCCGACGTATTCGTACCTGTCGGACGACGGGTACTACTCCTCGGACTATGGCTACCGTTCGAGCTTCGGCGCAGGCTACTCCTGGAGCTACCGCCCGTCCTACTCCCGCTCCTGCTACCGCGCCCCGGTCGTCTACCACGGCGGCCACACGTGGGTCGGCGGAAGCCATCACTACAGCCGGACGCTGGACAACATCCAGTACTACCTGAACTGGCCGTTCGGGCACCGACATCGCTGAGGCCGTACGATCAGCTCGGACCCCTTCCCCCGCCCTGGCGAACCGCCGGGGCGGGCTCGTTTTCGGGTTCCTTGAACCTCTCCCGCAGGAGGAGTACCTTCGCCAGCCCAGGAGGTGGGCATGGCTGAATTCGACGACCTGAACTTCGGCGGTGGCTTCGAGCAGTTCGGGAGCGGGAGCGATGAACCCCTCGGCGACCGATTCAAGATATCGCGAGCCCTCTGCGAGCTGGCCAAGGCCAGAGCGAAGCTCGACCGAATCCTCCTGGACCAAGAAGGCATCCAGAGTCGGGAGGCGTGCAAGCGCCTGCTGTACGCGTTCTGGAAGAAGTTCAACGCAGAAGGATCGCCGTAAGAAAGTTCGCGGCGACGCCCAGATGGGCGCGTCAAGGAAGCTGCCGACGAGGCGCTTCCCCCGCGCGCGAAGCGCGCGGGCGTAGCGGCGCGGGGGCGGGGGGGGGGGGGCGCGCGCGCCCGCCCCCGGCGCGCGGACGCCCCCTATGCGCCGCCCCCAAGGGCCCGGGGGGGGGGGGGAGCGG
>CAZPWT010000063.1:0-153811 GCA_964590435.1 uncultured Planctomycetia bacterium
CTCATTTCCGAGGGTGAGGCGGCTCCCGCGGGCTGGTCGCCCGCGGTCGATTCGTCTCTCAGAGAGGCCGATGTCGTGGAGGCTGTCGCACTTCACTAAATGCCGTATCCAGGTGTCTCAAAATCGTTGTCAACTACCGCACCACAACCACACCTCACGCCTTGAATTGGGACTTCAGGGAACGCTCGAATTGCTCGAGTCGAGAGATTGCAGGCGCTAGCCCTCGAGCGATCCTCGCGTCGGCCATTTCCTGCAGCGATTCCAGTTCATCAGATTCCTCGGCCGAGAGGCCAAGCGCCGATTTCTTCTGAATGAGCGCGACCCGCCTTGAGTTGGCCATGCTCCAGTCTTCGGCTGGCGATTCAAAGGCAATCGTAACCCAGGCACCGCAGGTCACACTGAATCCCTTCGGAGCGACGCGCGACACTAGCTCCCGGACGAGCACCGGGTCGGTCGTAAATGCCGCCGAGGAAAGCCAGCCAGCCGTCGAGAGAATCTCTGGGGCAAGCTCCTCCCTATCTAAGAACAGCTGCACCCTCGATTTGGTTCGCTGATCTACGAACTCGTACTTCGACTCCCAGACCCGGGGAGAATTCGAGGCAACGGTCGCGAGCGCCAAAGCTTGTAGCATGCCGCTCCTAGACGAAGTACTTGATGAGGTCCTGGATGGCCCAGCGGAAGGCTCGGTACCCCAGCTCTCGGAATTCCTTCAAATCTTCAGTGGGATCAACCAGCCGAGTTCGCGAATCACTGTAGCAGTCGATGTCCAAGAGCATCTCGTCCTCCCCAACGCCCGGGATGCCCTGTTCTACGAATGCAGATCGAATTGTAAGAGCCCTTTCACCGAATCGAAAGCGTGATTCAAGTTGGCTCATGGTGACGTCCTTTTCTTCTGCCAAATCACGGAGGGGGAAGAGCTCCTTTCTCACGCGCTCGACCCAACCCGCGGGAAGAGCTGGCGTTTTTTTTTGCGACAGTTTGTCGATGTAACGCAATCCCAACCGTTCTCGAACCTGAGGGTCGTATGCGCGTTGTGCCGCTTCGAGTACCTGGAGGAACTTGCGAACAAAATCGTCAAAGGACTCATAGGCGGTGGTCTCCAGCGCCACAAAACCTGAGCATAGCGACGCCGTCCACTTTTGATCTAGGCTCGCAAATGACCACACCGGCCCGGAGCCGGAATCCAGAGATCCTTGGGCGCGTGGCTGCTTTGCCTGAACTGGGTATTGGGCGCGCACCAGCGACTGGAATGCCGTCGGCGGCGCTCCGTCAACCAGCTCGAGAATCGCCGGAAATCGAAGCTGGCAAACGACAACCTCGAGGGGAGAGTTGCTGAGCTGAATCCGTTCTGCACGCTCGAATCTAGGTGGCATGAGTTCCTTCCGATGAGGATGAGGAAGATACCTCCACGCGTTCAACCGGACCAGACTTGATGTCGGACTGTGGCTCATTAGGTGGATGGAGGCGGCAGCAAGCATACAATCCGCTCATGAGCTTCCTCAACGCAGTCAACCCCGCCACGCTCGGCAAACCCTCCGGCTACAACAACGGCATGCAGGCCCCGCCGAACGCCCGCGCCCTCGAAATCGCCGGGCAGGTCGCGTGGGACCACGCCAAGCGGATCGTCTCGAAGGACTTCGTCGGCCAGTTCGACCAGGCCCTGCGCAACTTCATGGACGTGGTGAAGCACGCGGGCGGCGGGCCGGAGAACGTCGCGGAAATGACGATCTTCATCACGGACAAGCAGGCGTACAACGACAGCCTGAAGAAGCTGGGCGACGTGTGGAAGCCCGTCATGGGGCGCAACTATCCCGCGATGGCCTGCGTGGTGGTGGCGGGGCTGGTGGAGGAAGGGGCGATGGTGGAGATCAAGGGGACGGCGTACCTGCCGATCGGGGGGCGCGGATGACACCGAAGTCCTTCAAGTACTCCGCGGCGAACGGCGTCGGGCGGATCGTGTTCGACCGGCCCGCAACGCTGAACTCGCTGACGTTCGAGGTGTACGGTGAGCTGGCGCGACTGTTCCGGCACCTCGCGACCGTGAACGACGTGCGGGCGGTGACGATCACAGGGTCGGGGAAGGGCTTCTGCAGCGGCGGGGACCGCGAGGAGATCATCTCGCAGCTCTTCGGGCGGGACGCCGAGGACGTCTACAAGTTCGCGCGGATGACGTGCGACCTCGTCGAGGCGATGCGGGCGTGCCCAAAGCCGATCGTGGCGGCGATCAACGGGGCGTGCGTCGGCGCCGGCGCGATCGTCGCCATGGCGAGCGATTTCCGGTACGCGGTGCCCGAAGCGAAGTTCGGGTTCGTGTTCACGAAGGTCGGGATCAGCGGCGCGGACATGGGGGCGACGTTCCTGCTGCCGCGGATCGTGGGGTGGACGAAGGCGACGGAGCTGCTGATGACGGGAGACGTCTTCCCCGCCGACGAAGCCCTGCGCATCGGCTTCCTGAACGCGATCGTCCCGGCCGCCGATCTCGAAAAGAAAACATCGGAGGTCGCCGCGAAGCTCGCGGCGGGCCCCGCGTTCGGCCTCGCCATGACCAAGACGCTGCTCAACAAGCAGCTCGGCGCTTCCCTCTCCCAGGCGCTCGAGGCCGAGGCCCAGGCGCAGGCGCTCTGCATGCTCCACCCCGATTTCAAAACCGCCTACGAGGCGGTCAAGGCGAAGAAGGAGCCGCGCTTCAAATGAGCGGCAAGCAGCCCTACCGCACGCAGTCGTTCAAGCCGCCGCCGGAACCGCTTCCGCGCTACGCGCCGGTGGGCGGGCCGTGGGACGCGCTTCCGTTTTTCGACGACGGGCACCGGCAGCTGGCGGGGGCGGTCGAGGAGTTCGTGAAGCGGGAGATTGCGCCGCTGGCGGGGACTGACGAGACGGCGACGGAGGACAACGCGCGGGAGTACGTGCTGCGGCTGGCGAACGGGCGATGGCTGAAGCATGCGGTGCGCGGGGAGATCCGGGCGTGCTCGATCATCCGGTACCACCTGGCGCGGGCATCGGCGCTGGCGGACGCGATGTTCGCGATGCAGGGGCTGGGGGCGATCCCGATACTGGTCGGCGGGAGCGACGCGCAGCGAAAGGCGCTTCTGACGCAGATCGAGGACGGCGCGATCGCAGCGTTTGCGCTGACGGAGGACGAGGCGGGGAGCGACCCGGCGGGGATGCAGCTCAAGGCCGCGCGGGTGGACGACTTCTACCGGCTCGACGGCGAGAAGACGTTCATCTCGAACGCGGGGATCGCGGAAGTGACGGTCGTGTTCGCGCGGACGGCGCCCGGCGACAAGGACGCGTTCAGCGCGTTCGTGGTGCGGGGCGGGGCGAAGCGGCTGACGTCGAAGGTGATCGATGTGATCTCGCCGCACCCGATCGGGCGGCTGATCTTCGACAGCGTGGACGTGAAGGAAGCAGACCGGCTGGGCGCGGAGGGAGACGGGCTGAAGATCGCGTTCGCGACGCTGGACCGGTTCCGGCCGACGGTCGGGGCCGCGGCGTGCGGGATGGCGCGGCGGGCCCTCGAGGAGTCGACCGAACGCACGAAGGCCCGCAAGCAGTTCGGCAAGCCGCTCGCGGCGTTCCAGGGCGTGCAGTTCATGCTCGCGGACATGGCGACGGAGCTCGCGGCGGCGGAGCTGCTCGTGGCGCGCGCCGCCTGGGAGGCCGATCGCGGCGGCGCCGGACTCAAGGTCGCGGCGGCGATGTCGAAGAGGTTCGCGACGGACCATGCGCACGCCGTCATCGACCGCGCGGTGCAGCTGCACGGCGGAATGGGCGTCACGAAAGGCTCCGTCGTCGAGCGCCTCTACCGCGACGTCCGGGCGCTTCGCATCTACGAGGGGACGAGCGAGATCCAGCGGCTCGTGATCGCCCGCGAACTGACGCGCTAAAGGACGCCCTGCAGCGCGGCCAGCTCGATCGCCGCTTCCTCGTGCCCCGGCTCGATCCGCAGGACGCGCTGGAAATCCCCCAGTGCGCCGACCAGGTTGCCGCGCTGGCAGCGGGCGATGCCGCGGTTGAAAAGGGCGCTGACGTAGAGGGGGTCGATCGCGAGGGCCTGGTCGAAGTCGTGGAGCGCGGCGTGGAGCTGGCCGGCGCGGAAGTTCATGAGCCCGCGGTTGTTCCAGGCGGAGGCGAGGATGGGGTCGACGCGGAGGGCGGTTTCGTAGTCCTGGAGGGCGCCTTCGAGGTTGCCGGCGATCTCGCGCGCGACGCCGCGGTTGTTCCAGGCGAGGGCCAGCGAAGGATCGAGCCGGAGCGCCTCGGTGAAGTCGGAGATCGCCGCCTCGAGCTCCCCGCGCTCCAGGCGGTCGCTGCCGGTGTTGTAGAACGCCGCGGCGAGGCCGCCGGAGATCACGGCGGTGTCGTGCATGTCGGGGAGGATTTCGCCCGGGGCGCGGACGAAGAGCGCGCTGCGGTGCGGCGGCGCGGGGCGGCCGGAGGGCGTCGGCGGCGGGAAATCAGGTTGCGGGAGATTCGGGTCCATGATTCCACTCCTGACCGCCGGATCGGCGGCCTCACGTGGAACTTCGGCGCAATCGCGGTGCCGTCCGGGGAGACGGCTGGCGACCGCGCGGGCGCGAATCAGGCTGTTTTTCCGCAGGCCCCGGGGCACCTTGCGCGACAAATGAAAAACCGATGAGCGCGCTACTTCGTGCCCTTCAGCCGTCCCAGCGCCTGCCGCCACGCCGCGGCGTGTGTGTCGTCGTCGTGCTCCTCGAGGAGTTCCTCGTAAATGGCGACCGCGGCGTCGCCCTTCCCCTGCCGCTCGAGGATCGCCGCTTCTTCTTCCTTGCGCCGCGCGTCGTTCTCGAACCGGATGTTCCCGCCGGGTTCCGCGCGCTGCATGGCGGCCGCCGCGGCGCGGGCGACGGCCGGGTCGCGGTCCTTCGAGGCCTCGCGGAGGGCAGGAAGGGCCGTTTCGCGGCGGTCGTCGTCGTCGCCGGCCAGCCGGCCGAGGAGGCGGGCGCAGGCCGCGCGGACGGCCGCGTCGGCGTCGTCGAAGAGCGCCCGGACGAGCGTGGCGTCGGCGAGCGCGGTGTCGCGGCCGAGGCGCCGGAGAACCTCCACCGCGCGACGGCGGACGGCCGGGTCGGCGTGCGTGCGCAGCGTCCTCTCGAGAAGCCAGACGGCGAAGTCCTCCGTCCCGATCAGGTTGCCGTCGAGGCTGCGGAAAATCCAGAGCACCCGCTCCAGATCCGGCTCGACCAGCGCCCCGACCAGCGCTTCCTCCCCCGCCGCGCCCAGGTCGCGCACCAGCGTCATCGCCAGCGCCGCGTTCACGTCCACGAGCCCGTCCAGCAGCGCGCGGACCAGCGCCGGGGCGCACCGGGCGGCGTCCGGGCCCATGTGGGGGAAGGCAGAAGCGGCCTGCTGGGCGACGCGCGGGTCGGGGTCGCGAAGGGCGGCGACGAGGACGTCGAGCGCGAGGACGGCGTGGCGGCCCATCCCGGCGAGCGCCCAGGCGCCGCGCCTGCGAACCTCGGCGTCCGCGGAGCGCATCAGCGCCACGAGGTGCGGGACCGCGTCGCCTTTCATCGCGGCGAGGTTGAAGCGCGCCTGCCACTGCTCGTGGTCGTCGCCTTCGCGCAGGTCGCGGACCCAGTCGTCGGCGGACCGGCCGGGTTCGAGCCACGGGATGAAAACTCCCGGCCGGATTTCGCCCTTCCCCGGCGGCGCCGAGGAGCGACCGGCCTTCGCCGGCACGACGGAGGGCGTGGGCTTCGCGGCCGGCTTGTCGCAGCCGACGCAGACGGCGAGGAACAGCAGGGCGAGGCGCTTCACTTGAGCTCCTCCTCGCCGGCTCCCAGTTTCTTCAGCACCTCGACGATCGCCGCGCGGGCGGCCGGGTCGGCGTCGTGGCGTCCCTCGCGCAGGCTGCGCCGGACGTCCTCGAAGCGGTCCTGGGGGAGGCGGGCGAGGGCCTGCGCCGCGGCGATGCGCACGCCGGGGGATTCGTCGTCGAGCGCGGCCTTGAGCAACGCCGCTTCTTCTTCGGCGCCGAGGAGCGCGAGCCGGCGGAGGACGCGGGCGGCCTGGCGGCGGATCGCGGGGTCCGGGTTTTTCTGCAGCGCGGACCGGAGCGCGCCGCGCGCCGTCGCTTCGCCGCCTTCGATCTGTTCGCCGGGCCCCGAGAGCATGTCGAACGCGCGGGCGGCGAGGATCGTGGAGGGCTCGCGCAGCGTCTCGACGAGCGCGGGCCACGCGGCCTCCCCGAGCGCGGCGACGGCCCACTTCGAGGCGACCTGGTTGCGGCGCGACGGGTCCAGCATCGAGCGGACGAGCTCCGGCGCCGCCGGCGCGGACGCCGCCCCGCCCTTGCCGAGCACATACGCCGCGGTCCAGCGGATGCCGGCGTCTGGGTCGCGGAGAAGCACCGCGAGGTCCGGCGCGAACTCGCCGAAATCGCGGCGGCTCCGCGCGATGTTCGCGGCGACGTCGCGCACCCGGGCGTCCGCGTGCACGAACAGCGCGTGCAGCGCCGCGGCCGTCTCCGCCCCGCCCTTCTCCAGCCGGTCGATCGCCACCAGCCGCGTCTCGTCGTCCTCCGCGGTGACCGCGCGCGCCAGCCCGTCGGCATCCTCCCCCGCCGGAGACAGCACCGCCGCCAACGCGAGGACCAGCAGGGCAAGGAAGCGCTTCATGGGTGCGTCTTGGACGCGGCTCCGTGCGGGGAGTTCGCGGATTCTGTCAGGCCGGCGCGCGCCGCGCCACCTCCGGTGTCCTTACAATGCGATTGCGGCTCCCCTGCGGCTCTGTCAGACTCGAAACGGAATGGATCCCATGTCACACCCTGCGGTCATGATCGGGACGGGCGCGGTGCTGGGCCTCGGCCACGCGCTGGACCCGGACCACATTGCGGCGATGACGGCGTTCGTGGGAAGCGCGCCGTCGATGCGGAACGCGATCGGCTACGCCGGGCGGTGGGCGGCCGGGCACGGGCTGATGGTGCTCGGCGTGGGCGTCATCGCGATGCACCTCAAGGTCGGCCACGAGTTCATGGGAGCGTGGGGAGAGCGGATTGTGGGGGCGACGCTCATCCTGATCGCGCTGTGGTCGTTCCGGAGGGCGTTCAAGCTGCACCAGCACGTTCACGAGCACGGCGACGGGATCGTCCATGCCCACGCGCATTCGCACGCCGCCGGTCCGGGGCACGTCCACAAACACGCGCCGACGTTCATGGGGTTGCTGCACGGGCTTGCGGGCTCGGGAGGCGTGGTCGTCGCCATCCCGGCGGCGTTCGCCGGCTCCGAAGCGATGGCGTTCCTGTTCCTCGCGGCGTTCGGAGTCGGCGTCACGATCTCGATGATCGCCTACGCGATCGGCGTCGCCGCGATGATCCGCCGGCGGAGCACGCCGACGATCCAGTTCCAGAAGACGATCAGCATCGTCGCGGGGTCGTTCAATCTCGTCGTCGGGATCCTGTGGATCGCCGGGCTGAGCGGATAGTCAGGCCTGGATCGGAAGAGGCCCTTTTCCCCACGCCACCAAGGCGGCCTCGACGCCCTCGGCCGGCACGCCCCGAAGAAGCTGGGCCTTCAGCGCCTCCGCCACGGCGCGATCCGCCGCGCTGCCGCCGAGATCGGCGACGAGCCGCGCCGCACGCGCCAGGCGAAGGGCCCCGCCCGCCAGCGCGGCCAGCGCCTGGGCGACGCGGGCCTCCGACACGTCCTTCGTCAGGGACGCCAACCACATGCGGGCGTCCGCTTCCGACCCGGCCGCCGACTCCTCCAGCCGCTGCCGCCCGCGCCGGGCGCGCAACGCCGCGTCGGCGAAGCGCCCGTCGTAGCAGCACGCCAGCCCCGCGACGCCGTCCAGCCACGCCGCGCCCGCCGGGTCGTCCGCTCCCGCCTTCGCAATCCCCTCGTCGCACCGGCGGATCGCGACCTCGATACGCCCGAGCCGCGCGGAGACGATCGCGAGGTTCTTCAGCTGGCGCGCCTCGCTCGCGGGGGAACTCGTCCCCTGCCGCTCCGCTGCGTCGCGCACCGCCTCGAACGCCTCCTCCGCGCCGATGTAGTCGCCCTTCAGCAGAAGCGAATGCCCGAGCGACTCCCACAGGTCGCGCACGTTCCGCGTCCGCTGCCGCTCCGGGGCCAGCGGCGTCCCCGAGTCCGTCTCGATCTTCTCGCCGACCAGCCACCGCTTGAGGTCGTTCGCAAAGTCCCGTGCGGTGGCATAGCGCCGCGCGTGGGATTTCTGAAGCGCCTTCCGCACGATGAAGTCGAGGTCCGCGGGGACGGCGGCGTTCAGCTGGATGACGGAGGTCGGGTCGTCTTCCCGGATCGCGGCCAGCGTCCCCAGCACGTTGTCCTTCCGGAACGGCAGCGTCCCCGTCGCCGCCTGGTACAGGATGACGCCGAGCGACCAGACGTCCGTCCACGGCCCCAGGTCCCGCGTCCGCCCCGTCGCCTGCTCCGGCGACATGTAGTCCGGAGTCCCGATCATCACGCCGCTCAGCGTCAGCTGCGTCGCGTTGTCGAGCGGCCGGGCGAGTCCGAAGTCGGTCAGGAACGGAGTCCCCGCGGCGTCGATCAGGATGTTGGACGGCTTGAGGTCGCGATGCAGCACGCCTTCTTCATGCGCGTAGTGGACGGCCCGCGCGATCCGCTCGAGCATCGAGACGACGCTTTTCAAGTCGCGGGCGGCGACGGCCAGTTCGTCCTGCAGCGTCCGCCCGCGGACGATCTCCATGCAGAGATAAGGCACCGGGCTCCCGTAGAGCTCCGCCGTCCCGACCTCGTGCACCGTGACGATATTCGGATGCCGCAGCCGCGCCGCCAGGCGCGACTCGCGCAGAAACCGGCTGACGTGCTCCTCGAGAAGCGGCCCCGCGTTCATGAACTTCAGCGCCACCGGCCGCCCGAGATCGGGGTCCTCCGCTTCGAACACGACGCCCATGCCCCCCTGCCCCAGCTGCGACACCAGCCGATACCGCCCCACCTGCCGCGGCGGCTCTCGCGGCGTCGTCCCGAAACCGGACAGGGGTGATTTCTGCATGATCGGGACGAACGGGAGATCGGTGAGCTGTGTGGTCGGGAGGCTACCGGTGTGCATACACAGAGTCAACGCGGGCCGAGGCGCGTTGGATCTCTTTGCGCCTCAGCAAATCCCCAGCGGCCTCGCCCGGGTGTTTCCGGGTTCTCGACGTGTGTGCATCCGAAGATCTCGCCGACGGGCAACAGCGGGGCCCATCAATCGTGTCTGCTCAGCTCACCGCTTCTCACGGAGGCGGGGCATCCAGAAGCCTGGCCCGCGGTAGCCGTGAGCGACGGCGAGGAAGTACAGGCCTTGTTCGTCGTTCAGGTACACGATCGAGTACGGGAACCGCTTCAGCTTGTATCGCCGTACGCCGAGCGAACCCTTGGGCCAACGATCCGGGCCTTCCTTGACGATGGCGAACGCCGCGCGCACCTCGGCCTCGAAGTTCCGGGCTGCCTGTTGCGAGCGTTCGCCGTACCAGAGCCAGGCGGAGCGGATGTCGGCTTCAACGCCGGGATGCGAACGACTCACTTCTTGCGGCGCGGCGCGGCAAACGCGCGCTTCAGCATGGCCTTCGTCGGGACGGCCTTGACCGTGCCGGAGCGGATTTCCTCGAGCCGGCGGAGGGCCTCTCGGTCCCAGGCTTCGTCGACTCTCGGGTCGGACGGCAGGCTGGCAAGCAGGCGATCGGCAAGGCGGGCGCGCGCCTTGGGCTTGAGCCGCAGGGCATCCTCGGCGAGTTGCTCGGCGTCAGGTGTCGAAGGGTGGTGACGAAGCATGGGACACGCGCTCAAGGGGGACGACCGCGATTATACGACGGTGGCGGGTGCGCTCGTCAATCGGCCCACGGGCCGAACGCAGCGCGGAGGCGGAAGACCCCGGCCAGGTTCGTCCGAGTTCACACTCGCCACGGCCTCGGTTGATTCGTATAAAGTGAATCCATGAACAGTGCTTCCTACACGGCGGTCCAGACGCGAGATTCAAGAATGGTGCTCGCTCATTGCACCGAGTTGGACATCGCCAGCCAGGGGCGCACGCCGCGAACCGCTCTTCGGAACCTGCAGGAGGCGGTCGAACTCTTCCTCGCCCACGCAGACCCGCGGGAAATTCGCAACCGGCAGAAATCGAATTTGGGCATCCGGCGCTTCAAAGCCGCGAACGGGTAAGCTCCGCATCCTGTCCGGTCGCGAAGCCCGCGAGATCCTGGAAGCGGAGGGATTCGCGCTGCTTCGGCAGCATGGCAGCCAGATCGTGTGGGAGTCGCGGAGGACCATTGCAGCCGAGCAAGAGAATCCCGTAGGATCCGCCCGGGGGGGAAGCCTCATCTGAGGACTTCCCCGGTGCAAACGTCCAGCCGTCGTGCGATTTGCCTGGTCTACCTGTCTCTCGCCGCGCTGGCCGCCGCAACGGCCGCAATCCACAGGACGCTGGTTCGCGACGAGGCTTCCGAATCGCTGCGGGAAGAGGCCTTCTCGGGCGAGCCCAAGCGCGACGAAGCGACTTCGCAAGAACTCATCGAGCCCGCGGTGTCCGGTGCGTGCCCGTTGCTGGATTCGCCTCCCGTCCCGCCGGCGACCTGTGGAATGCGCGACTCCGAGGCAGCCGGTGACGATAGAGCGGCGTATCGCAAGCAGGAGGACGAATTCCTGGCCGAGAAGCTGTACGACTACGCCAGGGAGAAGATGCGCGCGAGCGAATTCCAGTCTGCCTTGGAGGACCTGGAACAAGCACGCCTCCTGGATCCCCGCTCCAGCAAGATCCGGGATCTCTACAACGAAGTGTCGCGGGTGCTCCATCGAGTCCCGGGCGAATGGGGCAAATGCGATGTTGGGGGCTCGACCCAATTCAGCGTCCGGATTGCGCAGACCCGGATCGAGGTGGAAAACCACATGCAGGAGGGAGATCGCGCGTGGTACGCCTCCGACTACGGAAACGCAGAACGGGAGTACGAAGCCGCTGTCTCGAAGCTCAGGTGGATCCCGTACGACATCGGCATGGACGACGCTCTTACCCTTGCGAGAAGTCGTGCGGAAGAGTGCCGACGTTTCCTGCCGCAAGGTCTGGGGCTGGCGGACTACTCGGACGGAACGGCCATCGGGGGATTGGTTGACCCTGAGGTGGCGTCGGATGTCGTCGGAGAAGTCGGTCTCTTTACGCGGGAGCACTACGGCGGCGCCGGAGATTTCTACGACATCCGTGTGCGATCAACGTCCCGGCTGACGGACCCGCTTGTGAACAACATTCCCGACTTCCCGATCGGGACGCGGTTGATGTGGCCGCAGGAAGAGCTGAACCAGGGCGTGACGTATGTTGCACCGCAGGCCCCTTCCGAAGAGTTCCACCCGTCGGAAAGTCCGCTCAACCAGGGCCTCACCTACGCGCCGCCGCCAGAGCCGTAGCCCCTGTCGCCAGGGAGCGAGGAGGGCGGCGCAACCGCAGGTGCTGGGGCCACGCCCATCGCCCTACTTCAGCCACACATCCAGCGCCTCTTCCACCATCTTCGGCGTGTTCATGAACGTCCCGTGCGTCCCGTCCTCCGGCTCGTACCACAGCTCGAACTTCCCGCCGCGCTTCTCGATGAACGCCTTCGCGGCCCGGCCGGCCTTTGTCGCCGGCGCGCCGAACTGCTCGTCCTTGCCGCCGAAGTAGCCGACGAAGCGCTGCCCCTTGAACGCGTCGTCGCCGGCGTCGCGGACGTAGGGCGGCGGCTTGTCCTCGGGCCAGGCGCCGGAGTCGCAGAGGAACAGGCTGAACAGGCCCTTCTTCGGGTCGCGGTCGAGGATCGCCAGCCCGGGGACGTTCGCGGAGCCGCGGCTGAAACCATCGAGGAGGTGGCCCTTTTCGGCGATTGCCGGGTGGTCTTTGCGAAGCGCGGCGAGGCGGGCCTCGAGCAGCGCGTAGGACTCCTTCGGCTGCAGGTACTTGTCCTCGCCGAGCCACCACTGGAGCGCGACGACGGCGACGCCGCGTTTTTTCGCGAAGGGCTGCCAGAGCCGGACGGAGGTCTCAGCGTGGCCCTGGGAGCCGTGGAGCGCGAAGATGACGCGCACGGTTCCGTCCTTCTTCTTGTCCAGGTCCTCGGGGAACCACTCGACGGTGTAGACGCCGTCACGGCCCGATTCGACGATCTTGGCGCCCAGTTTGAGGACCTCGGCGCGGTCGCGAGGTTCGTCGGCATGGGCACGCGAGACGGCCAGCAGGACGAGAACGGCGGCGATGCATCTCATGCAGCAGGAACGCCGCGGCGTCCGCGAAATTGTCCCGAATCGCCCCCCTCGCGTAGCATGCGCCGCATGGTCAGCTTCCCGGCGCTCTTCCAGCCCTTCCCCATCAACGGCGTCACGCTCCCGAACCGGATCGTCGTGCCGGCGATGGTGACGCGGCTGTCGGGCGAGGACGGCGCGATCAACGCGGACATCACGGATCGCTATGTCCGCTTCGCCAAGGGCGGGGCGGGGCTGATCGTGGTGGAAGCGATGGCGGTGCACACGGCGAAGTCGGGGCCGCTGTTGCGGATCTGCGGGGACGAGTTCAAGCCGGGGCTGACGGAGCTGGCGAAGCGGGTGCACGGCGCGGGGCCGTCGAAGGTGGTGCCGCAGATCATTCACTTCCTCAAGATCGCGCGGAGCGGGTGGCGGCAGCTGGTCGGGGACCTGACGAAGGAGGAGATTCGCGACATCGTCACGGCGTACGGCGCCGCGGCGCGGCGGGCGCGGGAGTGCGGGTACGACGGCGTCGAGCTGCACATGGCGCACGCGTACACGCTGTCGAGTTTCCTGTCGGCGAAGAACAACCGGAAGGACGAGTACGGCGGGTCGCTGGCGAACCGGATGCGGCTGATGGGGGAAGTGATCGAGGAGGTCCGGAGGCAGGTCGGGCGGGACTTCATGCTCGGGGTGCGGTTCGACGGCGAAGAGTGCATCAAGGGCGGGTATTCGGTGCCCGACTCGCGGGCGATTGCGCTTCGGATGGCGCAGCTCACGATGGACTACATCTCGGTGAGCGCGGGGGGGAAGTTCGAGGACGCGATTCACAAGCCGGGGGCGCCGCTGTACCCGTACACGGGGTACTCGGGGGATCGGTGCATGCCCGGGGCGGACTACCCGGACGGGTTGAACGTCTACATCGCGGCCGGCATCCGCGAGTGGATCCGCCAGCACGGGTTCCAGACGCCGATCGTGACGACGGGCAAGATCTCGGACCCGGCGTTCGCGGAGCGGATTCTCGCCGAGGGGAAAGCGGACCTGATCGGGATGGCGCGGCCGCTTCTCGCCGACCCGGACTGGCCGAAGAAAGTCGCCGCGGGACGCGCGGACACGGTGATCCGCTGCGTCTACGGGAACATCTGCAAGAACCTCGACGAGAACTTCAAGAAGGTCGTCTGCACGCTCTGGCCGCAGGGGAAGATCCAAGCGCCGGAGAGCGCGGACCGCGAGCCGCCGGTTTGGCCGGCAGGCGCGACGCTGTCCGCTCAATTCAAGGACGGCCGCGTCTACCTCAAGTGGTCCGCGGCGACGGACAATGAAGCCGTTCAGGGCTACGCCATCTACCGCAGCGCGAAGGACGAACCGGAGCGCCACATCGGCTCCAACAAGTCTCACGGATTCACGGACCCGGATGTCTCCCCCGGCACCACGTACACCTATCGCGTCCAGCCCTACGACCTAGGCGGCAACCGCGGCCCCTTCAGCTCCCCCGCCACTGCGACTGTGCCCTAGGCCTTTTTTCCTTTTTAGTTTTTCCCTTTTAGTTTTTCGTTTCGTGGCCCTTGCCCTTCCTCCCCCCCCGTTCCCCGGAGCCCCCATGTTCGTCCGCGAGTGGATGTCCTCCCCCGCCGTCACCATCCAGGCCCGCATCCCCGCCCCCGTGGCCCTGGAGTTCATGCAGAAGCACCACATCCGCCGCCTCCCCGTCGTCGAAAGCGGCGCGCTCGTCGGCATCATCACCAAGAGCGACCTCTTCTCAGAGCTCGGCAAGCACAAGGGCGACCGCGCGACCTCCAAGAAAACGGTCGAGGACGTGATGACCCCCGGGCCGTACACCGTCTCGCCGGACGATACGTTCGAGAGCGCCGCGCTGCTGATGCTCAAGCAGAAGATCTCCGGTCTCCCGGTCGTGAAGCTCGACAAGGTCGTCGGGATGCTCACCGAGTCCGACGTCTTCCGCGCGTTTGCCGCGATGCTCGGCCTCGCCGAGCACGGCCCCCGCATCACGATGCAGATCCCCGACACCGAGGAACTGCTCGACGGGATCCGCAAGCGCGCCGGCCGCCTCAAGATCCGCACCCTCGTGACGCTTCACAATCCGCGGGCGAAGCGCTGGGACGTGGCGGTGCGCGTCCGCGGCCGGATGGGCGAGGACGAGCCCGAGCCGGTCCCGCAGCCTCCGAAGCGCAGCGGGAGCGGGCTGCACAAGCGTCCGCCGGCGGAACCGGCGAAGTAATCGGGGTTTCCGGACGGTAGCGGAGCGCGGGCCAGGTAACGCGATCGTTCCGTCGCCGCCCGGGGACCGCGCTGGCCTGAAAGTTGCGACCTTCTGATCCCCCACCCGTGATCCCACTCCTCACACTGCGCTCCCGCCGCACGTCGCGCACCGCCGCCGCGCTGTTCGCGCTGGCGTACGTGATGTTCGCGTCCGGTGCGGCGTTCGGCGCGCTGGACCTGGCATGCCTCGGGACGGCGAGCGGCAAGGGACCCGCACCCAAGTCGTGCTGCGGATGCTCCACGCACGACCACGCGGTGCGCTCCTGCTGCTGCGGGACGAAAGACTCCCCGGAGGCCGGCGCTTCGTTTTCCGCCGTCGCCCGCTGCGCCAATCCTGACTCGGGTGGCGCGGGCGAAATGACCCGCGTCTCGCCGCACGTCCCGGTCGACCTCATCACTCCGTCGGCGCTCGCTTTCACTCCGGCGGCATCGCCGGCCATCCACCCGCTCGCCTCCCGTCCGCTCTCTCCCCCGGACAAGGTTCCGTTGGCGCCGTAGTCCGTCCCAGCGCCGGGGCCGGGCCCCGTTGCCCGAGCCCCCTTCCACGGAACCCAGCGGCTCCGCCGCGTCCCGGCGGTCCCGCGTCCTCCCCACCCACACGGAGATTCTCCATGAAGACACTTCGCATCCTCGCGTTCCTGGCCGCCGCTTCGGCTGCCGGGGCGCATCATGGCGTCGGCACCGCGGCCGGAAGCGGCGGTCAGCTGACGATGACGCCGGACTCGCTGGCTTCGGGAAAGCTCTACCTCGGCCTCCGCATCGACGTGGCGGACTACGAGCACATTTCGGATCGCGAGCTGAAGGAAGCCAGCGAACACGGGCATTCGCTCCATGCCTTCGACTGGACCGAAACGGCGGCGCTCGACGCGGCGATCGGCGTGCTGGACAGGCTGATGATCGGGGCGACGGTCTCGTACCATCGGATCGACGATTTCCGGCACGGCCACCACCACGAGGAGCACACGGAAGGTCACCACCATGGCGGGGCGATGGAAGAAGAGGGCGGCAGCCTTCCCTCGGTCGACCCGGACGGGTTCGGCGACCTCGAGATCTGGGCGCACCTCCGGCTGCTGGATGGGCCGTTCAAGGTCGGCGTGCGCGCCGGGATCGAACTTCCGACGGGCGACACGAACGACCGGGGGGCGGACGGCGAATACATCGAGCCGGGCCACCAGGCGGGAAGCGGCTCGCTGGATTTCCTCGCGGGGATTTCGGCGGGATACGCCGGGGAGCGGTGGGCGGTGCAGGGGGCGCTGACCGGGCGGGTGAACACTCGCGGCGTCCGGGATTTCGAAGTCGGCGACAACGTGAACCTGTCAGTGGGCGGCGGTTTTCGCGTGATCGGCGACGCGGAGACGTTCGGGCTGGCGGTGACGGTGGACCTGTGGGGCGAGTGGCACGGGCGCGACCGCGAGGAAGGCCGGGGAAACCCGGACTCCGGCGGCTTCCAGTGGTTCGCCGCGCCGGGACTTCGCTTCAACGCCGGCCCTTTCCTTATCCAGCTCGCCGTCCCGATCCAGTGCTACAACGGCATCCGCTCAGAGCCGGACCAGCGGCTGCGCGGCGTCCTCACCGCCGGCTTCTCGTTCTGAATGGAATTGCCTCGCCGCGCCGCGCGGACGGGGCACAATGCAGGGCACGGGCCGCGCCGCTCCCGTCCGGGAACGGCGCGGGCCCGGACCCATCTTTGGAGAGCGGAACCATGGCCATGAAGAAATCATCGTCCTGCTGCTGCAGCAGCTCCGGGCGCTCCTCGACGCCGGCGAAGCCCAAGGCATCCAGGGCCGCGAAGAAGACCAGGGCCAAGTCGAAAAAGTAGGCGATCGCCGCCCCGCTTCCATCATCCTCCCCATGCGCGACGCCGACCCCGCCGCTTCCCCGCCCGCCGCGCAGCGCCGCACGCTCCCGTTCTGGTCGCTGAACCGGATCTACTGGCTGCTGTACATCGTGCCGCTGGTGGCATGGTTCGCGATGGACGGGTCGGAGATGTTTTTCTTCGACAAGGACCCTCGCCACCCCGAGCGCGCCTGGTTCAAGCTCGGCGTCTGGCTCTTCCTCGTCAACCTGATCAGCCTGCTCGTATGGCGCGAGGACAAGCGTCGGGCGGAGCGCGGCGACTGGCGCGTCTCGGAGAACACGCTGGTCTACCTCTGCACCCTCGGCGGCTTGCCCGGCGCCCTCCTCTCGATGCGCATGTATCACCACAAGTCGCGCAAGTGGTCGCTCCAACTGCGCCTGTTCCTCTGGTCGGCCCTCCTCGTCGGGTTCACGTTCGCCGTCTGGCCGCACACCTGGTCGTACGCCAACGACGGCCGCTGGGGGATCTGCCTCTTCTCGCTCTTCTGGTGGAACCTCTCCATCGCCGGCGGGATCGTCCGCGTCCACGGCGACAACCGGAAAGTCCTCTGGCGCTACCTCGGTCTCCTCGCGGCGCTCGCCCTCGTTTTCGTGGGGCTCTCCGCGGGCGGCGTGTACCTTTGGGAAGCGTGGAAGGGCCGGGGGCACGACGCGTGGGCGATGGCGAGCGCGGGGATCATCGCGGGGGGGCTGGTGCTGTCGATCTTCAACGAAGTGTGGCTGTCGATGCGCGGGCTGCGCGGGAAGCTGCCGGGCTGGGACCCGGTCGCCCCGGAATCGGTGAAATAAAAACATGCCCAAGGCACGCCGGAAACCGGAGGGAGGGGCCGCCGTCGCGAAGGCCGTCGCGGCCGAGATGCGCCGGCGCAGCCGCCGCGCCTGGACGATCGTCGAGTACGTCGAGGCGGACTGGACCCACGGCTACTGCACCGGCGAGCGCGCTGCCGCGTGGCGCGTCGCCGCCGGGAAGCTCACGAAGGTCAAGCCGCCGGCGATCCTCGAGGTCCCCTACGCCCAGTTCTGCGCCCGCGGGCTCCGCGTCCTCGTCGAGTCCTCGATCGTCCGCGGCTCCGGGCAGGGAGAGCTGTTCGAGATCCGGCGCGAAAAAGGCGGCGCCAAGCTGGAATCGTTCCCGGACGGGGTGAAGTGGCGCGTCGGGATGTAATTCCCCGTCAGCGCTTCAGTTCCAGCGGCGCGATCTGCGGCATGCCTCGGTCGGGCTCGAGAATCCAGACCGTGCGCCCCGGATACGCCGCGATCAGCCGCGCGTCCTTCTCTTCCCCCATCGACCGCGCCCAGACGATCTTCTGCGAAGGGATGTCCGCGGTGTTGTAGACCCACTCGAAGTTGATGTTGTGAAGCGGCGCGTACTTCACGAGCACGAGGTGGTTCCCGGGCGCCGCTTCCAGGTTCGCGACGATCGCCGTGCGGTGATCGGCCCACGCGGGGCGTGAGCGCGAGTCGAGGATGAGGCCGCCGAACGCGAGGAAGACGGGGCTGGAGAGCAGTCCCGCGGCGGCGAGCCAGAGCGCGGCGCGGCGGTTCTTCAGGCAGCAGGTGAGGCGGCGGGCGCAGGCGGCGGCGAACAGGAAGAACGCGGCGGCGGAGGGCGCGACGTAATGCGGCTGCGTCCAGCAGGTGCAGAGCGTCGCCACGATCCCGAAGACGATCACGAGCGAGATCCGGCCGAAGCGCCGGGACCGGAGGAGCATGAAGAACCCGGGCACGAGCGCCATGTAAGCGCCGGGGAAGAAATTCCAGAGGAGGAAGCACTTGAAGGCGGCGACGGCGAGGAACCCCCGGAGCCCGCGCTGCTTGGACCAGATCGCGCGGCTCCAGCCGCCGTGGTACGCGGTGATGGCGGCGTGTTCGCTCCAGCGGGCGGGCGGGGCGTCCTGGAAGATGAAGATGGGCGCGGCGGCGTACTGCTGCTCGTAGAGGACGTACGGCATGGTGGCCGGGCTGCCGGTGGCGGCGGCGTTGACGCGGGCGATGCCGGCGGCCGTGAGGAGGAGGACGGCGGCGACCGGCGCCGCGACGCGCAGCATCAGCGCGCGCCGGTTGCCGGGGCGATTCAGGAAATTGTGGATGAGCCCGGCGGCGACCGGCAGCGACGCGACCGCCCCTTCCCACGGTCGCGTGACGACGAGGATGGAGAGGCCGATCCCGAGGGCGAGGCCGGCGGGGACGGCCGCCCGGCGGTCGATGCGGCGCCACGCGCCGAGCACGAGGGCGCCGCCGAGGAACGCGAGCCCGCCGCCCCAGAACGACTGGGTCCACGTGAAGGGCTTGAAAATATGGAACGCGGGGTGGACGGCGGCCATGAGGCCGGCGACGAGGCCCCAGCGGGGGCCGAGCCAGCCGCGCGCGGCCCAGGCGACGGCGGCGCAGGCGGCGGCGAAGGCGAGCCAGACGCCGGCGACCGGGGTGCCGAACAGGGCCTGCCCGAAGGCCAGCGTGAGCCCCTGTCCCGGCGGGTACTTCGCGGCGTACGTCGGCTGGAGGAGGACGTGGAACGTCTCGAAGTGCCGCCATTCCGGGGGGACGGGGTTCGCGAGGCGGCCGTGCGCGAAGGTGTCGCCCTGCAGAAGGTAGCCGAACTCGTCGTGGATGTACGGGACGATCGCGTGGCGGGCCGAGATCGCGCCGCTCATCAGAAGCGCGACGGTTGCGGCGACGAGCGGCGCGCCCCACCGCGGCCTCGCGACGGCGTGGGCCAGCGACCGGAGCCAGCACGACTTCGGCCGGAGCGAGCCGCCGAGCAGGACCATCGCGGGGACGAGCGCGAACAGCGCGAGCACCCACGACAGCACTGCCTGCGAGGCCGGCCCTTCCGCCCCCGTGAAGACTTCCTGCGATTCCCACAGTCCGCCGGTCACGGGTCGGTGCGCTCGAACCAGCCCGCGTGCATCGGGCGGAGTTTTCCGGAGGCGACGGCGTCGTCGACGGCGTGCTGGACGTCGGCCGGCACGGCCCACACGAGAAGCCGCCGGCACCCGCGGCCTCGCATCGTCGAGAGGAGCTCTTCGGCCGAACGGGGCGCCGCGAACTCGACGCGGCGGCGGTAATCGGCGCGTGCAAGGGCGGCGGCGGGCCACCCGGCGGTGAGGCAGAGGACGGGCATGTTCTCGTCGTAGCGGGCCTGCCAGCGCAGGGCCTCGTCGGGGCCGCCGGGGACGCCGACGAAGCGCGCGAGGGTGACGTAGCGGGCGTCGCGGCGTTCCCAGGGGACGCGGAGGTAGTCCTTGAGATAGGGCTCGTCGACCCGGAGGCCGCCGTCCTGCGCGCGCTGCCAGAACGCGGCGGGAACGGAGGTGCGGACGAGATCGGCGCCGGCGGCGTACGCGACGATCGCCACGGCGATCCACCCGCGCGGAATTTTCGGCGCGACGGCGCCGAGCGCCGCGGCGGGAAGCGCAGCCGCCCAGAGGACGAACCGGGCGTTGTACTTGTCGTGCTCGACGAGGAGGTACGTGAGGACGACGCCCGCCGCGAACACGGCGGCGGGCAGCCGCCAGCGGCGGTCGCGCACGACGAGCCAGAGCAGCGCGAACGGCCCCGCGATCGAGATCGGCAGCCCCCACCCCGTGCGGTCCGCGACCGGCGTGACAAGCGGGTCGAACCGGACGTACCGCGGGCCGAACACGTCGCGCAGGCTCGCGAACAGGTTGCTGAACGAAGGGCCGCCCGACATCGTCGCGGGCATCGAAGTGATCCGCTGGGAGCCCGCGCCCGCGACGACCGGGAAAAACGGATTGCCGAAGTCGCGGGCGTTGAGCGCGTACCACCACGCGGCGCACACCAAGGCGGCGACGGCAAGCCCGGCGGCGGTGAAGCGGCACCAGGGCGCCTCGGCCGGCGGCGCTTCCGCCGTCTTCGCCCGGCGCCACGACGCGACGACGAGGAGGGCGAGCGCGGGGAGGACGAAGAGGACGGTGGGCTTGATGCCGGCGCCGAGCGCGACGGCGAGGGCGGCGTGAAAGATCGCGCGGCGCGGGTTCGCGGGCCGCACGAGGAACGCGGCGGCGGCGAGGACGAGCGAACCGGCGGCGGCGTCGTTCATGGCGGAGGAGCCCTGGGCGAGGACGATCGGCGCGCAGGCCCAGAGCAGCCCCGCGAGCACGGCGCCGCAGCGCGTCGCGCCGAGCGCGCGCGCCAGCGCCGCCGTCGCCGCCGCGCCCAGCGCCGCCATCTCCAGCGAGGCCGCTTCCACCATCAGGTCGTGATGCGGGATCACGGTCCACCACGCCTGCAGGAGCTGCATCCCCGCCGGGAAATACGCGCGGGTGTCGACCATGGCGGGGCGTGCGAGCGAGCCGGTCTGGACCCAGGAGACGAGGTGCGGGAGGTGGTAGGCGTGCTCGTCGAAGGTGTAGGGGACGAAGAGCCACGCGTTGACGGCATGGCGGAAAATGAGGAGCAGCGCGAAGACGAGGAGGAGGATCGCCATCCCGGCGGATTCCTCGCGGAAGCCGCGGACGAGCGAGTCCGCCGCCCGGCCGGCCTCGCGCAGCGCGCGGGCGCCCCCCATCGCGAACCCGAGCGCCCCCGCCGCCGCGCCCGCGACGGTCATCGGCACCGGCGACAGCGCGCCGCACACGCCGAGCCCCAGCGCCAGCACGCTCGCCAGCACCGCGTGGATGACGCCGGCCAGCGCCACCGCCCCGGCCCGAGACTCCGCCGCCACGTGACGCTGCAGCGCGATCGCGAGGATCCAGAGTCCGGCGTGCGCGACCATGAGAAGCGCGAGGCTCACGGCGCGATTGTGCCAAGAGCGGCGGCGGAAGGCGAACCCCGATCCAACGGCTTACTCGTCGTCCTCTTCGCGAAGGGCCACAGGAGGCCCGAGGATCTCGCTCAGGATGAACATGCGGCGCGAACTGGCGGCGGCCGGCGCTGCGGCCGGTGCGACCGGAACCTCCTCCGGCTTCGGCTCGGGCGCGCGGAGCACCGGCTGCGGCGGCGGCGCCGCGGCCTGCTCCTCGGCCTGCTTCTTCTTTTTGCGCTTCTTTTTCTTCCCGCCCCCCTCGACCGGCATAGCCATGGGGATCCCCTCGGCCGCGGCGCGCTGGCGCACCGCCGCCTGCTGCGCCTGCCTCTGGCGCTCCTGCGCCTCGTTGATCAGCCGGATGAGCAGGTCGATCACCATGGGCGGCTCCTCATCGCCTTGCACGGGGCGAAGGCTTCGCGCCAGATAATCGCTTCCCGGAGCTCGGCGGGCGTCGGCGGCGCGAATCCGGACTCGACGGGCGGGCGCACGGGTTTCTTCGTTTTCGCCGGGACTGCCGCGCGCGCCGCTTCCCAGGCGCCGGGACGCGCCGGTCCCTCCTCCGGCAACGAAGGCGCGATCGGCACGGCCGCGGGGGTGCCGGCGAACGTCGCGGACTGAAAGGCGGGGGAAGCGACCTCGAGGACCTGGGACGCGACCGGCGTAACGGCGTACGCGGCGTCGGGTTCCTCGACGACCTCGAAGATCACCGGCGCCGCCGCCGGCGGCTGGGGCCGCTGCCGCGCCGAACGGATCGCTTCGTCCACGCGCCGGAGCTGTTCCTGCGTCTCCAGCGCTTCACGCTCCTGGCGCTTCTTTTTCGCCGCCGAAGCGATGGCTCCAATGATGAACACGACCCCCCAGAAGAGGATCGTGATGAGCCCGTCGCCGCCGGCGGTGACCATGGTTTCGATTCCTGTCCGGCGCGGGCCGTGGAATGCGCGGCCCGCGCCGGCGATGAGGACTGAAGGTCGGGACTAAGCCTTGTTCTGGGACCCGGCGATGCCTTTCCGCATGTCCGTGTCCGCCTGGACGTTCTTCATCTTGTAGTAGTCCATGACGCCGATGTTTCCGGACTTGAAGGCTGCGGCGATCGCGAGCGGGATCTCGGCCTCGGCCTTGATGACCTCGGCGCGGTTCTCCATCGCTTTCGCCTGCATTTCCTGCTCGGTCGCGACGGCCATTGCGCGGCGCTTCTCGGCCTCGGCCTGGGCGACCTTCTTGTCCGCCTCGGCCTGGTCGGTCCGCAGCTTGGCGCCGATGTTGTCGCCGACGTCGATGTCCGCGATGTCGATCGAGAGGATCTCGAACGCCGTGCCGGCGTCGAGGCCCTTCTCGAGGACCTTCTTGGAGATCTGGTCGGGGTTCTCGAGCACGCGGTGATGGTCGTCCGCGGAGCCGACGGACGTCACGATGCCTTCGCCGACGCGGGCGATGATCGTTTCCTCCGTCGCGCCGCCGATGAGGCGGTCGAGGTTCGTGCGGACGGTGATCCTCGCCTTCACCTTGAGCTCGATGCCGTTCTTGGCGACCGCGGAGATCGTGTCGCGTCCCTTGCGGGGATCGGGACAGTCGATCACCTTCGGCTGCACGCTCGTATGCACGGCGTCCAGCACGTCGCGGCCGGCGAGGTCGATCGCCGTCGCACGGTCGAACGTCAGCGGGATCGCCGCCTTGTTCGCCGCGATCAGCGCGTTCACCACCCGCTCCACGTGCCCGCCCGCCAGGTAGTGCGCTTCAAGGAGGGCCGTCGAGATCGGCAGCCCCGCCTTGTACGCCGTGATCCGCGTGATGACGATCAGCCGCGGGTCGACTTTCCGGAGCCGCATCCCGATCAGGTCCCACAGGCCGACGTGGGCGCCCGACATCATCGCCTGGATGTACAGGAAGCCGAAGTTGGCGACGACGACGAGGAACACGAGCAGCACGATCGCCCCGGCCATGCCGAGGACGAGATGAACGGGCTGCACGTCTGCGAGCATGGTCGGGATCATCCGATCCTCCTTTCGACGGGCGCCACGACGATCCGGTTTCCCTCGACCGACACCACGCGGATGGCCGCGTCGCGGTCGACAGGCTCGCCGTTCGTCAGGACGTCCATGCGTTGTCCGTTGAAAATCGCCACGCCCGTGGGCCGAAGCGGCGTGACGGCCTTTCCGTCCATGCCGGGCAGGATCCCGGGCGCCGGCTCCGCGCCGGTGCCCTCGACCTGCGCCTGCAATGTCAGCTTCTTCGCCGCCCGCACGATCGCGGCCGGCACGATCACGACCGCCACGACGAGCATCCAGAGCCCCGTCGGCCAGCCCTCCGTCCTCCAGGCCCACACGATCGAGCCCGCCAGGCCGCCCGTGCCGACGATCGCCAGGATCGCGCTCGGCATGATGAGCTCGCCCAGGATCAGCAGCATCGACAGCACGTAAATCGTCAGGATCAGCGTCATGTTCGGCTCCCTACACCCGCCTCACGACCACGCTCGGCCCTTCCACCTTCACCACCGCAATCTTCGCGCCCAACTCCACGAACTCCCCTTCCGCCACCACATCCACCGTCATCCCGTCCACCTCGACCTTGCCGGAGGGGCGAAGCGGCGTCAGCGCCAGCCCTTCGCGCCCGACCAGTACCGTCGCAGCCGGCTGTTCCGCGGGCGGAAGCTCCGACTTCAGCACCAGCCGCCCGAACATCGGCGTGCTCGGCAGAAACCTCACGATGCACGCAAAGCCGAGGACGGCCGCGCCTGTGGAGGCGGTGAGAGTGAGGAAGTTCCCGACGAGGGAGTTCCACTGGTACGGGTTGGAGGGGATGACGAAGTTCTGCAGGGCGAGGACGAGGCCGCAGACCATGAGGAGGAGGCCCGAGGCGCCGACGACGCCGAACCCGGGAGTCAGGAACTCCGCGACGAGCAGCGCCGCGCCGAGCACGAACAGCAGGATCTCGGTGGCCTGCGCGAGGCCGACGAGGTAGTGGCCGAAGAAGACGAGGCCGAAGCAGAGCGCCGCGAGCATCGCGGGAAGGCCGACGCCCGGCGTCTTGCACTCGACCCAGATGAAGATGAACCCGAGCGCGATCAGGAGGCCGGTGACGAGCCCCTGCGTGATGAACGCGACGAACGTCTCGCTCCAGCTCGTGGAGATCCGCACGACCGTGCCTGGCACGTTCCCGAGCGCGGCGTAGGCCTTCTCGAGCGAGTCGACCGTCGCGAACGAAATCCCGAGCTGGCGCGCCTCGGAGGCGGTCAGGTTCAGGAGCTTCCCTTTCTGTTTCACCTGGCGCAGCACCTTCAGCTTCGCACCCTGCTGCTCCATCTGGGCAAACTGCAGCCCGTCGACGAGGCGCGGCGCGCCGTCGATTTCCACCTCGCGGATCTCGAGATCCGGGTCGACCATCCCCATCGCGATCAGCGCCGGCAGCCCGCGCTTCTCCGCCTTCGCCCGGAATTGCGCCGACACCCACGAGATCACCTTCTCGCTCGCCATCACGCCGTCGCTCGTCACCGGCTGCGCGCTTCCGATCGTCGCGCTCGGCTCCATGAGGATGCGGCCGCACGAGATCGAGATGAGCGCGCCGGCGGACTGGGCGCCGCCGAAGTTGCCGGACTTGATGTACGCCGCCGTGGGGAGGCCCGACCGCTCGATCAGGTCCGTGATGTCCAGCGCCGAGTCGACCCGCCCGCCGGGCGTGTTGATCTCGAACACCACCAGCGCCGAGCCGTCCGCCTTCGCCGCTTCCAGCGACCGCTTCACGAGGTAAACGGTCGACGGACCGATCTGGTCGTCGATGGCGACGACCGTCACGCGGTTCTCGGCGGCCACGACAGCCGCCATCACGAGCGACAGGAGCAGGGTGCGCATAGGGTTTCTCCGACAGTGACGGCAGAAGAGCGCAAACAAGGTGCCCGCAACCCCGACGGGCAGGATCGTAGCGCGCCGGGCAGGAAGGCTAAAGGGCAAAAGGAGTTACGTGCCGCGCTGGCCGCGCCCGAACACGGCCGCCGGCCGTGCAGGCGCGAACGCCACGGGGGCAGTCCTGAACGGCCCGGCGTCCTACTCCCCCGCCAGCTTCTCGATCACCGCCTTCAGCGTCTCCACCTCGTTCCCCTCCCCCTCGAACCTCACCTTCCCGTCCGGGTCCACGAGGAACACGCGCGGAAGCGCTTCCACCTTGAAGCCCTTCGTCAGGCTGCCGTCGTCGAGCCCCACGCCGAACGGCAGCGAGAGGCGCGAGGCGGCGCTACGGATGGCTTCTTCGGACTGAAGGGCATCGGCGCGCGTGACGGCGGCGCCGGCGACGCGCGAACGGCCCTTGAGAAGGCCGGCGAGGCCCGCGAGTTCGCCTTCGCACCGGGGCGCCCATGTCGCCCAGAAATAGACGAGCTGCCACTTTCCCGCCTCGGGCGCGGCGCCGATCCACGACGTCGCCTTGAGCGGGGGGGCGGACTGGCCGAGCATCGGGGCGTCGGCACGAGCCTGCTTCGCCTGCGATCCTGCCCGGGCCGCCCAGCGGTTTCCGGCGTCCCCTGCAACCTTGTCCCAGAGCTCCAGTGCGCGGTCGCGTTCCCCGTCCCTCCACGCCTCCTGCGCCGAAATCATCGGCGCCGCATCCGCCGCCGCGTCCGCCGCCTCTTCCGCGGAAAGCGTCCCGGCCGACTTTCCCGTCAGCAGGAACCGGATTTCGCGCCTCTCCGTGCCGTCCTTCGTGGCGACCGTCCAGGAAGCCCGGCATTCGATCGACCGCGCCGATCCGCCCACCATCGAAAGCTCAGCGCTCCCCGGGTCGAATGCCACCCGGGCGCCTCCCCTCTCCGGCGCCGCGAACGTGAACACGCCCTTCACCGTCCCCCCGCTCCGCGTGTACTTCGCCTTCCATCCCACCGGCCCGACGGACCCCGAGCGCTCCCACGCCGGCTCGTCCCCCTCGGGAAGCACCTCGACGTCATCGAGCGCGCAGAGAATCGCCGCCTCGAGCGACGCGTCGCGCGGCCCGACCGCCCCGCGCCCCCGGTCGTCGAGCCACAGGAACTCGAGGCTCGACTCCGCCCCGGGCAGCATCGACGCAAGCCGGTCCGCGTCCGTCTTCAGCCGGTCCTCACCATCGACGGTGTACGCCGTCGCGCGGGCCGGCCCGTGATCGATCTCGACCGAATACAGGACACGGCCGCTCTCCGCGGCGCACGCCACGACCCGTTGCGTGCCGGACCGGATCCAGCCGAAGCGCTCGACCGTCTGCCCCCGGCGCACCACCGTCTCGCTTCGCAACGAAGCGTTGTAGGAGACCTGGTCGCCGCTCGACGAGACGTACCTCAGCGGATCGGCGGCCGCGGCCAGCGAACTCACCAGGAGGACGGCCAGCGGGGAGAGCTTCATCGGCCCGATGATAAACGAAGTCGCCGGGCTCTGTCGTACACTCCCACCGTGCTGCGCTTCCTCCCCCTCCTGCTCCTCGCCCTCGCGGCCGTCGCGGCTCCGCCCGAAAGCGGTTCGGAGCGCCTCGCCCGGCTCACGCAGGAGTTCGCCGGCTCCGGCTGGCACGCCCGTGGCCACCTGCGCGCGCCCGAGGTCGAGGAAGCGGAGAAGCTCCTGGAGGCGCTGGACTCCGAGTTCCGGGAGGCCGCGCTCGGCGACGCCGAACGACTCGACCTCGCGCTCCTGCGGCACCGCCTCCGCCAGCGGCTCGAAGAGTGGCGCGAGCTCGACCTCGAGCACCGCGATGTCTCCTCGTGGATCCCCGGCGCCGCCGAGGCCGAGGCCGCCCTCGGCTCCCCCGAGGAAGCCGCCTTCCTCGAACGACTCGAGTCCGCCTCCGCCGGCGCGCTCGCCGCCCTCGAACACATCGACCGCGAGGACGCCCGGCGCAACGACGAAACCCTCTCCCCCCTCTTCAAACTCCTCGAAAAACGCCAGCCCCGCCCCAAACTCCCCGCCTTCGCCCGCCTCCTCCGCTTCCTCTCCCAACGCCGCAACCTCGCCGATCCCCGCACCGACGAACGCGCCCGCGACCTCCGCTGGCGCGAATACGTCCAGTACTTCCGCTGGGAAGTCGGCATCGACGATTCCCCCGCCGACATCCTGCGCCTGGGGAAGCGCCTCTATCGCGAGACCGAGGACGAGCTCGCGGCCGTCGCGAAGAGGATCGACCCGGACCGGACTTGGCGCGAGATCGCGGCGGAGTTGCGCCTCGACCACCCCGCGGCCGAGAAGCTGCTCGACACCTGCCGCGCCGAGATGGACCGCGCGGCCGCGTTCGTGAAGAAGGAAGAGTTCGTGACCGTACCGGAGTGGGCCTCCCACGTCCGCGCCGAGTGGGGCGACAAGGACGACCGCACGCCGTACGGTTACTACCGCCCTCTCGACCCCGCCGACCCCGAGCTCAAGGGGATCTACGTCGTCTCCCCCGTCACCCGCCTCGGGAAGGCCGAGCAGGAGGACGTCCTCCGCGGCAACAACCGCTTCTGGATCCGCGTCGTCTCCCTCCACGAGGCGATCCCCGGCCACCACCTCCAGTTCGCGATCGCCGCCCGCCGCGAGCGTGAAGTCCCGAAATGGTTCTACAACCCCGCGTACGTCGAGGGCTGGGGCCTCTACTGCGAGGAGCTCATGGCCCGCCACGGCTACTACGACGACCGCACCCGCCTCACCCAGCTCAAGATGCGCCTCTGGCGCTGCGCCCGCGTCATCATCGACGTCGGCTGCAACTTCGGCGGCATGACGAAAGAAGAAGGAATCCGCCTGCTGGTCGAGTCCGTCGGCATGGAACGCCCCAGCGCCGAGATGGAAGTCACCCGCTACCTCGCCGCCCCCGGCTACTACTCCGGCTACATCGTCGGCCGCGACCGCTTCGAACGCCTCCTCGCCTCCGAAAAGACCCGCCTCGGCGCCGCGTTCAACGAACGCGCCTTCCACGACCGCCTCCTCTCCTTCGGCCCCATCCCCTTCAGCGCCCTCGCCGACGCCCTTCCCGCGAAGTAGCCCCTTTCCTTCTCAACCGGGCGGTCGCTTCCTAGAATCCCCCCATGCCCATCATCCAGACCCTCGAAGACCTTCTCGACTCGCCGTACTACCCGCGGGACGACCGGCAGCTCGAATCCGCGAAGAAAGCGATCGAGAAGGGCCTGCCGAAGAAGCTGCGTTCGAAGGCGATGCCGAAGCGGCTGAAGTCGGACGTGGAGTGGCTGTCGAGCGTGCTCCACGAGGACCGCTGGAAGAAGAAGAAGGGCGTGGACGCGATCGTGGCGGCGGGGCTGCTGTACCTTTTGAACGGGAAGGACGCGATCCCGGACAAGGTGCAGGTGATCGGGTATTTTGACGACTCGATGGTGATCGACGTGGTGATCCGGTCGATACAGATTGGCGTGGCGAAGTAACGGCGACGGCGTCGAAAGTCGAAGGTCGAAGGTAGTTGGGCGGGTTCGGGGTTTCGTGATTCGGGGGCGCGCCTTGAAGGCCATCGTGTTCCGCTCGCACGGCGGCCCGGAGGTTCTCGAGGCCGCGGAACTGCCCGACCCGCAGCCCGGGGCCGGCGAGGTGCGCGTCGCAATCCGCGCCGCCGCGCTGAACCACCTCGACATCTGGGTGCGCAACGGGCTCGGCGCGCAGATCCCGATGCCGCACGTCGGCGGCTGCGACGGCGCGGGGGTCGTGGACGCCGTCGGGCCCGGCGTGACCAGCGTGGCGCCCGGCGACGCCGTGATGATCGCCCCCGGCCTGTCCTGCGGCGACTGCCCCGAATGCCTCGCCGGCCACGAGTCGCGCTGCGCCTCCTTCCGCATCCACGGCTTCCAGACCCAGGGGACCTGCGCCACCCACACCGTCGTCCCCGACCGCAACTGCCTCCCGATCCCGCCCGGCATGCCCTTCCCCGAGGCCGCGTCGATCCCCCTCGTCTTCCTCACGGCTTACCACATGCTCTTCACGCGCGGCCAGCTCCGCCCCGGGGAGGCCGTGCACGTCCCGGGCGCCGCGGGCGGCGTCGGGATCGCGGCCGTCCAGCTCGCCGCCGCGGCCGGCGCGCGCGTCATCGCCGCGGCGGGCGGGGCGGAGAAAGTCGCGCTCGCGAAAAAGCTGGGGGCGTGGGAAGCGCTGGACAGCTCTTCAAATAAAAACATCGGCGACGAGGTCCGCCGGCTGACCGGCGGCCGCGGCGCCGACCTCGTGGTGGACCACGTCGGCGGCGACTTCACCCCCGCCGCCGCCGCGATGTGCGCCCGCGGCGGCCGCGTCGTCTGCTGCGGCGCCACGGCGGGGAAACAGTTCGCCATGCAGCTTCGGTCCCTCTACGTCCCCGAGGTCTCCATCCTCGGCGCCTACATGGGCTCCCGCTGGGAACTCATCGAGGCCCTTCGCCTCATCGCCCACGGCAAGGCCCGCCCCGTCCTCGACCGCACTTTCCCCCTCGCCCAGGCCGCCGACGCGCACCGCCGCATGGACGCCCGCCTGAACCTCGGCAAGATCGTCCTCACTCCATGATGCAGCCCCCCGCCGTCCCCCCGCGCCCCGACGGCCCCCGCAAGGCCGCCCTCCACATGCGCAAGGGCGAGGCCATCCACCGCATCGCCACCACCGACTGGGCCGAACACAAGGGCTCCCGCCTCTGCTGGCGCGTCGTCTCCAAGCGCCGCCTCGATGGCCGCATCGAAGCCATGCACTTCATCGCCCAGGCCCAGGCCAACGACCTCGTCACCGCCCACGTCGTCCTCCCCGAGGCCAAATTCGGCGACTTCATCGCCAAGGTGGAGCAGGCGATCCAGCAGTTCGTGCCCGGGCTGCGCCTGCGCGCCAGCGAACTCACGGAGTTCGACCACGTCGAGTTCGGGCCGTACTTCATCCACGACCCGGAGGCGGAGGAGCGGCTGCGGAAGAAGGGGTTGTTGCCGCCCGGAGCGCCGCCCGACGCGACCCAGAAATAAAAAAAGGGGCGGTCGGTTTCCCGACCGCCCCTGGATGATCTGCGACCGATCTACATCCTCGCAACGACGCGCGACATCCCGAGCAGAGCCAGGACCGCCAGGGCGCAGAGCGCGACCAGGCTACCGCTTCCGCCCAGCATCGCGGCGAACGGCAGAATCGCTCCGGCAACCGAATTCGAGCGAACCGTCAGGCTGCTCGCTTCGGCACCGATCACGTGGTAAGCACGGGACACCACGCGGCCGGCGGCGGAGGACTCCATCGTTCCGAAGCGCCAGGCCTGCAGCGCCTGCACGGGAGAGGCATCAGCGGACCCGTACGCAGCCGTCGCGACCCAGCAGCGATGGCCGTGGTGAGTCGAGCCGTGCCGGACGCCGAATTCGAAGTCATCGCCGGTGCGGAAAGACTGGGGAACGCTGAAAGGCCCGGTGAGCCCGGAGGCTACGTCCGGGGGAAGCGTGATGGATCCGTCCTCAAAAGCGATGCGCCAGTAGTAGACCGTATTCCGCTGGAGAAGCACGCTGATGGTGAGGTCCGGACAGCGACTTCCCTTCGGCAGAACGGGCGAAATGCCCACGGGACCCGAATCCGAGAGGATCGTCGTGAAGGTGGGGTCAGTCGACACCTGGAACCTGAGGGCGATCGCGTTCGCGACGGTGTTCGAGTCCGTGTACAGCGCACTGAAAGCCGGGGTCAGGTCCAGCACCGGTTGCACGAATCCCCCGTTCCCGGTCTGCGCGCCGTTAATGCTCTCATTAACAAAGAGTGAGGTGGGCGCATCCGGGGCGATCTCGGGTTCGATGAAGAACGTTTCTACTGCCGAGGTTGTCGAGTTGCCGAGCTGGTCCAGGGCCCGGACGCGCCAGTTCCAGGTCCCGGGCCCGAGAGCCGTCACCGTTGCCGTCGTATTTCCCGTGATGAACTGGAGGTTGATCGAACCGAATAGCGGATCATCGTCGACCTCGGCGATGTAGCGGTGGACCTGACCGGCGCCACAGGTGCCGGAATCGGTAGAACCGGGCGACCAGTCGAGGACGAATGGGGTGGCCACGGTCGCTCCCCCGATCGGACTCACCTGAACAGGAATTGACGGCGGGAGGACGTCGGCGCAGATGACGTAAAAATTGTCGAGGAAGCAACCCGGAAATGCGTCGAGGGAGTCGTCGGAGTCGAACGTAAACCTGACGCGAATGGTCGTCAGCCCTGCCGACGGCCCCGAGATGCCGATGCCGGTCCAGCGGTTTGACCCTAGGGTAATCGTGGCACCTACGCTTCCGGGCGCCCCGATGGTGAACGTGACGAAAGGGACGCCGGTGACCGCATTCTCCAGTTCCACCGTCAGCAGATCGAAGGTCGCATCGGAATTCATGGCGATCATGAAGCCGAGCCTATTTGTCGCTCCAACACCACTGATGTCGATGTCCGGTGAGGTCACACTCTGCGTGAGAGCGCCATCGGTGGTGTCGTCGTAGTCGACTCCGTCGTTGAAGTTCAGGCTGTTCGGGCTGGAAAACGCTGAAGAGTCACCGCCCGCGATGATCAGGGCCGGGGTTGCGTCACAATTCCACTGGACGCCCTCAGTGCTGGCCACGTCGCGCGTCCACCCCGCCAGTTCGAAGCCTCCGACCGGATTGTCGAAGTTTTCAAACTGCGGAGCCACCAGCTGCGCGTGCGCGGCGGGAGCACCGTACCCGAAGACCGCAGCGAGAATCGCAACCATCCACCCTGCTCTACGCATGCTTCTTCCCTCCCAAGAGTTGCTGCTGAGTGCCGACGGCTGCCCCGAACGACTCCTCTGCCCCCAGTCATCCGAGCCCGTGACGCACCTGCCTTTATGTCAAGCGCGCGAGTATAACGGGAGGCAGTCCGCGTTCAACGGTTTTCGAACCCCGCGGCGGGCCCCTACGGGAGTTCAAAAACACCCTGATTTCGATGGCATTTTCCGCCCCCGTCTCTGAACCTTGGCCTCACATGCCCACCCCGTTCCCGCCTCCCGAGTCCTTCAAAGAAACCCTCCCCTTCCCCATCCACTGGGTCTCCGACCCGGAATCGGGAGAGCGCCTCCGCGAGCGCGTCCTGGCCCGCCAGGAGCCCTGGGGGCTCGACATCGAGACCACGCTCACCGGCCAGCACCACTGCGAAATCGCGCTCATCCAGATCTCGGACGGGAAGGAAGCGTGGCTGATCGACTCCCTGGCGTTCGAGTACAAGCCGATCATCGAAGCGCTGTACGCGAGCCCGCTTCATGTGCTGGTCGTCCACGGCGGGATCGGGGACCTGGCGGTGCTCAAGCGTGTGAAGGGGATCGTGGCGGAGAACGTGTTCGACACGCTGGTGGCGGCGCAGGTGCTGGCGTTCCCGAGCCCGAACCTGCGCGAACTGGCGCGGGAGTGCCTGCTGGTGACGATGACGAAGGGGAGCCAGCAGTCGAACTGGCGGGTGCGGCCGCTGTCGCCGGGGCAGTTCAAGTACGGGGCGCTGGACGCGTGGGTTCTGCCGGGGATCGCGCGGGTGCTGGGCGAGCGTGTGGCCGCTGCGGGAAAAACGGACGCGGTACGCGAGGGGATCAAGGCGATGCTGGCGGCGGTGAAGGCGTACGAGCCTCCCAAGTCGCACCCCTACGAGGAGGGATTCGGGCGGCGCAACCGCGACAAGAAGGCGCGGGCGCGCCTCCGGGCCCTGCTCGACTGGCGCACGGAAATGGCGAACAAGGGACATATCGCGCTTCTCATGAGCGTCGGCAACCGCATGATGGGAACCATCGCCGAAAAGAACCCGAAGACCGACGCCGAACTCAGGGCCGCCGGATTTCCCCCGTCGCTGATCCGGCGCTACGGCGAAAAGATGCTCAAGGTCATGGCTTCCGCGGAGGTCGTTTGACAGGCCCGGGAGCGGCGTGTAGGATCCCGCGCCTTACCGGGGCGGCTAGTTCAGCTGGCTAGAACGCCTGCTCGACACGCAGGAGGTCAGCGGTTCAAATCCTCTGCCGCCCATCCGGAGGCTGGAAGACGCGGGGTGGAGGAGTCGCCGGTGGAAGGGCGTCGGCGACGAGGGCTGGATACCGGGCTGCGCTGTTCGCGCCTCCGCCCTTCCCCACGGCTCCCCCCTCCACCTCGCGTCTTCCAGCCTCCGGATGCATGGAAATGCATCGGCGCAACGCTGGCGCGCCTGCTTCGCGGCGCGCCCTGCGAAGAGTGATCCTCATATTGCGCCCCGAAATACATTGCATTAGGACGGCATTGGCGTCTAATGCAGCCCCCATTGGGGAATTCATTGGCATTCACCAGAGACATTTCAAGGAGGCTCGATGGCCGCCAGCACGCTGGACTTCGACAAGGTGAAAGACTTCCTTGGGAAGCACCTGACGAGCATCACCGAGGCGTCGAAGGTGAAATTCCGGGAGATCCAGAAGGCCGTGAAGCACGAGTTCGGGCAGGGGCTGTTCATGCCCAAACTCTCGGAGTTGATCAACTCGGTGCGTCCGGACCTCGCGAAGCCTGCGCGGAAGAAATCGGGCAAGAAGCGGAAGGCCGGGAAGCCGGGGCGGCGCCCGGGTCGTCCGCCGGGATCGGGTCGCAAGGCGGCGGCGAGCGGCGGCGCGTTCCTGGTGAAGGTCGGCCGGAAACTCTCGCTGGCGCGCTCGAAGGACCGCGTGCAGGCGATCATCGACAAGATGGTGGCCGCCGGGCAGAGCCTGGGGCGCCTCAAGGTGTACACGCTGGCGCCGGTCGGGGTCGCGACCAAGGTCACGATCGAATAGCGCTGAATTCCGGGAGGGGGGCCTTCCAGTTTGGGGGGCCCCCCTTCCTGTTCGAGCGCGCCCCGGGACTCTTCCCGGCAGCGCTACTTCTGTGCTGGCTTGCTGTCGAGTTTCCAACCGTCCGGAACACTCGCGGCCGCGGCGGCGGCGAATATGTCTGAGGAAGTCGACACGAGTTCCTCGAATCTCGCCAATTGTTCGGACGTGAGCAGACGCTTCAGGGCGATGGCCGCCTCCGCATTGAGCACGTCGCCCGCCTTGGCCGCAGCTTGCGCGTCCGAGCCTTTTTTCGCGTGCCAATAGTTCGACAGAAGTGGTGCCAAGACCTGTGAAACCTGCGACTGCTGCTGCGCCGAGAGAAAGAGGCACTTTGCAAAATTCGTGGTCACTCGCTGATTGGTTGCGGCCACCCAGGCTTGTGCCCGTTTTTGAACTGCCTGCTCTCGGTGAAGTTCGGCTTCCAGTTCCGTGAACGGGCCGGCGGAATCCGCCGAACCGGGCGGGACCTTCTCCATCGGGGGCGTTGCCGAGATCGACCGCAGTCGCTTCTGAAGCATCGCGACTTCCCCGGCCAGATCCTCGCCGGTGGTTGCCGCCGGGGCCCCGCGGCCGCCCGTTTCAAGGTTCGTGACGCGGTCCTTCAATGCCGCGAGTCCTCCCGCGCAATTTCGCGAACTGGCGATCGAGATCACCGAGGCCAACGCGCTAATCACCGAGAGCACCACGGCGGCCATCCCGGTCTTGGTCAAAGCGCTTCTCCCCCTGTTCCCTGCGAGCCGGAGCACAGCACGACGACAGGCGTGCATGCTAGCGTCCGCTTCCGGAAGCAGGCAAGAGGGACTGCACAGGTACGAGCAATCTTGACGGTGACCGGACACATCGCTATCCTCCCGCCTCCTTCGGCGCTCCCGGATGGGCCCGTAGCTCAATTGGGAGAGCGCTAGAATCGCACTCTAGAGGTTGGCGGTTCGATCCCGCTCGGGTCCATTCCGGTGCGCCGAAGGCACGATCCCCCTCGACCGGCGCCGCTTCCCGACCCACGCTCCGCCCCGAACCTTTCCCTGTCCCCCGGCCGCGGCAAAAGCATTTGACTCAGGGGCCTCACGCGGGGTACAAAACCTGACCTACCCCTGGGACGCCCGGTCCCGGCCAAATACCGGAGATTTCAAGGTATGTGGATCGTCAAGAACGTCCTGCGCGGCTCGATCCAGATCGAAGACCTCAAGGTCAAGATCCCCGCCAAGGACTACTTCGACCTGGACAAGATCGGGCGTGAGAAGGTCGAGCAGTCCCGGCAGCTCAAGCTGGCGCTCGAGGAGGGGTACCTCCAGAACGTGAAGAAGTCGGAGCCCGGCTCGAACGAAGCGGTGCTCGTGAAGGAAGAGACCCGGAGCGAAATCAAGTCGCGGATCGAGGAGCTGCGGCAGGTGATCCTGAAGTCGCCGGACAAGGACACCGTGATCAAGGCGCTGAACGAGCTGCGCACGGTTCTCGCCGGCTCCAAGGACGTCGAGCAGATCCGTTCGGACTTCGACGACCTGAAGAAGCTGATCCAGACGATGGACGGCGACAACGGGTGGCTCAAGAAGGAATTCGACAAGCTCCGCGTCGCGTTCTTCGACAAGGAGAAGGACGAGAAGGCGCTGATCAAGCGCGAGGTGCTGGAGCTGCGCAAGGCGGTGCTCGAGGAGCGTCAGCGCTCCCAGGTCGTGCTCACGCAGTTCAACGAGTTCCGGGACACGCTTCTCAAGGAATTCAAGGGCCTCCTGAGCGGCATGGTCGCCGCCGGTCCCCGGCAGGCGCTGGGCGACGGGAACATGGACAGCGGTGCCAACGAGCGGATCCGCCTCACGGAAGTCGAAATCAAGGCCCGCCTCAAGCTGCTGGAGACGAAAGAGAACGAGCTGCAGGCGAACTTCGAGAAGATCGGCAAGCAGACGGAAGGCGGCGGCGACGCGGGCGGCATGGCCGACCTGCTCGGCGGCATCGATTAACAAACAGAGGGGCCTCGCGGGGCGGCACGGCCGCCTCGCCCGGGCACATTGATCACCATCTGGTAGAAAGGGGCCGGAATGTGCGCTAAGGGAGTCGACATCGGGACGTGCTTCCTCGTGGGAGCGGAACTGAAGGACGGCAAGGAAGTGTTCACGATGGAACGTGATGCGTTCTTCTCGATGCCCAACGAGGACTTCGCGGAAGACATGCTCACGAAGGCCGGCGCCTTCTACATCATCAAGGGCGAGCAGATCTACGTCGTCGGCGAGGACGCGCTGAAGTTCTCGATGGTGACGGGAAACCAGAAGGACTACCGGCGCCCGATGGCCAAGGGCGTGCTCAACCCCGGCGAAGAAGAAGCCATCAGCATGATGGAAGTTCTTCTGGAAGCCGTGGTCGGGAAGCCGAGCTACCCGAACGAGGTGATCTGCGCGACGATGCCCGCGAACCCGGTCGACGCGGAATTCGACGTGACGTTCCACCGGATGGTGCTCGAGCGGTTCCTCAAGAAGCTCGGCTACGACGTCAAGTGCATCAACGAAGCGATGTGCATCATCTACAGCGAGAACCCGACCGTCACGATCAACAACGAGGTGCTGCCGTTCACGGGCATCGCGATCTCGTGGGGCGCGGGCATGGTGAACCTCGCCGCTTCGTGGCGCGCGAAGAAGCTGCTCGAGTTCAGCTGCGGCCGTTCGGGCGACTGGATTGACCGCCAGGTCGCCAAGGTCCGCAGCGTGCCGGTGTCGAAGGTGCAGAGCCACAAGGAGAAGTACCTGAACTTCGACCGCATCGACCCGACCGACCAGATCATGGTCGCGCTCGAGATTTACTACGAGGACCTGATCCGCTACGTCATCACGAACATCGGCCAGCAGCTCAAGCAGGCCAATGCGACGATCGACGAGCCGGTCGAGATCGTGATCGCGGGCGGCACGAGCAAGCCGCCGGGCTTCGTGGACCGGTTCAAGGCCTGCCTGCGCGAGCTCGGGCTGCCGATCCCGGTGAAGGGCGTGCGTCATGCGAAGGACCCGCTGAAGGCCGTCGCGGCGGGTGCGCTGATCGCGGCGATCTCGGAAGAGAAGAAGCGCAAGGCGCAGGGCGGCGGCGACGCGGCCCCGGCCGCGGCCCCCAAGGCCGGCAAGTCGGGCGGGGTGCCGTTGATCAGCTAGGGACGGGTGATGGGCAGATGAGAACCGGGGGCCGAACATGGCCCCCGGTTTTTTTGTGTCCGGTTGCCAGTGTCCAGCGGCCAGCGGCGAGGGAACGGCGGCGATCAGGCCGGTTTCATCGAGGGCCGCGCATCGTACACTGGCCGCTGGCCGCCGGCCGCTGGACACTGGCCGCCCCCCATGCGCAAGCGCCTCCTCGCCGCCCTGTCCGTCCTCCTCGCGCTCGGGCTGCTCGCGTTCCTGGCCTCGCGGCTGGACTGGCCCGCGACCCGCGCGGTCCTCCAGCGCACGGGCGCCGCCGGCGTCGCCGCGTTCGCCGGCTGGTCGTTCCTCATCCTCGCGCTCCAGGCCGTCGGCTGGCACGCCCTGCTGCGCTCCCGCGGCTGGAACGTCCCCTTCCGCGCCACCCTCGCTTCATTCCTCATGGGCAACTCCCTCGCCTACCTCGCCCCCTCCATGTACCTCGGCGGCGAGCCCCTGCGCATCTGGCACATGAGCCGCCGGTTCGGGCTGCCGTCCCGCGACGTCGCCGCCACCGTCATCTCCAACAAGTTCGCCGAGTTCACGGGCTTCCTCGTCGCCATCCTCGCCTGCACCGCCACCATGGTCTGGCGCTTCGACCTCCCCCGCGGCCTCAAGTGGACCGCCACCGGCGTCGCCGCCGGCCTCCTCGCCGCGTTCCTCGTCGTCTTCGCCGCCTTCGTCGGCCGCTGGCCGCTCGCGTCCGGGCTGCTCCGGGTGCTGGGGAAGCGCGGGGAGCGCTTCCGCAAGTGGGCGGAGGACACGGAGGGGAAGATCGAGGAGACGTTCCGGGACCACCGGGCGGCGTTCGGGGCGGCGCTGCTGTTCACGGGGGGGCCGCTGGCGATGGTGGTGCTGAAGCCGCTGGTGTTCTTTCATTTTCTCGGCCGGCCGGCGCCTTTCGACGAGATGGCGCTGATCTTCGTGATGACGCAGGTGGTGCTGGCGTTCCACGTCACGCCGGGGGGTCTCGGCGTGTTCGAAAGCGGCGTGGTGTGGACGTTCTCGCTGATCGGGATCGGCGCACCGGAGGCGGCGGCCTACGCGGCGGTGCAACGGCTGTCGGACGCGGTGATCGTGGGACTTGGGGTGGCGCTGGCGGCGCGCGAGGGCGCGGCGGGGTTCTTCAAGGGGAAGGGCGCGCCGGAATCGGGCTAATCTGCCTTCGCGAGGTACGCCTTGTGGCCGACGACGATGGCGGAGATCGCCAGCGAGGCGACGGGGACGACGATGAGCCCGATGATGCAGACGGTCGCGGACGGCAGGTCCTCGAGGGCGCCCTCCCAGAATCGCGGGACGGGGGTGAGGATGCGAAAAACGGCGCCGCGGAGCATCTTCGCGAGGACCCACATCTTGAACGGCGTGAGGCCCATGATGAGCTCGAAAAGCACGGAGTAGCACAGCCCGACGACGTAGGGGCGGCCGATGACGACGCCGAACGCGAAGAAGAGGGTGCCGAACTCGAGCGCGGAGAGGGCGGTGGCGAACGAGACAAGGGCGAGGTCCTTTGCGCCCGGGATCTCGTGGACGGCCTTCGGGCGGGGCGGGGCGGCCGTGCGGTTCGGCGCGCCGGTCCCCGGCTTGCGGTCGTCTCCCTGCGGGCGCATGGCGGCAGGCTCCTCCGCGACCGAAGTCTCCGCCGGCGTGTGCTGTGCCAGCCCCCAGGACACGAAGACCGGCAGCAGGCTCAGCGCGACGAGCGGCGGGATCGTGCCCAGCCACTTCCCCAGCACGATCGCCCACCGCGGCGTGGGGCGGGTGAACAGGTAGACGACCGTGCCGTCCTCGGCGTCGCCGGAGAAGCCGGAAGTGGCGCCGAGAAGCGCGATGAGCAGCAGGATGACGGAGAAGTAGATCCCCTCGAAGATCTGCAGGAACGGGTTCACGGGGCCGTGCTCCACGGCGAACGCGAAGATCGAGATGATCCCCGGGAATACGGCGCCGAGAAGGAGCAGCAGCCACTTGCGCGGGCCGTTCATGAACTGGCGGAACGCGAGGCGGGCGGCGGCGAGGAGGCCTGGGAGGGGGCTCATGGTCAGGCCTCGGTGAGGTAGCGGAAGACGGCGTCGAGGTTATCGTCGGGGCTGTGAAGCTCGTGGACCTCGATGCCGGAGTCGATGAGAAGGGCGGGGAGCGTCGCGTAGAAGCGGTCGGGGTGCGGGGTGCGAAGGGTGACCTGGCCCTCGGCGATGACGAGCTCGGAGACGTCGGGCTGGCGGGCGAGGAGGGCGGCGAGGTCGCGGGCCCGGGGCGTGCGAAGCTCGATTGAGTGCGGGTGGCGGTCGATGAGGCCGCGGATCTCGTGGACGTTGCCGGCGGCCTTCTTGCTCCCCTTGTGGATGAGGACGATGTTGGGCGTCATCGCCTCGACCTCGTGGAGGACGTGGCTCGAGACGATCACGGACTTCCCTTCCCGGCCCAACTCCTTGACGAGCTCGATCACGTCGCGGCGAATGAGGGGGTCGACGCCGTTGAGGGGCTCGTCGAGGACGAGGAGTTCGGGATCGTGGCCGAGCGCCTGGGCGATCTTCAGGCGCTGGCGCATGCCCTTCGAGTAGGTGTAGATCTTGCGATCGGCGAAGTCGGCGGCCTTGACGCGGTCGAGGGCGTGGGCGGCGCGGTCGCGCCGATCGGAAGCGCGGTAGCCGTGGACGCCGAGAAGCGTCTCGACGAACTCGCGGCCGGTCATGAACTCGAAGAAGTTGTCGTGGTCGGGGCAGTAGCCCACGCGGCGATAGACGTCCGGGGAGCCGAACGCCGGGGAGCCGAACAGGAGCGCGCGGCCCTGCGAGGGGGGCATGGAGCCGGTGAGGACCCGGATGAACGTCGTCTTTCCGGCGCCGTTCGGCCCGAGGAGGCCGATGATCCCCTGCCCGAGGGTGATGGAGACGTTCCGGAGCGCCACGACCTGCCCGTACCAGCGGGTGACGTTCTCGAACGTGACGAGCGGCATCGCGGCGGCCGGTGCGTTCATGAGCGCCGCTCCGTGATCCCGATCCGCCAGAACACGAGCGCGAGCGACCCCGCGACGACCACCGACAGCACCAGCACCGACAGCCACGGGTCCGCGTACTTCAGCCGCTCGTCGACCAGCATCGACTTGCCCGAGTCGGGAAGCGGCAGGATCCACGCGGCGATCGCGTTCAGGTTGCCGTTGAAGGACACCAGGTGCGCCCACTTCAGCCGGGCGCCCTCGAGCGTTTTCCCGACGACCCAGGGGATCGCGAAGATCGCGAACCAGCCGATCCCGGCGAGCCAGGCGCGGCGCGTGCAGGCGGAGATCGCCATGCAGACGGCGACGGCGGGAATCAGCGCGACCGGGATCAGCACGAGAAGCCCCGCAAAGACGCGCGCCAGGTAAGTGTTGGAGACCGGCGCGAACGACATGACCGCGGGAATCGTCGCCGCCAGCAGGCACGGCATCAGGATCCCGGGGGCGAGGAGCAGCAGCGCCGCGGCGCCCTTCCCCGCCATGTAGTCGACGCGGTAGATCGACTTCGAGAAGTACATCAGGTGCGCGTTGTGGCGGATGTCGCCCGAAATGAGGTTTCCGCCCGCGACGGGGACGAGGAGGAGGCAGGTGATGAAGACGGAGGCGCCGAAAGCGCTGTAGAGGGCGTCGGCCGGGATTTTCACCTCGGTCAGGACGATGAGCATCACGACGGCGATGATGAGCGCGGCGAGGCCATAGACCAGCCCGAACGCCACGCCGTTCACGCGGATCAGGTTCCGCATCGTCGCCCACGCGATCACGGGGGAGCGGAACGCGTGCGACACGAACGTCCCCTGCCAGGGCTGGTACGTCTGGTCGAAGATCGGGCTCGAGAAGGAAGGCTGCGTCATCTCTCCGCCCCCTCGATCAGCCCCGCGAACACGTCCTCGAGCGACTTCTGCGCCGGCGCGAGATGCCGCACCTGCGCCCCGGACTTCGCCGCCGCCCGCAGCACCGGCGCCGTGTTCTTCACGTCCGCGACCGGCACCACCATCCGGTCCCCCTCCGACTCGGCCCGCGGCGACAGCCCTTCCTGCCGCATCGCCCCCTCCAGCGCGGCGCGGTCGCCGCGGAAGCGGATCTCGAGGGCGCTTTCGGCGGTGCCGATGATCTTCTTGAGCGGGCCGGCGGCGACGAGGCGGCCGCGGTGCAGCACGACGAGCTCTTCGCAGACGCTCTCGACGTCGTGGAGGATGTGGCTGGAGAGGACGACGTTGATCCCCTTGCGCGAGGAGATGTCCTTGATGAGGCCGAGCATTTCGTCGCGGCCGCGGGGGTCGAGGCCGTTAGTGGGTTCGTCGAGGAAGAGGAGCTGGGGGTGGTGGACGAGGGCCTGGGCGAGCTTGACGCGCTGGAGCATGCCGGTGGAGTACGTGTCGATGTCGCGGTAGCGGGCTTCGCCGAGGTCGAGGGCGTGGAGGACGTCGTGGGCGCGGGCGAGGGCGTCGCCGGAGGACATGCCGACGAGCTGGCCGGCGAGGGTGACGAACTGGACGGCGCTCATGCGCGGGATCATGCACTCGGTCTCGGGCATGAACCCGGTGAGCTGGCGGATGCGGAGGGCGGCGCGCTGGGAGTCGAGGCCGAGGACGGAAGCGGTCCCGGCTGTGGGGCGGACGAGGCCGAGGAGGATCTTGATGAGGGTGGACTTGCCGGAGCCGTTGGGGCCGAGGAGGCCGATGGCGCGGGCGCCGGCGGAGAGCGTCACGCCCTGGAGGGCCTGGACGCGGCCGTAGGATTTGACGAGGTCGGTGACGGTGAGAAGCGGAGGGGGGCTGGACACGGTTGCGGGTTTGCGGGTTCCGTTCGGAGTTCGGGGTTCCGGGTTCCGGGAGGTTGGGAGTTCGGAGTGCCGGAAGGGAGCATTCTATGGTACGGGGACGGACGGTCCATTCGGACGAATTGCGGGCTACATTTCTTCCGGCGCTTCGATCCCGAGCAGGGTGAGGCCGCTGCGCAGGACCTGCCTGGCGCTCGCGATCAGGAGGATGCGCGCGGCCGTGAGCTCCGGGTCGTCACTGATGATCCGCTGCTGCTTCCAGAAGCGGTTCACCTCGCCGGCGAGGTCGATCAGGAACCGGCTGACGATGGACGGCTCGTAGCGCGTCGCCGCGTCCTGGACGATCTGCGGGTAGCGGCCGATCTGGCGCGCGACGCCCTTGTCGTCGTCGGTTGAGAGCAGCCGGAAGTCGATGTCCCCCGTCACGGGCTTCCCGTACTTGCGCAGCGCGCTCGTCAGCCTCGCCTGCGTGTACTGCAGGTACGGCCCCGTCTCCCCCTTGAACGCCTTCGTCTCGGGGTCGAAATCCAGCATCTGCTGCAGGTTGAAATCAATGTCCCGCGTCCGGCCGCGCGACAGGTCGTTGAAGATCACCGCGCCGATCCCGACCGCATGCGCGATCCGGTCCTTCTTCGCCGCGTCCCACTCCCGGTCCGCCACGATCTCGTGCACCCGGTCGACCGCTTCCTGGATCACGTCCGCCAGCAGCACGATCGTCCCCTTGCGCGTCGCCATCTTCTCGCGCTGACCGTCGCGGATGATGCGCATCAGCCCGAACTCGACGTGCACCGGCTCGACGTCCACGCCGAGCAGCTTCGCGACGAGGAAGAGCTGCTTGAAGTGCAGCTTCTGGTCCTGCGCGACGACGTAGATCAGCTTTTTCGCCCCGTAGTGGCGCCGCCGGTACAGGATCGCCGCGAGGTCGCGCGTGCCGTACAGCGACGCGTCGTCGGCCTTGCGCAGCAGGAACGGCTCCTTGATCCCGTGCGCCGACAGGTCCACGACGTACGCGCCCTGGCTCTCCGACGTCAGCCCCTTGGCCTCCAGTTCCTTGATCGCGCCGTCCATCTGGTCCACGTACGCCGATTCGCCGCTCCACGAGTCGAAGTCGACCCCGAGCAGCGCGTAGACGCGCTTGAACTCGGCGAGCGAGATGTCGCGGAAGTGCTGCCAGATCGCCCGGGCATCCGGGTCGCCGGTCTCCAGCTTCTTGAACCAGTCGCGCGCTTCCTGCTGGTACGCCGGGTCGAGCTTCGCCGCTTCGGTGTACTTCACCAGCAGGTCCTTCAGGAACTCGACGCCCTTCGCCTTCAACTCCGCCTCGTCGCCCCACTTTTTCCAGGCCGAGATGAGCTTCCCGAAGTTCGTCCCCCAGTCGCCGAGGTGGTTGACGCCGATGACGGTGTAGCCGCACGCCTGCCAGAGACGGCGGATGCCGTTGCCGATGACGGTGCTGCGCAGGTGGGCGATGCCGAGCGGCTTGGCGATGTTCGGGCTGGAAAAGTCGATGACGACCGTTTGCCCCTTCCCCGTCTCGTTCTGCCCGTACTTCTCCCCGGCCGCGAACGCCGCAGTCAGCGCCGACTTCGCCATCGCGCCGGGGTCGGCGAAGAAGTTCACGTACGGCCCCTTGGTCTCGACTTTCAGGATCGAGCCCGGCTTCGCGATTTTCGCCGCGAGCTGCGCCGCCACGGCGGGCGGCGAGGCGTTGCCGAATCGGTCCCGGATGGTGAAGCACGGGAACGCGAAGTCCCCCATCGCGGAGTCGGGGGGCGTCTCGAGCAGTCGGTCGGCCGCCGCGGCCTCGAGCCCGGGCACGGCGGCGGCGAGCGCAGCGGCGACTTCAGTGCGGATTTCGTTCATGGGGCAGCAAAGTTACTGGAACCAGCCAGCCACCGCCAGCCTTCCCCAGCCTTCGCACGCCTTCGCCAGCCTTCCTCAGTCCCGCACCCGCTCCGTCTTCCTGATTCGTACCGTCGCCAGCCGCTTCCCCCACCGGCGCAGCGCCTGCGGGATGAACGTCCGCTTCGGCTTCTCCTCCTCCGGCCCGGCGGCGTTCTTGTGATTCACGCAGTAGAGCGTGCGCCAGAGACCGAGGCGGTCGACGAGCTCGACTTTCTCGGGCTTGAGGTTGGTCATGCGGAGGAAATCGGAGATCTTGAGGTCGCTGCGCCAGCCGACGCGCCAAAGGAGCGGCGCCATGGCGCGCTCGACGTCGTTGATGAACGTATTCGGCGCCATGAAATGGTTCACGAAGACGAGGCGGCCGCCGCGACGGCAGACGCGCTTCATTTCCTGCACCACCGCGCGGGGATCGGGGACCGTCGTGATGAAGTATGCGGCGAGGACGGCGTCGAAGGAGTCGTCGGGGAAATCGAGCCGGGTCGCGTCCATCTTGAGGAGGCGGACGTGGTCCCAGCCGTCCTTCTTGGCCTTTTCGTGGGCCTCGTCGAGCATCCCCTGGGAGAGGTCGATTCCCGTGAAGTGGACGTTCTTGGGGAAAAGCGGGATGCAGGCGCCGGTGCCGACGCCCACCTCGAGGATGCGTTCGCCCGGCTGGGCGTCGACCACAGCAACGGCCCGGCGGCGCCCGGCGGCGAAAAACCGCTCGAACACGACGTCGTAGACGCCGGCGTAGAAGTTGTAGACCCACTCGATGTAGGCCGTGCCGACCATCTCTTCCCCCAGTCGGGCCGACGGGTCATCCTCGTGGCGTACGGCCGTGCGCGGCGTGGCGTCCCGGGACAACCGGGAGCCGCTTCCCTCACCCTCTCCGCGCCGCATTCTGCCCGCCGGGAGGGGGGCCCCGCAACGAACAATTTCGGGAAATCTACCGGCGCGGGCGGGGGGCCCGGGTGGTCTGGGAGCGGTAGGAAGCGATGACGCGGTCGAGGATTTCGTCGACGCGGACGGTGGGTTTCCAGCCGATCAGTTTCTCCACCTTCTCGGTCGAGGGAACGCGGCGCTTCATGTCCTCGAACCCTTCTTCGTAGGCCTTTTCGTACGTGATGTGCTCGACTTTGGCGGTGCCTCCGGTCTTGGCCGCGACCTTGGCCGCGAGCGCGTTGATCGAGATTTCCTCGGTGGAGCCGAGGTTGAAGACCTCTCCCTCGGCCTTTTCGGACGCCAGGAGGTCGGCCATGCCGCGCACGACGTCGCCGACCCAGCCGAAGCAGCGCGTCTGCTCGCCGTCGCCGTAGACGGAGATGGGGCCGCCCGCAAGACCCTGCTCGACGAAGCGCGGGATGACCATGCCGTAGCGGCCGGTCTGGCGGGGGCCGACGGTGTTGAACAGGCGCGTGATGACGACCGGCAGCTTCTTTTCCTTCGCGTAGGCGAGCGCGAGGAACTCGTCGACGGCCTTGGACGCCGCGTACGACCAGCGCGACTTGTTCGTGGCGCCGAAGACGAGGTCGTCCTCCTCGCGGAACGGCACCTTCGTCGACTTGCCGTACACCTCGCTCGTGGACGCGATCAGGATGGGCTTGAGCTTCTTGGAAGCAGCCTTGAGGACGAGCTCGGTGCCGCCGATGTTGGTCTCGATCGTGCGCGTCGGGTTCTCGACGATGAGCCGGACGCCCACGGCGGCCGCGAGGTGGAAGACGACGTCCGCGTTGTCGACCATCTCGGCCAGGAGCGGGACGTTGAAGATCGTGTCGACCGCGTAGCTGAACTTCGGGTTGGCCTTGAACGGCTCGATGTTCGCCATCGCGCCGGTCGACAGGTCGTCGATCACGGCGACGCGGTCGCCGCGCGCAAGCAGGTGCTCCGCGAGATGGCTCCCGATGAACCCCGCCCCGCCGGTGATCAGAGCCCGCATCGCCGCCTCCCGCCGCCCCCCGCCCGCCTACCGCGCTGCCCCGGCCTTCGCCTTCCTCACGTTCACCAGCCCGGTGTGATAATCCTGCACCGCCTGCACCTCCGGCGCCCGCCGCTTCACCGCCGCGATCCCGTTCACCGCCATCGCGGCCCCCTGCATCGTCGTGATCACCGTCACCCCGTGCGCCACCGCCGCCGTGCGGATCTTCGCCTCGTCGGTTTTCGGCCCCTTGCCGGACGGCGTGTTGATCACGAGCGCCAGCTCGCCGTTGATGATCAGGTCCAGCGGGTTCGGCCGCCCTTCCTTCAGCTTCGGGATCTCCTTCACGTGCACCCCGTTGCGCTGCAGCACCCGCGCCGTCCCCGACGTCGCCACGATCTCGAACCCCAGCATCTCCAGCCGCTGCCCGATGAACACCACGTCGCGCTTGTCCGAATCCTTCACGCTGATGAAGACCTTGCCCTTCGTGGGGAGGAAGTGCGACGCCGCTTCCTGCGCCTTCATGTAGGCGATTCCCAGCTCGCGGTCCATCCCCATCACCTCGCCCGTCGACTTCATCTCGGGCCCGAGGATGATGTCCACCCCGGCGAAGCGGCTGAACGGGAAGACCGATTCCTTCACGCTGAAGTGATCCGGCGTGATCTCCTCGGTGAATCCCAGTTCCTTCAGGGTTTTCCCCGCCATGATTTTCGCGGCGAGCTTCGCCAGCGGCACGCCGATCGCCTTCGACACGAACGGCACCGTGCGCGACGCCCGCGGGTTTACCTCGAGGACGTAGATCACCTCGTTCTTCACCGCGAACTGCGCGTTCATCAGCCCCTTCACCTGCAGCTCCAGCGCCATCTTCTTCGTGTCCGCCTTGATGCGGGAAATCTGCGCGTCCGACAGGCTGAACGGCGGCAGCGTCATCGTCGCGTCGCCGCTGTGCACCCCGGCCATCTCGATGTGCTCGAGGAGCCCGCCGATCACCACGTCCTTCCCGTCGCTGATCGCGTCCACGTCCACCTCGATCGCTTCCTCGATGAACTTGTCGATCAGGATCGGGTGATCGGGGCTGGCCGCGATGGCATGGCCGACGAAGAGCTCGAGTTCCTCCTCGTCGTAGACGATCTTCATCGCGCGGCCGCCCAGCACGAACGACGGGCGGACGAGCACGGGGAAGCCGAGTTCGCGGGCGACGGCCCGGGCGCCGGCGTAGTCGACCGCGGTGCCGCCCGGGGGCTGCGTGAGGCCGAGCTTCTCGATCATGGCGTTGAAGAGCTTGCGGTCCTCGGCGCGGTCGATCGACTCGGGCGAAGTGCCGATGATCGGGACGCCGGCCTTCTTGAGCGCGGTCGCGAGGTTGAGCGGCGTCTGGCCGCCGAACTGCACGATGACGCCCTGCGGCTTGACGCGGTCGCAGATGTTGAGGACGTCTTCCTCGGTGAGCGGCTCGAAGAAGAGCATGTCGCTCGTGTCGTAGTCGGTCGAGACCGTCTCCGGGTTCGAGTTCACCATCACCGTCTCGAACCCGAGCTCCCGCAGCGCGAACGCCGCGTGCACGCAGCAGTAGTCGAACTCGATCCCCTGCCCGATCCGGTTCGGCCCGCCGCCCAGGATCACGATCCGCGGCCGGTTCCCCAGCCGCACCTCGTCCTCGGTCTCGTACGTCGAGTAGTAGTACGGCGTGCTCGCCTCGAACTCCGCCGCGCACGTATCCACCAGCCCGTACGTCGGCAGCAGCTTCCGCTTCTTCCGCTCCGCCCGCACCTCGTGCTGCGTCGTCCGCCACATGTTCGCCAGCTGCACGTCGCTGAACCCCATCCGCTTCGCCTCGCGCAGCACCTCGGTCGGCACGTCGGCCAGCATCGTGTGCCCGCGCAGCTTCGCCTCGGCGTCGATGACGTCCTTCATGTTCTCGAGGAACCACGGGTCGATCTTCGTCAGGCCGAAGATCTCGTCGATCGACAGGCCGAGCTTCATGGCGTCGCGGACGGCGAAGAGCCTTTCCGCGTTCGGGACGACGAGGAGTTCGCGGACCTTGTCCGGGTCGGGGCGCTCGCCGCGGGCCCAGGGATCCTTGCGGTCGGCGCCGAGGCCGAAGCGCTGGATCTCGAGCGAGCGGACGGCCTTCTGGAGCGCTTCCTTGAACGTGCGCCCGATGGACATCGCCTCGCCGACGGACTTCATCGAGATGCCGAGCGTCGGGTCGGCCTCGGGGAACTTCTCGAACGCCCAGCGCGGGATCTTCACGACGCAGTAGTCGATCGACGGCTCGAAGCAGGCCGGCGTCTTCCGTGTGATGTCGTTGGGAAGCTCGTCGAGCGTGTACCCGACCGCGACCTTCGCGGCGATCTTCGCGATCGGGAAGCCGGTCGCCTTCGAGGCGAGCGCCGACGACCGCGACACGCGCGGGTTCATCTCGATCACCACCATCCGCCCCGTCTTCGGGTCCGTCGCGAACTGGATGTTGCAGCCGCCCGTCTCGACGCCGATCTCGCCCATCAGCCGGATCGCCGCGTCGCGCATCCTCTGGTACTCCGCGTCCGTCAGCGTCTGGATCGGCGCCACCGTGATCGAGTCCCCCGTGTGCACCCCCATCGGGTCGAAGTTCTCGATCGTGCACACGATCACCGTGTTCCCCATCCGGTCGCGCATCATCTCCAGCTCGAATTCCTTCCACCCGACGATGCTCTCCTCGACCAGCACTTCCCCGATCATCGACAGCGACAGCCCGCGCCGGACGATCGCCTCGAACTCCTCCTTGTTGTACGCAATGCCGCCGCCCGTGCCGCCGAGCGTGAAGCTCGGGCGGACGACCGCGGGGAGCCCCACGTCCTCCATCGCCCGCACCGCCTCCTCCAGCGTGTGCACGTGGTGCGACTTCGCGCTCTCCAGGCCGCAGCGGTCGACGCACTCCTTGAAGAGCCGCCGGTCTTCCGCCTTGCGGATGACTTCCTCGTTCGCGCCGAGCATCTTGATGCCGAGTCGCTTGAGCACCCCCGATTCGCTCAGCTTCACGCCGATGTTCAGCGCGGTCTGCCCGCCCAGCGTCGGCAGGATCGCGTCCGGGCGCTCCTTCTCGAGCACCTTCGTCACGAATTCCACCGTAACGGGCTCGATGTACACCCGGTCCGCCGTCTCCGGGTCCGTCATGATCGTCGCCGGGTTCGAGTTCACCAGGACCACGGAATAGCCTTCTTCCCGCAGCGCCTTGCACGCCTGCGTCCCGGAATAGTCGAACTCGCACGCCTGCCCGATCACGATCGGGCCGCTTCCGATCAGGCAGATCTTCTTGATGTCGCGTCTCGCCGGCATTCGGTCTCCGTGTCTCGACCCGCCTTCGCCACTTCGTGGCTTCGGCGGGTTTCGTCCGCCTCCGCGCTGCGCGCTTCGGCGGACTCAAAAAAAGCCCCGCCATCGCGGGGCTGGGGGGCCTTCCCTATGTGGTGTGTGTCGTGTTCACGCGTTTCGCGCTTAAACCTTTCAGAATCTACGGAAGGCCGGGCGATTGGGCAAGCGAATCAGCGTTATTTCGGCGTCGCTTCGAGCTTCTGGATGGTTTCGTCGCCCGGAAGGGCCTGTTTGGCCAGCTCGAGCCAGGCGGAGCGGGCCCGATCCATGTCAAACGTGCCCGTGATGGAGCCCGGGGCGGTCTTGGGAAAGCTGACGGCCTGCAGTTCGTCGCAGGAAAAGCAGAGCACGAGATCGGCGTGGTCGTCGGCGGACTTCACGACGAAGACCACCCCGGGACTGAATTCGCACATCTTGTCGAAACCGGGCTGCGTTCGCCCCTGCAGCAACAGACTCGTGAGCCGGCACGCAAAGGCCGGCCCCAGGTCGGGCCCCTGGGAGATCACCGGGTACCCCCCCGCAATCTGCCGCTCCTTCGCCGCAGGGTCGCCTTTCTCCGGCTTGATCCGGTAAACCTCCACCTTCTCCGCGGATTGCAGGACCTTCACCCCGTGCTTTCCTACCTGCTTCACCGCAGCTTCCTCGGGCTCGCGCTTCCAGGCCACCAGGCCCTGCACGACCTTGTCGTCGGGAAGAGCCTCCTGGGCCAGACGGACGAGGGCCGCGCGGTAGTTGTCGAAGTCGCGGGAGGCGGTCCTGGCATCGGGGGCCTTCGGGTCCGACGAGACGATTTCGAACTGGTCGCACTGGAAACACAGGAGCAGGTCGGCGTGCTCGGCGCCGTTCGCGAATCGGAACGCGACGCCCGGCTGGAACTTGCACTCCTTCTCTTTCGCTGAAGGCGTTTCCTGGCCCTCGGCGAGCGCCCGACGCAGCCGCCCCGTAAACTCCTCGCCCTGGTCCTTGCCCTGCGCGAGGACCTTTCGGCCGCAGATGGTCTTCGTGTCAGCTTTCGTCACGTCAGGCTCGATCCGGTACACCTCGACCGTCTTCGCCGACTCGATCTGGCGCCAGCCATACGCGCCGACCTCTTTCTTCAGGCCTTCCAGCGCGGCGTTCGGAGCCTCGCCGGCATGGCAGGAAGCGGCGAGCACGAGGGCGGCAGCGATGACGAGCTTCATTTGTTCTCCCGCTTGTCCGTCAGCCCCTGGATCTCCTTGTCCTCCGGGAACGCCTCCTTGCACAGCTTCACCAGCGCCGCGCGCGCCGCGTCGAAATCCTCGTGCGCCGACTTGCGCTCCTTCTCTCCCGGCGGGATCGTCGAGATCTCCAGCTCATCGCAATGGAAGCACAGCACCACGTCCACCCAGTCCTTGTCCTTCCACAGCCGGAACCCGACCCCCGGCTCAAACATGCACTTCTTCCCCTTCTCAAAGTCGTACGTCTTCTCGTCGAACAGGATCGCGGCGATCTTCCCCGCAAACTCCTTCCCCTGCTCCTTCACGGTCGCGAGCACCGGGTACCCGCCGCACTCCTTCCCCATCGGCTCGTTCGGCTTCTCCGGGTTCACGCGGAACACCTCGACCCGCGTCGCCCCCGCGATGATCGACACCGGGCGGTCGCCCCCCATCCACGCCTTCACCTTGTCCGAGGGCCCCTTCGGCTTCTCGTCGTCCGCCCACGCCGCGCCCAGCGCCAGCGCCGCCAGCGCCGCGCACTTCACCAGTGTCTTCACGCCGCACCTCCTCGTTGATGGGTCCCGGGATGCTACTCCCGGCGCTCCGCTAATCGTATTCGCTTTCTCCGTCCATCCACCGGTCCGTGTCGTCCAGGTCCTTTTCCCGCCGCCCGCCGCCGAACGACGGCCGCTTGATGTCCACCGGCGTCACGAGGTGCGTCGGCAGCTCCTGCAGGAAGCGGCTCGCGCGCTGCCGCACCCCCGGCAGCTGCCCTTCCCGCGCGTACAGCGGCAGGCAGAGCTCGAGGTGCCGCCGCGCCCGCGTCACCGCCACGTAGAACAGCCGCCGCTCCTCCTCTTCGCTCCCCTCCCCCAGCGCGCGGTTGTCGGGGAAGCGGCCGTCGACGAGCCAGGGGACGAAGACGGCCTGCCACTCGAGCCCCTTTGACTGGTGGATGGTGGAGAGGATGATGCGGCGCTCGGGGGGCTCCTGGGCGGCGTCGGACTCGGCGACGTTGGAGAGAAGCGCGAGCTCGGAGAGGAACTGGGTCGTCGTGTGGTACCGGTTGGCGAACGACGCGAGCGTCTCCAGGTCCATCAGCCGCGACTGAGCGTTCTCGTAGGTGTCATAGAGGTGCCCGCGGTACCCGCCGGAAATCACCGCCTCGAGCTGCGCCGCCGGCTTGTCCTTCTGCGCCGTGACCGCCTGCATCGTCCGGAACAGGTCCTCCATTCCCGCCGCCGCGGCCTTCGGCACCGGCAGTTTCTTCCTCGCCAGCTCCCCCAGCGGGTCCTTCGACGCCGCCACCGCCGCCCACACCTTCGCCGCCGTCACCTTCCCCACCTTCGGCAGCAGCCGCAGCGCGCGCTTCCAGGCCAGCTCGTCCCGCGGGTTCGCGGCGATCCGCAGGTAGGCCGTCGCGTCCTTGACGTGGGCCTGCTCGAAGAAGCGCATCCCGGAGCGGACTTCGAACGGGATGCCGCGGCGGGACAGCTCCATCTGGAGTTCCATGGAGAGGAAGTGGGACCGGTAGAGGACGGCGATCTGGTCGAGCTCGATGCCTTCGTTTTCGAGGTCGCCGATGCGCTGGACGATGTACGCGGCCTGCTCCTCGGGGCGCTCGAGGGCGACGAGGCGCGGCTTCGGCCCGGGGGGCTGGAGCGAGACGAGTTCCTTCCGGAACTGGTCGCGGTTGTGCTCGATCGAGGCGTTGGCAAGCGCGAGGATCTCGGGGCTCGAGCGGTAGTTGATCTCGAGCTTGAACGTCTTCGCGTCCGGGTAACGCTCGGGGAACTTCATGATGTTGGCGAAATTCGCGCCGCGGAACGAGTAGATCGACTGCGCGTCGTCGCCGACGACCATGAGGTTCCGGTGCGCGAACGCGAGGTGATCCACGATCTTCGCCTGCAGCACGTTGGTGTCCTGGTACTCGTCCACCAGCACGTACGCAAACCGCCGCCGGAACTCGTCGCGCACCTCCTCGTTCTCGTCCATCGCCTGCAGCCACAGCGTCAGCAGGTCGTCGAAGTCCGCGATGCCGAGGTCTTTTTTTCGAGCCGCGTACGACCCCTGGATCGCCTGCAGGTGGTTCACCAGGTCGAAATGCATCGGGTACCGCTTCTCCACCACCTTCTCGATCGGCTCCCGCGTGTTCGCCGCCATTGAGATCATGTCCAGCACGATGCCGGGCTTGGGGAAGCGCTTCTCCGTGTCCTCCAGCGACTCCTCCATGACCTCGCCCAGGAGGTCCTCGGCGTCGTCGCGGTCGGCGATGGTGAAGTCGCGCGGGTAGCCGACCGCCGCCGCGTGGCGGCGGAGCGCGAGGTGGCCGGCGTGGTGGTACGTCCCGCCGACCGCGCTGCACGCGCCGCCCAGCAGCGCTTCGGCGCGCGCCAGCATTTCCTTCGCGGCCTTGTTCGTGAACGTCATGAGCAGGATCGCGCCGGGGGGCACCCCGGTCTCGACCAGCCGCGCCACGCGGTACGTCAGCGTCCGCGTCTTCCCGCTGCCCGCCCCCGCGATGACCAGGAGCGGCCCCCCGCCGGCCATCACGACCTCAAGCTGCTGCGGGTTCAGCTCGCGCTCGTAGTCGATGCGCGGCCCGCCGCCCGCGGGGCGCAGCTCGTATTCCTCCCGCGGGCCCGTCGTCATCCGGCGTTACTTCTTCTCGGTCGCCTTTTTGGCGGCGGCGATCTTCGTGCCGGAAGCGAGCCTCCAGCGGCGCTGCAGGCGCTTCAGGGCCTTGCGCTCCGCGCGGAGCTTCAGGTCCTTGCGGCGCTCCTTCGAGGCCTTCTTGAGCTCGATGACGATCTTCTTCTGCGCCTCGACGTCCTTCTTGACTTCTTCGGCTTTGACGCTGGCCATGGGTTCTCCTCGGGGTAAGGGGGGAGGAAGTTACCAGCGGCGTGGGAGGGCTGTCAATGCCGCGCGGGTCGGCGTGAGTTGACACCCTGTCGCCACCGCCGCTACATTTGCCGCCCCCCTGACTCGGAGAGTTCCCTTGCCGCCGCCGACCCTGGTCGATCTTGCGCTGGTTGACTTCTCGAAAGTGCCGATCGGCATCGAGCAGATCCGGGCGGTGAATGCCCACCGCTACGAATTCGAGATGCTCGACGGGATCTACTACATGAACGCGGAAGAGCGGTCCGCGGTCGGCTTCAAGAAGACCTCGATGAACGACTTCTGGGTGCGCGGACATATCCCGGGCCGGCCGCTGATGCCGGGGGTGCTGATCACGGAAGCGGCGGGGCAGCTGTGCTCCTACGTTTACCGCACGATCGTGAACAAGACGCCGGGCGTCTTCCTCGGGTTCTCCGGCATGAACAACGTGAAGTTCCGCGGGGTGGTCAACCCGGGCGAGACGCTGATCCTGATCGCAAAAGCGCGCGAAGAACGGCACAAGCGGATCGTCTGCGACGCCCAGGGAATCGTGAACGACCGGATGATCTTCGAAGGCGAGATCATCGGGATGCCCGTCTGACCCGAGCCTCCCACCGAGGGGAAACATGAAATTCACCAAGATGCACGGGATCGCCAACGACTACGTCGTGCTCAACGGCTTCAAGCACGCCGTGTCCAATCCCGGACGCGCCGCCAAGGAACTCTGCGACCGCCGCTTCGGCGTCGGCTCCGACGGCCTCCTCGTCGTCCTCCCCGGCGGCAAGGCCGCCGATTTCCGCATGCGGATGTTCAACCCGGACGGGAGCGAAGCGGAGATGTGCGGGAACGGGATCCGCTGCTTCGGGAAGTACGTGTACGACCACGGGCTGACGGGGAAGAAGCGGATCACGGTGGCGACGCTGGCGGGGACGAAGACGCTGGATTTCGCGGTGGCGGGCGGGAAGGTGAAGACGGTGAAGGTGGACATGGGGGAACCACGCCTCGAGCGGCCCGAGATCCCGATGACCGGGACGGGGCGGGCGGTGAACGAGGTGCTGAAGGTGGGGGGGTGGAGCTTCCGTTTCACCAGCGTGTCGATGGGCAACCCGCACTGCGTGATCTTCGTGCCGCGGGTGAGCGACTTCCCGGTCACGGAGGTCGGGCCGCAGATCGAGACGCACAAGTGGTGGCCGCGGAAGGTGAACGTGGAGTTCGTGGAGGTCGTGTCGCGCAAGGAAGTGCGGCAGCGGACGTGGGAGCGCGGCGCGGGGGAGACGTGGGGATGCGGGACGGGGGCGGCGGCGGTGTGCGTGGCGGGGGTGCTGACGGGGAGGACCGACCGCAAGATCCTGAATCACCTGCTGGGCGGAGACCTGACGCTCGAGTGGGGGAAGGACAACCACGTGTTCAAGACAGGGCCGGCGGTGGAGGTGTTTGAGGGGGAAGTTCCCGGGTAGGAACGGCCACGAAACGAAAAACGAAAAACGAAAAAGTAAAAAGTAAAAACTAAAAGCCTCGATTGTTCGGCCCGCCGTGGGGAACCCCCTCCCGGCGGGCCGTTCTCTTTTCCTTTTTCCCTTTTCGTTTTTCCTTTTTCCTTTCGTGGCCCTTTTACTTCTTCGCCCCCAGCTTCTCGACCAGCCACCCCCCCTTCTGCTTGTTCGTCATCTCCTTCAGGATCGCCACCGCCTTCTTGCTCCCCACGCGCCCGTTCGATAAATCGCGCATCACCACCCTCGCCCGGTGCGCCCGGTAAATCGACGCGAACGTGTCCGCCACCAGTTCCGTCGGCCCCGCCAGCTTTCTCAGCAGCGTCTTGATCCTCCCCTCCGGCGCGTCCGGCTTCACGTCCTGCGCGGCCGGCTGCTCCCCCTCCCCTTCCATGGGAGCCTTCACCATCGCCAGCAGGTCGTTCACCACCCGGCGCGTCCCGAAGTCGACGCTCGGGTTCTCCTCGAAGAACTTCTCGCACCGCCGCCGGATCATGTCCTTCTCGAAGTCCTGGAAGACGCCGCACTCCTTGAGGAATTGCATCCCCTTGTCCTGCTGGGCGGCATCCCGCGCGCAAACGCGCTCCACCGCCCGGTCGATGTCCCCGGCCCGAACCCACCGCTCCGCAAAGTCGAGCCCCGTCCCCTTGATGTTCTGCACCCCGAGGATGTGCACCCTCGTGTTCGGCGGACACAGCGACCCGATGTGCCGGATCAGGTCCGGCCCCTTGATGTAGAAGTTCCACACCGTGTGAATCGACGACAGGAACCACTCCCGGTACCACTTCCGGTGCGCATCCAGCCACCCCGAAAGCCCCCCGGACTGGATCGCCGCCTGCAGCCCCGCCTTGTGCGCCGACAGCGACACGTACCCCGTCGCGGCGTCGCGTATGAAGCGGATGTCCTCGTCGGACGGGGTCACGCCGGGCGTCGCCTGCCCCACCGCGGCCGCGACGAGCGCCTCGACGTCCAGCGGGCACGCTTCCAGCGCCGGGAGCATCTGCTCCTCCGGGACGCCCAGGATGTCGCCGCAGCGCCACGCGAGCTCTTGGGCGGTGCGGTTGAGGAAGCGGAGGTTGGCGAGGTCGCGGGCGAGGACGTTTTCGAGGTAGGCGGCGTGCTCGGCGGGGTCGGCGGGAAGCTGGAGCCGCGCGAGGCGCGCCGCGAGCGCTTCTTCGATGTACCCATTGAGCCCGTTGAGGTTCGAGCCGATGAGGACGAACTTGTGGCCGGCGAGGTCGTCCACGACGATGGAAGCGAAGACCTTGGAGCGGGGGACGCGGTCGGCGCGGTTGTTGACGACCATGACGGTCCAGTCGCGGCGGTCGCCGTCGGGATTGTCCAGCCGGAGGCGGCGCCAGTTGTTCATCGTGCCGGCGCGCTCGTTGGCGGAGCAGCCGTTGGAGAAGCGCATCCTTCGCCCGCCGGCGACGTGGACCTCGGGGTAGGTCTTGAGCACGCCGAGGTCGGGGACGACGTGGTCGGCGATTTCCTTGATGAGGAACCCGTCCTCGATCCCCATCTCGTGGCCGAGCTCGAAGGCGAGCATGAGGTTCTTGGGGTGGACGTTGTAGGGGAATCGCTCGAGGACGTCCGGCGTGAGCAGGTCCGCCAGCTCGCTCGGCGGCTCGATCAGCCGCGAGCCGCGCTTGCGGGCGAACTCGCGAAGGACCGGCTGGAAGTTCCCCTCCGTGTGGATGACCGTCGCGCCGACCCCGATGAAGTTCGAAATCGCCTCCGACACCTCGAACCCCGACGGCCCCTGGATGTCCTCGTGGTCGGGATACGTGTTCGTGATCGTCGAGATGTCGTCCGTCATCCACGACTGCTGCAGGATGCGCACGTAGTCGGCCTGCAGCGCCATGCACTCCCACAGCATCACGTCCGCTTCCATGTTCGCCGCCAGCTGCAGGACGTTCGTCTGCTCCCAGATCGTGGCCTTGTCGTGCGGCCGGAACAGGTAGAACTCGCGCGATTCCTCGTAGTCGTGCGCCGTCACGAACATCGCCTCGCACCCGGTCGACTTGGAGATCATCCGGAACCCGAGGGCGTTGAACAGCGCCGCCTTCTTCCGCTCGCTTCCCGACTTCCCGCGCGTTCCCCAGCCGCCGACGACGAGCGGGATCTGGAGGCGGGCCTTGCGGGCGCGGTACTGGCGGTAGGTGAAGAAGAACGCGATCCAGGCGACGACGCCGAGGACGAGGATGGCGAGCTGGAACAGGTTGTTGCCGGCGGGGCTGAACCAGAGCTCGCTCCAGTCGCGCCAGGATTCGAGGAAGCGGTCGAGGAGGTTCACGTGAGGAACTCCTCTCCCCCGGATTCAGGAGGGGGCGGCGGCGGGATGACGAAGTCCTTGTCGGGATCGGGCGGGGGCTCGGGAAGCGGGGCCGTGAGGTCGTCGAGGGGGTCGCGGGGCGGCGGCGCCGTGAGCTCGTCGAGCGGGTCCCTGGGCGCGTCCGCGGACGGCAGCGTCAGCTCATCGAGCGGGTCCCTCGGCGCCTCGGCCGGCGGCAGCGCGAGCTCGTCGAGCGGATCCACGGGAGGCTTCGCCGGCGCGTCGTCCCACGCGTCGAGCTTCGATCCGAGCTCGTCCCCGGCATCGGCGCGCGTCAGCCCGGGCAGCGCAACGTCGGGTGGAGCGGCCTCGCCGGGAAGGGCCATCAGGTCGTCGAGCGGATCGCGCGTGGCGGCCTCGCCGGGAAGAGCAAGCTCCGCCGATTCCGGGGCGGGCGCGGGCGGCGGCTCGGGGGGCGCTTCTTCCGGGGGCGGTGGCGTGAATCCATCGATGGCGGGAGCATCGTCGTAGGGATCGGCCGTGACCACCGCCAGCGGCGCCTCGACCGGCGGTGCTTCGGCCGGCGGCGCTTCTGCGACGGGCGCCGGGGGAGCGGCGGAAATCGGCGGCGCGACGGCGAAGTAAGGGACGGCGAGCGAGAGTTCCGGCGGCGCGTGCGGCTTGAAGTCGACCTGGTAGCCCATCGAACGGAGCTTCTCGATGTAGGCGTTGGGCTGGGCCTCGGGGTTTCCGTAGCGGGCCTGTTCGCGAAGGGCGGCAAGCGCGGGGTAGGCGCGGGCCATTTTCCAGCGGAGTTTCCAGAGGGCTCGACGGCCCGCGGGCGGCGTGATGGAGACGATCCCCTCGCTGGAGAACACCTGGCACGGGCCGAACTCCAGCGCGTCGAGGAAGTCGTCGGGGAGCGGAAGAAAGCGGCGCCAGCCGCCCTCGGCGGGCATCTGGACCGGTTCGCCGGGGACCTTCGTCTGGGACTCCTCGCCGAGGCCGTAGGCATGGGCGCGGATCGTCCCTTCGTAGCGCCGGGCCCGGACGTGCGAATGGGCCTGCCGCTTGTCCGGCGCCGGGTTGATCGTCTCGTGAATCCAGCGCCAGAGCCGCCACCGCTTCTGGTGCCCCACCGTCACCCGCCATCCCTTGGCGCGCTTCCGGGCATACAGGCCGTAGTGCCGCCGGGAAAGCCAGGCGAGGAAGCGGCCGAAGACTTCGTCGGTCACGGCGGGATCGTCGCCGGCGACGTCGACCTGGTCCTCGCGGTTGCTTTCGAAAAGCACGGAGACGACCTGGTCGCGGAAGGCGGCGAACCCGGGGAGGGCGGCGACGCGGACGCGCTCGAGCATGTCCTCGAGGCCGGAGCGGACGGGAAGGGCCCAGCCTTTCTGGACGGCCTTCTCGAGGAGCTCGAGCGCGAACTGCTCGGCGACCTTGGGGTCGAGCTGCCCGAACCCGACGAGGTGCTCCAGGGCGTTGCCGGCGTGCTTCATCGCCACCACGAGCGGCGGGCCCGCCGTCTCGCGCTCGAAAAACAGGCGCCATTCCTGGAGGGCGATGTCGGCGCCGCGCGGCAGGACGGCCCACTTGGCGAGGACGAGGTTGACGGTCGCGCGGACCTCCGGGCACGGGTCCCATTCCTCGCGCATGAGGAAGTGTTCGCGCAGGACGGGCCAGGACGACTCCGGGTCGCGGTTCCCGAGCGCGAGGATCGCCCCCTGGCGGACGTGCGGGCTCGGGTCCGGCCCGACCAGCGCGGACTGGATCAGCTCCATCGCCCCCGCCGAATCGAGGACTTCTTCCGCCTTCTCGACAAGGAAGCGTCGGACGAAGATGTCGTCCTTGATCTTCGGGTCCGGGGCGCGGAGCCGCTGGCGCGCGAGGCGGAGGGCGTCCTGCGGGCTGGCGAGGAGCCACGCGTACAGCGCGCCGCACTGGACCCACACGTCGGCCCATGGATTCTGCGCGCGGACGGCCAGCGCGTGCAGGATCGCCGGGTCGATCACGACGCCCTTCTTCGGATTCTTGTGCGCCCGCAGCACCGACACGACCGCGTCGATCCACTCGCGCTCGAGGTGAACCGGCAGGCGCTGCTGGATCTCGCGCTGGAACATGTCGGTGAACCCGGTCCGCTCCATCACATCCGCCGCGGTCCGCCCGCGGTCCGGGCCGCACCGCGCCAGCGCCTTCGCCGCCAGGAACACCAGCGTCTGCTGGTAGCGCCGCGCCCCGCGCTGCGCCCGCCGCGCCAGCTCCAGGATCGCTTCCCAGTCCATGAAGCGCTTGAACGCGGCCTTGTCGCCACGGAGCTGCGCCGGGGTCCGGCGGAGGAAGCGGCAGGTCTCGAGGTAAATCGCTTCCCTCTCGAACGCGGACGACGCGAACCGCAGGGCGGCCTCCTGGATGCCGAGGTGCGACTCGATCTCCTGCACGCGGTTCTCCGCGCGGTCGATGCACTTCACGGCCCCCGCAACGAGCGCGAGGTAGGGGTCGCGCTTCTGGAACGGCTCGAGGAGGGAGAAGACGTTGCGGATGGCGGAGACGGCGCGCTCGAGGTGGCGGGCCATGAGCTTGCGCATGAGGGGGGGGACGGGGCGCAGGACTTCCTCGATGACGGCGTCGAGCGCCGGGCCGCTGACGGCGCGCGTATCGGGTCCCTGCGGGAAGACTTTGGTTACGGTCGCCAAGGGGAGCGGCTCTGCTGGTAGTCGAGGAAGCGGACGGAGTCGGGATCGACGTGATCGAGGCGGTCGCCGGAGTGGCCGCCGAAGCGGAGGGTGAGCCCGAAGTGTGCGGTTCGGGCGTGGGTATCGGGGGACCAGCGGAATCCGGCCTCGGCGGACATCCAGGTGCCGGGGCTGAGCCAGCGTTCGTAGGCCATGGAGAGTCCGAGGCCGCGTTCGGAGGAGCGTCGGGCGCGATGGGCGTCGTCGGTGCGGATGATGCGGTCGACTTCGAGCTCGACGAAGCAGTTCTCGTAGTGGGCGCCGGCCTGGACGCCGTAGGTGTAGCGATCAGGCTCCCACGGTTTGAGGGTCGGCTCGGACCGGGTGGCGGCCATCATGTCCACCCAGGTATTTTGCCACGGGATCGCCCGCAGGCGGGCTTCGAACTGGAGCCAGCGGTAGTGGTCCGTGCGGTAGTTGCTGTGGATGAGCGTGTGGGCCGGCAGCTCGGTTAATCCGCCGTCCTTGAGCGAGGACCACCAGTAGTTGAAGTGTCCCGCGAGGAAGAAGATCCACTGCTCGTCGAGGGGCTGGCGCCAGCGGAGGCGGACGTCGGTTTCCCAGGAGTAGCCGTAATAGCCGCCGCCGAGCAGCTCTCCCGCGTAATTGAGGTCGATGCGGTAGTCGAGATCGGGGACGTCGAGGAAATAGTGGTGGAACCGGACCTGGGCGACGTGGACCGGCGTGAACCCGGCTTCCTTGAGCAGGTACGCGCTGAGCCGCGTGTAGATCGGGGTCTCAAAGGCCTTCCAGTGGACGCGGACACCGCCGCGGATTTCGTTCCGCTCGGAATCCTCGTTGAACGCCTGGCTCCCGGCATCGCGCAGGAAACCCTCCGCCCAGGTCTCGAGCATCCCGGGGTACTCCACGAGGCGCCAGGACTCGCGGCGCCCGGGGGCCGGCGGGGGAAGCACGTCGGGCGCGGGAGGCGCCAGGGCCTCGCCCGCGATGGCGCCGGTCGGCGGCGGCGGCGGGCTCAGCGCGGCCAGCGCCGCCCCGTCGACCGACCGCACCGAAAGCCGCACGAACGCGTCGTGCCCCAGGTCGAACTCCGCGATCGCCGCGCCGGTCCGCGGAATCCCCTGGTACAGCGTCTTCGCGATCGGCGCCGGCTCCGCGAGCCACTGCGCCGGGTCGTCCGTCGCCTTCAGGTCCGTCGGGTCCCACGTCTCCAGCCGCGCCAGCGTCGGCCCGCGCACCTCGAACGACCGCTTCCCCGCCGGCGCCCGGTAGAGCAGCCCCGACCTCTCGGGCTTCACGGGGATCAATCCGTCCGCCGTCTCCACCAGCAGCCTCGCCCGCGCCCTCACGCGCGCCAGCGGCCGGTCCGAACCGACCCGGATCCCGATCAGCGCTTCCTTCGCCGATCCCGCCGCCACCGTCAGGCGCTTCCCCGGCGCCAGCTCGCCGCTCACGGCCGGCTTCCCGTCCCGCGTGAGCTCGTAGAACAGGACGGGGCCCGGGACATCGGAAGCGGCGACGATCTCGACGTGGAGAGGGAGTTCGGCCTCGGCGCGGTGGTGCCACTCGACCGCGTCGTCGCTGTCGAACAGGACGGTGGCGGTTTCCTCGGGGAACGGGAAAAAGAGGGCGTTGGAGACGGCGATGGCGGGGTCGTCGGGGAGGTCCTGAGAAATCCTGACGCGGCGGAATTCCGGCAGGTCGGCGGACAGGTCGACGCCGGTCCAGCGGGTGAGGATCCGGGAGAGGTCGTAGTGGGATTGCCAGTGCGCGTTGCCGAGACCGTCGGCGTGGGCCTTGATGTAGAGGTCGAGCGCGCGGACGACCCACTCGGGTTCGGCGCCGGGGGCGCGCGTCAGGACCGCGAACAGGAGATCGTCGCCGAGCGCGGTCAGCGAATCGATGTACTCGACGCGGGAAAGCCGCGGCGCGGCGCCGGCCCGGCGCGACTCGTCGAGACGCCGGCGGAGATCCTCGATCAACGCGGCCTTCGGGTCCGGCGCGAATGCGGGGAAATCGGGAGGGGGCGGGAAGGGCACCCCGGGCGGCTTCAGCCCCGACCGCGCGTCCCAGGCCATCCAGACCGGCCCGGCGAGGCGGCGGACCGACAGGAATCCCGCTCCGGCGAGCAGCCGGACGCGGACCAGCGACTGCCCCGCGGGGGCGATCACGCGCCACGAATCCACGTTCCCCGGCGCCGCCCACGGCAACCGCTCGCACGAGACGTTCTTCGCGGGCTCGCTCGCCAGCACGTCGTGCGTCCCGATCCCGGGAAGCCCTTCCACCAGGATCCTCGCCGGCGCGGCATCGCGACGCGGAATCCCGCCCTCGACGGCGTGCGCGGAGCGCCAGTTGAATTCGTAGACTTCGGGGCCGGGAAGCGCGAGGGACAGCTCGGCGCCCTCGCTCATCCAGGCCGCTTCCCAGGCCCCGTAGCGACCCGCGAGCCGGACGACGGGGGGCGAAGCGAGGACTTCCTCGTTGCGGAGGTCGCGTGAGCGTTCGAGGGGAGCGAGGACGCCGCGCGGGGGGGGCCAATCGGCGGTGCCGGCGTAGGGCTGGAGGAGGCGGGCCTGGAGGGCCCAGTCGGCGAAGCGTGCGCCGCGGCCGAAGAGGTAGCGGGACGCGGCGCGGAGGGCTTCGTTTTCGCAGCGTTCGGCGATTCCCGCGAGGGCGGGGGCGACCTGGGTTTCGGGATCGAGGCGGCGGAGGCGGAGGAGGTCGGTCATGACGGCCATGAGGGGGTCGGCGGGGTCGCCGGCGGGGGCGGGGGCGTCGATGGCGACGGCGACGAGGCGTTCGAGGTCGGTTGAGGCGTCGGGGGGTTCGAGGCCGGCCTGGCGGAACCAGGCGCGAGCGGAGGGGAGGTCGTCGGTGCCGAGCGAGGCGACGGCGGCGAGGAGGAACAATTCCCGGGAGCGGCCGCCGGCACGGACGATCGCCTCGACGCGGGCGCGCAGCTCAAGGTCGTCGCCCGAGCGGAACGCGACGACGGCGAGGGCGAGGGAGACGCGGTCGCGGTCGAGGGAGTTCTCGGGGAACAGCTTCTCGGCCGCCTCGAGATCCGGCACGGACTGGCTGCGGCCGAGGCGGTACATGAGCCGGGCGCGGGCCTCAAGCGCGGCCGCGCGCGCGAGGTCGTCCGGCGCCTGCTCGATCGCCAGCGTCGCCGCCGCCGTGTCGCGCGCTTCCTGCGGGTCCCCCGTCACTCCCTCCGGCGGATCCCAGAGACCGGAGGACGGCGCGAGACGGTCCGACCCCGCCGCACGCCGGATCAGAAGCTCCGCCGGCGTCGCGCCCGTCGCCAGCTCCGAGACCGTCGCATACGCCTGCCACTCGCGCGGGGCTTCGAAGCGCACCAGCGCGGGCCCGGCGGAAATCAGCACGATCCCGGAGACCGCAGGACCCGGGGCAAAGGTCTCGACCGGCGGCCCGGGCGCCGTGTCCCGGTCCCCCGTCTCCCCTTCGGCCCGCGAAATCCACAGCAGCCGCCGCCCGGGCAGCTCGTCCGGCCCCACGTACATCGCGAACGGAACGTCCATATCGGAGATTGCACGGTCCCCGCGCGCGGCGACGGCGAAGCGATAGCGAAGCAGCCCGGCGCGCTCGTAGTTCTCGCCGCGAAACGTCGCCGACGGAAGGCTGCCCGGCGGGCCCTGGAGCGGAAAGAGATCCGTGAGGACGCCCCAACGCTCCGTCACGTCGCCCGTGCGCTTCACCGCCTCCGGCACATCCTCGAACCGGGCGTCCATGCGGCGGTCGACGGAAGCGGCGCCGAAGACGACGTTGTTGCCGCGCCAGAGGAAGACGCGGTCGCCGCTGTCGACGGGGTGAGCGGCGAGGGCCTCGCCGGGATGGGCGTCGGCGAGGGCGAGGAGGCCGAGGTTGTGGGCGTCGCGAAACCGGAGGCGGCCGAAGGACAGGGCGCCGGGAGCCGCGCGATGGACTTCGAGGGTGACGGGCGGGAGCCAATCTGCGGCCGGAAGGACCTGGAGAAATCCTTCGCCCGTCGCGACGCCGCGGAAGTCGGCGGCACGCGACACGTACCACGGTCCCGAGCCGGATGACGACCGCGCGTTGAGCCACGCGGAGAGGGCGTCGCCGCGCAGGGAGCGCTCGCCGGCCTGGGCGACGATCGGCAGGATCCAGCGCCGCCCGCCGACGGTCGACCCGATCGTCCCCAGCTCCGCCCAGGTGCCGAAAACTTCGCGGATCGACCGCGCCTCGACGTCCCTGAGAAACCTCCTGAGGACGCGCGGTTCCGCCGACACCGGCCACGCCCGCATTCTCTCGAGCGGCCGCCGCCCGATGCACCACGCCGCCAGTGCATCGACGAAGTCCTCGGGCTCCGCGGGCGGGTCGTCGAAGATCCACTGCGCAATCTGCGCGGCCATCCCGTCGCGGCGCGTGTCGAGGGCGTAGCGGAGAAGCGTCAACCGTGCCTCGGCCGCCAGGTCGCCGCGCAGGTCCGGCATGCGTCGAGCAAGCCATGGCGCCGCAGAATCCGCCGCGGCGACATCGCCAACGAGAAGCGCAATGTGCAGTCGCCGCCACGTAGCCCAGTCGATCTCCGGCTCCGAACTCCCGTCTCCTGTCTCTCGGCTCTCCTCGGGCTTGCCCAGCGCCTCGAGCGCGCCGCGCCAGTCGCCCTTCAGCTCGAGCTGCACCGACCGGGCCGCCCTGCTCCTCACGTCGTCCCCGGAAAACTCCTCGAGCGAACGGAACGGCGACCGGTGCTCGCGCTGCTCGATCGGCTCGAGCTCCTGCACCAGCGTGTAGACCGGCCGCAACGAGCTCACGCGCACTTTCCAGCTTCCCGGCGGGACGTTCATGCGCACCTCGCGCGGCGACGACACCAGCCACCGGTCCGGCGGCTTGCCGCCCGCGAGGAAATCGTCCCCGTCCCAGATCCGCGACGTCTCCTCGACGTCCGCACCCGGCCATCCGCGGAGCCGCCACGTCGCTTCCCCGACCGACACGGTCACGTCGAGGCTTCCGAGATCCTCGGCGGCCTTGACGAGGACCGCGGACCGGGCGATCACCCTCAGGACGCACGGCCCGTCGACCTCGATCTCGCGACTTTCGGCGCGAAGCCACGGGCGTCCGAGCTTGTCCTTGTATCGGGGCAGGTCGGCCTCGTCACAGTTGTGGACCCGCGCATGCCGCCAGACCGGCGCGCGGGACTGGAGGTCGGAAGCGCACCAGGCGACGCCGCGGAGTTGCCGTTCCGCGGCCGTGTCGCTCCCGGGCCCCCACGGCAGGAGAACGCGCTGGTCGCGCAGGAAGCGGCCGACGTCGCGGCCCGGGAGCGTCTGCGGATCCGTGGGGGCCGGCCAGGCATCGCCGGGCGAGCCAGCCTGCCTCACGGCGCGTTCGAGGCGCTCCCACGACTCGTCATCCGTGACGCGCTCGTAGCCGTCCAGCCCGAACCGGTAAAGCGCCACGTTCTTCGCGATGCACCGCACGCCGACCCAGTCGGCATCCTGCCCGGGCGCCAGCTCGGCCCGCGCTTCCCCGGACCTCTCGCGCCACGGGAGGCGTTCCGCGAGAAGAGAGGCGCGGGGGGGAGGCATCCCGACGTGATCGGGCCGGGGGCCGACCTCGAGCGAGCCACGGGTGACGGCGTACATCTCGAGGGCGGATCCCGCAGGCTGCTGTCCCTCCGCGGGCACCACGCGGAAACTCTCGAACAGGCGCGCTTCCGCGAACCACCACTGTCCGGGGGCGAGCTCCACGATCCCGTCGTCGGCATCCTTGCCGCGAAGCGGTTCGGCCTTCTCGTCGGGCGCGGGACGCCACACCCACCCGTCGACGAGTCGCTGCCAGCGCTCGGAGTACCCCTCGGGAGCGGGGGGCGGTTCCGCGACGGCGGTGCAGGCCGCCGCCAGCGCCGCCAGGACAAGCCACGTTCCGCGTCGGGTCAGGCCGCGCGCTCGCGGAGGGGCCGCGCGGTCCACGTCTCGGGGTGCGATGGGGCAATTCTAACCTCGATCCCCGCGCCATCCGGCCCGGTCGCGGGAACCGGCGCAGAATCCCGGATTCCCTGATCGCCTGCCCAGGATTACGATAGGGGTGACCGCCACGCCCGCTTTGTGAAAGGAGCCCCGCCATGGCCGCTCCCATCATCGCTCGCGACATCATGTCGCAGCCGGTCCAGACGATTCCCCGTTCGGCCTCGCTCCTCGACGCCGCCAAATTTCTCCTGACGCACAAGTTCTCCGGCGCGCCCGTCGTCGACGAGTCCGGGAAAGTCATCGGGATCATCACCTACCGCGACATGACGCGGTTCCTCCTCGAGCCCGCCCTTCGCGGTACCGCCGTTCCCTCGTCGGTCGCCAACCCGCAGAAACTCAAAGTCACCGACATGATGACCCCTCACCCCACGTCGGTCCGCCCGGGCGACCTCGTGGAGGAATGCCGCAACGTCATGCGCCGGCACCGCTGCCATCGCGTCCTCGTCCAGGACGAAACCGGCAAACTCGTCGGCATCGTCAGCGCCTCCGATCTCCTCTTCAAGACCGGTCCCGGCGCGTAGCCTCCCGCCGCCGCGGGGTGCTCCCGTTACAATGCCCCGCGGCATGCCTCACCCCCTCCCTTTCACCGGCCCCTGGCTCCTCGCCCCGATGGAAGGCGTCACCGAACCCTGCTTCCGCGACGCCGTCCTCGAACGCCACGACCCCCGCACCCTCGGCGGCGCCTTCACAGAGTACGTCCGCGTCAGCCGATGGCCCATCCCCGAAGAGAAACTCGCCGCCCACCTCGGCCCGTGCCGCTTCGGCCAGCCCGTCGGGCTGCAGATGATGGGAAGCCACACGGACGCCCTCGCGGCGACGGCCGACGCCGCGATCCGCGCGGGCGCCCCGCTTGTCGACATCAACTTCGGCTGCCCCGCGCACGGCGCGTTCGTCGACTGCTCCGGCTCGGCCCTCCTTGATTACCCCGAGCGGGTCGAGGAAATCGTCCGGGCCTGCGTGGCCGCGGCGGCAGGACGCGTGCCGGTCACCGCGAAGATGCGAAGCGGCGTGCGGGACGACAGCCGGCTGGAGGAAGTGGCGCGGGCCGCGGAGGCCGGGGGCGCTTCGATGATCACGGTTCACTGCCGGACGCGGGACGAGGGATACCAGGACTGCGCGGACTGGAAGCGGGTGGCGCGCACCGTCGCCGCGGTCCGGGTTCCGGTGTGCGGCAACGGGAGCGTGCGACGCCACGCGGACCTGGAGCGGATGCGGAGCGAGACCGGGTGCGCCTACGTGATGGTCGGCCGCGCGGCGCTCGGCGACCCGTGGATCTTCAGCGGCCGCGAAGTCACCGCGGCGGAGGCCGCGCGCTTCCTCCTCGACTACGCCGAACGGCTGCGCGTCCGCAGGAACCGCGACGCGCGCTTCGTGGCGGGCCGCATCAAGCCGCTGCTCGGCTGCTGGCGCGCCGGGTCGCTCCTCGCCTATCCCGACACCGGCGTCGCGCGCCGCGCGGCCCGGAACCGCTGGGTCACCGAGCGCGACCCCGAGCGGCTGCTGGGCTGGCTCCGGGAAATCGCGGCCAGCGGCGAAGCGGGAAAGGTCGAGCAGGAAGCGCTTCCCGCGGCCGCGCGATGACCGCAGCGCCGGACGGCCGGCTCCACCCGCGCAATCCCCACCGGGGGCGATACGATTTCGCGAAGCTGGTGAGGGCGTGCCCGGAGCTGGAGAATTTCGTGAAGCGCAACCCGGCGGGCGAGCCGACGGTGGACTTCACGGACCCCGATGCGGTCCGGGTGCTCAATCGCGCGCTTCTCGCGGCGCACTACGGGGTCGCCCGCTGGGATCTGCCCCCGGGGTTCCTGTGTCCGCCGGTCCCCGGGCGCGCCGACGCGATCCACCACCTCGCGGACCTGCTGTCCGGGGGGAACGCCGCGCGTATCCCCCGCGGCCCCGGCGTCCGTGTCCTCGACGTCGGCGTCGGCGCGAGCTGCATCTATCCGCTTCTCGGCCACCACGCGTACGGCTGGAGCTTCGTCGGCTCCGACATCGACGCCGAGGCCCTCGCGTCGGCGCGCCGGATCCTCCGCGCCAACCCCGCCATCGCCGCAAATGTCGAACTCCGGCGCCAGCCCTCCCCCGACGACATTTTCCGGGGCGTCGTCCGCCGCGACGAACGCTTCCACCTCACAATCTGCAACCCGCCCTTCCATGCTTCCCTCGACGAAGCGCTTCGCGGCACGCGCCGCAAGTGGGCCAACCTTGGCCGTTCCCCTCGCGGCAGCCGCGCGCTCAATTTCGGCGGGCGCGCCGCGGAGCTCTGCTGCGCGGGGGGCGAAGCGGCGTTCGTGGGCCGGATGATCGAGGAGAGCGCCGAATACGGCGCTTCCTGCCTCTGGTTCAGCACGCTGGTGTCGCGGCAATCGCACCTCGCGGGGGCGCTCCGGGTTCTCGACCGCGTCCGGCCCGCCGACGTCCGCGTCCGGGACATGGAAGCCGGGCAGAAGAAATCGCGGCTGCTCGCGTGGACCTTCATCGCGGACGCCGACCGGGCGGGCTGGTTCTCCGGCGCGTAGCCCGGGCGCCGCGCCTACTTCTTGCTCGAACGCCGCGACTTTGTGCGCTTCTTCTGGTCCCTGCGGCGAATCCTCAGGTTGTCCCGGCGGGAGCGGGCGGCCGGCCGGCTGTCCCGGCGAAGGCTGGCTCGCTTGGGCTGCTTGTCCGATCCCGATGCGTCCGACATGGGGAGTCTCCGATGCGGTGTCCGTGCGGCCATGCGCCGCGAGTGCCTTTGTTGCACTGAGCGGCTATTGTGCGCTCATGGCGACCGAAATAGCGACGCTATCCCCGACTTCCCGCCGCAGGATCGCGGACGTCTTCGCCCGGCTGGACTACGCGGCGCTGGGAAAGGTCTACTGCGACGAGGGAGGGGACGCGTTCTGGCGTGCGAAGCGCGCCCCCTGCGAACGGCTCGGAAGCCACATCGCCGCCGCTCTTTTGAAGCGGCTGCGCCGCGGCGGCCGCAGCCTGTACGGCGGCGCCGGCGTGGCGGAGATCCCGGCGCTCGTCGCGGAAACGGTCGATCTCGACCGGGAGGTCAAGGCGTACAACCTCCGTAAGCCGGAGGTCCTGGTCCTGAATCGGGCCTGCCGGGCGGCGGGCCTCGCGTTCCGGCACCAGGACGCGCGCGCCGCCCGGGGCCGCTTCGACCACCTTTGGCTCGTCAGCGTCCTCAACGACCCCGAGTGCTACCCCATCCTCTCTGGCCTGGCCTACGGTCGCCGACACCCGGCCACGCTGGACCTTCGTGAGCTCGCAAGGGAACACCGCACCGTCCGGTCCCTCGTGTCGCGATGCCTGTCGAAGTTGTCCCTTCCAGCGTTGGTGACGACGACGGCCGAGGAATCGCCGTGGATCGCCGCGGAATGCGGCCGGCGGGGGTGGCGCTGCGTCGCGGAACGGAAGTGCTATCCGACCGCGCTGGTGGGCGACCCGGTCTGTTTTCTCCACGTCGACTGACAGACCGTACGTCCGGGAATCCCGAAAAAACCCGCAGCTTCACGGGTGAAATCCCGCTGCCAGGATGGCTCGCCGCGGGTCGGCGCTTCGCCTCAACGTGGCAACCGGACGGCTCGGGTGGCAGGAGGTGCACGACTTGACCGTCGAGCGTCCGGGGGTTCCCCGGTTTCCACCGCCAGGCTTCACCTGGGCTCGTTTCGGGCACCGGAGGCACCCTGGATCAACCGTCGAATCGTGAATTCGGGTCGATCCAGGCTTTGAAATGGCCGCAACTCCAGAATGAATGCCCGATGAATTCCGCCCTCAGGACGGCTCGGGTATTGCAGCCATCCAAGATGGAGCGACAAGGAACGACGCACAGAAAGGAGGACGCCATGAAACGCCTAATCCTGGCCATTGCGATGTTCGCGGTCCTGATGTGGCCGGTGGTGGGCTTCGCCTGTCCGCCTGCTCCGGCGCCGGGTCACGACGGCCCTCCGTGCGGTGATGGGCCGGGAGATGATGACGATCAGGGAGAAGACAACGACGACCAGGGCGAAGACGATGACGACCAGGGCGAAGACGAGGACGACGACGACGGTGGCTGTCACCATCATCACCATGGCAACGATGTTCTGACCGGCAACGTGACCATGTAGAAGCTGAGGGACCGGGCGCGCCGCCGGGAAAACCGGCGGCGCGATTCTTTTCCGGCAAGTGCAGCGGGTGTGGCTTCCGGCGCGCTCATCGGTATCAGGGATAGTTGCGCGATTGGAATTTCGTGTTATTCACGGGCAGCCGGCACCGGCGCCTGCGGATGCTGGCCGCGCCGTCCGGACGCCACGAAGTTCCTCATCGAGGACGAGGGTGAAACCCTACGCCAGGATTGCGACCGCGCTCGGCCTGCTCCTCGCCGGCGCCGCTGCATGGGCGCTCTCCCCTTCCCTTCGGGCCGGGATCTCCACCGCCGCCTCCCTCCTCATGCGCGGCGACGTCCAGCAGTTGAAATCCTGGCTCCTCTCCTTCGGCGCCTGGGCCCCCGTGGTCTCCGCGCTGCTCATGGTCTTCCAGTCCGTCGCCGCCCCGCTCCCCGCCTTCGTCATCACGTTCGCCAACGGCCTCCTCTTCGGCGCCTGGTGGGGCGCCCTCCTCTCCTGGTCCAGCGCCATGGCCGGCGCCGCCCTCTGCTTCTTCCTCGCCCGCGCCCTCGGCCGCCCCGCCGCCGAGAAGCTCGCCGGGGGAAGCCGCGCCCTCGCCGTCTCCGACCGGTTCTTCCAGCGCTACGGCGACAGGGCCGTCGTCATCGCACGCCTCCTCCCTTTCGTCCCCTTTGACGTCATCAGCTACGGCGCCGGGCTCACCCCGATGAAATTCTGGCGCTTCTTTGTCGCCACCGGCCTCGGCCAGATCCCCGCGACCATCGTCTACTCGTGGCTGGGACAGAACATGTCGGGAAGCGTCCGCGCGGTTTTCTGGAGCTTCGCCGGGCTGCTGTCGGTGGCGGTGCTCGTCACCATGCTCAAGTCGGCGCACGATCGCGGGGACGAAGGAGAAACCGCCGAGGCGCCGAAAGACGGCGCCCCTTAGCCTTACCGCTTCCTCACCTCGTCGACGTCGGACAGCGCCCCGCCTTCCAGGCCCATCCTGTACAGGTGCACCGCGTCCCCCTTCGCGACCCCGCCCTTCAGCCGGCCGCGCACCAGCTTCGCCCCCGCGAAGCGGTCGAGCTCCCAGCCCATGCGGAACACCGGCACCCACGAAGCGCCGTCGGCGCCGGTGCGCACCGCGTCGTTCCCCGCGCTCGGGCTCACCCAGTGCCGCTCGCTCGCCACCGGCAGCCAGTGGTCCTTGCCGTCCCTCGTGAACAGCCCTTCCCACTCGAACGTCCACGCACCCCAGTCGGGAAGGCGGCGGCGGGAAGCGAGGACCTCGAGGATGAGCTGTTCGCCTTCGCGGGGAGTGTCGGCCTCGACGAGGACTTCCCCGTCGCCGGGGGCCCGCCAGACGGCGCTGATCTGGCGGTCGCCCTCGGCGGGGATGTCGACGGTACGGACCTGCCAGTGCCCGCAGCGGTAGGCGGGGACGTCGCGGCCGGGGCGGACGATGACGGTGTGCGGGCCGGCGGCAAGGGACGGGATTGAGATTTCGCCGCGCGTACGGAAGAGCGTCTCGGTGAGCGCGAGCTGCCCGTCTACCGTGACCTCGACGGTCGCGGCGCGCGCGCCCTCGATCGCGACGTCCTCGAACGCGAGCCGGACCGAGCCGAATTTCGCGCGGCCGAGCGCGTCGCCGACCACGCAGGCCGTCTCCTGGCTGAGCGGCAACGGGCGCCAGAGCGGCCCCGGTTTCTGCCCGGGCTTTCGCCACGCCGCGGGGCGCGACAGCTCGATCTGCTCGGTCGCGCCGAGGAGCGTCAGGTCCACCGGCACGAGCGGCAGGTCGGGGAGTTCCCGCGAAGCGCCTTCGGAGTATTCCCACGGCGTCGACCACGTGGCGCGCGTCGGCCAGAGGTAGTCCGGCCGCGGCTCCTCGTCCCACAGCCCCGTGCCGCGCCGCGTCCGCGTCATGAACGCCGTGAACGGGAACGCTTCCAGCGACCCCGTCGTGTGGATCGCGATGTGCCTCGCCGGTCCCGCCTTCCGCTCCCACATGATCCAGAACCCTTCGCTCCACGCCCGCACCGCCGCGTCGCTTCCCCCCGCCGGGATCGTCAGCTCCACGTTCCGCGAGGTCCAGAGGACGGCCCGCGGCCGTTCCGCGTCGAACGTCCGCGGGTCGCGGATCCACTTGAGCTCGATCCGCACCGTGGTCCGCCCCGCGGGCCCGCCGACGCTCGCCTCCAGGAATTCCGACGGCGGCGTCGCCGTCTCGTCCGGCGCTTCCCAGAGCAGCCGGAACCGCGCGATTTCCTCGCCGAGCCCCGGGTTGCGGTACGTGTCGTCGATCGCGGGGACCATCCGGCGCCAGTCGTCGCGGGACTCCGTGACGGGGAGAGGAAGCGGCTTGGGCGCGCCGTAGCGCTCGAGCGTCACGAGGATCGGGCCCGGACCGGCGGACTGGACGCGGGCGCGAAGGGCGACGCAATCGGCGGGGATGGCGACGGTCCAGTGGTCGAGAAGCGGCTCGAGCGTGAGCGGCGAGGGCCCGCGCCCCGGGACGATCGCTTCGAACGCGAGGTCCCGTGACGGGTCGCGCCCCGGGGCCTCGATGCCGAGGCGTTTTCCGCCGAGGCCCTCGGTGCGCCAGGTCCAGGTGGTGCCGCTGTTGATGACGCGGCCGCCGAGGCGCGAGACGCCCATCGACAGCCAGGCGCCCCCCGACTGCGGACGGACGCGGACGATGTAGTCCCCCGCCGGCAGGTCCGCGCCGAAACGCAGGCGCGACTGGAGCGTGCTCCCGGCGAGCTTCGGGCTGGCGTCCACGAACGTGAGCCGCTCGCCCGGCGCGTCGGCGCCGACGATCCGCCGCCGCGGCTCGGTCCGCTCCCCCGTCCACGCCCGCCGCCTCACCGCCCACGACGGCGCCTCGATGTCCACGTCCAGCGGCGCAGGCGCTTCCCCCTCGAACTGCAGGTTCAGCGACACCCACGTCTCGACCCCGTCGTGGCTGACCTCGAATTCCGCGGGGATATCGGGAAGCGCGCGCCAGGCGCGGCGCAGGAGGCTGGCGAACCGCGGGTCGGGGTTCTGGTCGCCCGGGACGGGCCGGTTCACGAACGCGGCCCCGGCCGGCCACGGCCCCTCCACCCACGGCTCGCGCGCAAACGTGCCGTCGGCGTTCCGCACGAGCAGGTCCGCCGGGTCCGGCAGGCCCGCTTCCTGGAGAACCGGGACCGGGGGCTCGTTCTCCTGAAGGGGCCGGTACGCGGACTCCGGCCACGGCGCGCTCCACGGGAACAGCCTCTTGCGCGAGATCGCCCCTCGCGGCCTCGCGGGCCACAGGGCCAGCGCGCTCCCCGCGTGCCGCCTCGGCAGCGACGCTTCACGATCCCAGAGGGCGTCGGCGGATGCGGCGCCGCGCAACGGGGCGCGGACGGCGGGCACGGGGAGATCGACGACGATCGCGGCCCCCGCGGCGCGAAGCTCACCTTCGTTCGAAGGCCTCAGGTAATGCCACACGCGGGTGTCGTCCGGCGGTTCCGGCTCGACGAAACACAGCGTCCGGTCGGGCGTTTCCTCGGGGACCAGCACGACCGGACGCATGAGCGGCAGCGTGTGCGTCGGCAGGAACAGCGCCGGGCTCTCCGCCCGGACTTCCAGCACCCGCGCTTCGTCCGGAATCTCGATGTACATCTGCCCCGCGCCCGTCAGGATCCACGGCTGCCGGGCTTCCGGCACCGGCTTCTCTTTTCCGTCCGCGGACTTCTCGGGAAGCCCTTCCACCAGCGGGCTCCACCCCTCCGGGACGCGCTCGAGATCGGGCGGCGTCAGCGGCACCTCGATCCGCTCGTCCGCGATCGCGAGCCGACCCGCGCCGACAATCCGATAGCGCACCGTCACCGTCGCCGGCGGCGGCTCGCCGGGCTTCGACAGCGCCCGCACCCGCAGCTTCACGATCGCCCCGGTCGCCGCCGCCCCCGGCGTCCAATCGAACCTCAGCACGTCCGACCCCGGCGTTCCCGCGGGCCCCTCCTGCGGCGCCGTCCCCAGCCGCCCCGCCACCCCGAATCCGGCCCCCGCTGCCCTCAGCGGCGCCACCTGCTCCAGCGGCCCGATGAACCACGCCACCGCCGGCGCCGTCAACGGCGCCACCCACATCTCCGCCGACCCGTCCTCCGCACGGTACGCCAGCCGCACCTCCGCCTGCCCCCCCGCGCCTTTCTTCACCACCAGCGTCGCTGGCGGCTCCAACCGCTCCCTCCAGACCGTCGCACCCGCCACCAGCCTCACCCGCGCGGATTCCGGAAGCCTCCCGGGCACGCGCTTCTCCACTTCCACGTCCCCGTCCCCGCACGCCTCCACCTTCAACGCGTATTCCCCGGCGCTCGCCACTTCGAAAACAAGCGGCTTACCGGGCCCCACACGCAGTCCCGGCGTCCGCTCCAGCACCACGCCCTCTCCCTCTTCAGGGGTCTCCACGCCCGATCCCTGCACGTCCCGCCGGAACAGATGCACCGGCGACGCGCTCCCCGACGCCGCCACCGTCAGCCACTTCCATCCCGTCAGCCGGTCGATGACCTCCTGCGCCACGATGGTGCTGGGAAGCGCGGTCCGGGATTCGAGGCGGCGTTCGCGGGATTCGAGGAGCGAGGACTCCTGGTGGATGGCGCCGGGCTGGAGCTGGGTGCGGGTGTAGAAACGAACGAAGGTGGGGAGCCGGGCGGGTTCGAGGAGCGTGAAGGCGACGCGCTCGGTCCCCGGCGGAAAGTCGTCGCGGCGAAGGGTGAGGTTGCGCGGCCCGGCGAGGGTCTTGCCGCCGGGGAGCAGGTACTTTTCCATCGAGTCGGCGCCGACGGCGACGACCTTCTCCGAGATCGGGCGGCGCCAGCCCGAGATCGCCAGGATCTTCCCGGAGCGGTCGAACCACTCCAGCCGGAGGTGCACGTCGGTCTTCGGCGCCTCGTTGCTGACCACGACGGAAGCGATGAGGCGGTCGGAGATGTCGGAGGCGGCGACGTAGAGGCGGTCGCCGGGGACCAGCTCGTAGAACAGCCGGCGGCCGAGGAGCTCGGCCTCCTGCTTGGCGACGGCCTTTTCGCGCACGTAGAGCTGGATCACGGCAGCGGAGACCGCGACGAAGATCACCGCGGCCAGGCCGGCGAACCCGAGCCCCTTGAGCGAAATCCGCCGCTTCGCGACCGGGCGGGCGTCGAATCTCATGGGCGCCTCCCGAACAGGTAGAAGCGCCGGAGGCGGAGGAGTTCGTCGATGGTTTCGGCGCGGCCGGAGACGCCGAGTTCCTGGCCGCGGACGACGGTGGCGGCGAGGTTCACGACGGCGGCCTCGGACCCGTCCGGGGAGGCGAAGAGGAGGATCGGGGACTCGGCGTCGGAGTCGACGACGAGGAAGTCGCGCCAGCCCGATTGACGCGCTGCGTCAACGCCCGCCGCGAGTTCCGCGAGGTTCCCCGAGCGGGCGAAGGCGGCCATCCCTTCCAGCGCCGCGGTGAGCGTCTCCGGCACCTGCGGCACCGGGGCGAGCCGGCCCTCGCGCCACCACGCGACGACGGACGTTCCCCCGTCGCCGACGCCCATCTGCCGCAGGGCGGCGATCACGGCCGGGTCGTCCTTCGGCCCCCGCAGGGTCCGGCGCACGTCCGGGTCGGCCCAGAGACCCGAGATCCCTTCGTAGCGGAGGAACCGGCGGTAGCGCGACTGAAGAGGTGCGCCGATGTCGTAGCCCGCCGCCTCGTCGGGCGCCTGGACGCGCACCGTCCACCCGAGCGTGTCGAAAATCCGCAGCCACGGCGCCGTCTCCGCCGTCGCCGCTTCCAGCGTCGGCAGGATCACGTCGGGCGGCACGAGCACGCCGTCGTTTCCCTCCTCGGGGATGCTGCGGCCGCGGACCTGGAGGACCAGCGGCGGCTCGGTCTCCGCGACGCTCGCCCGCTCGACGAGCACCTGGTGCGCGATGTGGAACAGGCTCATCCGGTCCAGTTCCTTCGACTCCTCCGCCGAGATCACGCCGGAGTCCGACGCGCCCAGCCCCGCGATCGTCAGCGCGCGGCACTTTCCTCCGAGGTATACCTGCGTCCCCAGCCGGTGCGAGTTCGGGTACTTGCGCGGGCTCGGGACCTCGACGTGCAGCTCGCGCCAGTCGCCCAGCCCGAGCACGACCGCGCCGTCGAGCTCCAGGTCCCCCTCGCGGTTGCGCAGGATCAGGAACTTCCGGTCTCCCCCAGGCTCCACGAGGTACTCCATCTCCAGCCCCAGGACGCGCGCCAGGTAGTTCACCGGCGACAGCTCCGCCGGCCCGATCGGCCGCGTCCTCGACACGTCCTGCGCCGCCACCAGCAGCCGCAGCAGCCCCGCCTTCAGCACGATCAGCCGCGCCTTCGTCCACTGCGTCGGCGAAACCGTCAGCCCCGGCTTCCGCGACTGCATCCCGTCCATGTACGGCCCCAGGTATCGCTCCAGCGGAGCCATCGCTTCCCCGACCTTCCCCGCGTCCGGCACCAGCGCGACGAGGAGGCTGGAAGCCGCCCCAAGGTCGATCCGCAGGCGTTCGTAGCCGCCGCGCGCGTGCGCCGCGATCCACCGGTGCCGCGGCACCTCGACCCGCGCCGGGGCGTGCACCTCCAGCGAGGGAATCACCTTCCGAAGGTCCGCCACCGAGAGCGCGTCGTCCGGCAGCATCCCGTGCACGTCCAGCGACGGCGCACCCTTCGCGATCCCTTCCAGCTCGATCGCCGGCCGCAGCGGGAGACTGCGCAGGGCCCAGGCCGTCAGCGAGTCGAAATGCGGCGTCGCGGCGCTGTCCTCCGCGCGGGAGCTGTTGGACACCACGATCACCGAGGGCCGGATCGACTTCGTGAAGGCCGAGGCGGCGAGGAAGGTCGGAAGGGGTTCGCCGCCCGGGGCGGTGAGGAGCATGGTGCGCGTGCCGGGGGCGAGGCGGATGAAGACCGACTCGAGGTCGGATTCCTCGGGATTGAGGGGGCCGATCATGGCGTAGGGCGGGGCGTCGAGGGGAGTGAAGAAGCGGACGGAGGCGTCGGCCCCGGAGAGCTCGGCGGCGGCGGCGGCCACGCATTCCTCCGGCTTCGATCCCCGGCGCATCTCGTCGAGGATCCGGTCGGCCGCTTCCGCCATGCGCCGGCGGGTGATGACGGCCTGCTCGACCTGGCGGACGTCGCCGAGCCCGGGGGAGAGCCGTTCGAGGACGGCGAATTCGACGGGGGCGACTTCCGCGACGGGAATGGACCCCTGCCCGCCGCCGGGGGCCGAGGACTCGATCCAGCGCGAAGCGGAGGCGAGCGAGAACGAAACGATCGTCCCCATGAGGAAGGTCGCGGCGGAGACGTACAGCGTCGGCCAGAGGGTCGTACGCGCCGACTTGTTCCAGAGCTTGATGGCGAGAAGGGACGACAGGATGTAGCCGAACCCGAGGAAGTCGCTCGCGTTCCACTGCGGGTTGAGCAGGTAGCAGACCCAGCCGATCGCGACCTTGAGGGCGACGCAGACGGTGAAGCAGAACGTGACGAGGCGCGGCCCGGCCCAAGTGATGCGGTTCAGCCCGGGAAGTTTCACCACGTACCGGCCGATCCAGACCACGAGGAGGACCTCGGCGAGCGTCCCGATGAGCCGCGAGGGCTGGAGGAGGGAAATGGCGATGAGCGGGGGCAGCAGGATGCCGCCGAAGTCCCAGCCCTCGAGGAGGTTCATGCGGGCGGACAGGAGGCAGCCGCAGATGATCATGATCTGGAGCTTGGCGGAGAGGGCGAAGTCGATCGAGACGTCCTCGTAGACCGCGCCCAGCTGTGCGAGGTTGTAGTTCGTGAGCGGCGTCAGGATGCCGTAAATCACCGCCAGCACCCCCAGCGTGCACCCGCCGATCTGCATCAGCCCCTTCGCCAGCCCCGGTTTCCACATGAGGTTCGCGGCCAGCGGCACGACGACGAGCCCGATCGCGCCGAAGTCCCGCATCCTCGCAAGCACGTCGGTCCGCCCCGGGAACAGCACGCGCGCGGCCTGCGGCAGCAGGAATTCCTCGATGCCGAGGCGCACCACGAGCGCGACGAGCACCACCATGAAAAATCGTTCTCGGCCGAACAGCGGCGTGTGCGTCCGGAATTTCCACGCCGAATTCGAGATGACTTTCACCACGACCGCCGTGATCACCGCTTCGGCAAGGATCGTCAGCGCCGACATCGGGTAGATGGCGAAGATCGGCGCCAGGTACCCGGGAACGACCAGTCCGGAGAACACCCAGCCGTACCGCTCGAACATCAGCGTCGTGATGAGGACGCCGACGCACACGCTGATGACCAGCGAGTGCTGCAGGCCGTTGGGGGAGAAGAGCGGAAACATGGGGGAAGAGAGAGGAACGACTTAATATGAAATATGTAATATGAAATATAAAATATGAAATGCGGTCCCGCGAAATTCGAGCGGCCGTCATTTCATATTTCATATTTCATATTTCATATTCCCTATTACGTCCTTCCTCGTCCCACGCCCTCCTTTCTCCTCGACTACGGCAACTGCCCCGGAACCGGCGCCGGGGCTCCTCCTCCGCCTTCCTCTTCCTGCTTCGTCACGATCGGCGCCCCGCTCCCGCCATCCTCCAGGCGGTTCGACACCTTCGTGAACGTCAGCTTCACCGACGTCCCTACCGCCTCGTCAAAGTCCGTCCTGAGCTGCCCCCCGGCCGCTTCCACCGTCTTCTGCAGCCCGTCCGACGCCGCGTATTTCATCGTGGTCCCGGTCGGAAGCGCATTCCTCATCCGGCTGATCGCGACCATCGGGGACCAGCCCGGGTCGTTGATGCGAAGCGTGATCTCCTGTCCTTCGTCCAGCGCGCCGATCGTCACCGTCGACCCGCGCGGGCTCGACGACAGGGCCTGCTCGATCACCTGCATCAGCGCCTGCCGCAGCGCGTTCGGACGCGCCGTGCAGAACGGGACCACCGTCTGCCCGTCGTACGCCAGGATGATCCCCAGCTGCTCCGCCATCCCCGCCGCCGCGTTCATCGCCCGCTTCGCCTCGCTCACCAGGTCCGTCGGCGTCAGCTCGTCCGCAATCTTGTCCGCGCTGATCCCCGCCAGCATCGCCATCCGCCGGAAGCGGTCCGAAATCCCCATCGCCTGGCTCCGGATCATCTCCAGGTCCGGCCGGATCGATTCGTCCCCCGTCACGTCCGCCACTTCCTCCGCCGACTGCGCGATCACCATCACCGCGTTCCTCACGTCGTGCACGAAGTGCTCCAGCAGCTCGCTCTTCAGCTTCTCCGCCTCGTACAGGTCGCTGACTTCCGTCACCACCAGCGCCACCACGTCCGAAATCCCCTGCGCCCCCCCGGACTTCTCGCTCCCGCCTCCCAGGTCCAGCTTGATCAGGTTCGACATGTAGTGCCGCACCGGGTGCCGCTGCACGCTCGCGTACAGCGTCCACCGCGCTTCGCTCCGGATCGTCTGCGCGATCCCGTGCCAGACCTGCGCCACGTCCTGGTTCGAGATCGTGCGCAGGAACGCGACCAGCGGGTCGTCGAAGTCGACGGCGAGTTCCTCGGCCATCTTCTGGAAGCGCCGGTTGTAGACGAGGGGGCGGCCGACGAGGTCGCAGACGAGGACTCCTTCACTGAGGCGATCGAGGAAGCCGAGGAGGAAGGTGCGCTCGAGTTCGGTCTGGTCGACGGTTTTCCGGAGGACGGCGAGCTGGCTTTCGGGGTTGGCCATGCCCTCGACGGTGGGGATGGCGTCGGCTCTCTGGCCTGCGGGGCCCATGCTGCCGAGGGGGACGATCGCGCGGGCGACGAAGGCGCGGTTTTCCTGCCACCAGGCCTGGGGATCATCCTTGGGAACCATGACCAGCCAGGTGCTGCGGCCGGCGCGGCGGGCGATGTTCTCTATGACCGCGGGGGGGCCGACGTCGGGCGGCCGGTAGAACAGCGGACGGTCGCTCGAGGCCTGCGCGGCAGCGACGATGCCCCTGGCCCCGGCGGGAAACCAGTCCCACAGGTCCGCCCGGTCCTCGCGCGTCGACAGGGCGGACAGCGGCCGCGCCGGGTCGTCGCTGACCACCGCCGCCGCTTCCAGGTCCAGCAGCGACCGGAACGCCGCCACGTCCCGTTCGTCCGAAGCCGGGCGCGTCAGGATCGGGTTCAGCACGCGGCTCCGCCCGAGCCGCACCAGCAACTCCGCCATCCCTCGCCGCAGCAGCCGGTGCCGCTCCGCAAGCCCGAACAGGTACCCGGCAAGAAGCGTCGGAACGACGGGGACCATCGGCACGAAGGTCAGGGCGTGAACACGGATCACCCAGAGCAGCAGCAGCGTCCCGACCGCCACCCCCGCCAGCACGATCAGCCCGCGGATCGGGGCAAGCGTCGAAGCCCCGAACCACGCCAGCAGGAACCCCCCGGCCGCCAGCACCCCCAGCAGCCACGGCGGCGCCTCGCGCATCCACCGCCCGCGCTTCAACCCGTCCGCCACCTGCGCCACCGCCCGGGCCTCCGCGAGCCGCTCCCCCTCCCCGGACCAGACTTCGCGCTCCGCATGCTCCGGCGCCGCGATCCAGATTCCGCCGCGCCACGAGGGAAGCAAGATGTCGCGGTCGAGGATGCGCCAGAGGGAAATGCGCTGTTCGTCTCCCGCGCGGCCGGTCAGCCAGTGACGCACGGCGCCGGTCGCGGGCAATTCAGGAGGAGCGAGGCGCCCGATCAGCGTGGGCCTGCCGGAGGCGTCCGCGAGCGAACTCCGGCGCCAGGTCCCGTCCGGGTCCGGGCGCAGGTCCAGCAGTCCTTCCTCCCAAGTGCCCGCCGGGGGCGCGCCGTTCGCCGCGAAGAACGGCTCGATCGTGGCGGGCGCTTCGCCGAACGGATCGTCGTGGCGCCGGGACGGCACGAGCACGCGCACCGAACGCCCCTCGTATTCGCGAAGGGCCTGCGCCAGCGGCACGCGGGCGCGGTCGTCGAGCACCACGACCGCCGCGACCGCCTCGTCCCGCGCCCGGTCCAGCAGCCGCTTCCAGGTCTCCGCTTCGCCCGCCTCGTGCCCCTTTCCCGCGGACGCCTTGTCCAGGAACACGACCCACGAGGTGACGGTGGGCTCGCCGGACTGTGAAGCGCGCCAGACGCGGTCGCCGAGCGGCTCTTCGAGGAAGGCGAGCCAGCCCAGGCCCCACGCGAACGCGATGGCCAGGCCCCACGCCGCCGCGAGTGTCACCGCCTGCGAGGTGGGGAGAAAACGCAGGATGCGGACGGCCGCGCGGAGCAGGCGCATGGGCTAGCCGGACCCTCCGGGGCGGCCGAAGAGCTCGCTGGAATCTGAGCGCTCGGGCGGGGGGATCATCGACTGGCCGAGGACGGACTCCATGGTGAGGAGGAGTTCCTTGATCCCGAACGGCTTGACGAGGAAGGCGGAGGCGCCGAGGGAGAACGCCATCTCCTTGTCCTTCTGGCTGTCGCGGGCGGACCCGATGATGACGGGAATCCCGGACAGGTCGGAGGAGGACTTGATCGCGCGCAGGACCTGGAATCCGTCCATGCCGGGCATGAGGAGGTCGAGGACGATGACTTTCGGCCCGGACTTGCGGATCTTGCGAAGAGCGTCGAAGGGGTCGCCGATGGCCTCGACGGCCCAGCCGCGGCGCTCCAGCCCGCGCTTGACGACGCCGAGGAGGTTCACCTCGTCGTCGACGTAGCACACGAGGTGTTCGGGGGGCTTGGCAGCAGGCTGTTCGGACAAGGTGGCACTCCGGCAAGTCGAGGGGGTCGTAGCCCGCGCGTGCCTGGGAGGCGCGCACCGGCAGCGGGCTTCAGGACGCCGTAACCCGTAGCCGTGATTGTACTTTGCGGCGCCGGTGAATGCCATCCCGGATGGGACGGCGACTCCTAGCCGAACGCCGGCCCCACGTTCGGGTCGTCGCGCTCCAGCCGCTCCAGCTTCGCGCGCACTTCCCCTTCGCGCTCGTCCGGCGGCCCCTCGAGATACGTGTTGTACGCCAGCCTCGCGCCGACCGCGTCGCCGAGCGCCACCAGCGCATCCCCGAGCTCGCACCACGCCTGCTGCGCGTGCGCCCCGCGCGGCCGCACGTCCAGATACTTCTCCAGGGCCGTCTTCGCCGTGTGAAGGTCGTTCCGCTTCGCAGCCGCCTGCGCCAGGTCCCACGCCACGTCGGCATTCTGCGGGTCCAGCGCGGCCGCCTCCGAAAGCTCCTGCTGCGCCGCGTCGATCATCCCCACGTCGAACAGCGTGATCCCCAGGTTGTGCCGGTACAACGCGCTCCCCGGCTCGATCTTCGCCGCCGCACGGTACGACGCCAGCGCGTCTTCCAGGCTCCCCAGCGCCCGCTGGATGTTCCCCAGCGCGTTGTGCCCCTTCGCATACCCCGGGTTGATCCCCGTCGCCAGCCGCGCCGCCCCCAGCGCCGCTTCCTGGTCCCCCATCCGCTCCAGCGTCAACGCCAGGTACACCGCCGCACGATACTGCTGCGGATCCTCCTCCAGCGCCTTGCGGAACAGCGCCGCCGCTTCCTTGTCCGCGTGCTTCTTGTAAGCGCCGACGCCTTCTTCGTAGTTGCTCACGCTCGAATCCCGGGAAAGGGGCTCATTGTTTGTATTTCGTCAGGGTGGCAGGGACAGGAAGAGAGAATAACGCCGGGAAGCGTAATTTCCAACCTGCAGGGCGACTAGACCCCGCCGCTGCGCCACATGGCGGCAAACAGGGTGAGGCCGAGGAACCCGGCAATCAGGAAGCCAGCGCCGCCGACGGCCTGGGAGAGGGCGATCCCGTGCCAGGAGGGGCCGCTGGGAGTGATCACGAGCATGGAAGCGCCGATCATCACGCCGGCCATGACGAGCCCCGTCGCCACGCGGTTGGAGGATCGGTTTCCGTCGCGAACGAGCCGTTCCTGGTCCCTCAGGTGGGTCGCCACTTCGAATTCCCCCTTTCGGAGCTGGGTCAGGATCCGACTGGCCTCTCCCGGGAGGACGCGCAGGAACGACCCGTAGTCCTCGATCGCGCGGCGGACTTCGCGGCCGAGCACCTTGAAGCGTGCGAGGCGCTCGAGGTAGGTCTTGACGATGAAGGGGCGGATTTCGGCGATGAGGTCGAGGGAGGGGTCGAGCTGGCGGGCGATGCCCTCCGCGGTTGCGAGGGCCTTGCCGAGGAGGTGGACGTCGGGAGGGACGCGGATCTGGTGGCGAGCGAGCGTTTCGTAGAGTTCGGCGAAGAATTTTCCCATGTCGACGCGGCCGAGGGGGATCTCGGCGTAGCGCTCGATGAGATCCATCGCGTCGAGCCGCAGCCGCCGCATGTCGACCTCGTCGCCGAGGATTCCCATGTGCCGGAACGTGCGGATCACCTTCTCGGGGTCCTTGCCGACGACGCCGGACATGAAGCCGAGGAGCTCGTCGAGGCGCTCCTCGTCGAGCGCGCCGACCAGCCCGTAGTCCACCAGGCACAGCTTGTCGCCGGGCAGCACGAAGAAATTCCCGGGGTGGGGGTCGCCGTGGAAGAACCCGTGCCTGAAGATCTGCTGGAGGACGTAGTTGACGCCGCTGCGCGCCAGCTTCGGCAGGTCGTGCCCTTTCGATCTCAGCTCCTCGAGGCTCGTGATCTTCGTCCCCTCGATGAACTGCACCGTCAGCAGCTTCTTCGTGCACAGCTCGGGATACACCTGGGGCACCACGAACCGCTCGTCCGACCCGAAGTTCCGCTGGAACTTCTGGATGTTGAACGCCTCGCGGGTGAAGTCGATCTCGCGCGTGATCGACCGCGCGAACTCCGCCACGACCGCCTTCGGGTGGTACGGACGCGACTCGGGCAGGTTCTCCTCGAGCAGGTGCGCGAGCTTGGTCATGATGTCCACGTCCGTCTTGATCATCCGCTCCAGCCCCGGCCGCCGCACCTTCACCACCACCTGGTGCCCGCTCTTCAGTGTCGCGCGGTGAACCTGCGCGATCGACCCCGCCGCCAACGGCTCCTTCTCGAAGTGCGCGAACACGTCCCCGACTTTCTGCTTCAGCTCCGACTCGATCTCTGCCACCGCCGCGTCCGCCCCGAACGGCGGCACCCGGTCCTCCAGCCGCCGCAATTCCGTCACCAGCGACAGCGGCACCAGGTCGGGCCGCGTCGCCAGGATCTGCCCCAGCTTCACGAACGTCGGCCCCATCTCCTCCATCGCCATCCGGATCCGCTCTTCCGTCGTGCGCGTGTCGTCCGGGTGGTAGCGGTTGAGAGTGACGATCTTGAGGAAGGTGCGTGAAGCGCCCTCGAGGCCGAGGCGGGCCAGGATGTCGGCGAAGCCGTGGCGGCCGAGGACGGACAGGATGTGGCGTCCGCGGCCGAGGTTGCGGAGGGTCTGGGGAAGGCGGGTGATCGAGCCCAGGTCCATATGGGAAGAAGGTTAACTCCGGGGGGGAAATGCGGAGGGCAAAGGAAAAAAGAAAAACGAAAAAGGAAAAAAGAAAGGGCGGTCAGGGGGAGGGGGGCCGGGGGGCGGACTCCAGCTCGCGGACTCGCGCGGAGAGGGCTTCGACCTGCTTGGCGAGAGCTTCCAGCTCGCTTCGGCGGCACAATCCCGCCCGCTCGAATATCTTCGCGAAGGCCGCCTCCGCCTCCTCGCGAGCCTTCTTCGTCGCCGCCACCGCGTCCTCGACGAGTTTCCGCGCCTCGGGGCCGCCCTGCGCGCCGAGCCGGCGCAAGTCGTCCTCGCTGGTGAAAATGATGTCGAGCAGGTCGGACAGGTCCATGGCGTTACCCCATGCGTGTGACGATCGCCCGCCGCACCACCTCGCTCATGCGCAGCACGCCGACCGGCTTCCCCTGCTTCAGCACGATCGCGGCATTCCGGCCCACCCGCGACAGCGTCATCGTCGCCTCCAGCAGGCTCGTCTCCTCCTGCACCGTCGGCACTCCCGGGTCGATGCAGCTCGCCACCGGCAGGTCCCCGTGGTGGCGCAGGAAATCCTCGAAGGGCGCCTGCGTGGAAAGCACCGCCGGGGAGCCGGCGTAGCTCAGGTACGTGTGGATCCCCTTGCGGACCACCGCGCGAGGCGTCAGCCCCCCGACCCAGTTCCCCGCGTCGTCGACGACCGGGACGATGTCCGCCCCGCTCGCCACCAGGATGTCCAGCCCCTCCTTCAGTGTCGCCTTCGACCGGATCGTCCCCGCGTGCGGGCTCATGATGTCCCGCACGAACGTCGCTTCCCGCACGCGGACCGCCGTCCCGTCGATGTACTCCCAGATTTCGTCCGCGCTCGCTGCGGTCGCGACTTCCTCGACGTGGTTGGGGTTCTTGAAGAGCGTCGAGAAGGCGGCGAGGGTCTGGAGGTAAGTGGCCGCGTGCGTCTTGGGGATGACGAAGAGCACCACGACCTTGGCAAGTCCGTCGACGCCGGGGGCGAACGCGACGCCTTTCGGGTGCGTGCCGAGCACGACCCACACCCGCCCGACCCGGTCCGTCCGGGCGTGCGGGAACGCGACGCCGTGCCCCATCGTGAAACCGCCGAACTTCTCGCGCGCCGAGACCGCCGCCATCACGTCGTTTTCGATGTCCTGCTGCGCCACCGCGCAGAGGCGCTTCACCATCTCCCGAAGCGCGGCCTCCTTCTCTGCGGAGGCGAGGGGGCAGGCGATCAGCTTGGGGGAGAGGAGGGAACTGAGGCGCATGGGGAGGACTCAGGGTACGCGTGGGGGTAAGAACGGCAACGAAAGGAAAAGCGAAAAACGAAAAAGGAAAAACAAAAAGCACGGCCTCCTGCCACGGGCTTTTCATTTTTCCTTTTTCGTTTTTCCTTTTTCCTTTCGTGGCCCTTTTCCCCTCACGTCAGGATGTCCCTCTTCACGAACACCCCGTAAGCCACGCCGAGGAATACTACTCCGCTCACCAGCGGCACAACCCACGCCCGCCGGATCTCCCCATTCTCCCACTTCCGGTCGGAGTATCCCTCCGCCCGGTGCTTGGAGAGCGAGAGGCCGTACTCGAGCGAATGGCTGAACACGTATTTCCCCGCCTGCCGGTCGACGCTCGCGAACCCGTACAGCGCGATCGCGAGGAACATCGCCAGCCCGACCGCCGCGCCCGTGTTGTCGAAGATCGAGCTGATCAGCAGGCCGAAACACCCCGACGCCAGAAGCGGCAGGATGGACAGCGTCATCGCCAGCCTGAAGTCGGAAGAAAGCGCGTCCTTCGTCCGGTTCGGGTCGGAGAGCACTTCCTCCCCCATCAGCGTGAAGCGTCCCTCGTTGAGCGGCGACAGGTAGGCGCCTTCGCGCCAGAACCCGTGGACGAGGTGGAGCATGCCGTAGCTCAGGAGCGCGGTGGCGATGAAGAGCGCGAGCACGACGATCGAGACGACGAGCGCCTTCGCAATAAAAACATCGGTGCGCGTCACGGGCCGCACGAGGATCATCCGGTACGTCCCCTGCGACGCTTCCCCCGACAGCGACAGGCTCGCGATCACGACCGCGAACACGCTGACGAGCCGCAGGGCCCACAGGCACGCCGTCCCGAGGTACTCGAACCCGTTGCGGATCCGCGGGTCCGCGACGGCGTCGCCCTGCACGTCCATCCCGCGCATCATCACCAGCATGATCGCCCCGACGATCGGGAAGAGGACGACGTAGGGAAGCTTCTGGCGGAAGAGCTTCGCGAGCTCGAAACGGACGAGGCGGCCGACGCGGGCGGTCATGCGGCCCCCCCGCGGCCGGTCTCGGCCATGAAGAAGTCCTCGAGGGAGGCGCGGCCCGGCGTGAGCTCCCAGACCTTGCACCCCGCGGCATGGAGGGCGGCCGCGAGGTCGGGAAGCGCCTCGGGGCCGCAGCGCAGCCGGAACGCCCCGTCCTGCATCCCGACGACCTCCGCGCGCCGCAGCGCGAACACTTTCTTCGCTTCCTCGGCCGGCTCGGCGCGCACCGTCGCCAGCGCCTTCGCCTTCTCCAGCAGCTTCTTCACGTCGTCCTGCACCCGAAGCCTTCCCTGGTGGACGATGGCGACGCGATTGCAGGTGAGCTCGATCTCGTGGAGCTGGTGCGAGGAAATGAGGAACGTCACGCCGTTCTCGCGGTTCAGCCGCTGGATCAGGCGGCGGATGTCGATGATCCCCTGCGGGTCGAGGCCGTTGATCGGCTCGTCGAGGATGATGAGCTCGGGGCGCGTCAGGAGGGCCTGGGCGAGGCCGAGGCGCTGCCGCATTCCCTGGGAGTAGCCGCGGACCTTGTCCTGCCCGCGCTTGTCGAGCCCGACCAGCGCGAGGCACTCGTCGACGCGCGCCGCGTCTCGGCCGCCGGAGAGGCCGTACAGGAGCTCGAGGTTCTTGCGCCCCGACAGGTAAGGGTAGAACTGCGGGATCTCGACCATTGCGCCGATCCGGTTCAGGACGTCCAGCGAATGCTCGTTCACGTCCTCCCCGAACGCGAGCACCCTCCCCGCCGTCGGCGCGATCAGCCGCACGATCATCCGGATCGTCGTCGTCTTCCCCGCCCCGTTCAGCCCGAGCAGCCCGAAGATGTCCCCGCGCCGCACCTCGAGGTCGAGCCCGTCCACCGCCGTCAGCGCCCCGAACCGCTTCGACAGCCCCTCCGTGCGCAGCACCACGTCGGCGCTCGGGGCGCGGGGGGTCACGGGGTGAAGGGGTGTGGTCGTTTCCAAGCGATCCGTTTCCGGGGGAAGCCCGGACTCTACGCCCCGCCTTCCCCGTCGTCTATCCCCGCGCCTTCGCGACGAATTTTCGTGCGCGCGCCGCGTCCACGGCCGCGTCCGCGACGCCGCCTTCCTTGATCGCCGTCCCCACGATCACGCCGTCGCACTTCTTCAGCGTCGCCCGCACGGTCGCCTCCGTCACGCCGCTCCCCGCGAACACCGGCGCGCCGCCCCGCGCGGCCTCGTCGTAGTCCCGCGGGTCCGCCGCATGCCCCGTCGCGCTTCCCGTCACCACGATCACGTCCGCCAGCCCGCGGTGGACGGCGTCGGAGGCTTCCTCGTGGAGCGGCCTCGGCGCGAGCGGCGCGGAGTGCTTCACGCCGACGTCCGCGAGGATCCCGGCCTCGGGGCAGAGCTGGGCGCGCAGGCGGCACGTCTCCGCGGCGCGCCCCTCGATGATCCCCTGGTCGGTGAGCTGGGCGCCGACGTGGACGTTGACGCGGATGAAGCGTGCGCCGGTCGCCGCGCAGACGGCGAGGCCGGCGCGGGCGTCGTTGCGGAGCGCGTTGACGCCGACCGGGATCTTCACGACGCGCATCACCTCGTTGACGCACCGCGTCAATGCCGCGACCGTTTCCGGCGGCACGTCCCCCTTGAAGAACGGGAAGTCCCCGTAGTTCTCCACGATCAGCGCGTCCAGCCCGCCGTCCTCGATCGCCTTCGCGTCCGCCACCGCGCGCTTCAGCACCGCCGCCATCGACCCGCCGTGGCGGGGGGCGCCGGGAAGAGGGAGCAGGTGGACCATCCCGACGAGGGGCCGCGCGTGGCGGAACAGGCGTTCGAGGGTGCTCATGGGCGGGAAGTGTAGCGGTCCTCGGCCGCGCGGCCAATGCGCGGTGGGCAGATCGGCCGGGATCGGCGACAATCGGCGGCTCACCCGAACACCTGGAGACCGCCATGGCCGACGCCGTCAAGCTCCCCGACCCCGTTGCCGTCGTGAAGGCCCCGAAGAGCGGGCTGCGCCTCGAGATCGAGACCGGCAAGCACCACATCGTCGCCGACGAGCTTCCGCTCATCGGCGGGACCGACGCGGGCCCCGCGCCGCTGCAGTACCTCCTCGCATCGCTCGGCGCGTGTACCGCCATGACGCTCCGCCTCTACTCGGACCGCAAGAAGTGGCCGCTTCAGGACGTCGACGTGAAGCTGAAGCTCTCGAAGGTGCCGGTGGACGCTTCGGACCCTGCGAAGGGGCAGGCGGACCACATCCTGCGCGAGATCCGGCTGACGGGCGCGCTGGACGACGAGATGAAGACGCGGCTGATGGACGTCGCGAACAAGTGCCCGGTGCACAAGATGCTGTCGCCGGGCGTGAAGATCGAGACGAAGGCCCTGTAGCCACCTTTCCCCCGTTCCCGGTCACGCGACATGCGCTGGTCCTTCCGCATCGCCCGGGTAGCGGGCATCGACATCCGCGTCCACGCGACGTTTTTCCTGCTGTTCGCGTGGATCGGGTACTCGTCGTGGTCGGAGGGGCATTCGAGGGGTGAAGCGCTGGACGCGGCGCTGTTCACGGTGGTGACGTTCGTGATCGTGGTGCTGCACGAGCTGGGGCACGCGCTGACGGCGAAGGCGTTCGGGGTCCGGACGCGGGACATCATCCTGTTCCCGATCGGCGGCGTGGCGCGGCTGGAGAGGATGCCCGACAAGCCGTGGCAGGAGCTGCTCGTGGCGATCGGCGGGCCCGCGGTGAACGTCGTGCTCTGCGCCGCCGCGTTCTTCGCGCTCGCCGCCCAGGGCCGAACCGGCGACGTGTTCACCTCGAACCTGCTCCGGTCCGGTTTCCTCGTCCGCATGGTCTGGACGAACGCGATCCTCGCGGGGTTCAACATGCTCCCGGCCTTCCCGATGGACGGCGGCCGCGTGCTGCGCGCCCTCCTCGCGATGCACTTCGATTCCGCCGTCGCGACCTCGCTTGCCGCGCGCCTCGGGCAGGGCGTCGCCGCGCTGCTGTTCGTCGCGGGGATCGCCTTCGGCCTGCCATTCTTCGCCCTGATCGGGTTCTTCGTCTGGATCGGCGCGGGCGAAGAGAACCGGCAGGCGCAGTACCGCTCGGCGCTCTCGGGGATCGCGGTCTGGCAAGCGATGGCCACCGAGATCCGCACGCTCTCGCCGTCCGACACCCTCGAGCGCGCCGCCCTCTACCTCACGCGCGGCACCCAGTCCGAGTTCCCCGTCGTCGACGGCGACCGCGTCGTCGGCCTCCTCACCCGCTCCGCCCTCGTCGCCGCCGTCTCGCGCGAAGGCCTCGGCGCCCCCGTCTCCCGCGCCATGTCCACCGACTTCGCCGTCGTCTCCCCCACCGACCCCCTCGACCAGGCCTTCGTCGCCCTCCAGTCCTCCCCCGTCCACGCCGCCGCCGTCGTCCAGGACGGCCGCCTCGCCGGCCTCCTCACCGCCGAGGAAATCGGCGAAATCGCCGCCCTCCACGGCGCCGTCGGCGATGCCTGGAAGCGCGGCATCCCCCCGCCTCCGCCCCCCTCCGCGTAGAATCCCCGCGTGGACCTCTTCCGCCTCGTCGACCTCTTCGGCGTCTCCGTCTTCGCCGTCTCCGGCGCCCTCAAGGCCCGCGAGAAGCACCTCGACCCGGTCGGGTTCATCACCCTCGGCGTCGTGACCGCAACCGGCGGCGGCGTGCTGCGCGACGCGATCCTGGGAAGAGTCCCGCCGTTCGTGTTCCGCGACGAGTGGATCATCGGGATCGCGGTCGCCGTGTCGCTCGCGGCGTTTTTCGTGAAGCTGCCGGCGAAGGGGCTCGAGTTTTTCGACGCGATCGGCCTCGGGTTCTACACGGCGATGGGCGCGCAGCTCGCGGCCGACAAGGGGCTCCCGGCGATCCCTGCGATGCTCGTCGGTGTCACCGCGGCCTGCGGCGGCGGCGTCCTCCGAGAGGTCCTCGTGAACGACCTCCCGTTCATCTTCCGCGGCACCCTCTACGCCACCGCCAGCATCGCCGGCGCCGCGGCGCTCCTCGCCGCACGGAAATTCGGCGCCCCGGATCCTCTCTCACTCGCGATCGGCTTCGCCATCACCACGGGGATCCGAATCGTCGCGATTCGCCGCAAACTCACCCTTCCCACCCCCGTCGATTGAACCGGAGCCCCATGAAATCGAAACCTGCCCGCTGGGTCTGCATCGGAAGCGCCGACAAGCTGAAGCACAAGCCGCTTCAGCAGATCCTCGCCGGGAAAGTCCCGATCGCGCTGTCGTGCCGCGACGGGCAGTTCGGCGCGATCTCGGGGGTCTGCGGGCACGCCGGCGGACCGCTCGGCGAAGGAAAGCTCACGAAGGACGGGTACGTCGTCTGCCCGTGGCACAACTGGGACTTCGAGGGGCAGACGGGGAAGGCGCGCCCCGGGTACAAGGATGCCGTCCCGAGCCACGACGTGAAGATCGAGGGCGGCGACGTGTGGGTGAACGTCGAGCCGGCGACAAAGCGGGTGAAATCGGCGCACGCGCCCCATCCGCTGGAGCGCGAGATCCGCCGCGAGCCCGGCCCCCTGCGGGTCGCCGGCATTTCCACGACCGCGATGGACGCCGCCAACCCGCGCTTCTCCACCTCCGAGAACCTGCTGGCCGCCGCGCTGGCGCACGCGAAGGCGAAGGGCGCGGAGACGAAGCTGCTGAAGCTGAACGACCTGAAGATCCGGACCTGCGAGGGGTATTACTCCAAGGGGGCGGGGGCCTGCACCTGGCCGTGCACGATCACGCAGCAGGACGAGAAGGACGAGATGACGGCGATCTACGAGGCGATGGTGTTCTGGGCGGACGTCGTCCTCGTGTCGACCTCGATCCGCTGGGGAGCGCCCTCCTCGCTGTACTTCAAGATGGCGGAACGGCTGAACTGCGTGCAGAACCAGGTCACGACGAACGACCGCGTCCTGATTCGCAACAAGACCGCCGCGTTCCTGATCACCGGCGGGCAGGACAACGTCCAGGGCGTCGCCGGACAGATGCTGACCTTCTTCGGCGAACTCGGGTTCTCTTTCCCGCAGTTCCCCTTCGTCGCCCACTCGCGCGGCTGGTCCTCCGAGGACATGGAGAACAACGTCGCCTACGTCAGGGATCACGAAGAGCTTCGCGACGGGGCCCGCGCGCTGGCAGAACGGTGCCTCGCGCTCGCGGAAGGGCTGATCGCGAAGGGCGAAGGGGCGCCGAAAGTGCCGCGCGGCGGACGGAAGTCCTGCCGGGTGAAATAGCCCCGCGCGCCCGCCGACGAAAATAGGGGCGCGGCATGCCGCGCCCCTTCTCGTCTGCGTTCGTCTGGCCCGCCGTCTAGCCCCGGCGCGGCGGCGCCGACTTCTTCACTTCCTTCTTCGGCTTCTTCGCTTCCTTGCGATGGCTGTTGTTGCCCTTGCCCATGACGGTCTCCTTGAGAGTTTGTGAGGGCGGGGATTGAACGCCTTTGGCCGCGACTTATCAAGTGCCGCGAATTCTCACCCGAGGTGAGGCCCCTGGGTGACTCCGCGTTCAAGCGGCCGGTCGCTTGCGGCTCGCCTTCCAGCCGAGGCCGATGGCGAAGCTGGCACCCAGCACCGCAATGATGATCCCGACTTCGGACTGGTCGTCCGTCGCGGGCGCTCCAGGCGAACTGACTCCGCCCGGGGACGCCCCTGGAACCACCTCCTCGGAACTCCGAAACTTCGAAGTGCCGGCTGGGATCGCGCGGTCCTCGGAGCGCTTCAATTCCTCGCCATCGAACGCCACGACGGAGACGTCGCCGGAAGGGGCGACCTGGATGTGCTTGAAGGGACGCCATGCGCGCTGGCTCGCGTCGGCGGGAACGCGGAACTCCCCGATCTGTTCGTCGCCAGCGAGGACCCGCACGACGGCCTCCGAGGCCCCGAGCAGCCCGTCTCCGCTGAAGTTGTGGACGAAGTAGCGGTATGCGCCGGGAGCGGGATCACGAAATGTGATCGTCTCGGGTCCGCCACCGTCGCGGTCGTCCACGTCGAGCGAGACCTCGTGCGTCCCGGCCAGGTGGGTCCTCGACTGATAGTAGACGTGGGGGCTCTCAGGCAGGCAGGGGCAAAGTGCGTGTGCGTCGGCGTCCCGAACCTGGCCCGCGGCCGAGCCCCAGTTCAGGACTATCCGGACCCGCCGGCCTCCTGGAGTCCCTTCGCTCTCGAGATTCATCGACAGGCTCGTTGTCACGACCGTGACGCGGTCGCGGAGAACCGTCTCGCTCGCGACGACGGGCACGTACCCGCGCAGCCGGTACGTCACGAACCACGTCCCGGGAGCGACGGTGACGATGAGCCGGCCGTTCGCGCCCGTGTACCCCGTGTGCTCCGAGGCTCTCTCCGCCGCCCGTGCCATCCGGATCTCCACCCCGCCCAGCAGCTTTCCCTTCACGAACGCGTCGTTCACGACGAATTCGACCTGAACGTCCGTCTCCTGCGCCAGGGCCGCCGAAGAGAAGAAACAGATCACCGCCAGGATTCGAAACATCGCCCCTCCGCTTCCCAGGCTCTAGTCCGCCAGCGACCCCATCGGGTCCCACGCGGGCAGCACGATCGGCTCCAGTCCGAGCGCCTTCTGAAGGTTCTTCGGCAGCGAGCTCTTCCGCGCCGCAATCTCGAACATGTGCTCGTCGAACCAGTTGTCGTTCATGACGAAGTACCCCTTGCGCCCGCACTTCTCTTCGCCCCAGCTGTTCTCCACGCGCCAGCGCCGCGGCTTGCCGTTCTCGACGTCGACGCCCGTGAACAGCATCGCGTGGTTCATCGCGGTCTGGTGGTAGAGGAGACGCTCCGCCTTCGTCATCGTGAACTCGGTGTCGTAGAGCGCGTCGTACCGGAAGAGCTGCCGGTCCCAGATCCCGAGGTCGCGCTTCATCATCTTGCCGCAGTCGCACCCCATCCACACCGGCTCGCCCTTCATGATCGTCTTCATCGCGATCTCCTTCATCAGGCCGATCTCGATGTTGAGGTAGCGGACGATGCCGCCCTCGATGACGTTTCCGAGGTGCTCGACGGTGAACGTGCGGTTGTAGGGGCTCGTGGGGCGCGGGTCGTGGACGAGGCAGACGTACTCGTCCACGGGAAGCGTGATGTACTTCTTCGCGAACTGCTGCGGCGTGATCATCCCGTCGCGGTGCAGCTTTTTCTTCCGGTCGTTCCACTGCCAGTGGAATTTCGCCGGGGGCGTCCCGAGGTGAATGCAGAGGATGCGGTGGACCGCCTTCAGGATCTCCTGCTTCGCGGCGCGCAGCTCGCCGGTGGAAGCGCCGCCAGCGGCGCCGTTGCGCAGGGTCCGGGCGCCCTCGCGCAGCTTCGTGACGAGCATGCTGTTCATGCGGCCGGAGTTCGAGGAGCTCTCGGTCTCCGGCATCGCGGCCTTCGGCACCACGCCGTACTTCTTCACGATGTTCACGAACATGTTCCACTGCCCGCCGTCGCCCAGCACGGTGTCCATCAGGAACGCGACGTTCCGGTCGTCCACGTCGCGGTCCGCCGTCTCGATGATCTTCTCGAGGAAGTAGTTCGCGCGCTCCAGCTTGTCCCAGAAGAACGTGTAGTTCTGGCTGAACTCGAACGAGTCCAGCTTCATCTTCTTCATCGCCCCGACGCGGAACAGGTTCAGCCCCGCGAACATCCAGCAGCGCCCCGAGGATTTCTGGGACGTCACGGCCCACTCGTCGAGCCAGTGCGAGAACGTGAAGTCGGTGTTCGTGACGACGGAGCGGTTCAGCGCGATCTCGTCCGCCGAGGTCTGCGTCACCGCGTTCAGCGCGAGCTGGTACGCCGGGTTGGCCTCGAACGCGGCCTGCAGCCCGGCGACCGCCTGCGGCGTCAGCTCCGCCGTCCCGGCCCCGGCGCCGCCCGACCGGCGGGCAGGCACTCCACTCGACTTCGGCTTCCGGACGTTCGCGGCAACCTGCAGCATGGTTTGAATCCTCCGTGGGATCGAAGCGGGCCTTCGGGAATCGAGGCCGCACACTTTAGCCCTGCGCCCGCGCCGAGACAATCCCGGCCGTCCCCTCGTGCTACGATTCCCCGCGTGAACCTCTCCCCTTCCTCGCGCATCGCCGTCCCCGCCGACACCCTCATGCGCGTCGTCGACGGCCAGGCCGTCCTCCTCAGCCTGAAAACCGAGCGCTACTACGGCCTCGACGAGGTCGGCACGCGGGTCTGGGAAGCGCTTGCCGCCGGGGCGACGCTCGCGGAGGCGGCCGCGGCGATCGAGCGGGAATTCGACGCCCCCGCCGCGACCATCCGGGCCGACATCGAGGCGCTGCTGGGCGATCTCGTCCGCGAGAGGCTGGTCGAGCCCGCCCCATGAACTTCGCCGCGTACGGGAGCGTGCTCGCCTCGCCGGTCGCGTTTCCCGAACTCCAGCGGTCGAGCGCCGCCGCCGAATGGACGCTGTCGGTCCAGAGGCACGCCCCCCTGCCGCGCGAAGGCGGCTGGGTCCGCGTCTGGCACGCCGCCGGCAAACCGTGGCTGTCCGTCAAGCCCGCCGGCGCGGGCTGGAGAATCCGCTTCCAGGGCCTCGCCGTGTTCGACGTCGACCCGCGCGAAAGGACCATCGACGCGCGCCCCGCTCCCGGCGCCGGCCCCGCGCTTCTCCGGCACCTCCTCCTCGACCAGGTCTTCCCCCGCGCCCTCCACGCCCCCGCCGCGCCCGTCCTCCACGCCAGCGCCGCCGCCCTCCCCGCCGGGATCGCCGGCTTCATCGGCAAGGCCGGCCGCGGGAAATCCACCCTCGCCGCCGCCTTCGCCCGCGCCGGCCGCCGCCTCTTCGCCGACGACGCCCTCCGCGTCGTCCCGCAGGCGCACGGCTTCCTCGCCCACCCCGGCTACCCCGGCCTCCGGCTGGGCGGCGCTTCCCTCGGGCTCGTGGGCCGCAGCGGCCCCCGCGTCGCCGAGGGGCACTGGAAGCGCCGCGTGGTCCCGCCGTGGTCCTCCAGGCCCGCCCCGCTGCGCGCCGTCTACGTCCTGCAGCGCGCGCCGCGCCTCGCGATCCGCGACTTGCGCGGTTCTGAAGCGGTCGTCGCGCTCTTCGGCGCGGGAATGCGCCTCGGCGACGGGCGCGAGAACGCCGCGGAGGAATTCGAAGGGTGCGTGCGGCTGGCGCGGGAGGTTCCCGTGCGGACGCTCGGATTCCCGAGTGGACTGGAAAAGCTCCCCGCGGTCGTCGCCGCCGTCGAGCGGGACATCGCCGCTCTCCGCGGCCGGCCGTGACTCAGGCCGGCGGCGCGAAAGAAATGATCTCGTGCTTCTCGCGCCAGTTCGTCCAGAAGCTCTTCCCGTCGAACGCCAGCCCGCGCGCCGGGAAAGGGATGCGCGCCAGGTCGGCGGTCTTCCCCGTCGCCGGGTCGATCCGCGTCAGCAGGTAGTCGTTCGACTCCTCGACGTCGGTCGCGACCACCCAGATCGCCCCGTTCGCGATCACCTGCCCGCAGATCCAGTGCGGCACGTCGTACGAGGCAAGGATCTTCCCGTCCGCCGCCAGCGCGAGCACGCGCTGCCGGTGCCACTGGTTGAGGTGAAGCGTCTTCCCGTCCCACCCGAGCTGCGACCCCGTGTCCCCGGGACAGTGGACGGCGAACTTCGCGTCGAACCCCGTCCCCGGCACGAACCGCCGGATGTACCGGTCGTCGTCCGCCCCCTCCCCGCACACCACCCGCAGCTCGTGGCCCACGCACGTCATCCCCCACGGCTTCCCCGGCGCCGCCCAGTCCCCCCGCACCTTCCACGCCACCGGGTCCATCTCGTAAATCCGCGACGTCTCGATCGACCCCATCCACAGCGTCCCCCCGTCGAACACGAGGCACTGCGGCCGCGGGGCGGGGGAAGCGAGGCGGCGGAGTTCGGTGATGTCTTTCACGGCGGCGATCCTACACGGGACCCCGCCGGTCACGGAGAAACTGTTCCACGGTGACCCGGTCTGGCCGGCAGGGGCGACGAAGCACCCCGGACTTTCAGGATTCTTGAAATTCCAATTTTCATTTTTCATGGAAGTGTCCCGGCGCGATCCACTCCTGCCGCGATTTCTCCGCAGGCTTCGACCTCCTCGTCGTCCGCAACGACGGGCGCATCGGCTTCGACGTCACGCGCTTTTGAGATTCCAGATTGGAATGTCAAAGCCGCGGGGCCGTGGGCCCGAGATCGATCGCCGGGGAATTGAAGGGGCCTCGGCGTGAAACTACGATCCTCCTCATGAAACGAAGTCCTCGCCGAGTTTCCGCCCGCCGCCGCCAGGTGCCGCCGCCAAAGCGGGTCGTCACGAACAATCCCTTCACGGACGCCGACGACCGGCCGGCCGTGAAGTCGCTGCTTTCCAATCTGAAGTCATCCCTCCCCGCGCTGTCTCAGTTGCTCGAAGAGTGCAGCAGTCACTGGGACTACGAAGACCCCGTCTATCGCTTCTACCACCAGAGCTACAAAGCCCATTACGCGCAGCACTCCACGCTCAAGATCGTCGCAGCCTTGCAGGCGCTCGCGCCAGAGCGGCAACTCAACCCCTGGTTCCTTCAGATCGTGGCGGAAGGCACGGGGAAGGAATTCGACCCGGAACACAACGCGCGGTGGCTGCAGGTCGTTCGCCCTATCCTCGAGGCGTTCTTCCACGCACGGTTCATGCTCGAGATGGCCGTGAAGTACGGCCAGGAGCTGAAGCGCGCGCCCCAGATGCTGCCGAGCGGTTGGGCGGCGTTCCTTTACATATTTGAACTTCGCTGACGGGTCCGCCCCAGCCTATCCAAGGCGTGGACCATTGGGAGCGCGAAAGTGCAGGCAATGGACGCGGAAAACGAGACGGCGGAGTTCAGCGATGGCCTGCTTCGCGGAGTTCCGCCCCTGACCAGCTACCTTCGCCGATATACTGATCCATGGAAACCCCAAATGTTCACCCCCGCACAACTTCAGACGAACTTGCAGGAGGCGCTCAAGCTCATGGACGAATTCGCGACCGGCAACGCGCCCGCGCAGAAAGCCGCTCGAAAAATCGCCCTGAAGCTGCAGGAGCTCCGAATCCCCTACGTGGTCGCGGGTGGCCTCGCCGTAGCGGCTCACGGCTATCGCAGGTTCACCGACGATGTGGACCTGCTGCTCACGAAGGAGGGGCTTGCGAAATTCAAGGAGCACTGCCTCGGGCTCGGCTGGGTTGAGAAGTTCCAGGGTTCAAAAGGCCTGAAGGACGCCGAATACGGCGTAAAGGTCGATGTCCTCACGACCGGCGAATTGCCAGGGGACGGCAAGACATGCCCCTTCGGCTTTCCTAACCCCGAGTCATTGGGCGAAAATCGGGGAGGAATCTGGAACGGCCTCCCGATGCTCCCTCTCAGGGACCTCATCGAGCTGAAACTGGCCAGCGGACAGACGTCGGTCACGCGGCGCAAAGACCTCGTGGATGTCGTCGAGCTGATCAAAGTCAATCTGTTGCCGAAGGAACTTGGCGCGCATCTTCATCCCTTCGTGCGCGAGAAGTATGCGGAACTCTGGGCGGAGGCGCAGGTCAAGGATCCGTACGCGGAGTAGGCGATTTTCCGGACGGGCTGCCTCGTGAGGCCTGGATCTCGGGCAAATTGCGCCGGTCACAAACGATCAAACGCGCCGTGAAATCCCAGCCCTCCAGGATCGGCAGCGCGTCAACCTCTGGCGGAACGCCTTCCGGGAAATCGAACAAGCAGATGGTCTTCCAGCCATGTGGAATCTGATCGAACGGCTTGCCGAATTGCTGTGTGACACCGAGAAGCCGAATCGGAACCGGAATCACGCGGGAAGGCATGTTCTCCGGGTAGCAACAGTCGAACTGCTTCCCAATCGGCAAATCGGCGTAAGAGTATGAAACAAATGCGCGTCTGGCCGTCCGGGGAAATGAAACAGGAAGTCCGGCATGTAGCGATTCTCCGGCTCTTCCCTGCACCGTGAGGTAGCGCTCCGAGACCGGCGTGTCCAGTTCCGATCTCAAGTGCTTTCACCTCATAGGAGACGCTACAGCTTCCTCAACTCCTCGCTCATCACCCCCAGGCACTCCTTCAGCTCCGGGATCGTGCAGTCCGCCATGTGGGCGACCCGGAACGCGTCCTGCTTCAGCTTGCCGTAGCCTTCGCTGATGATGAAGCCGCGCTCGGCGACCTTCTTGACCCACTTGACGATGTCGACCTTGCGCGTATTGGCGGCACAGGTAAGCGTGACCGACTCCATCCCCGGGGGGGCGAACTTCTTGAAGCCGTGCTCCTCGACCCAGTTCCAGCAGGTGTCGCGGAGGTCCATGTGGCGCTTGAACCGCGCTTCCAGCCCTTCCTTGAAGAACTTGTCCAGCTGGTGTTTCAACCCGTAGATGAGCGAGACATTGGGCGTGCACGGCGTCTGGTTCTTGTCGCCGAACGCCTTCATCTCGACGAAATCGAAGTAGTAGCCGCGGTCGGGGAGCTGCTTGGCGCGCTCGAGGGCCTTCGGCGAGCACGAGCAAACCGTCAGGCCGGGCGGGAGGCCGAACGCCTTCTGCGTGCCGGCGAGGATGACGTCAATGCCGAGGCGGTCGACGTCGATCTTCACGCCCGCCATCGAGCTCACGGCGTCGACGACGAAAACGACGTCGGGGTACTTCTTCATCATGTCCGCGATTTCCTCGATCGGGTTCATCGTCCCCGTCGAGGTCTCGTTGTGCACGAGCAGCACGCAGTCGTACTCCCCCGTCTTCAGGTGCTTCTCGATCGTCTCCGCGCGGATCGCCTGGCCCCACTCGACCTGCGCCTTGGCGGTCTTCTTGTTGTTCTGCACCGCGATCTGGTACCAGCGGTCGCTGAACGCCCCCAGCATGCACGCCACGGCGCCCTTCTTGGCGCAGTTGCGCGCCGCCGCTTCCATCGCGCCCGTCGAGCTCGACGTGAACAGGAAGATGTCGTTCTTCGTCCCGAGCATCGTCTTGAGCGGCGGGATGCACGCCCCGTGCAGCTCGGCGTATTCCGGCACGCGGTGGCCGATCATCGGCGTCGCGCAGGCCTGCAGGGTGTCGGGCTTGACTTCGACGGGGCCGGGGATGAACAGCTTCTTGTGGGCCATGGTGACTACCTCGCGAAGGAGACGCGGTTCATGATAAATCCGGTGAGGAGCTTGGGGTAGAAGTCCGTGGACTTCTGTGGCATCCGCTCCCCTTTTTCGCTAATGACCTTAACTTCCGCAAGCTTCGTCGGGTTGAGAAGGAAGGCGCACTGCAATTTGGGAAGTGCCGTCCAGACTTCGTCCGCGTGGCGGGCGTAGGAGACGTGCTGTTCCTTCTCGACCATGTCGGCCGTGATCCCGAGGACGCGGTCCAGGATGAGCTGGTGCAGGATCGCGACGTCGAGCTTCTTCCACTCCGAAGCGCGCTTCTCCTTGATCTCGGTCTCGGCGATCTTCTCGTCCTTGAGCGTGAGGAGCCAGAGGCCGCCCGCGGAGGTCGCGAACCCGAAGCAGTGCTTCACCTGCCCCTCGATGCGCAGGTCCTCGACGAGCTCGCGGCGCTGGGCGTCGGAGGCGGGGCCGTAGTCCTTCGCGTCGAAGTGCGGCGCGAGTTTCTTCAGGACGTCCTTCGCGTCGAAGCGCGCGAGGCCGCTGACGAGGCGGTGGGTCGGGAAGATGACCATCCCCGGGTCTTCCATGTTGATGAACGTCATCATGCGGCGGTCGTAGGTCTCGGGCTCCTCGCATTTCAGGCCCTGCTTCGCGCACTCGGCGCGGTACTGGAGCGCCACCTCGTACCGGTGGTGACCGTCGGCGATGAAGATGTCGCGCTTGGCGAGGTCGGCCTGCACGGCGGCGATCGCCTTGGGGTCGGTAACCTTCCACGCCCGGTGCGTCTCGCCGTAGTCGTCTTTCGCTTCGAGCGTCGGCGGCCCTTTCGTGAACGGGTCGAGCGCCGCGTTGGCGACGTTCTTGGGGTCGCTATAGAGCATGAAGATGTGCCCTTCGGTCAGCCCCTTCGTGGCGGTCATCAGCGCGAAGCGGTCCTTCTTCGGCGCCGCCAGCGTCTTCTCGTGGGCGTGCACGCCGCCCTTGCCGAACTCCGCCAGCTCCCCGATCGCCACGAACCCCTTGCGGGTGCGGGTTTCGCCGTTGAATTTGAAGACCTGGTGCGAGATCCAGATCGCAGGCTCCTTCTCGCGCACGATCGTCCCATCCGCGAGCCACGCCTCGAGCGTCTTCCCCGCCTCGGCGTACTTGTCCTTCCCCGCTTCGTCCTTCGTCTTGGCGATCCGCACGATGTGTTTCGGGTGCCGCTCGTAGTACTTCGCCTGCGTCGCGTCGTTAATCTTGTCGTAGGGCTGACTTACGACCTTGTCGAGCGAGCCGACCTTGGCGACGTCAAAGTGCAGGGCGCGGAACGGGAAGACGCGGGGCATTCGGGGCTCCAGGTGGGGTTGGGCGGAAGGGTGATTGTGGCAAGAGGGGCGGCGGTGTCAATGCGTGGGTGCCTTCGACCGGCCCGACAACTCTGGCGCGTTACTTCCATGGACCTCCTGGCTCCCAAAATGATGTGAACTCCGACGAGGTGCCGACCGCCGTAAGCGGCGGCCAGAGGAAGGCGATGATGCGCTGCCCCACCTCCTCGAGGTTTGACGGAGCACCCGCGAGTGCGTCCCGGCGCAGAAACGCGTGCCACAGCTCCGCGCGTTTCGGATCACGGTACCAGGCGAGCGTCATGGCGTGGTCGGCGGCGACCACCGTCGGGGTGGCGCGTCTCCGAAAGGTCGCAGCGATCGACTGGACGATTCGGCGTCCCTCGAACTCGCAGTGGCTCGAGAGCGCGTAGACGTCGTAAAAGTCCTTTGCCCGGGTGTTCTTGTCGCCGTGCCGGATCATGGCGTGGAGCTTTTCCGCGACGACGGCTTCGCGGGGATAAGCGCGGATTCTCGGGAATGGAAAATCGAGAAGTGTCGGGAAGTCGACGAGCGCAGGGGCGGGGACAACGTTGTCACCGAATCCGACATCGACCTGGATTGGGATGCGCGATCGCTGCAGGAGCGCCAGGAGATTGAGGCGGACTCCCACGTACTTTCCGTCCGCGAGAATCCGGTCCGCCCGTATCGAGGTTGCGGGAAAATCGAGTCCGTCCTCCTCCACCGAAGAAGCGCAGATGCTCTTGAACACCTCGACGAGTTGCTCCGGCGTGGAGTCGCCGGATCCGAGCAGGTCGAGGTCACGGGTGGGCCGGGCGATGTTCTCCCCAAAAAGCGTCAGGAGCATGGCGCCTTTCAGGACAAACTTGTCGCGACTTCCGGATCTGGAGATGCGGTAAAGCAGCCGCTCGATGGCAAATCGCTTCAATGTCAGCAGGTATCCGCCAGAGCCCGGCCTCACGTGGCGCCGAAGCCGCTCTCGCACTGAATCCGCGATATTCCGGGGCTTCCCGGTCATGCCAGCATCGCCTCCAGATAAGGTCCTATGACGGTCCTGATTCTGCAGACCTCGGCCAGCGGGTCGATCTCGTTCGCAAAGGCCTTTCCGGTGCGAATGCCGTCCTTGAGAGCCTCGAGCGCGGCATCGAGCCCGAACTTCCTCCGGTACCGGAAGCAGTCCACGATCGATCGTGCAGGTGAAGTGATCCTGAAACGTACTCCGTCGGCCTGCCGCTCCTGGATACCTTCCCGCAGCATGGCACCGGAGAAGCGGACGATCCGGACATCGAAATCGCGCAGTCGGGGCAGGCGGGCCTTTCGATCCAGCGCGATCCAGAGTTGCTTGGGCCACTGGGTGCCTATCTCGTGGAGTTCCAGTGCCGAATAGAGGCAGACAATGGCGTTCGGAACGCGCTTCATAACCTCAGCAAGCGTCAGCATCTCGGAGTAATCGGATCCGGTATTGAGGTAGAGGCCGCGCGAAACTCGCTCCAGGGCGCCGTCGCGGACGAGTCGGCGGAAGCGGGACGGAGTGAGACCGTGCTCGCTGAGCTCGCGGGGGCGAAGGAGGGTGGGAAGGGTATTGGTGGGACGAACCATGGCGGCAATATAGCACAAAATGTCGGCACTTAGGTTGTTATTGCCTACGTTTTGAGTGAATCGCAAGGATTCGCCGAAGACTCTCCTTTAACGTTTCCGCTTCGCCTGGAGGGATCTCCAGCCCTACGCGAAGGTCGCCACCTGCGACTCCCTTCAACGCATGCCGTCCCTTCAGCCACACCTGCAACTCCGACTCGCTGAGCGCGAACTTCACCTCGTCGAAGTAGCCACAGTTCGCCTGGGTGTCCAACTCGACATAGATGCCCGACATTCCGAGCGATTCGTCCTGTGGATCGAACACGGTCGCGATCTGGAACATGAGGTAGCGGCTTGGATTCGGGCGCCGATCGCCCGCAAGACCGAGGACGAGTGCATCGTTCTCCTCGGACACGCCGACGGCTTTGACTACGAACGCCTGTGAAGGACCGGGACTCTCCATCGCCGCGCCTCATTCAATGCCTGAAATGCCTCATGCCAGTAATGACCATCGGCACCCCCGCCTTCTTCGCCACATCGATCACCACGTCGTCTCTCATCGACCCGCCCGGCTGGATCACGCTAGTCACACCGGCCTGCAGCGAAATCTCGAGCGCGTCGGGGAACGGGAAGAACGCGTCGCTGGCGCACGCGGCGCCCTTGGCGCGGTCCCCGGCCTTCCAGCACGCGATGCGCGCCGAATCCACGCGCGACATCTGCCCGGCGCCGACGCCGACCACCATGCGGTCCTTCGCGAACACGATCGCGTTCGACTTCACGTGCTTGCACACGGTCCAGGCGAACGCGAGATCGGCCCACTGGGCGTCGGTCGGCTTGCCGGCGGGGTACTGGAGCTCAGGGGACATGAGGGCGTCGTCGCGCGTCTGGAGAAGCGCTCCGCCCGTGACCGGCCGGATGTCCATGCGCACCACGCCCGCGGGCTTCGAGATGTCGCCGGTTTCCATCAGGCGCACGTTCTTGCCCCACTTGGCGCCCGTCTGAAGCTGCTTCAGCGCGTCGGGCGCGAAGCTCGGCGCGACGATCGCCTCGAAGAACTGGTTGGGCGCGGTCATCGCCTTCGCCGCGGCCATGTCCACCGGGCGGTTGCAGGCGACGATGCCGCCGAACGCGCTCACCGAATCGCCCTGCACGGCCTTGCCGAACGCCTCTTCCAGCGAAGCGCCCATCGCGCAGCCGCAGGGGTTGTTGTGCTTGATGACGGCGACGGCGGGGCCGTCGGTGAACTCGCGGACGAGTTCGAGCGCGGCGTCGCAATCCAGGATGTTGTTGAAGGACAGTTCCTTGCCCGAGAGCTGGCGCGCGACGCCGATGCCGCTTTTCGCCGAGGCGTCCCGGTAGAACGCGGCCTTCTGGTGCGGGTTTTCGCCGTACCGCAGGTCGTCCACCTTGGTCCACGACGCCGCGATCGTCTTGGGGAACTCCTCGCCCGCGGCCTGCTTCGCCAGCCACGTCGAGATCGCCGCGTCGTACGCCGCCGTCCGCGCGAACGCCTCCCTCGCGAGCCGGAATCGCAGCTCCTTCGGCACTTCCCCGCCCGACGCCTTCAGCGCCTCGGCCACCTCGGCGTACTGCGCGGGGCTCGTCACGACCGCGACGTGCTCCCAGTTCTTCGAGGCCGAGCGGATCATCGCCGGGCCGCCGATGTCGATGTTCTCGATGGCGTCCTCGAGGGTGACGCCGGTCTTCGCGACCGTTTCCTCGAAGCGGTACAGGTTCACGCACACGAGGTCGATGTAGCCGAACTTCTGCGCGTCCATCTGCTCGCGGTGCTTCGCGTCGTCGCGGCGCGCGAGGATGCCGCCGTGGACCTTCGGGTGAAGCGTCTTGACGCGGCCGCCGAGGATCTCGGGCTGGCCCGTGTAGTCCGCGAGCTCCACGACCTTGAGCCCGCCCTCGGCCAGCGCCTTCGCGGTCCCGCCGGTCGAAAGGATCTCGACCCCCATCCCCGCCAGCACCTTCGCAAACTCAACCAGCCCCGACTTGTCCGTCACGCTCAGAAGAGCGCGCTTGATGGTGTTTTTCATGCGCGCGATTGGAATTCATCGCGCCTCTTTCGGGAACTGAATTGCAGACTGCCCCAGCCCCATCCCCCGCCCCAGCCCACCCCATCCCCTTCCCGCCGTCCCCATTCCCCTGCCGTTTTCCTAGTCCACCCGAAACGTTACTTCGCTCTCAATCTTCGTCTTCTCCTTGTCCCCGCGCACGATCTCCAGCGCCATCACGTACTCCCCCTTCTTCAGCGTTGCCTTCACCGTCGCAATCTTCTTCTCGCCGCCGATCGTCGCGTCCTGCACCTTCCCCTCGTCGTCCGCCACGAAATCCCCGTCCTTCGACGTCCCGTGCGCCAGCTTCGCCTTCGCCGTCGCCACGTCCGTCACCCGCACCTCGTCCGGCTTCGCGTCCTTGTCCACCACGATCTGGTACACCTCGATGTCCAGCGCCGCCTCCGAACCGTTCTTCACCGTCCCCTTCACCGCCTTCACCACGATCTTGTAATCCCCCACGGCCTTGCCGCAGGTCAGCCGGTCCTTCTCGCAGTACGGGCAGGACTTCTCCGTGTCCGCCGTCTGCGTCCAGTTCTCCTTGCGGCACGGGCACCAGTACACCGTCACCTGGTCCGTCCCCAGGATCTCCCGGTTGTCGGGCTTCGGCTTCTCGTCGGCGACTGCGGGAAGCGCCGCCGCAAGCGCGGCGACGGCGAGGGACAGGCGAAGAAGATTCCGGGTCATGGGTCGCTCCTCTGCGAGGGAAGACGCATTCTACGAAAATCTCACGGCCTCTGGTCCAGCATCGATTCCAACGCCGCTTCCGCCACGTAAATTTCGTCGTTCTGGGCGTTCGAGAGAAGGGCGATTCGGTCGTCCTTCGACCGGTTCCGGCCGATGGCGTCGGCGGCGCGGTAGCGGACGAGCATCGAGGGGTCGTGCAGGACGCAGTCGCCGAGGACGCGGAAGGCGTCGTAGGACCCCGCCGCGCCCAGCGCGTCCATCGCCAGCGCCCGGACCCCGGTGTCGGGGTGGATCGCGAGCAGCTTGAGGTCGGGAAGGGCCTTGGCGGCGGCGGCGTCGAGCTCGGTGTACTTGCGGACGTCGACGATGGCGGCCGCGCGCAGGCGGTCGAACTCGACCTTCTGCTGCCGCAGCCCGCGGTGCACCGCCCCCTCGGAGGTCCACACCTTGAAGCCGCTTCCCGCCACGATCGCGAACGACGCGAACGCGAGGGCGGCGGCGGCGCGGCGGAGGCCGCGCTTGCGGAACGCGAGGACGCCGGCGGCGGTCCAGACGCCCCAGGAGCCGAGGAGGAGGATGGGGCCGAGGAAGATGGCAAGCGAGTTGGCGATGCGGGCGGCGTCGCGGAGGGAGTGCCGGCGGTCGGCGCGGGCATAGGCGGCGTCGAGGGCCGCGTTGAACCGCTCGACGCGCTCCTTGCCGCTCTTGCCGAACACGTCGGGGACCACGAACTGCTCGGGCGCGGCCTCGGGGAAGATCTTCTCCAGCCCGCCGCGCGAGGCGGCGATGCATTCGAGCGAGCGCATCGGGTCGGAGGCGTGAAGTTCCCGGGCGGCCTCGAGCACCCACGGGCCGCCGTCCTCGTTGTAGACCAGCAGCCCGAAGCCGTTGCCGCGCGCGAGCCGCAGGAATTCCTCCTTGGTCGGCGAAGGGTACTCCAGGAAACGGAACTCCTTCACCGGGAAGCCGCGCGGGATCGGGCCGGCGAACAGGACCGTGTTGCGGGCGTTCCCCTCGGGAGGGCGGAGGGCGAAAGCGGAGAGCGGCGTGTTCCGGTAGTAGAACGTGGCGAGCCACTCGCCGGCGCGGGTGCCGTAGAGGACGCGATCCCGGATCCCGATATAGACGTCGCTTCCGCGAAGCGCCGCGGCGGGGATGGCGGCCGCGAGGGCGACGGCGGCGACGCCGATAGCCCAGCGCGGGCCGTGGGCCGGGGCGCGGCCGTCGGCGAGCAGGGCGCGGACGGCGAGGTATCCGCCGCACCCGGCCAGCGGGGCGAGCACGCCGGCCGCGAGGCCGGCGAGTGCGACACCGGGTGAGATCAGCGACATGGGAAGGACGATGCACGCGGTGATCAGCGCGGCGAGGTTCCAGCGCGAAAGCGAAGGCAGAAGCTCGCCGAACGCGAACAGCAGACAAAGGGGGATGGCGGCCAGGAACGCGAGCGAAGCCGCGGGAATGAACGCGGCCGGCGCGACGGGGGCGCTTCGCACCCTCTCCGCAATCGGGGCGCGCGACGTTTCGAGGCGCTCCTCGAACCAGGACTGGCGCGCGGTCCACTCGGTTTTCGCGGCGCGGCAGAGGGGGACGGTGAAGATGAACAGGACGGCGGTGGCGAGGACCCAGGCGAGGAGGCCGCCGACCGCGGCGCGGGCGAGGACGCCGAGCCCGGAGCCCGGGATGCCCTTGCCCTGCAGGTCGTCGAGGCGGGCTTCGAGGAAGCGGCGGGTCGCGGGGAAGTTCCCGGGCGCGGACGCCTCCCAGGTGCCCTTCTCGCCGGCCCAGGAAGCGCGCAGGGTGTGCAGGGCGGCGTCCGGGTGGAACCCCAGCAGGGCGCCGCGGCGGAACGTCAGCGGGGCGGGTTCCTCGTAGCCGAGCCGGACCGCGGCCTCCTTCGCCGCCTTTTCCCAGGCTTCGCGGTCGGGCGCCGGCTCTTCGCGGAGGACCTTCACGGGTTATTTGTGGTGCGTGAGCGCGAAGATGATGAGCCCGATGATCCCGCCGACGATGACGAGGAACACGATGAGGACGACCAGCTTGTCGTATTTCCCGACGGGGTGCTCGCCCTTGACGATCTGGCCGGTGAAGCCGTTGACGAGGAGGCGGTAGTTCTTGCCCTCGTAGGTGTAGTTCCAGATCCAGAGGGGCAGGTGGACGAGGTGGGTGCCGTCGATCGAGATCTGGGTATCGCAGTCGGTGAGGGTGGTGACCCGGCCGTCGGCGATCGCGCGGTTGTACCTCACGATCTGGCCGCGGGCTTCTTCTTCCGCCTGCTGCTGGTTGATCTGCCCGTTCTTGATCGACATCTTCTCGGGGATTTCCTTCAGGTTGAACGGCGTCGCCCCCTGGAGCAGGTTGACGCCGGTCGAGTTCTCGTTGCCGAGGCCGAAATTCAGGAAGAACCCGCCCCAGTCCGCCGCGGTCTTGAGCGCGCCGGGGTTGAGGGCGTCGATCCCGAACCACTCCTCGCCGCGGCGGGCGTACACCGACCAGTTGTGCGTGTTCTCGAACGACCCGCTCGCCGGCTCCCAATACGTCTCGGTCCGTGAATTCTTCCCGGATCCGATCGTGCGCGTCCGGCGGTTCTGCCCGCTCCACTGCGTGAAGCTGCGGCAGGCGACCACCCAGAAAGGGAGGACGATGCCGTCACGGCCCTGGAAAGCGGCGCGCTCGGGAAGGTCCTTGGGCTTGAAGAAGCCGACGCCCATCCATTTCTTGATCTCCGCCGTCATGGCGGCTTCGTCGGCGCGCGGGGCGAGGCAGAAGTGCTTCTCGACGGCGACGATGTTTCCCATGCCCGCGAGCATCACGGTGGAGCCGCAATAGCCGCAGGTGAGGGTGGCTTCGCCGGAGAGGTAATCGATCGGGGCGCCGCAGGACTTGCACTGGAGTTGCTGGCGGACGGCGTCGGTCACGGAAGGGGTTCTCCTGTGTGGAAGAGCGGCGGATTGTACGCGGGGAAGGCGGAGACGAAGAGGAATGCTGGCGAAAACGGCCTAATATGAAATAGGGAATATGGAATATGAAATATGAAATGAACGGCGGCGCGGGACGGAAAGGCCCAGCCGCCATTAAATATTCTCTATTTCATATTACATATTTCATATTAGGTCGTTCTCCCGGCCGGCGCCGTCCGCCAAATGACCGGGGCCGGCTCTTGGCCGGCCCCGGGGTCTTCATCTCTGGCACCACTCTCGTGCGACCCCTCGACTCGCTTCGCTCGCTCGGGGTGATGCTCGCATTCGCGAGCGTTACTGGAACTTGAACGACTTCTGGTTGTCTCTCCACCACTTCTTCCACTCGTTCCAGTCCTCGCCGAAGTCCTGCCCGGTGAGCTTGTTCAGCGAGCGCTTGCACTCCTCGCGCAGCCCGCCGCCGCCGCCGGGGCCGCGGCCTTTGCCCTTGAACTTGAACGGGAGGTCGATGAGGAAGTCGACGACCTGCTTGTCCTTCATGTTCCCGAGCGCCTTGATGCGGGCCTTGCTGACTTCCATCGCCGAGACCTCGAGGATGCTGTCCTCGGCCGGGCCGACGGCGCGCAAGTCGCCGGTCTCACCGATCGCGTCCCAGGCCTTGGCGACCGACTTCATGTTCTGCTCGGTCTTGAGCCACGCGAGGATGACGGGAAGGCCGTTCTTCACGTCCAGGGTGAGGATCGGCGCCACGACCATGTCCTTCAGCTTCACGCTCGGGTCCTTGAAGACGCTGCAGAGCGGCTTGACGACCTTCGGGTCCTTCGAGTCGATCAGCTTCTGCGCGGCGTCGATCTTGTCCTGCTCGACGCCGCCCTTCATCGTGGCCTCGAACGAAGCGATGTCGCGTTCGAGTTTCTTGGCGGGGTCGACGTTCTGCGACGCGGTGAACTTGTCGAGCGCGCCGGTCATCGCGGTCGCGAGCTGGTCCGCGTCGAGCAGGCCGCAGCGGCTCAGCTCCGCGCCGTCCAGGTCGATAAAAATGAAGCCCGGCACGACCTGCGGCTTGAACTTGTCCCAGATTTCCACGACGTCCTTCGTCGCCGCCAGGCACACGAATTTCCTCGCCGCCCCCGCGCAGGCCGGGTCCGTGAACTGCCCGACCTTCGAGTTCAGCTCGCCCGGCGTCACCGAACCGTCGTGCACGTAGACCAGGATCGGCTTCTGCTTCTCCTTCGACTCCGCCTTCGCCTCCGCCCACGTCGACTTCCACGTGAACTTCTGGCTCGCCAGCGCTTCTTCCTTCGCGGCGCGGATGGAAGCCAGGAAATCGAGCATCTTGTCCGGGTTGGCTTCCGGGATTTCGCCGCGCGAGACGCAGCGGAACTCCGAGCCGTCCGGGTTGATCACGCGCAACTGCGGCACGTCGTCGATCTTCCAGCGATAGTGGCTCTTGGCCGCCTCGGTCGCCTCGATCTTCACGGCCGCCCAGTTTTCCAGCTCGTTCTGGACGGCGATGTTGGGCCACACCTTGTCGTTCAGCCCCTTGCAGACGTGGCACTGGGGGCTCCAGATGTAGACCAGCATCAGCTTGCCCTTTTCCTTCGACTCCTTCTCTCCCTCCTCCAGCGCCGTGCCGAAATCGGCGCGGGCGGCGGAAGCGGCGAAGAGCAGGGCGGTGGCGGTCAGCAGACGGCGCATGCAGAGCTCCCTTCGTGGACGCAGTTTAGGCGTGGGGGTATAACCCGGCAGATCTACGAAAGTTGTGTGAAGACGCTAGGGAAATACGGCGATTTCTCCGGAGCTGTCAGGCCAAGCGCAACTCATTGTCACCAAACGGTTTGCGTCTCAAGTCCCGGCACAGACCCCTTCCGCAGACACCTCTAGGACGCTTCCCTACTCCCTCCATTACACCCGCCGCGGGAATTCCGCTTCACCCCTTTGACCTCTCCCCTCCCTCCCCCGTCTGACCTACCGGACGAGCTCCTCGCGGGGCGCGCCCAGGGCGGCGACCGGACGGCCTTCGAGACGCTGGTTCTCCGCTACCTGGGCCCGGCCCGCGCGTTCTGCGCCAAGCTTCTCAGGGATCCGGTCCTGGCCGAGGACGCGTGCCAGGAGGGGTTCCTCAAGGCCTGGCGCGGACTGCCCGGGTTCCGCGGGGACGCGAAGTTCCGGACGTGGCTGTGGCGGATCCTGCTCAACGCGGCGCACGACCTGCGCAAGCCGAAGCCGGAGTCGATCGGCGAGCGCGAGTTCGAGGCCGTGCCGGAAAGGGACGTCGTGGCGGAAGACGCCGTCGCACGCGAAGTCGCGGCGCTTCCGGATCGACAGCGCGAAGTCATGCTGATGCGGGCGGAGCTGGGGCTGGAGCTGGAAGAGATCGCGGCGGCGCTGGGGATCACGTACGAGGCGGCGAAGGCGAACCTGAGCCTGGCGCGGAAACGGTTGAAGGAGCGACTGCCATGATGTGCGAGGAATTCCTGGAGCTGTGGGACCGCGGCGATCGCGCCCCGGAAACCGCCGCGCACCTCGCCGCCTGCCCCGCCTGCAAGGCCCTGCTCGCCGTGGACGACCGCGTGCGCGGATGGAAAGCGCCGGTCCCGACGGGCACCGACGCCGAGTTCCTCGCGAAACTCCGCGCGAACATCGAGAACAAGCCCGCCGCCCCGCGCCTCCGCGGCCCGCGCCCCGCCGCCTCCGGCCCCGCGCCGTGGCTGCGCTTCGCCGCCGCCGCCGTCATTCTCGCGGCGCTGGGAGCCGCGTTCCTGCTGGGAAGGGCCTCCCGGGTCCCGGAGCGGCGTGAAGCGCCGCCGGTGGCGGGGGTGGGAGACGCGCCGAAGAAACCGGCGCCGCCCGAGATCCCGCAGGGCCCGGGCCCTGTCGAGAAGCCCGCGCCGGAGAAGCCGCGGTCGGACTTCCGCGACCGGCTCGTCGCCGCCGCCGCGGGCACGGGACGCGACGCGTTCCTGGCGCAGGTCAAGGGAGGCGTGGACCGCGCCCGCTGGTTCGCGGCGTTCCGCTCGGCCGACGCCGACGAGCGCGGCGCCGCCGTGACGATCGCTTCGATCCTCAAGGACGCCGCCGTCGCCCCGCAACTCGCCGCCGCCGCCAGCCGCGGCGACGAAAAAGCCATCGCCGTGCTGGGCCAGCTCGGCGGCGCGGAATCGGTCGCCGTCCTCGCGTCGCTCGCAGGCGTCCCCGGAAAGCGGACGGCGGTGGTGGAAGCGCTCGCGGAGACGGGGCGTCCGGAGGCGGCGGAAGCGCTGGCGGCGCTGGGCGCGTGGAAGGCGGAGGCCGCATGGCGCCGCCTGGGCCCCGCCGCGGCGCCGGCGCTCGTGGCCCGCCTCCGCGCCGGGGGCACTTCCGCCCTCTCCGCCGTCGACGCCGCGGTGTGGGCGAAGCTCGACCGCGCGGTGCCGGAGCTGGTGCGCCTGATGGACAAGCCCGAGACGCGCGCCGCGGCGGTCCGTGCGCTTGCGGCGCTTGGCGGCCCCGCGGCGACCGAGGCGCTGGCAGAAGCGGCGGACGCGGGGGACAAGGACGTGATGGAGGCGCTGAAGGCGGTTTTCGGGCGGGTGGTGGTGGAGAAGCGGATGCTGGACGTCCGGCTGAAGGCGCCGGAGCGGCTGAAGGCGCTTCGGGTGGTGCTCGCAATCGGGGAGAAGGAGTCGGTGCCGGCGGTGATTCGGGCGCTGGAGAGCCCGGACCTGCGGGAAGACGCGATCACGGGACTGGGGGCGTTGCGCGCCGAGGACGCCGTTTCCGCGGTGGCGGCGTTCCTGCAGGACCGCCGGCTCCGGGACGTCGCGGCGGACGCGCTGGGCAAGATCGGGAGCCGCAAGGCGCTGCCCGCGCTCATGACGGCGTCGCGGGAACGCGGGTTCTACGCCGAGGCGACGCTCGCGATCGCTGCGATCGCGGCGCCGGAGTCGGTCCCGCACCTCATCGGCGCGATCGGCGACCGCGACGCCGGCGCCGCGGCGATCGCCGCCCTCGGCAAGATCAAGGACACGCGCGCCGTCCTGCCGCTCATCGCCGCCCTCGACGGCCAGAACTCGGCCGCCGCGCTGCGCGCCCTTCAGGCCATCACCGGCGAAAAATTCCCGGCCCGCCAGTCCGACTGGGTGCGCTGGTGGAAATCGAAGAACAAGGACTCCAAGAATTCCGTGCTCGCCTGGTAAGCCCACAAACCGACCGGCCCCGGGGGGGAACCCGGTCTTCGGAGGTGTCGCCATGAAACGCTGTCTCGCCGTCCTCGCCCTCTGCGCCGCCGCGGCCCGCGCGCAGGACGAGTCCCCACGGACCAGCCGCGCGTACGACGTCCGGTTCCTCACCCGGTCCGTCGAGAATTTCAAGGGACCGGGCCTCGAGCTCGGGTGGTCGGGCAGCTCGGACGTGATCGGGGTGGAAACGATGGGCGACGCGGAGGGCAGCGCCCCCGTCACGGGCGAGTTCCTCGCGTCCGCCATCGTCACGAACTTCGACGAGGACTCCTGGAGCGACTCACGCAACTCCATCGAGTACTCCTCCGGCGTGCTGTACGTCACACAGACGAAGGAAAACCACGAGAAGATCTCGAAGTACGTCGACATGCTCCGGCGCCGCTTCTCGCGCCGCATCGTCGTCGAGTCCGACGTCCTGCTGCTGTCCCCGGAGGCGTTCGCGGCCGCCGGGGCCCTTCCCGGCATCCTCACCGCCGAACAGGAGAAGGCGCTGCGCGACGCGGCCGCCGACCCGGCCCGCGGGAAGCTGCTGACGCTCCTGCGCACGGTGGCGATGAACGGCCAGCGGGTGTTCGCGGCGGACATGAAGGAGACCTCGTACATCAGCGACTACGACGTGAACATCGCGCAGGATGCGGTGATCGCGGACCCGGTGTCGGGCGACCTGCGCCACGGCGCGGTGCTGGACGTCCGCCCGGTCCTCGCCAACGACGCGGCCACGGTGCTGATGGAAACGCGGTTCGTGCTGGCGCGCCCCCGGTCGATGACGGCGTTCGACACGGGCGTCGCGACGCTCGGCACGATCCAGCTTCCTTCGCGCGACATCGTGCGCACCAAGACGACGCTCGCCTGCCCCATGGGGCGCACGGTCCTGCTCTGCTCGGGCCCGCTCTCGGCCGAGAAGAACTGGATCGCGGCGGTCCTCGTGCGGCCGACGCTCACCGGCGAAGCTGCCGGCGACGAGACCGCTTCGACCGAGAAGCGCCAGCTCCGGATGTTCGACGTGTCGAGCCTCACGGCGGGGATCCGGGATTTCCCCGGACCGGCGCTCCGGCTGGACGTCAATCGCGACTCCGGTGCGCCCACGACGACGTTCGTGCCCCCGTCCGACGAGGGCGAGGGGATGAGCCCGGAAGCGCTGATGGCGTCGATCCAGAACAACGTGTCCCACGCGAGCTGGAGCAACTCGCGCAATCGGCTGTGGCAGATGGGCGACCAGATCGTGGCCGTCCAGTCCCCCGCCGTGCTCGACGAGATCGCGAAGTTCCTTGCCGTCGCCGCGCCGGCTCGCAACCGCCTCATCGGCGTGGAGCTGGCCATCGTCGCCATGGACGACGCGGAGTGGGGCGCGCGCCATGCCGCCCTCTCCGGCGCTTCCCCCGCCGAGGACGCCCTCAAGGACCTGCTGGCAGCCGCCGTCAAGGGCTCCGGCCCGCGGCTGGTTTCCAGCGCCGGCGGCGCCTGCATGAACGACCAGCGCTTCCATGTGTGGACCGGCTCCGACCAGGCGTACGTGGAGGACATGGACGTGCAGATCGCGCAGGGGATCGCGTGCGGCGACCCGGTCATCGGCATCATCGAGAGCGGCTGCTGCCTCGACATCCGGCCCACGCTGGCGGGGGACGGGAAGCGGCTTCACGTCGACCTGCGGCCGAACTGCGCGGTGGCGCCGGCGCCGGAGAGCCTCGACACGAAGACGTCGAACGTCGGGAAGATCCAGAAGGCGCGGATGACGTGCGTCGACATCAAGCAGCAGATGTACGTGACGGACGGGGCGTGGGCCCTGGCCGGGATCACGACGGGAACCACGGCCGGGAAGCGCGAGTACTACGCGACCCTGGTCCGCGTCCGCACCATGGAGGCCAAGTAACATGCGCACCCTTGCCCTGCTGCTCGCCGCGGCGCTGGTGGCCTCGGCGGAAGAAAAGACTGTCCTGCACATCTACAACACCAGCACGCTGACGATGAAGATCACGAACTACGCCGGCCCGCGGCTCGGTTTCGACAAGTCGGGGCTGGCCGACGGGAGATGGACCGGGGGGGAGGAAGAAGGAACCGTGATACCCGGGGAGGACCTTAAGCTCCTGGTATCCCAGAATGTGGCGCCGGGGACGTGGGACACGCCGCCCAACTCGATCGAGTACTACAACGGCGACCTGATCGTCCGGCATACGCAGGAGGTGCAGGCCCAGGTGAAGTCGTTCCTCGACGTGCTGCGCAGCCACGTGCAGCGGACGGTGGTGGTGGAGGCGGACGTGCTGGCTCTCGCCCCCGGCGTGCTCGACATCCCGGCGGGCGCGGTGCTCACAGACGAGCAGGCCAAGGCCGTCGAGGCCGCCGCCGCCGACCCGGCGCGCGGCCGCCGCGTCGCCTCCCTCCGCGCCTGCGGCCTCAACACGCAGCGTTTCCACGCGACGACGCTCGGGCAGGAGACCTACATCCAGGACTCCGACATCGAGATCGCCGAGCGCGCTTCCATCGCCGACCCGATCATCGGGCTTCGCGAGAACGGCTTCCTGATCGACGTGCGCCCGACGCTTTCCCCGGATGCGTCGCTCGTGTTCCTCGCCGTCCGGTTCGATTCGTCCGAGCCGCGGCCGATGCGCGCCTTCGAGCCGGGCGGGAAGACTCTCGGCGTCATCGAGCAGCCGGACGACGACGTCTCGCGGACGCGCGCGAACCTCGTCGTTCCCGCCGGCCGCAGCGTGCTCCTCTCGAGCTCCTCGTTCGGCGGCGCCCAGCCCGGATGGTCCCAGGTCGTCCTCATCCGGACCGGCGTCCAGGCCGATGCGGCCCTCCCGTTCCCCGCCTCGACCGAGAAGGTCCAGGCCCGGCTCTTCGATACTCGCTTCATCCTCTGCCGCGCCGAGGACTTCCCCGGCCCACAGCTGGGCGGGGTGCTGGAAGGGCACGGGGACGAGGGCGTGGGGGCGACGTTCGAGATCCCGGAGGCGGAGCAGGGGGTGTCGGTTTCGCCGGAAGCGCTGGAGACGATGATCAAGCGCGGCATTGCGCCGGACAGCTGGGAGCAGGGCGGCATCTCGGTCACGGGGAACGGGGATCTCCTCGTGTTCCAGACCGCCGAGAATCTCAAGCTGGTGGAGGAGTTCCTGGGCCGTCTCGTGACGGAGCGGGCGCGGCTGGTCTCGGTCGACTCGTGGGTGCTGGCGCTGGACGAGGCGGCCTGGCGCGACCGGCGGGCGGCGCTCTCCGGGGAGATCGCGGGGGGCGCCTGGACGGAAGTGCTGGCGGCGGCGGCGAAGGGCGGGCCGGTGCGGCTGGTCGGCACGGCGCGGGCCGCGGGGCTGAACGGCACGAGGTTCCACGCGGCGCAGGGCACGACGCGGGCCGCGATCCTGGACTACGACGTGGAGATCGCGCAGTCCTCGAGCGCGCACGACCCGGTGGTCTCCCCGGTCGTCGAGGGGATCTCGCTGGACGTGACGCCCTCGACGGTCGGCAACGGCGGGCAAGTGCAGCTCGACCTGCGCCCGACGACGGTGCTCGCCAGCGAGCTCACGGCGTTCCCGATGCAGGACAAGGGCGTCCAGGTCCAGTCGGTCGAGCTCGCCGATTTCGGCGTGCGCACCCAGATGCTCGTCGACGCCGGCAAGCCGACGCTCGTCGGGGTCGCGACGCGGCCGAAGGCGGGCGGGACGGAAGTGCTGGTGCTGTTCGTGAAGGCGACGGTGATCGACGTGAAATAGGGGCACGAGATCAATCGCGGGGGCCGCGGCAACGCGGTCCCCGCTTCTTTTCCCGCCAGAAGTTAGCCGGGAATAACTTTGCGGCGCGCGGCGTTCGGTAACATGCCCCCCACCCCGAGGAGTCTCCCCATGATCCGCCTCCGCCGCTCCGCCGAACGCGGCCACGCCGACCACGGCTGGCTCGACGCCCGCCACACGTTCTCGTTCGCCGACTACTACGACGAGGAGCACATGTCCTTCCGCGCCCTCCGCGTCATCAACGAGGATCGCGTCGCTCCCGGCGCAGGCTTCCCCACCCCCCCCCACCGCGACATGGAAATCCTCACCTGGCCCCTCGAGGGCGCCATCGCCCACAAGGACTCCACCGGCGGCAACGGCGTCATCCGCCCCGGCGAAATGCAGCACATGTCCGCGGGAAGCGGCGTGCGGCACTCCGAGTTCAACGCGTCGGACAAGGACCCGCTCCACCTGCTCCAGATCTGGCTCGTTCCCGAGACGAAGGGGATCCCGCCGAGCTACGAGCAGAAGGCGTTCCCCGGCCACGGCCTCGTCCTCGCGGCCTCGCGCGACGCCCGCAAGGGCTCGCTCCGGATCCACCAGGACGCCGACGTCTGGGTTGCCCGGCTCGACAAGGGCGAGGAGGCGAAGCTCGCGCTCAAGCCGGGACGCCACGCGTGGGTCCAGGCGGCGAAGGGCTCGATCTCGGTGAACGGCGAGAAGCTCGCGCAGGGCGACGGCGCCGCGATCTCAGACGAGAAGGAACTGCTGCTGAAGGGTTCGGACGGTTGCGAGGCGATCGTGTTCGACCTGGCGTGAGGTTGGCAGTCTGCGGACGCGGAAACGCGCGGGAAAGTCAGGAAGGGCGCTGAACAACGTCGCCCTTCAGCGCATTTCCTGCTTTTCCCGCGCGTTTCCGCGTTCCCGACGTTCTTACTCCAGCTCCTCAGCCGCTTCCCTGCCGCCGTCCGTCTCCGGCGCCCACGCCACGATCTCGCGGTACGCCGCCTCGCGATCCAGCCGTTCCTCCAGCCGCCGCGCGATCGCATACCCGATCTCCGCGGCGCGTTCTTGAAGCCGCGAGCCTTTCTCCGACCACTTGAGACACAGGCTGCACGCGGACCAGGCCGCGGCCCACTTCTTCTGGCTGTAACGGGCGATCCCAAGATTGAAGGCAACATCTGCTGCAGGCTTGATCTCCAGTGATTCACCCAGGACTTTTTCGGCTTCTCCCGGTCTACCGAGGCAGAGCAGCGCCTCACCCGCGCCGGCCTTTGCGTCGGCGACGCCCAAGGGATGGTCAGTCAGTAGCTTGTACGTCTGAAGCGCGTCGAGGTACTCGCCTCGCTGGAATGACGAATCGGCATCCCGAAAAAACGCCGCGAACGGTTCCTGAGCTCTCAAGGCGTCTGCAAGCCGGTTGAGGCTCGCCGGACCGACTCCGTTCCATAGCGAAGAAATGGAATTCACCCGATCAGCGGCATCTCCCAATCTGTAATGGCGAAAGAGGTCCCAGGCTTCGTGCAGGCCCGGCGGCGCGGTCCTAGCAGAGTCGCGAATCAGAACGATGGAGAGGTGCCCGACAACACCCCTCCGCGACTCGAATTTCCCGACGTCGTCAAACGTCAGGAACCAAACGCCGTCGGATGGCACTGACACCAGGAGTCTCGTCCCCTCCACCTTGAGTCCTTCAACCAAGTTGGGATCATCGGAGCCCCTGCTGAGCCGGGGTCCGGTGGGATCATCGGGGTCGCGAAATTGAAACCCGGGCAATCCGATTTCGTCCCCGCGCACGACGAACTCACCCGAATCCGACCAGCGCACGAGCGTCGGGTCTGCGCTGAGCACGCAGGGGAAGAGGAATACCAGCGCGATGGGGTTCAGCTTCATGGTCCGTGTCTTTGACGCCTCACGTCGGGACGGTTAGAGTCCGCGCCCATTATGCGCCAAAACACCCTCGATCAGTTCTGCCAGATGCTGTCCGCAAAAACCCCGACTCCGGGAGGCGGCTCGGTGGCCGCGCTCTCCGGCGCCCTCGCCTGCTCCCTCGGGGCGATGGTCGCGCGGTTCTCGAAGGACGACCCGACGGCCGAGAAATGGGACACGCAGCGGAACCGCTTCCTCGACCTCATCCTCGAGGATTCGCAGTCGTACGACGGGGTCTCCGCGGTCTTCAAGCTGGCCAAGGACGACCCCGCGCGCCCCGGCCGGATGCAGGAGGCCCTGCTCAAGGCCGCGCAGCCGCCTGCTGAAGGGCTCCGGCTGATCGCAGGGTTCATCGGGGAGCTGGCGGAGTTTGCGCCGAAGGCCAAGGGATCGGTGGCGAGCGACCTCGCGGTGGCGGCGTACGAGTCGGAGGCGGCGGCGCGCGGGTTCATGCTGAACGTCCGCGCGAACACGTCGATGCTCAAGGACAAGGCCGCGGCGGGACCGATGGAGGGCGAGGCGGCCAGGCAGCTCGAAGCGGTGCTCGCGGGGACGAAGAAGGTGCGCGAGGTGGTGAATGGGTAGCAACGACCTCGAGATCAGCCGGACAGCGACGCTGGTGCCGATCTCGAAATTCGCGGAGAAGCTGGGGTTCCGCGAGGAGGAGGTCGAGCCGTACGGCCGGACGAAGGCGAAGATCCGGCTGGAGTGCGAGAAGCGGCTCGGGGCGCCGAAGGCGAAGATGGTGGTGGTGACGGCGATCACGCCGACGCCGCTCGGCGAGGGGAAGACGGTCACGACCGTCGGCCTCGGGCAAGCGCTTCGCCACATCGGCGTCAACGCGTGGACGTGCATCCGGCAGCCGTCGGCCGGCCCGGTGTTCGGGATCAAGGGCGGCGCGGCGGGCGGCGGGCGGTCGCAGATCGTGCCGATGGAGGACATCAACCTCCACCTGACGGGCGACATCCACGCCGTGGCGATCGCGCACAACCTGCTCGCGGCGTTCGTGGACAACCACCTGAACCAGGGGAACGCGCTCAAGATCGACCCGGAGAGCATCCTCTGGGGGCGTGTCGTCGACGTGAACGACCGCGCCGTCCGCAAGGTCCTCGTCGGGATGGCCGACGACTGCGGGCCGATCCGCCACTCGCGCTTTGATATCGCCGTGGCGTCCGAGGTCATGGCCGTCCTCGCGCTCGCGACGTCGCCGAAGGATCTCCGTGAGCGGCTCTCACGCATGATCGTCGGCTTCCGGGAAGGCACGGGCAGCAAGTCCACGCCCGTGACGGCGGGCGACCTGCAGTGCGCCGGCGCGATGGCCGCGCTCCTCCGCGAAGCGCTTCGCCCCAACCTCATGCAGAACATGGAGGGAGGGCCGGCGTTCGTCCACTGCGGGCCGTTCGGGAACATCGCGCACGGGAACTCGTCGGTCGTCGCGGACCGCATCGCCTCGCGCATGGGCGACGTGGTCGTGACCGAGGCCGGGTTCGGAAGCGACCTCGGCTTCGAGAAGTTCGTGCACGTGAAGACGGCGGCCGGGGGCATTCCGGCCAACGCGGCCGTAGTCGTCTGCACCTGCCGCGCGCTCAAGGCCCACTCGGGGCTGTTCAAGGTCAAGCCCGGCGTCCCGCTCGACCCGCTCCTCGCCAACGAAAACCTCGACGCCCTCGAAAGGGGCATCGCCAACCTCGGCCACCACATCCGCAACGTCCGCGGCTTCGGCATCCCCGCCGTCGTCGCCATTAACCGCTTCCCCGGCGACTCCGACCGCGAGATCGAGCGGATCCGGAAGTACGCGCTGGAGCAGGGCGCGACGGACGCCGTCGTGTCGCTGGTGCACTCGCAGGGCGGTGCCGGCGGCGCGGACCTGGCGCGGGCGGTCATGAAGGCCGTGGGCGAGGGAAAGACCGCGAAGCCGCATTTCGCCCCCGACGCGCCGATCGAGGAGAAGATCCGGACGATCGCCGCGAAGGTCTACGGCGCGAAGGGCGTCGCGTTCTCGCCGGAGGCCAAGGGGCGGCTCAAGCGCCTCGAGCGGCTCGGGCTCGACCGGCTGGCGGTGTGCATGGCGAAGACCCACCTGTCCACGTCGCATGACCCCGAGCTGAAGGGCGCGCCGGAGGGGTTCACGGTCCCGGTGCGCGAAATCCGCATCTCGGCCGGCGCGGGGTTCGTCGTGCCGCTCTGCGGCGACATCACGACGATGCCCGGGCTCCCTTCCCACCCCGCCGGCGAGCGCATCTCGCTCGACGACGACGGCAACATCACGGGGCTCGCGTGAGCGCCGTCCTCCTCGACGGCCACGCCCTCGCCGCGGAAATCCTCGCGAAGGTCAAGGCCGACGCGGCCGCCCTCCGCGCTTCCGGCCGCACGCCCCACCTCGCCGCGCTGATCGTCGGGCACGCCGGCGCCAGCGAGGTCTACCTCAAGAACCAGAAGAAGGCCTGCGCCGAGGCCGGGATCGACTTCGAGATCCACCAGCTCCCGGACACGATCTCCGAGGCCGACGCCATCGCGGAAACGCGGAAACTCGGCGCCGACCCGAAGGTCACCGGCATCATCCTGCACCAGCCCTTCCCCCCCCACATCAACGAGCGGCGAATCCGGGAAGCGCTGGAGCCGTCGAAGGACGTGGAGTCGATGACGCCGGCGAATTTCGGGCGGCTGGTGATGGGGCAGTTCTCGATCGCGCCGTCGACGGCGAGCGCGGCGCTGGAGCTGGCGCGGCGGGCGCGGCCGGACATGACGGGGCTGGAGTGCGTGATCGTGGGGCACTCGGAGATCGTCGGGAAGCCGCTGGCGCTTCTGCTGCTGCAATCGGCGCGCAATTCCCCGACGGTGACGACCTGCCACATCGCGACGAGGGACCTCAAGTTCCACACGGGACGCGCCGACCTGCTCTTCGTGGCGGTCGGGGTGCCGGGGCTGATCAAGCGGGAGATGATCAAGCCCGGGGCGACCGTGATCGACATCGGGATCAACCGTGTGAAGGGCGCCGACGGGAAGACGCGGATCGTGGGGGACGTGGAGCCCGCGGCCGTGGAGGTTGCGGGGCACCTCAGCCCCGTGCCCGGCGGCGTGGGGCCGATCACGGTGGCGGTGCTGCTCCGCAACACGATCCAGCTGGTGGTGAGCCAGCATTGATTTCGGGAGTTGCGCCCGAAGGGAGCAACTCACGGAATCTGGCGTGCCGAACCACTGGTGGTGAGCCAGCATTGATTTCGTGGGTTGCACCCGGAGGGGGCAACACACGGAGTCAGGCGTGCCGAACCACGGACGCACGCCGCGCGCCCCGTCGCCGGGGCACAAAAAAACAGGGCCGGGCTTTCGCCCGGCCCTGCGTGACTGGTCCTCGAGAGCTTACTTCGCCGTCTTCCGGTTGCGCCGGCGAGCCAGGAGCCAGAGGCCGAACAGGATCGGCGCCTCGGCGCCCGTCAGGCCGCAACGGCGGTGATGCTTCTTGCTGCTGCTGCCGTTGTCGTGGTGGCTGGAGAACGTGTCGCCACCGTTGTCGTTGTAAGGATCAAAGCCCGGGGCTCCCCCGCCACCACCCCCGGCGCCGCCGAGGCCGGTGCCGGACTGGCAGGTGATCATGTATGGGGTAAATCCAGGCGTGACGGGCAAGCTGAGTACCAGGACGCCGTCAGTTCCGAACTGGTTGATGGAATTCGTGGCCGTGTCGCAGAACACCACTTCGGAGTCATCGTTATCGACCGCCACCCCGTAGTGAGCTGGGTCCGCGCCGGAAGCAGGTGTCGGATCGGTGAAGTAGTCAAGCGTCTTGTCGGAGATCATCGGGGACCCGGGCGGAGTGATGGAAGCTCCCACCCTCACTCCGATAGCTCCATCGGTTGCAGGAGCAGCGACGGTGAAGTCCCGGTCCGCAACAAAGGCCACCGTCGAAGACTTAAGCCAGGCGATGCCGATTGGTGTTCTGAATGCGGGTACCGTGGGATCCAGAGTGATGGTCGGAGGGAAAAAGGGAGGTACGACTCCCGCGTCCACCTTCAGGGTATTTGCGTCAGCGGCCGTGTTGATAACCATGACGAATCCGAAATCTGGTGGAAGCGGCGGAGGCGTGGGCTCGGGGCAGGCCGAGGTGTTGGTCACGTAGCAGCGAGATCCGCCGGACGCGTAATCAAGCGTGCTGGGGGAGAACGCCAAGGTGAACGAATGGTCGTAAAGCGTCGTGGGTAACTCGGTCACGACAAGATCCATGCTGCGGTCACCGGAGGTTGTCAGGGTGAAACCCATCACGTTACTGTAATTAATCCCGGTGAATTCCCAGTGGCAGGCAAAATAGATCTTGCTGGCGTCCGCGGCGATGTCAATTCCCCACGGAACGATGCGCCCCGAGACCGCGGTGCCACCCGCTTCCGGAATTCCCAGCGTGCCCCATTCTCCTGACATGGGGGGCTCGCCGATCCCCTGACCGCAGTCGATCCGGTCGCCCGGGTGGAGGGCGGGGGTGAAGCTATAGGACAGCGTTGCCGCGGGCAGTGGAGCGTCCTGGCGAAGAATGCGGATGGACGGGAGCGAACTCGCGCTGCCCGCGCAGCTGACGTAAATCCGACTGCCGGTCGGGTGAATGCACAGGAAGTTCGCGCCTGGGTTGTCCGCACCAATGGCCGCGTCCGTCAAATTGATCGTCTGGATCACCTTGTTATACGTGGGACTTCCGGGCAAGGTATCCACAATCACCACATACGGGTTGTCGACGAAGGCGAGAAACGGACCCGCGCTGGAGGAGTAGCTCAGCGATTGAATGTCAAATGGCGCGGTAATAGCGTACGCCGCAGCGACCCGCGGCTCAGTGCCGGGGGCGGGAAGGGTCACCGCGGGACCAAGAGTACCGGCGACGCTATCGAAGCTGCGGATGTTCCCGCTCGTCGCGCTGACTTCGGAGAACCAGAAAACATCTGCACGGGCGACCCCCGCGGCCAACACGAGGACCAACCCCGTCAGAACGCTACGCATCCTCACGTCCCCTCCTTTCGCCCACCTCAGGGCAGGTAGACCCTTTACAGGCTGTAAAGGGCAGGGCAGTAAAACCCGCTTTTCCAAGCGTTTCCGGTCAGGATGAACGAAGGATAGCAACCGCCGTACCGCTTGACTGGCGGCGCATTCTACAGGAATACCCCACCGTGCAAACCGAAAATGACCCTACAATGGGACGCGTGAAATCAAGGATCGTTACAGCTCTTCTCTCCGCCGCCGCCATCGCCGCCAGCTCCTGCGCGACCCCTGAACCCGCTCCCGGTCCCGAGCCCGGTCACTCAGTCCTGACCAGCCCGGGCTCGGTCACGGAAGACCCCTTCCCCTCCCTCACCTCTATCTTCGCGGCTCATCGCGGTCCGGGCGGCAGCTTCGAGCTTTGCGAGATTTCTGGGAGCGGTCCGGCCGTGAAGCGTGTGCTGCAAGCGGAGGGCGACGTGCGTTCGCCGGCGCCGGATCCTGCTGGAGAAAGGGTCGCCTGGGCGGGAAACGCGCGGGGGACGTGGGATATCTTCGCGGCGCCCGCTTCCACTCTCTCGACCGCCCGGCCGGTCCTGCTGGCCGGGTCGGACGAGGACGAGACCGGGCCGACCTGGGCGCCTGACGGCCAGCGGCTGGCGTATGCGGCGTTCAACCGAAGGACTGCGGAATGGAAACTGAAGGTGCGGAACGAAGACGGCGAGGTCCGCGACCTGGGTGAGGGGTTCGCGCCGTCCTGGCACCCGGCCGCGGATCGCATCGTTTGCCAGGGAGGACGTCCGGACGGTGGGCTGTGGCGCATCGCGGTCGTCGACGTCGCGTCCGGCCAGTCCACCGACGTCTGGCCCGACCCGGCGCGCGGCGGCATCACGCCCGCGTGGAGTCGCGATGGACGCTGGATCCTTTTCGCGGCGCGGACTCTGTCCGCCGACGGGAAGCGCGAGGTCTGCGACGGCCTCTGGGCAGTGTCGCCGGACGGCGCAAAACGGCTCCGCCTTTCCGCGGCGGGTCCCGAAACGTTCAGCCCGCGCGAAACCGCCGACGGCCGCATCGTCTACTGCCGGCGCGAAGGCGAGAGCGTGCAGCTCTGGTCTTTCGCTTCCCCGCTGCCGCGCTAGATCGCCGTTCTCTCTTTTCGATTCATGGCCTGAAAAAAACAGCGGCGCGCGTCCCTTCGTGCGCCGCTGTTTTGTTTCAGGTCATGAATCGAAAAGAGGACCCCGGTCGGCACGAGGCCGAACCGGGGTCCATTCGGAGAGGGGCTTCTTCGGGGGCCGCGAGGCGCGCGTCACTTCCTTGTTCTTCGCGTCACTCGCACGTCGTCGGCCACGCCATACCTATCGACACGCAACACGCGCAGCCTGAGGGAATTCCGTCGATTTCCCGTCAGAATTTTCGACCGGTGGTGAGCCAGCCCTGATTTCCTGGGTTGCGCCCGAAGGGAGCAACCCCGGAAATCTGGCGTGTCGAACCACTAACCCGTCTTCCCCACCCGCTCCGCGCCCTCCGCGGGCGCTGCCGGCTTCATCGCCGCCACCGCCTCCCCGAACATCCCGCGCAGCTTCCCGAGGATCGCCAGCGCCTCGTCCGCGGGCCCCGTCTTGCCGTCGAGGTTGGCCGCGACGAGCTTGCGGTAGACGAACATGTACAGGCCGGCGAGGTTCCGCCGCAGGGCCGGTTCGAGGCCGGCGTCGAGCGCGGCGCACAGCTCCAGCGCGATCGCCTGCGCCCTGAGGTAGAGCGGCGAGGCCCCTTGCCGGTCGCCGGTCGCCGCTTTCTCGCGGGCCTGCGTCGCGAAGCGCACCGCGCCGTCGAGGAGCATGAGGAGGAGTTTCTCCTTGGGCGCGGTGAGGACCTGCGTTTCGAGATAGCGGCGGGCTTCGTTCACCGGGAGCCTCCGGAGGAGCGCCGCGACTGGGCCAGCGGCGCGAGGGACGCGTTGAGAAGAGCCAGGGTGGAGTTGTTCTGCGAGAGGAAGTCCTCGAGGGCGGCGAAGCGGCGGGTGAGGCGCTCGATCGTGTCCTGCACGCGCTTCTCGGCGGATGCGATGTCGTCGCGGAGGCGCTCGATGGAATTCTCGATTCCGGCGGATTTGCGGGAGATGAGGCCGTCGGGGGCGGTGGCGATGGAGTCGAGGCCCTCGACGGCGCGGCGTGCGGCGCCGGGATCGCGATTGAGGTCGACGGCGTTGCCGGAGAGGAGGGGCGCGCCGTCGACGGACTTCTGGATGCCGAGCTGGGCGGCGGAGGGCGAGCCGCCGAGCGGGTCGACGCGGAACGAAGCGGCGCCGGCGGTGGCGTCGGCGAGCTGGATCGAGCGCCCGTCGGGGGCGATCGAGGCGACGAGCGACCCGGCGTTCTCGGGATCCGTGTTGATGCGGTCGAGGAGCTGGGCGACGGTCTTGACGCCGGAGAGGCCGACGGAAACCGAGGTGCCGTCGTGCAGCGTCACCTTGAAGTCGTCGCCGCTCGCGTTGCGCGCGACGCCGAGCCCGTTGCGGAAGTCGGCGAGCTTCGTGTCGAGACCGAGCGTCCGCCCGGCGCTGAAGAAATCTCGGACCTGGTCGGGCGCGGTCGCGAGGGCGGAGTCGAGCTTGGCTTCGTTGACGGTGAAGCGCCCTGTCTGGCCGAGCTCGAGCCCGAGGGAGGCGAAGTCGCGGATCGACCCGGAGGGGAGGCCGCTCACGGGGCGATTAAAGAGGTCGAAGAGCGCGCGGTCGGCGGCGCGCAACGTCGGGTCGCCGAACAGCGGCCCGGCGGTGTTCGTCGCGGTGTCGAACGCGCCCAGCTTGTCGATCGCGTCCGCGGCGGCGTTGAACGCCCCCGCGAGGCCCTTCACGGCGTCCTTCACCCCGACGGTGTCGGTGGTCACGGTGACGCTCGCGGGGCCGCCGGGGCTGCGCAGGTCGAGCATGAGCCCGGGCGCGGCGCCGGTGACGGAATTCGTGGGCGACTGGATCAGCGCCGTGGAGGAGCCGCTTCCCGTCAGCACCTGCGCGTCCTGCCCGGCGGCGAGCGTGCCGACGCGGAGGGAGCCGACGTTGGTGTCGACGACGACGCGGCCGCGGGCGCCGGTCTGGCCGGAAATGATGGAGAGGCGGAAAGGCGTGGCGAGCGAGCCGTCGGAGACGGCGGCGGCGGAGACGGGGATGCCGAGGGCGTTGATGCGCGTGACGACGGCGTTGAGCGAGTCGCCGGAGGAGATCGCGGCGCGGATCTCGAAGGAGCCGTCGAGGATCCCCGGCGTCAGGGCGGGCGCGGTGCCGAGGAGGCGCAGGTCGCGGGCGGTGCGGCCGCCGGAGACCTCGTCGACGCGGATCGCGCCAGCGCCGGCGGACTGCGCAAGGAGGAACCCGTCGCCGGCGTCGTTGAGGCGGGCGCGGAGCGAAGAGCCGGCCGCGGAGGCCGCGGCGTTGATCTCGTCGACGACGTCGAACGCCGTGTCGTCGTCGGGCTGCGAAAGGTCGACCGTGAACGAGACGCCGGCGCGGTCGGTGACGCGGATCTTGCCGGGCTGGACGCCGCGCCCCGCATTCAAGGTGGACAGCGGCGTGTTGTCCGTCAGCAGCGCCGGGTCCGTGTCGGCGCCGGACACGCGCGCCGGGTCCGATCCCAGGCGGAACCCGTCCCCCACGATCGCCCCCGCCGCCGACGGGTCGCCCGTCAGCGTCAGCTTCCCCGTCGAGGCGTCGAACCCCGTGACCGTGAACGACATCCCCGCCGCCGCGCCCGAAGTGAACGTCAGCGGCTGGTTCACGAACGACGCCGCGTCCATTCCCGTGAAATCGGCCGACGTCACGGAGGTCGCCGTCACCGCGCCTGCCGTCGAGGCCGTCACCAGCCCGAGATCCCGCGCCGTCGTCGACCCCGCTTCAGAAATCGACAGCGCCCCGGCGCCCCCCGCGAGATCGCGCAGTTCGAGCCCGTTGCCTTCCGGGTTGAAGCGCGCTTCAAAAAGCCCCGCGCCAGCCCGGTTGATCTCGGAGACGACGGCGTTGACGGTTTCGCGGGAGCGGAACGCGCCGGCGCCGACGCCTGCGGAGACGGGGGCGGTGAACGTGACGTCGAACGCGCCGCCGCCCGCGGCGACGGTGCTCTCGACGACGGCGTACTCGTTTACGGCGCCGTCGGAGAGGCGGAGGACCATCCCGGCGCGGATGTCGGCGCCGCCGGCGATCGTCAGCGTGTCCGGGGAGACGACGCCCGTGACGGCGGTGCGGCGGCGCGAGGAGAGGTCGACGGTCGTAGAAGCGCCCGTGGTGTCCTTGACGGCGATCGAGCCGCCGGAGACGCCCTGGATGTCGGTGGGGGCGGGGGAAGTGCCGTCCGGGTAGACGAGCGAGGTCCCGCCGTTCAGCGAGCGGGCGAGGAGACCGTTGAGGTCGGCGACGAGGCGCGCGCCGCTGAGGAAGTTCCGCCCGGCGCCCGCGGACGGGTCGCCGGCCAGCTCGCTGGAGACGATGAGACCGAGATCGAGCGCGGCGTTCGATCCCGGCGCCGCGGTCACCGCGAGGTTCCCAGCGCCGCCCGCCGTGTCAGTGAGCTCGATCGCGTTCCCCCCGGCGTTGAGCGCGGCCGTGACAGCCCCGCCGGTGGCCGTGTTGATCGCCGCGATCGCGTCGCCGACCGTCGCGGCGCCCGCGAGGTCCACCGCATAGGCGCTTCCGTCCGTCGCCGTGATCGTGAAGTCGGCCCCGGCGGCCTGCCGCACGCCCGCGCCGTCGTTCAGTTGCGCGAGCGCCGTGGTCGCCGTGACGAAGTTCACGCTCGAGCCGAAGCGGGATTCGCCGGCGGCGAGCGTGGCGGTGAGCCCGAGGTCGGACGCGGTCGTGTCGCCGGCGCCGTCGAGGATCTCCAGGCTCCCGGTCCCGGCGTACGACAGGACGAGGCGGTCGCCCTCGACGCGGGCCGTCACCGGCATCCCGCTCGCGTTGAGCGCGTCCACGACGTCCTGCACCCCCGCCGCCGCCCGCAGGTCGACCGACGCCGTCGTCGTCGACGCCCCGACCGTCTGCCGCAGCAGCAGCACGCCGCGGTCCACGCCCGCGCCGCCGTTCAGCGACTCCAGCGGCGTGTTCCGCGCCAGCCCCTGCCCCCCGACCTCGATCGAGATCTCCCCCGTCAGCCCCAGCGCCGCCGTCGCGCTCGCGAACCCGCCGCTCCTCAACTGCTGCGCCGACGCCAGCCGCTTCACCTCGAACAGGTACGACCCCGGCACCGCCCCCGTCGACGACGCATGCAGCACCGACTCGTTCGAGCTCGCCGCTGCCGTCCGCCCGAACAGCGACGAATCCGCGAGCGGCGCCGCCGCGGTCTGCACGCCGAGAAGCGCGCTCGCCAGGTCCATGTACGCGGCCTGCTTCCCGGTCTGCGCCGTGACGCGGCCCTGAAGAGTCTGCACGGAGCGCCGCTGGATGGACGTCAGCGCGTCGATGACCGCGCCGAGGTCCAGCCCGCTGGACGCCCCGCTGAAACTCAGGCCGCTGACGGACGCCATCTACGCCACCTCGTCGAATACGAGACCGATCGAACGGTCCACCGCCGCCCGGAAATCCAGCAGCTTCTCCGGCGGCACCGTCTTCAGCACGTCCCCCGTCTTCGGGTCGAGAACCCGCACGTAAAACTGCCCGCTCGCCTTGTGGATCCCGAAGCGGACGTCCTGCGAAGCGCCGGCCGCGAGCTCGTTCGCGCGCTCCACCGTCCCCTTCAGCCCTTCCCCGCCCCCAGCGGGCTCCGCCGGCGGCGCTTCCGGCCGCGCCACCAGCATCTGCGCGACCTCGCCGAACGACGTCGGCTGCGGCGCGCTTCCCAAACCGCTGATGTTCGTGTGCATGGCGACTTCTCCTGCGTTCGTTCAAGCGGAAGGACGGCCCGCACGTCGCGGGCCGTCCCTCCGTGGAAAATTACTGCAGCAACGTCAGCACCGTCTGCGGGATCAGGTTCGCGCTTCCGAGGACCGAGACGCCGGCCTGGAAGAGGACCTGGGTCCTCGTGAACTCCGCGGTCTCCGCGGCGAAATCAAGGTCGCGGATGGACGACTCTGCGGCCGTGATGTTCTCGATGGAGACTTCGAGGTTGTTGAGGTTGGGCTCGAGGTTGAAGGACTGGAGGGCGCCGAGGAATCCGCGAAGGCCGGTGACCTGGCTCAGGGCGGAGTCGATGATCTTGAGGGCGTTCCCCGGGTTCTTGTTGAGGTCGTTGGCACCGCCGGTGAGGAGGGACGAGAGGAATCCTCCCTCGTTGGTGGCGCTTCCGGAGGCAGCCGTGGTCAGGACGTCCACGCGGCTGTCGAAGCCGAGCTTGGAGGCGCTGATATCGCGGATGCCGAGGGCGATCCGGTCGGTGGGGGAAGCGGTTTCGTTGACCTGGAACTCGACGCCGGAGTTGGCCACGGTGAGGAAGGTGGCGATGGCCCCGGTGGCGGTCCCGGCGGCGATATCGAGGCTGGCGTCGATGTTGCCGCTGTGGATCTCGAAGTGATTCCCCTGCCCGGTGAACGTCTGGCCGTCGATGAGCAGCGTGCCGTCGACGCCGGCGGTGCCGGTGTTGGAGCCGGCCGCGAGCCCGGCGATCGTGCCCGAGAGCAGCTCGATGTTGATGAACTGGTCCTTCCCGAAGCCTTCGCTGGCGGCGGTGCCGGCAGCGCTGAAGAAGACCCCGGTCTCCTGGGCGACGGCGTCGATGGCGGCCTGGACGTCCACGGCGGCCGTCGCGGCCGCGAAGGAAATCTCACGGCTGCCCAGCGCGCCTGTCACGCGGATCGTCGCCGCTCCCGCGGACGCCCCGATCCCCGCGATCGTCCGGCGGGTCGCCGCCGTCGTGTAATTCGCCGCGAACGTCCGCGACGTCGCACCCGGGGCGAAGGCCACGCGCCGGAGATCCAGGTTCTGGATCGCCGCGTTCTGCGCCGTGACCGAGTAGCCCTTCGTGCCGTTCAACAGCGACCCGTCCGCGAACCGCGTCGTCTGCGAGATGCGGTTGATGGCCGAGATCGCCTGGTCGACGCTCGCCTGCTCCGCCGCGACCTGGTCCGGGCTCGAGGCGCCGGTGTTGAGCGCAAAGATCGCGCTCTGCCGGATGTCGTTGAGGAGGTCCGAAGCCTGCTGGAGCGCCGCGTCCGCCGTGCCGATCATGTTCGTCGCGTTCTGCGTGTTCTCGGAAGCCTGCCTGAGGCCGGAAAGCTGGCCGCGAAGCTGCTCGGAGATGACGAGGCCGCTCGGATCGTCGGAAGCGCGGTTGATACGGAGGCCGGTGGACAGCCTCTCGAGGGACGTCTGCTGCGCCTGGTCGGTCGCGCGGAGATTCTTGAGTGCGCGGATCGCCGCCAGGTTCGTATTGATACGAAGTGTCATGGTTCATCCTCCGTGATGGTTATGGCCCGGGGCATCCATGCCCGCGGGGGTCTGCCGGGGACTGCCGGCCCGGCGGCCGTGACAACGGTTCGTGCACCTCCTCCGGTAAGGGAATGTGTACGGAGGGTACCAGATTCCCGGGGGGGTGGAGGAAGCGCAATTTTTGAGAAATCCGGCGAGAGACAGGCGGGAGCTGGGAGTCGGGAGACGGGAGGGAATGCGTGGGCGGGGACGGGAGCTTCAGTAAACCGCGCCCCGCTGCCCATCCAGGCGCGGCGGACGTTCTCCCATCTCCGAACTCCCGTCTCCCGTCTGCCATGGCTACTTCCCCGTTTCGCCCGCGGGAGGCTTCTTCTTCTTGAACAGCTCCGCCGCCGCGGCAACGTCCTTCGCGTCCGCCGCCGCGACGTTGGCGTCGCGCAGGGCGAGCCAGACTTCCTTGCGGTGGACCGGCACGGAGGCGGGCGCGGAGATCCCGAGCTTGACCTTGTCGCCCTTCACCTCGAGCACGGTGACCTCGATGCCGTCGCCGATGACGATCGCCTCGTCCTTGCCGCGGGTGAGGACTAGCATGGCGCGGCCGCCCCGAAGACGGGGACGCGGGCAAAGGCGACGGGCTTGGGGAGGACGAGCTGGCGGGCCTTCATGGTGTCGGGGTTGAAGACGAGCGGCCCGAGGAGATTCGCGGTAGTGAGCTTGGGGTCGGAAGGGACGGTGAGGATCGCGAGGACGAACCCCTTGGCGACGTCGGCGAGGCCGATGGGGGAGAGATCCTCCGGCTTGACCTCGACGCGGTAATCGGGGGCGAAGAGCATCGGGTCGCAGGTGACGAGGGCGAGCTCGGGGCGATCCATCGACTGGAGCCACTGGAAGGGGGCTCCTCCGGGATCGGGGAGGAGGACGAAACGCGTGGCGCCGGGGAAGCCGGGGAGGCCTCCCGGGAAGGAGTAGATGTCGGCTTCGTTGATCTGGAGGGCGCCGAATCGGCGCGTTGGGAGCGTCAGCATCGGGGTTGCGCCTTAACGGCCAGGAAAGGAAAAACGAAAAACGAAAAAGGAAAAAAGAAAACACCGGCAGAGGCGGATCGTGCGAGTCGAGCACCCATCCATGCGCGGCCGTTCACTTTTCGTTTTTCCTTTTTCATTTTTCGTTTTTCGTTTCCTGGCCGTTTTCAATCTACCCGAGGTAATCAAACAACGACGTCTGCATGATCTTCGCCGCCGTTGCGAGACTCGCCTGCAGGATCGTCTGCTCCTGCGTCAGCCTCGTCGCCGCTTCCGCGAAATCGATGTCCTCCGTCTCGCTCAGCAGCCCCTGGAATGTCACCGTCTCGTCCTCCAGGCGGTTCTTCGTCAGCTCGAGGTGACGGGCCCGCGCCCCCGCTTCGGCTCGTCCATCCAGCACCGTCGTGCGCGCCGCAGCGATCCGGTCCGCAGCGGCGGCGATGAGGTCCGTCCTGTTAGATGCCAGGGCTTCACGCAGCGCGGACAAGGCCGTGAAGACCGAGGCGTCGCGAAGGCCGTTCGCATTGAGCGCATCGCCCGCCAGCGTCAGCACCGGGTCGATGCCGACCGGGTTCGCGACCGTCTTGTTGATCCCGAGCATGTCCGCCGCCAGCGAGCCGCCGACCGACGTCACGCTGAAGGCACTTCCGCCATCGGCGCCGCGATCGTCGAGGACGAGCGCGCCGGTCGTCTCGTCCGTGTACGCGAACACCGGCGAGCCGAGCGTCGCGTTGCCGGGGGCCGTGTTGATGAGGTCGATGACCGCCGCGATGGTCGTCGCCCCGTCGAGGTCCACGTCGAACGTCGCCCCTGTCTTCGTCGTGATCCGCAGGTCCGGCCCCGCGGTCGTCAGGAGGCCGCTTCCCGCGTTGAGCTGCGCCGTGTCCTTGCGCCGCAGGGTATCGAGCCAGCCGAGCGTCGAGGCGGTCTCGCCGCCCGCGTTCGTGACCCGGAGATCGCTTCCCGAAAGCAGCTGGCGGAGCGAGAGGGAGCGGCCGTCGGGTGCGATTTCGACCGCGGCCTGGACGCCGGCGCCGCGGACGAGGTTGGTGAGGTCCTCGATGGTGAAGGCGGACGCGAGGGAGACGGAGCCGGCGAGCTGGCCGTTGGAAATGGCGAGCCCGGCCTTGTCGAGCCCGAGGCCGCCGCGAAGCTGGGCGAGCTGGGTGCCGGACGAAAGGACGGGATCGAGGTCGGTGCCGGTGACGACGAGCGGCGAGCCCGCGGGCGCCGTGAGGATCCCGAGCTGCGCGGCCGTCGTGCCGCCGCCTTCCTCAGACACCACGATCGTCCCCGCCGCCGTGTGCGTCAGCTCCAGCCCGTTCCCCGCGGCGTTGAGCCCCGCGCGGACGGGAAGTGCGGCGCTCGCGAAGGCGTTGTTGAACGCGTCGAGCACGTCGCCGATGTCGCGGGCGCCGGAAAGGTCAACGATGGTGGAAGGGCCGCCGACGCCGTCCTGCACGCGGAGGCTGCCGAGATTCACGCCGAGGCCGCCGCGGAGCTGGCCGAGTTGCGTCGAGGCCGCGCGAATCTCGAACGTGTCCCCCGCGGCGAACGCGGAGCCGAAGGGCGTCCCGAACGTCAGCGTGCCCGTGGCGGAATCGAAGTCCGTGACCTGCCGCACCGCGCCGGCATTGGCGCCCGTGAGGACGCGCAGCTCGAGCGAGTTGTACGCGTTGTCGCCGTCGCCGACGAGCGCCGTCGACACGAGCGCGCCCGGCCCGGAGGCCGCCGTCGCCGCCCCCGCCTTCCCGCCGCGCGTCACCGTCGGGTCCAGGTCCATCCGGATGTCGAACCCTTCCCCGCCCGCGAACGCCGAAGGGAACGCCGACGCGAACGTGAACGTCCCCGTCGCGCTCGAGAACGCCGTGATCCGCCGCGCGAGCCCCGCGTTCGGCCCGGTGCGCACGACGAGGTCGAACCCGGCGTACGCATCCACCCCGTGCCCCACGAAGCTCGAATCCGTCAGCGTCCCCGCGCCGGTCGCCGCCGTGGAACTCCCCGTCGCCTGCGCTTCCAGGAGCGCCGTCGCCCCGAGAGCGTGTGCCGCGGAGATGTTGTCCGGCCCCATGAGCGCGTCGCCGAACGAGCGCAGGATCGACGCGAGGTCGCCCGCGAACGCCACGCCCCCCGCGGTCGCCGCGAACGGCGCCCCGCCGGCCGCGCCGCCGAAGACCGACCGCCCCTCGAACTGCGCGTTCGCCAGCGCGATCATCTGGTCGATCATCGCGCTGATTTCCGTGGCCGCGCCCTGCCGCGTCGCGGCGGAAGCGGTCCCCGTGGCCTGGGCGAGAGCGATCGAGCGGGCGGAGTCGAGCAGGTCCGACACCGTGCCGAGCGAAGCATCAGCGTGCCCGAGACGGGCGAACGCGTCGCTCGTGTTCTTCGTGTACGCCGCGTTCCGGTCGATCCGGCCGCGGTACCCCAGCGCCAGCGACGTCCCCGACGGGTCGATCGACGGACGCACCAGGCGCTTCCCCGACGCGAGCTGCTCCTGGATCAGGAGGAGCGACAGCTGCGAGCGGTTCAGCCCGCGGAGGATCGATTCGCGGCTGAGCGCGTTGGTCGTGCGGCTGTTGATGGGGTTGACCATGGTTAGAGCTGGTTGATGAGGGTGTCGAGGAGGGTGTCCACCGTGGAGATGAAGCGCGCCGCGGCCTGGTAGGCGCGCTGGTGGGTCAGGAGGTTCACGGCTTCCTCGTCGAGGTTGACGCCCGAGAGCCGCTCGCGTTCCGCCTCGAGCTGGGCCTCCAGGTATCCCTGGCTTTCCGCGCGGTCGGCGGCCTCGGCGGTCTTCGTGCCGAGCGCGCTGGCCAGCCCGCGGTAGAAGTCCTCCACGGAGGCCGTGCCGTCGAGGAGGCTCTTGGCATTCCGGATCGCCGCGAACGCCTGCGCGGCGCCGTTGTCGTTGGCGGCGTTGCTGAATCCGGCGGAGAGGCGCGCCGGGTCGGCCGCGAGCTGCGAGTCGACCGCGATCGTGAGCGCGTCGCGGCCGCTGAAGAACGAGTTCAGTCCGGCCGCCGCGAGGAATCCGCTGGTGTCGCTGGCGAAGTTGAAGCGGGTCGAGGGGGAATTCGCGGTGATCTGGAGGCGGCCGTCGGCGGTGACGCTGGCGGTGACGAACGAGCCGGCCTCGGCGTTGATTTCCGCGGCGACCGACGCAAGGGTCGAGTCGCTCGGGAGCGGGAGGCTCTTGTCGAGGTCGACCTCGATGTTGAACGTCGTGACGGCGCCGGTCGTTTCGTTGGTGATTCGCAGGTCGAACGAGCCGTCCTTGACCGCGAACGGCAGCGCGGTGACGTCGAACGCGTCCCCCGCGGCGAACGGCGAATCGAACGCGCGGTCGAGGAGCATCGTCCCGCTCGCGCCGTCGAAATCGAGGATCTTGCGCCGCTGTCCCGCGTTCGCGCCGGTCCGCACGACGACCTCCAGCCCGTTGAACGTGTCGTCCGGGTACCCCGCGAGGTCCGCCGCGCGCACCGTCGTCCCCGCCGGCGTCCCCGTCACCGTCCCTGCCGTCGAGAGCGGCGCCCCCGCCGGCGTCGCGTTGTTCGACACGAGCGACGAGAACCGCACCAGCCCCGTCCCCGTGCTCTGCACCTTGTTCACTTCGTACATCACCCCGCGCGCCAGGTCGTTCAGGTCGTCCAGGAACGCCGGCAGGTCCTTCTTGATCGACTCGACCAGCCCCGCCAGCTCCCCGCCCCCCAGCGCCATCTTCGTCCCCGTCGCCGCGAACGCCGGCACGTCCACCCGCGACCCGCGGTCCGTCTCCGCCACCGTCGTCACCGTCGCGCTCGTCCCCTCCAGCACCAGGAACTCGCTTCCCGCCAGCACGTTCACCGCCCCCGTGCTCGTCTCCACGGTGCGGATCGACACCTTCTGCGCCAGGTCGCGCAGCAACTGCCCGCGCCGGTCGCGCAGGTCGTTGGCGGAAGCGGCCGAAGTTCCGCCGCCCTCGGACGCCACGATGTCCCGGTTCAGGCGCGCGATCTCCCCCGCCAGCCGGTTCACTTCGTCCACCCCCGCCCGCACCTGCTGGTTCAGCGAGTCCCGGTCCGCCACAATGTTCGTCGCCACCTGCCGGAACGCGTCCGCCAGCGCCGCGCCCTCCTCGATCAGGCTTCCCCGCGCCGCCGCGTCCGCCGGCCGTGCCGCCAGCGTCTGCGCCGCCACGAAGAACGAGTCCAGCGACGTCGACAGCCCCTGGCCGTTCACATCATTGAAGAGCGCCTCGAGCCGCGAAAACGTCCCGCTCCTCATGTTCGCCGCGCCGAGCTGCGACGACGAATCGCGCAGCCGCCCTTCCAGCGACCCGTCCAGGATGCGGCGCACCGATCCCGCCGCGACGCCGCGGCCCAGGAACGTGTTGCCGAAGCGCTGCCCGCGGACCGCCTCGAGGTCGACGCGCTGCCGCGAGTACCCGGGCGTGGTCGCGTTCGAGATGTTGTGGCCTGTGGTCTGCACGGCGGCCTGCTGCGCCGTGAGGGCGCTGAGGCCGATGTTCAGGTTCGTGAAGAGGCTCATTTGAGTCGGGGGTTGGTGGTTGGTAGTTGGTGGGGCGTCATGCGACGCTGTCCACGATGTTGACGCGGGAAGAGGAGGGCGGGGGGGCTTCGGCGCCACGGCGCGTGTAGGCCGACGCGTCGGGCTCGACGCCGGTCAGGACAAGCAGCGTCTCCCGCACGTGCGCGAGCGACTGCGCGGCCAGCGCGCGGTTGAGGTCGTTCGCGCGGGCGACGTCCACCATCAGGTTCTGCAGCCGGTCGCGCAGGGGCGTGAGACGCCGGTCCACGCCGGCGATCTGCCGCAGCGTCGCGCCGGGCGCCATCCCGGCCGCCCGACCCGCCTCCGCCGAGGCCCGCCGCCGCAGCGCGTCCGCCTCGTTCAGCCGCGACACCATCGCTTCTTCCTGCGCGACGATCCGGTCCACGTCGGCCGTCTTCAGCGCCACGAGCGCGTCGCGCTTCGCCGCCAGCAACGCGAGCAGTTCCCCGTACAGGCGGGCTTCGTTCTCGAGCGCGTTCACGAGTTCGTCCATGGTCCCTCTCCTGTCATCCCCTGATGTCGAGTCCGCGCCCGAGCTCCTGCTCGATCATCCGCGCGATCCCGAGCCCGCCGCCCTCGGCCATCCGCTCCGCCAGCAGGTCGTCCTGCATCGAGCGGAACACCGTCTCGCCGCGGCCGCCGTGGAAAAGGGTGCCCTCGTGCACCCCTTTCCGCATCGTCCGCAGCAGCATCCCGTGGAAAAACCCCTCGAACGAAACCGCCGCCCGGTGCAACTCCACCGGGACCGCGTTTCCACCGATCGATCCCACCTGTCCCATGTCTTGCCCTTTCCCTTTCCCTTTCCCTTTCCCTTTCCCTTTCCCTTTCCCTTGCCCTTCCTCGCAACCCGCCTTCGCCCCTTCGGGGCTACGGCGGGCAGGCTCGCAACTGACTAGCGCACGATCAGCTTCGCTTTCAACGCCCCCGCCCCATGCAGCAGCTTGATCAGGTCGATCACGTCGCCGGCCGTTTCCTGCGTCGGCGACAGCGTGTCCAGCACCTCGTTCAGCAGCACCGGCCCGTCCGCCGCAGCCGGCTTCCCCGTCTTCGGATCCGCCTGCCCCGGCACCTCGATCACGATCCGCCCCTTCTGCACGCGGCACGGCAGGACACGCACCTTCCCCGTGATCGCGTACGTCTTCTCGCGCTCGTTGATCACCACCGTCGCCTCCGGCTCCTCCTGCGACCCGATCTCCACCGTCATCCCCAGCACTTCCCCCACGAACTGCACCGCATCCCCGCGCCCCTCCGCCCCGCGCTTCAGCGACGCCACCCGCACTCTCACATGCCCCGCGTCCATCGCTTCCGCAAGGTCCCCGTCCGTGTTGTAGAGGGCGGGGAAGCGCTTGTTGATGGCGTCGGCGACGCGGGAGGCGACGTTGAAGTCGGGCTGGTTGAGCTTGAAGACGACCCAACCGGCGTCGAGGGCCTTGAGGAAGTTGTCCTGGGGTGCGAGGCGCTGGACGATGGCGCCGCCGGGGATGGTGCCGACGGTGGCGGTGGCGACGTCGGCGCCGAGGACGAGCGGGCCACGGGCGATGGCGTAGACGGTGGGGTCCTTGGAGTGGGGCTTGGGGCCGTAGAGGAACGTCTGGGTGAGCGAGCCGCCCTTGAGGTTCTTGCAGTCGTTGAGGGCGCTGATGACGATGTCGATTTCCGTGCCGACCGCCTGGAACGCCTCGAGGCGCGCCGAAACGGCGACGACGGCGACGTTGCGCGCGTTGATTTCGCGGTCGCTGACCGCCACACCGTCGCGGTTTTCCATGAACGAACGGAGGCGGGCGCGGACGGAGTCGGGCGAGTCGCCGGTGCCCGGAAGGCCGGTCACGAGGCCGACGCCCGAGATTTCGTTCACGTCGGCGCCGCTCACGCCGGCGAGGTCCTTGACGCGGACGCGGTCCTGGGCGGGGGAAACGGAGGCGGCGGCGGAGAAGAGGACGAGGAACGCGAAGAACGACGTCGAAAGTCGAAAGTCGAAGGTCGAAGGTCCGCCTGCCGCGGCGTGCGGCGCGAGCCTGGGCCTCGACTTCCGTGTCATCGACATCTTCATGATTTCGTCCTCCGGGTTGTTACGCGGCACCTTCGACCTTCGACTTTTGACGTCGTCGTTCAACCGGCGGTTCACCCTCAGAACGGCCAGAACGTCTCAATCAGCCACGACAGCACCCCGCGTTTCCGCGCGTCGTCCACTTCCCCGTCCCCCGTCCGGCGGATCTTTACGTCCGCCACCTTGTCCGTGCTGATCGTGCGCGTCGCGCTGATGTCGTCCGGAGTGATCTCGCCCGTGACGGTCATCGTCACCGTCTCTTCATTGATCTGGACTTCCTTCCGCGCCGCGATCACGAGATTCCCGTTGTCCAGCACCTCGATCACCTTCGCCGCAACCGTGAACACCACCTTGTTCGACCCCGTCGTCGAGCCCTTGTCGTCGCGCTTGTAGTCCGCCGACCCGTCGACCTTCAGGTCCTCCGTCAGCCCAGGCTTCAGGTCCGGCAGCCCCGACCCCTTCGCCGTCATGTGAACCATGTCGCGAAGCGCGGCGACGAGCTGGGTCTCCTTGTCCACCTCGGTTCCCGACTTCGCCGACGCCAGCGAGCTCTCGTTCACCGAGATCTTCACGATGTCGTTCACCTTCCACGTCGGCTTCTCCGGCGCGTACGGGCTTGCCGTCTCGTCCCCGAGCAGGCCGTCGGCGGCCACGGGGGCCGCGATCGCCAGCGCGAGAATCATCGATTTCACGTTCATTTCCCTTCCTCCTGGACAGCGTCCCCAGCGCCCGGCCCGGTGACGCGGATGCGGAACTCCTTCTTCGAGTCCGGGTTCTTCGCCCGGATCACGTCCCCCTCGCGGCCCTCCTCCATCGCCACCGCCGTCCGCCGCGCCGCCGCTCGCCCGTTCCCGCTCGTCACCACCACCTCGTCCCCGCGCAGCACCATCGGCCCGGGGCGAAGGGCCCCGGCGAGGAGCGGCGCGTTCTCGGCGACATCGGCGGCCATCACGCGGCCGATCACGTCGATTTCCTCCGCGTACGTCCCGGTCTCCGCCGCCGAAACCTCGGCCGTCGTCACATCCGTCGAGACCACGCGGTGCCCGGCCCGCAAGGCCCGCCGCGCCACCACGCCGCGCCGCGTCCCCCGCACCGTCGCCCGCGCCACCCACACCCCGCTGTCCGTCTCGCCGATGTTCACGTAGAGCCGGAAGCGCGCTTCACCCAGCCACCACGAGTCGGCGGGCTTCACCGCGGCGATCTCGACCTTCGCGAAGTTCGTGTCGGCCGGCGCGTCGATTTCGACGACCTGCGCGGAGACGGTCGCGCCGGGAAGCGCCTTCCGTGCCGCCTCCGCGATTGCCCGCCCCGCGATCTCCCGGAATCCTTCGAGCCCGGGCCGCGGATCGGCGTCCGGCCCGCGGACCACGCACGCGCCGCTCACCGTCACGCCGCGCAGCGTCACGCCGGCCTTCCGCAATTCCAGCTTCACTTCGTCCACCGTCACGACGCGGCTCTCTCCCTTCACGGGCGCCTTCCCCAGCCACACCGCCGGCACGCCGTCGCCGCGGATCTCGGCGACGTCCGCGAGCGCCACGTACCCGCCCGCAACGCGCACCTCGGGCCGCAGCGCGACGGTCGTCGCGGCGGCCGCGGGCGTGGAAAGCGCGAGCAGGAGGAAGAGCTTCTTCACCTATCGCCTCAGGTTGGTGAGCCGCTGGAGCATCTCGTCGGCCGTCTGGATCGTGCTGGAGTTGAGCTCGAACGCCCGCTGGGTCTGGATCATCTGGGTCAGCTCGCGGACGCTCTCGACGTTCGAGGCCTCGAGGAACCCCTGCTGGATGATGGCGCGCCCGTTTTCGCCCGGGTTGCCGACCTCGGGCGACCCCGAGGCCGGGGTTTCGAGGAATAGGTTCTCGCCGATGGCGAGCAGCCCTTCCGGGTTCGCGAACCGCGCGATCTCGATCTGCCCGATGTCCACGGGCGTCGTCGGGTTGGCCGGGTCAAACCCCTCCACGCGGCCGTTCTGCGAAACCGTGATCCGCGTGACCTCCGCCGGCACGCGCAGCGCCGGCTCGAGGAACAACCCCTGGTTGTTGACGAGGTTCCCGTCGCGGTCGCGGTGGAAAGTGCCGTCCCGCGAGTAGCCGATCGTCGTGCCGTCGACTTGCCGCACCTGGAAGAACCCGTCGCCGTCCAGCGCAAGGTCGAGCTCCCGCTCCGTCGCCACCATCGGCCCCTGCGTGTACATCCGGTCCGTCCCCACCAGCTTCACCCCGTGCCCGAGCTGGATCCCCGAGGGAAGCTGGCTGCCGGAAGCGGCGCCGGTGCCGACGCGGCGGACGTGCTGGTAGAAGAGGTCGTGGAAGTTGGCGCGCATCCGCTTGAAGCCGGTGGTGTTGACGTTCGCGAGGTTGTTCGCGATGACGTCGATCTCGGCCTGCAGGGAGGTCATGCCTGTGGAAGCGGTGCTGAGCGCGCGGATGGACATGGGTTCCTTCCTTCAATGAACTGCGTTCGGGACGGCCCTATCCGCGGCCGTTTCCGCGTCATCCGCCCCATCCGCGAATTCCCTTTTCGTTCGTCGAAAGGAATTCGCGGATCACGGCGGATTTCGTGGAAACAGCCGCGGATAAGGACTTCCTTTGCTACGCCTGCAACCTCCCGACATCGTTGGCGGCCCTTCCCAGCATCTCGTCCTGCATCCGAAGCGCTTCGGCGTTCATCTCGTACGCCCGCATCGCGGCGATCATGGCGGTCATCTCGCGCACCGGCTCGACGCTGGCCTGCTCGAGTGCGCCGGGCACGACTTCGGTCCCGACGGCCGCGCGGGGCCGGGCCCCGCCGGTGTTCCGGAACAGCGCGTCCCCGGCCTTTTCCAGCCGCGACTCGTCGTCGAACGCCACGATCCCGATGGTCGCGATCACGCCGTCGGGGCCGACGACTTCCCCGCGGCCGTTCACTTCGAACCGGGACAGCCCGGCCAGCGAGATCGGGGCGCCGCCCGCGGAAAGGACCTCGCCGCGCCCGTCCGGGGTCGCCAGCCGCCCGGCGGCGTTCACGCGGAAGTCCCCGGCCCGCGTGTACAGCGTCTGGCCATCACGCCGCACCGCGAACCAACCTTCTCCCTGCAGCGCCAGGTCGAGCGGGCGGCCGGTCACGACGGCGGGGCCCGGTTCGCGGTCCCAGGCCGTCCGGTCGATCGCCAACCCGGGGACGCCCTGCCCCGGGATCCCGGCGCCCCGCGCCTGAAGCAGCCGCTGCCGGAACGAGACGAAGTCCTTGCGGAAGCCGGCCGTGCGGACGTTCGCGAGGTTGTTCGCGATGACGTCCGTGCGGGCGTCCTCGGCAAGCATGCCGGCGGCGGGAACGAAGAGGCTGTTGCTCATGGTTGGTTTAGAAGAGCCACGCGGTGACGGCGGAAGCGGCGTGTTTGAGGCGCTGGAGGAGGGAGCGGTTTTCGAGTTCTTCGTGGGTGGAGGCGACGGCGGCGGCGTAGCCGGAGTCGTCGGCGATGGCGACGGCGCGCTCGATTTCGTCGAGGACGGCGTCGAGGTCGTAGGAGAGGTCGAGGGTTTCTGTGCGCATAGTGGGGCGAGTCCGGGGATCGCAAGGGGCGTGCCCCTCGGGACAGGAAATCCGTAAATGGCATCCGCATAACGACTTGCGTCAATTGCAAATAAAAACATCGGACTTCCCCGCTCGCCCTTCCGGCAGTTTCCGCCGGCAAAACCCGCCGGATCTCCCCTTTCCGCCGCCCATCCGCCCCGTGGCCTTCCCCACCCTCCGCAGGTAACATCCCGCCCGTGCCGGAACCCTCCCCCACCCCCGCCCCGCGCCTGCTCCAGCACCTGGGCAAACTGTTCCGCACCGACATGGTCTACGTCTTCCGGAGCAGCTTCTGGATGGCCGTCGCCCAGGGCGTCGCCTCCGCCTCCAGCTTCCTTATCGCCATCGCCTTCGCCAACGTCCTCACCAAGGAGACCTACGGCAGCTACAAGATGATCTTCTCCGTCATGGGCGTCCTCTCCGCGTTCTCCATGACCGCAATCTCCATCGCCGTCACCCGCGCCGCGGCGCGCGGCGAGGATCACGCCGTGCTCGCCGGCTTCCGCTCCAACCTCGCCTGGGGCATCCCCAACCTCCTCCTCGCCGTCCCCGTCGGCTTCTACTACGCCCTCAAGGGCCAGACCGACATCGCCTGGGGCCTCGCCGTCGCCGTCCCCGGCGCGCTTCTCATCCAGAGCGTCGAGCTCTACGGCCCTTATCTCGTCGGGAAAAAGGAGTTCAAGCTCAACACCCGGCTGGCCGTGCTCCAGACGATTCTCTCCTCCGCACTCATCGCGTCCTCGCTCCTGGTCACGCGGAACGTCGTGGCCATCGTCGGCGCTTACTTCGCCGCCAATATCCTCACCCACATCCCGCTCTTCGAGTGGGTCATGCGCACGTTCCGGGTCCGCGAGAAGAAGCCCGACGGCGCCGCCGCCGTGAACTACGGCAAACACCTCTCCGTCATGAACCTCCTCGGCACCATCTCCTTCCAGCTCGACAAGGTCCTCACCTTCTACTTCCTCGGCCCCGTCCAGCTCGCCATCTACTCCATCGCCATCGCCCCTCCCCAGCAGCTCCGCATCCTCGGCAAGAACCTCAGCGCCATCTCCCTCCCCAAGCTCACCGAAAAATCGCCGGCGGAACTCAAGCGCATCCTCCCCCGCAAGGCGTTCATCGTGCTGCTGTTCTCGGGCGCCCTCGTCGGCTGCTACGTCCTCGGCGCGCCGTACCTGTACCGGTGGTTCTTTCCCCAGTACATGGAGTCGCTCTCCTACTCCCGCTGGTACGCCCTCCTGATCCTGTCCTTCCCGACCATCCTGTTCCAGAACAGCCTGGTTGCGCACGAGGAGAAGCGCGGGCAGTACGTCATCCAGGTCACCATCCCGATCTTCAAGACCATCCTCTACCTCATCCTGATCCCGATGTACCAGGTGAAGGGCGTCGTGGCGTCGATCCTGGTCACGGAGGTGCTCCACATCCTCCTGGTCCTGTTCTTCTTCGTCCGGATGAAGGACAAGCCGGTCAGGCAGGCCGTCGAGGACGGGGCGCCCGCCGCGGCGGAAGTCGAAGTCGAGGACCCCGAGGACCGCGCCACCCGCAAGGACTGATCAGCGAGGCCGAGCGAGAATCCTGCGGGGCGGGCGGAGTCGGCCCGCCTGCGAAAAACCGTCCGACAACCATCGCCGGGCCGACGCAGCTTGCCCCGCAGGATTCTCGCTCGGCCTCAGCGGCGCCAGGACCGGTACTCGACGAAGTTCTTCACGCCCTTCAGCACCCAGTACACCGGCGGCAGGTACTTCTGCAGGAATCGCCGCGTCGCGCTGACGTTCACAGCGCCGACGCCGGTCTTCCAGACCTCCTCCTTCGACACCTTCTCGTACTGCTCGTTCTGCTTGAACTCCGTGTGGTGGACGATCCCGGCGCGCGGGTTGAACTGGTAGCGGTAGTCGAGCTTGATCAGCCTGCGGTTGAACTCCTGCCCGATCCCGCCGTATTTCCGGATCGACTCGTCGAACAGCCCCGACGCGATCCAGTCCTCCTTCAGCATGCACGTGTTGTTCTCGACCACGTACTTGTTCGCAACGTACTTCTTGAACGGGCGGAAGCGCTTCGGCGTGCAGTCGCCGTAGACCTCGAGGTATTCGGCCATCTTGAGGCGAAGGTTGTCGGAGGGGTCGACGGAGGTGCGCATCCCGCCGGTCAGCGTCCGGGGCGTGACGGACTTCTTGTGCGCGGCCACGAACCCCGGCTCGGGAAAGCTGTCGTCGTCGAGGATGACCACGGCGCGGCCGCGGGCGTCGCGGATCCCCTTGTTTCTCGCCTCGGCAAGCCCGTACGTCTCCGTGTTCCCCGTGTTCAGCCAGCGCAGCGGGAACGGCGCCGTCTCCCGGTACGCCGCCAGCATCGCCTCCGTGTCGTCCGTCGACCCGTCGATCGCGACCACCACTTCGAACTTCATGTCCGTCTGGTTCCGCAGGTGATCCAGGAGCTGCTTCAGCACCGCCGACCGGTTGAACGTCGCGATCACCACGGTGAGGAGCATGTCGCGCCGCGCCACGAGATGGAACTCGTCCTTCTCGTTCTCGCCGGTCAGCGGAAACCCGGCCTTTGCAAGCCTCTCGAGAAGCGCTTCATGCCTCCCCGCCGCGATCGGCACCTTGTGCCGGTGCCACTCGCAGTAGAGCTTGTCGACGAGCGCGATCGTGCCGTCGTCCAGCAGCTTCTCCAGCAGATCGTATTCGGCGCCTTCGATGTCCACCTTGAGCGTGACGTCGTCTTCAGGTCGGACGGTTTCCTTGAGAAAGCGCGAGAGGTTGACGACCGGCACGGTTTCGAAGCTTCCCGGGTCCACGTTGGACTTTTCGGCCATCGTGGAATGCCCCTCGGCGGCGTTCTTGTTGCCGAACAGCCGGGAGAGCCAGCCCGTGGCGTCCTTGTGGAGGAAGAGCCTGGTCTCGCCGTCGGTCGTTCCGGCAGCGGCCTGGTGGCAGACGACGTCGGCGCGGCCGGCGAACGCCTTGCGGAGGGCGTCGAAGCTCCCCCGGCAGGGTTCGAAAGCGTAGTAGCGATCGAACGGATCGCAGGTCAGCATCGCCAGTTCGAGCGTGTCTCCGCGGTAAGCGCCGAGGTCGATGAAGACCCTCTCCGGGTTCCTGGCGGCGGTCGGGGAGGATTCAGGCACGCAAGCTACCGCGGACGGCCCAGGTCGCCCTTGGCCGCCGGCCCCGCCACCGGGGCGCCGCTCCCCTTCTGCGGCGGACTCCCCGCCGCAGGCGCGTCGCTGCCCTTCTTTGCGCCGTCCTGCCCGCCATTGCTCGCCAGGAACGGGTCGGAGTCGCCTGGAGACGGGCCGGCGTCGGGCGAGGACGGGTGAAGGGAGAAGTCCTGCGGTCCGCCGGCATCTGACGGGCGGCGGTCGCCGGTTCGGTTTCGCTGGCCCGCCGACGGGCCGGGCTCCGGCTTCTGCGGATTGGGCGCGGAAGGGTTGGGGAAAGGACTGGGGAGAATATCGGTCTTGGGCCGGCCGCCGCGGCGGTCGCCCTGGGCGGGGCCGGGGAAGGGGCTGGGCAGGACGTCGGTCTTCGGCCGTGCCCCGCGGGACCCGCCGCGTCCGCCCCGCGTATCGACGGGCGGCGTCGGGGTGGAGCTCGCGAGAGTTCCCGGGACCTGCGACTGGCCCTTCACCTGGCCGAAGATCATCCGGCCGGCGCTGGTCTGGATCACGCTGGTGACGCTGATCGGCACGGACTCGCCGATGCGGTGGTACCCGCCCTCGACGACGACCATCGTCCCGTCGTCCAGGTAGCCGACGCCCTGGCCGTGGCCTTCGCCGGGCTTCTGGACCTTCACCTCGAGCGTTTCGCCCGGCAGGATCACGGGGCGCATCGCCAGCGCGAGGTCGTTCAGGTTGATCACCTCCACGCCCTGCAGCTGCGCCACCTTGTTCAGGTTGAAGTCATTGGTGACGACGCGCGCGTCGAGGAACTTTGCCAGCGACACCAGTTTCCCGTCCACGCCTTCCGCCCCCGGCGGCGTTCCCTCGTAGATCTCGATCACCGCGCCCTTCGAGTTCTGGATCCGGTTCAGCACGTCGAGCCCGCGCCGGCCGCGGTTGCGCTTCAGTTTGTCCTGCGAATCCGCGACCTGCTGGAGTTCGACGAGGACGAAGCGCGGGAGGATGATGCGGCTGGTGAGGAGGCGCATGTCCATGACGTCGGCGATGCGGCCGTCGATAATGACGCTGGTGTCGAGGAGGAGGGGCTTGGGGCCTTTTTCCTCCTTCTTGAGCTCGACGAAGGGGATGACGAACTTGAAATCGTCCTTGGACTGGAGGATGCCGACCACGGCGAGGTAGACGAAGATGGCCATGCAGGAGTACTGGGTCCACTCGCGGAACCAGGACTCGGCCTCGTTCATAACCGGGAGGAGGAAGAGGGTCTGCGTGAAAAGGTAGGAGGCGATGAACCCGAACATGACGCCGAAGAGGACGGTGGAGATGAGGGCGACGAATCGGCGGGTGAATGCGACCTCGACGGAGATGAAGATGCCTGCGAAGAGGAGGCCTGCTAGGGAGCCCCACCACCATTGCGGGGAGTCGTTCGGGTAGGACTGGTGCCACCAGATGGTGGCGAGACGCGCGCCGAGGAAGGCGAGCAGGACAGCGAATGTGCCGCGGAGGCCCCAGATCATTGTGCCGAGGAGGTTAGCACGGGGAGCGGACGGCGAAAAGGGGGGAACCGCGGGCGGGAATTTCACGCGCCCGTTGACAGGACCGGGCGCGCCGCTATGATGCCCCGCTCATTCGGAGACCCAGCCATGCCCCAGATGTGCTCGCTGTGCGGCCGCAAGCCCGTGATCGGAAACATGATCGTCCAGCGCGGAAAGGCGAAGCGCGACGGCGGCGTCGGCAAGAAGACGACCGGCGTGACGCGGCGTTTCTTCCGCCCGAACCTCCAGAAGGTCCGCGCGCTCGTCGAAGGCAAGTCGCAGCGGATCTGGGCCTGCACGCGCTGCATCCGCGCCGGCAAGGTCCAGAAGCCCCTTCGCCAGTGGAAGGTGACGGTCTAGCAGGCCGATCGGCGTACGCGAAGTCCAGGAGCCCGCGATTGCGGGCTCTTTTTTTTCATCCGCCACCCCCGGCCTCCCTTCTCAGCTTTCATTCCGCGCATCCGCGAATTAACATGCAGGCTCGTGAATTCCTGAATCCTACGGAGCCGAAATGCCCGACCTGAAGGACATCATCCTCGGCAACATCGCGGTCGAGCGCGGGATCGTCGCGCGGGACGCCCTTCTTGAGCTGCAGAAGCAGCAGAAGGACACGGGGCTGCCGCTGGGGCAGATGATGCTCCGGGCGGGGGTGGTGAACGGGCCGAAGCTGATCGAGCTGATGAAGCTGGTGAGCCTGACGATCGACCACCTGGACGGCGGGCTCGAGGTGGGGGCGGATTCGGCGGAATCGGCGGGGCCGCCGCTTCTTGTCGGCGCCGCGAACGAGCCGTCGAAGCCGCCGCGGAGCAACGACGACATCCCGGTGGTGCCGGTGGTGGGCGGAGGGACGCCCAGGCCGCCGGCGCCGCGCACGGCCACGTCCCCGGCCGCCGCGATGCGCCCCGGCGTGCCGACGCCGAAGCCGATGCCCAAGCCGGGGCTGACGGACGAAGGGGTCGGCGTGAAGACGCCCGCGCCGCTTCCCTCCCCGTTCGAGCAGACGCCGAAGCCGGTACCGCCGGCGGGCAAGCCGCAGACGGGGCGGTTTTCGCCGAGGCCGGTGGCGGCGGCGCCGATGCCGGTGTCGAAGCCGAAGACGGAGGCGTTCAACCTGGAGAAGCCTGCGGCGCCGCCTCCGCGCCCGGCGACGGTGACGGGGGCCGCGGCGAGCGCGAAGCCCGCGACGGACCGGTTTGCGCCGGCCAAGCCCGGGGCCCAGGCGCCGAAGCCCGGGACCACGCGCTTCGAGGCCGCTCGCGCCGGCGGGAAGACGCCCTCCGAGGCGTTCCGCGTGGAGCTTGCGGAGCGTGAGAAGAAGTCCGAAGCGCCGCAGGTGCAGGGGGCATTCGGGGACCCGATGGCGGTGGGGCAGCCGAAGAAGGACAAGACGCGGCTGTACACGCCGGTGGACATCCCGAAGCCGACGCCGGCCGGGAAGCTGCCGCCGGAGGATCTCGCGGTGCCGCCGGCGGCGCGCGAGCAGGTGGCGGGGATGACGGAAGGGGCGATGACTCCCGCGGGGAAGCTGCCGTCGGGGATCGACGCGGAGTCGAAGCCGCTGGTGTCGCCGCTGGACGACGTGAGCGTGATCCCGGACAAGGCGCCGGCGTTCGAGTTGCCGCCGGGGGCCGCGGCCGAGATGGCGCCGCCGAAAGGCCGGCCGAGCCGGGCGCCCGCAGCGGCCTCGGGAAAGCTCAGCCGCGCGCCGGGCTCGGGCCCGATCCCGACCGCCGCTCCCGAGGGCGGGCACCGCATGCTCAAGCCCGACGACTCCGGGTTCATCGCCGAAAGCCAGCTCCCCGACTTCGAGGTCCGCGCTTCTGATAAGCCGGGCGGCAAGGCCGTCGTCGTCCGGAACCCGAAGGCGCCGGAGCCGCCGAAGGGCGAGACCCGCCGGATGGGCGCCGGCAAGGGCCCGCTCAAGCCGGGGCTCAAGGGAGCGGCGGCAAAAGGCGCCACGGCTTCGGCGGAGGATTCACAGGCGGGCGAGCAGAAGGAAGGCGAGGAAGCCCCGAAGAAGCGCTCGAAGCGCCTGCTGGTCTACCTGCTGATCGTGCTGGCGCTCGTGCTCGGCGCCGCCGGCGCGCTCTTCTACATGAAGAAGCTGACGATCGAGGACTTCAAGCGCCTGAAGGACGGCTACCAGCAGATTCCGGACACGCTGAAAGATGCGGAGTACTGGAAGAAGCTGTTCGTGCCGAATTAGGAGGCGGCGACCGTGACCTCGCTGGCTTTCTTCTCGGGCCTCGGCCCCATGGAGTTCGGGGCGCTGGTGATCCTTGGGATCCTCCTGTACGGGAAGAATCTCCCGACGGTGGCGCGCACCCTGGGCCGGACTCTGGGGGAATTCCGCCGGCAGATGCGGGAGGTGGAGGATTCGGTCCGGCGCGAGGCGTTCCAGGAGGAGCTGAGGCAGGCGCGCGAGACGGAGGAGAGGAAGGACCGGGAGAGGCGCGAGCGAGAAGAGAAGGAAGCGCGGGAGAAGGCGGCACTGGCGCCGCAACCGCCGGTCGCACCGCCGGCCGTCGTCCCGGAGCCGGCAGCCGCGGCGCCGCCGGCAACCGGCCCGTCGGGCCCTCCCGCGCCGATGCCGTAGTTCAGCTTCGCAGCCAGGCCCTCAGGAGCGCGGTTCCGTGCTCCGTCAGGTACGACTCCGGGTGGAACTGCCATCCCTCCAGCTCGCCGCGGCGCATCCCCATCACCACGCCGTCCGCGGTCCACGCCGTCCGCACGAACCCCTCGGGCATCCGCGTCACCGCGAGCGAGTGGTAGCGCGCCGCCGGAAACGGCGACGGCAGCCCGCGAAACGCCCCCGAGCCGTCGTGGCGGACCGGCGACGTCCGGCCGTGCACCGGCTTCGGCGCCCGGCCGACCCGCCCCCCGAACGCCGCCGCCAGCACCTGGTGCCCGAGGCACACCCCCAGCACGGGCCGCCTCCCCGCCGCCGCACGCGCCACCGCCATCGCCGTGCCGGCCTCCGCCGGGCCGCACGGGCCCGGCGACAGCACCACCCGGTCGCGGCGCAATGCTGCGCGAGGCGTCGCCCGGTCGCTTCGCACCACCTCCACCCGCGCCCCGAGCGCCGACAGCGCCTGGAACAGGTTCCAGGCGAACGAGTCGAAATTGTCGACGAGGTAGAGGGAAGGGCGCATCGCCCGAGCCTATCGCGGCACGCCCCGCGCTTCCAGCGCCAGGCGGCGCTGCTTGCTGAGCCAGAAGGGCGTATCGCGGCCCATGCTGAGGGATTCGGCCTTGCGGTAGGAGGCGAGCGCCTCGGAGTCCTTGCCGGCGACCTCGGCGGCGACGGCGTTGAAGAACTCGACGAGCGCCGGGGCGGACGGGATGAGGGGGACGGCGAGCGTGAGGTCTTTCCGGGTAGAAGCGCCGATGATGTAGCGCGCGGCGCCGGCGAGCATGGCGTCGGTGTCGGCGGCGGCGACCTGCCGGAAGTCCTCGCGGGCGGCGTCGCGGTCGCCGCGGGCGAGGTCGAGGAAGGCGCGTTCATAGGCGACGATGCCGGGGGCGCGCGACTGGAGGACCTGCGACCCGTTCAGGACGGCGGCCGCCTGCGCCGGTTCCCCGAGGGCGGAGAGCGTCCGCACGAGCTGCTGCGTGGCCGGGATGCTGTAGATCTCGTTCTCCCACCCCGCGAGCTGGCGGTACACGTCGCACGCCTTCGCGAGCGCGCCGCCCAGCCTCAGCAGGTCCGCCTTGAGCAGCATGAGAAGCGCCCGCGTCCCGACTTCTCCCTCGCCGGACGCCGCGTTGATCCACCCGTCCACCAGCTTCACCGCTTCCATCGTCCTCCCGCCCGCGGCCATCGAGCGCACCTGGATCTCCCGCGCCCGGCGCTTCAGGTCCTCCATCTCCGCCGACGTCCCGTACCGCCGCGCCGCTTCCGCGATCGCGTCGGCATCCGGGACCTTCCGCGACCGCGCCTCGCGCTGCAGCTTGAGCAGGTCCTCCGCCATCGAGACGCACTCGCCCCCGACGCGCTCGGCGTCGGCGTTCATCCCCCGCCGGTAGAACGCCTCCATGAGCGCCCGGAAAGCCCGCGCGCAATGCGCATCCGGCCGCTCCGGGCACGCCGCCGTCTCGCGCAACACCGCCGCCGCCAGCACCGACGGCTCCACGTTGTCGCTGTTCTCGAGCTGCAGGAACCGGAAGATGTTCCCGAGCTTGCGGTCGTCGTCGGCCGTGTACGACGTGGCGGCCTGGTGGTTGCGTGAAGCGACGTCGGTGGTCACGGGAAGCACGTCGGCGTAGTCGCCGGCGTTGTCGAGCTGCGCGACCGCCAGCGCGAGCGCCTGCCTCGCGCCGACCTCCGAGACGGGCGTCCTCGCGCCCCTCAGGAAACGCGCCAGGCCGTCGGCCGCGTCGCGCCAGAGAGTCGCCTCCTTCGAGAGACTCGCCAGCATCTCGTCGCAGAGCGCCAGCTTGTACACCGCTTCCCAGTCCAGGTCGATCGCCGGGTTGTCGGGGATGGAGAAGCGGTACTGCTCGCGCGCCGCTTCCCAGGCCTGGGCTTCGAAGAGGCGGTCGCCGACGCCGACGCTGGAGCGGCGGTAGGCGGCGGACTCGCCCTCGAGGGTGAGGCCGCCGACGCGGGCGGCGCCGCCGGAGACGGCGAGGGAGACCTGGCGGTTGTCGCGGCGGAAGCCGGGCTCGGGATCGAAGAGGAGGGCGATGGGAGTGCCGCCGGGGCCGGCGCGGACCCAGAGGCCGTCGATGCGGCGCTCGATGAGGACGGGGAGCCAGCGGCGGTCGGCGCGGACCATGCCGCGGTCGGATTTCCGGCCGGCCTCGCTCTGGCGCGAGGCCTCGATGAGGAACGCGGCGCCGGAGCGCTTGATGGTGACCTTGTACCCCTCGTCCGGGCGCGTCGGGTTCCCGAACAGCCGCACGGTGACTTCGCCGGGATGCGCGCGGTCGGCGAGCACGTTGAAGAACAGCCGGAGTGAGCCGTCGTGGGCGCCGGTGGCGACGAGCGTCCGCGGCGCGGTGCCGTACGCGCTCCACGCTTCTTCGCCGCCCTCGGTCGTCACGGCCCAGCCTTCGCCCGCCCAGCCCGCTTCGCGGGGTTCGTAGAAAGGGACGTTCTGGCGCGCCTGGACGACCGGCGCCGGGTTCGGGTCCCCGTTCCGGCGGCGCGCGTCGCGCCCAAGCCGCAGGATCCCGAACAGCGTCACCGCCGCCGCGAACCCCACGAACCCCGCCACCAGCAGCCCCCGGTGGCGCTTCGCCTTCCTCATCACCCTCGACAGCGGCCCCGAGCCGCGCGCGAGGACGCCTTCGCCGCTCTTGAAGCGCCGGAGTTCGTCGGCAAGCTCGCGGGCGCTCTGGTAGCGCCGCGCGGGGTCCTTCTCGAGGCACTTGAGGCAGACGGGGTCGAGGTCCTTCGGCACCGCGGAATTCTTGACCGACGGGGCGATCGGGTCCTCGTTCATGACCTTGATGATCGTGTCGATGTCGTTCTCGCCGATGAGCGGCGGCTGGCCGCAGAGGCACTCGTACAGCACGGCGCCCATCGCGTAGACGTCGCTCCGCGCATCCACGAGCCGCATGTCCCCCCGCGCCTGCTCCGGCGGCATGTAGTACGGCGTCCCCATCGCCGTCCCCGACTTCGTCAGGTCGCTCCCGCCCTTCCCCGCCTTCGCGAGCCCGAAGTCCGTGACCTTCGCGCGCCACTCCGTGTCCACGAGGATGTTCGCGGGCTTCAGGTCGCGGTGCACGATCCCCTCGCGGTGCGCATGCTCCACCGCGTCCGCCACCTGGATGATCAGGTCCACCGCCCGCTGCGGCGACATGTCCCGCGCATGCACCAGCGCCGACAGCGGCTGCCCGACGATGTACTCCATCACCAGGTAGTTGTGCCCGTCGTGCACCCCCATGTCGTAAATCGGCACGATCGCCGGGTGCCTCAGCCGCGCCGTCGATTGCGCTTCGCGGAGGAAGCGCTCCACGGTCTCCGAGGAGGCGTGCTTCCCTTCGAGGAGCACCTTGACCGCGACGAGGCGGTTCAGCTTGGTGTCGCGGGCGCGATAGACGACGCCCATTCCGCCGCGCGCGATTTCGCCGAGCACGTCGTAGTGCCCGATCCGGCTGATCTGCGGGAAGTGCGCGTCGCTGGGGACGATGATGTCCTGGGGCCCGAGCGCGACCGTCTTGGCGCCGGGATCGACCGCCGGCCGCGTCTTCGGCGTCGGGTGGTCGCGCCCCTCGATGATCGCGCCCGGCCCGTACGCCTGCGGGATCAGCGTCGCCCGAGTGTCGTCGTCGAACACCATGGTCCCGCACCGGGGGCAGGACGACGAGACGGAGTTTCCCCCGTCGAACGTCGTTTCGCAGCGGTAACACCGCCGTTGACCCGCCATCGCAAGCTCCCCGGGGACCAAGCCATCTTCATAGTGGTACGACCCCGAAAGGGGTTCGTTGGGGGAGAATCGTTGCAAATCTTGTGCTGAAGGGCGATTGCGGCGAAATCGCGCGATTCAGGCCGGAAGGCGGGGGCCAAATGGGACGTTTGCGGCGCCCGAAAGGGACAGTCTCCTCGCCCGCTTACTCCGACCGTCCGCCGCCGCTCGGTGGTTCCGGTTGCGCCGGACCCCGGTCGTCGAGCTCGACGTTGCTCATCTTCCGCTCGATCTCCTTGTACCCGGCCTCGCCACGGATCGCCTCAAGGTCGCCGTCCTTCTTCATCCAGGTCCCATTGCGGAACCCGCCGTCGTACGCCCGCCGCAACGCATCGACCGCTTCTTTCTTCTTCCCCATCCGCGAGTACGCACAGGCCAGGTTGTACTGCACCGTCCCCTGGAGCCCGCCCGACGTGGCGATCGTCGACTGGTACATCTCGACCGCCTTCTCGTACTGGTCCGTCCGCGAATAGATCTCCGCAAGATAGCTCTGCGTCAGCGCCCGCGTCTGCGCCGGCCCCGTGTCCAGCACCGCCTTCAGCTCCGCCTCGATCGCCTGCGCCGGTTCCTTCTGCCCCAGCCGCCAAAGCGCCCCCGCCGCCGCCCGCGCCACGTCCCCGCCTCCCTGCGCCAGGCGCTGCAGGTCCGGGACTCCCTCCACGTACCCGATGTCCGCCATCGCATCGATCGCCATGATCCGGAAGCGCCCCCGGCCGGCCGTGTCGCGCGCGAATTCGAACCCGTCCGCCACCATCGCCGCCAGCATCGGCCCGATGTCCGGCCCCAGCGCCTTCAACTTCGCAAACTGCCCCGTGTAGAAGCCGCTCGACCCGTCCTCCGTCACCTCGCCCCGGAACGCTTCCTCAATCTCCGTCTGCGTCATCTCCTTCAGCATTTCCTGGATGTCCGGCGCCGCCTTCGCATCGGCATCCCGCGCCGCTTCCAGCGCCGGCCTCACCGCGCGTCCCAGCGCCAGGAACGATTCGCGCACCTGCTCGCGGATCGAGGCGTCCGGGTGAGTGAGAAGGGGGAGGAGCGGCTGGATGCTGGTGACGGTGCCGATGCGGCTGAGGATCTCGACGGCGGAGCGCTGGACGCGCGGGTCGGCGTCGCGGAGCAGCTCGGTGACGCGCGGCGTGATCTTTTCGCCGAACTTGATGATCTCCTCCGCGGCGGCTTCGCGCTCACGAAGGTAACGGCTGCGCAGTTGAGCGATCTGCTGTTCCAGGGGGTCGGCTTCCGGCTCCTGGGCCACGGAAACGGTGGCGAGGCAGAGCACGGCGAGCGTGGCGAGAAGGCGCATGGAGGGTTCCTCAGAAGCCGCCGACCCCCGCCGGCAGGCTTGACCGGGGAATTGTAGCGCACGCGGCGAGCGAAGAAGCAGCGGCCGCAAAAGAAGTTTTGGGGCCATCGCCGACCCCGCTCACGCGGGCGCGGAAACTCACCGATCGTAGCGCCCGGCAAGCAATTCGACGAACCGCCCGACTTGTCGTTTGCAGTTTGTCGTTTGCTTGAGAGTTATCCTTTTTGTCTTTGCAGTTTCCCGTCCCCCCACCCGATGCAATGCCGCTCATGCACCTCGGATCGGGGGTGCATGACCGGAGTTGCACCCCCCGGCTGGCCGATGAATAGGGTGACCGGCGAGCGATCCCATGAGGGGTTGTAGGGCCGGCGGTCCTCTGGAGAGGGGGCAGCCATGGCATTTCGCAAGTCACCTGCGCGGGAG